>JAFUKD010000026.1 GCA_017467905.1 Phascolarctobacterium sp.
ATTACCAATTTTTTGAGCAAGACCGGTGTAGAACATGGAAGCACCTACAACGAACATACCACCAAACAGTACTACGGTGGAGTTAGACAAACCACTGAATACTTGTTTAGCCGGAATGAAGCCTAACAGGCCGCACGCAATTGCGCCGCCCATTGCAGTAATTGCCAAAGGAATAAGTTCGGTTACGAAGAAAAGCGCAACTACTGCCAACAGAATTAAACATTTAATTGCCGGGGACATATTTGTTCCTCCTTTATAAAATTTTCGCAAGTCATTTTTTAACTTGCGAAATTATAATATCAGCTAATGCACTTTTTATTCTGTTGCTTATGCAACAATTATTCTTTCTCCAGTATAACTGCTTTCTTTTAATTTTCTTTTTGGTTCTTTTATTTTATTTAAGTTTTTTTATTAACAATATCTTGTCCTGTTAATAAAACTCTTGTCCCCAACTGCCTTTCTAAGCTTTTCAACCGTTGTCGCAAAACACAAAAACGCCACACTTTTACAGTGTGGCGTTTAGCACATTCCTTAATTTTTATAACAATTATGTAATTAAAGAAAGTATTTAGTCCTTCTAAAACCCTAACTATTTATCAGGGGAAGAACGGCCATACGATAGGAATTACTACCAAGCAAACTGCGAAGGATACTGCTACGAGACCGCAACCACATTTTACATAGTCAGCAAATTTGTAACCGCCAGGACCAAGAACCAAGGTGTTCGGCGGAGTACCTACCGGGGTTGCGAATGCGCAAGATGCTGCAACTGCGATAGCCATTACTACTGCTTTCGGGTCAGCATTCAAGTTTTGAGCGATGGAGATACCAATCGGGCAAAGCAGTGCTGCGGATGCAGTGTTGGACATAAATTGGGTCAAGGTGCAGGACAGTGCGAACAGTACTGCAGTTACTACCAACGGAGACGGGGAGCCGCCCATCATACCTACGGTCCATTCAGCAATCATTTTGCCAGCGCCGGTTTTGTCGATAGCGGTGGATACAGGCATCATACCTGCGAACAGGAAGATGGTTACCCAGTCGATGGATGCATAAGCTTGTTTTTCAGTCAAGCAGCCGGTCAGTACGCATACCAATGCGCCGATTACTGCTGCCATTTCCAAGGATACGCCTTTAACGCCGATTGCCATTACCAAAATTACTACGGTAAGAATAGCACCAGAGATAAGTTGTTTAGTTTTGTTGTCAGAAGAAGCTTCGATTTCTTGTTCAATTTCTTGATCAGCATCGAGTTCTGCTTTCGGAAGCAGGTATTTACCTACGAACATCATGTAGAGCATACCAGCGATGGATACAGGAATACCAATCCAAGCAAATTCAAAGAAAGTGAAGGATTCCAAGCCAGCTGCGTTCATAGCGCCTACTGCGATGATGTTAGGCGGAGTACCTACCATGGTGATGATACCACCCCAACCGCAAGCGAATGCCAAAGGCATCAATTGACGGGAAGCGGGGATTTTAGCTGCGGAGCAGATACCCAAAGCTACGGGTAACAAGCAAGCGCAGGTACCGGTGTTGGACAAGCAAGAAGACAACAGGGTGCCTACCAACATCAAACCGAACATAAGGCTGTTTTCGCCAGTGCCGCAAAGACCAACAACGGTGTTACCAATTTTTTGAGCAAGACCGGTGTAGAACATGGAAGCACCTACAACGAACATACCGCCAAACAGTACTACGGTGGAGTTAGACAAACCACTGAATACTTGTTTTGCCGGAATGAAGCCGAGCAGGCCGCAAGCAATAGCGCCTGCCATGGAAGTAATTGCCAAGGGAATAAGTTCGGTTACGAAGAAAAGCGCAACTACTGCCAACAGAATTAAACATTTAATTGCCGGGGACATATTTGTTCCTCCTTTATAAAATTTTTGCAAGTCATTTTTTAACTTGCAAGCACATAATAACAGCAACAAACGTCTATATTCTGTTGCTTATGCAACGAGAAATCTTTATGCAAATTTTGTAAGTTATTTAACGCTATATTTTTTAACTTTTGTAACCTTTATAATCGCCGTAGTAAGTTTAATAATAAAGCTCCCAAACACCGCATATTTCCTAATTTTTTTCACATTTTCATCACAAAACAAAAACAGACAAAACACTGCAATCTATGCAAAATGTTTTGTCTGTTTTTAAAATGTTATTTAACTAAAGTCAACTAACGACTGTCACCCTATTCAAATCAAGGGAAGAACGGCCATACGATAGGAATTACTACCAAGCAAACTGCGAAGCATACTACTACCAAGCCAGTGCCGCATTTTACATAGTCAGCAAATTTGTAACCGCCAGGGCCAAGAACCAAGGTGTTCGGCGGAGTACCTACCGGAGTTGCGAATGCGCAGGAAGCTGCTACGGTGATTGCCATTACTACTGCTTTCGGGTCAGCGCCGAGTTGTTGAGCAATGGAGATACCAATCGGGCAGAGTAGAGCTGCGGATGCAGTGTTGGACATGAATTGGGTCAAGCCTGCAGACAGTACGAAGAGAACTGCAGTTACAACCAACGGAGACGGGGAACCGCCCATCAAACCTACGGTCCATTCAGCGATGAGTTTACCAGCGCCGGTTTTGTCGATTGCAGTGGATACAGGCATCATACCTGCGAACAGGAAGATGGTTACCCAGTCGATGGATGCATAAGCTTGTTTTTCAGTCAAGCAGCCGGTCAGTACGCATACCAATGCGCCAACTACTGCTGCCATTTCCAAGGAAATACCTTTAACGCCGATAGCCATTACGAAAATAACTACTGCCAGGATAACGCCGGAAATGATTTGTTTGGTGCTGTCTTGAGAAGTTGCTTCAATTTCTTGTTCAATTTCTTGGTCAGCATCAAGTTCTGCTTTCGGAAGCAGGTATTTGCCGATGAACATCATGTAGAGCATACCAGCTACGGATACAGGAATACCAATCCAAGCAAATTCAAAGAAAGTGAAGGATTCCAAGCCAGCAGCGTTCATTGCGCCTACTGCGATGATGTTAGGCGGAGTACCTACCATGGTGATGATACCACCCCAACCGCAAGCCAATGCCAAAGGCATCAATTGACGGGAAGCAGGGATTTTAGCAGCGGAGCAGATGCCCAGTGCTACAGGCAGCAAGCATGCGCAAGTACCAGTGTTGGACAAGCAGGAAGACAACAGAGTTGCTACTGTCATCAAGCCGAACATCAAGCCGGTTTCAGAAGTACCACACATTTTTACAACTTGAGTACCAATTTTTTGAGCAAGACCGGTGTAGAACATGGAAGCACCTACAACGAACATACCACCAAACAGTACTACAGTGGAGTTGGATAAGCCAGTAAATACTTGCTTAGCCGGAATGAAGCCTAACAGACCGCACGCAATTGCGCCGCCCATTGCAGTAATTGCCAAAGGAATAAGTTCGGTTACGAAGAAAAGCGCAACTACTGCCAACAGAATTAAACATTTAATTGCCGGGGACATATTTGTTCCTCCTTTTATAAAATTTCATAAGTAACCTGTATGAAAATTAATTTCACACAACTACTTACGTTATCCAAATTCTAACATGGCAAATATATGTCTTGCGTTGCGTTTGCTACAGCCATCCCTACCAATGCACTTCCAATATTTTGTTTTCTTCTATCCTTTAATTGTTTTTCCGTAAATTAATATCTTTAAGTATCTAAATTTTTAAAAGCATTAGTCTTTTGTTTATAAACTAAAGGCTGTTGCAAATCGGGTTGACCTTCCGATTATACAACAGCCTTTATAAATTATCTGATGGAGTATTCAGAACATATGACATTTAAAACCCTCATTAGCCCGGGAAGAACGGCCATACCATCGGAATAACGATAATGGACACGATAAAGGAAACAATTACCAACGGGATACCGCATTTTACATAGTCTACAAATTTGTAGTTAGCAGGACCAAGAACCAAAGTATTAGGCGGAGTGCCTACCGGAGTTGCGAATGCACAGGATGCTGCTACAGCAATCGCCATTACTACTGCCTTAGGATCTGCACCAAGTTGTTTAGCAATCGCCAAACCGATGGGGCACAGGAGCGCTGCCGCTGCGGTATTAGACATAAATTGGGTTAAGGTGCAGGAAAGCAGGAACAGCACAGCAGTAACAACCATCGGAGAAGGAGTACCACCCATCAAGCCAACCGTCCAATCGGCAATGAGAACACCAGCACCGGTCTTGTCCATAGAAGTTGCAATAGGCATCATTCCAGCAAACAAGAAGATGGTTACCCAGTCAATGGAGCCATACGCTTGCTTTTCGGTCAAGCAACCAGTAAGTACACAAATAATTGCACCAATTACAGCTGCCATTTCCAAAGAGATACCAGGAATACCAACCGCCATCGTAATTACTACTAATAATAAGATAGCGCCGGAAATAATCTGTTTAGAAGTAGAAGTAGTCTTTGCTTCAATTTCCTGTTCAATCTCTTGATCTGCGCTAAGTTCTGCTTTAGGAAGCAAGTACTTACCAATAAACATCATATAAAGCATACCAGCAATAGAAAGAGGAATACCAATCCAGGCAAATTCAAAAAATCCAAAAGTAGGTAAACCAGCGGCCTTCAACGCACCAGTTGCAATAATATTAGGAGGAGTACCTACCATTGTAATTACGCCACCCCAACCGCAAGCAAATGCTAAAGGCATCAATTGACGGGAAGCGGGGATTTTAGCAGCGGAGCAGATGCCCAGTGCTACTGGCAGCAAGCACGCGCAAGTACCAGTGTTGGACAAGCAGGACGAAAGCATAGTAGCCACCAACATCAAACCAAACATCAAGCTCAGTTCGCTAGTACCACAAAATCTTACTACGGCGGTACCAACCTTTTGTGCCAACCCTGTGTAAAACATGGAAGCACCAACAACAAACATACCGGCAAAGAGTACTACGGTGGAATCACTGAGACCGGAAAACACTGCTTTAGCAGGAATGAACCCCAGTAAACCACAAGCAACTGCTCCACCCATGGCGGTTATAGCCAAAGGAATAAGTTCAGTAACGAAAAGGAGTGCAACAATTGCTAAAAGAATGAGACATTTTACAGCTTGGGACATAATGATACCTCCCTTATAAAATCTTTGCGTTATTTAAGCTTCACAAATTTTTCATTTTTTAAGCTTATCTTCCGCTGAGTTTATTTTAGCAAAAGTATTATTATGCATTCGTTGCTAAAATCACACAAAGTGCAATGTTCACCTACTGTTCAAGCGCCGGCTACACTCCTGACATTCTTCACTTTTGTGTCACTAATTTTGTCACCATCAGAACACAAATTTCTGCATAAAAAAAGACCACATTACTGTGGTCTCAACTATAATAAACTACTCTAATATTTCAAATGTATTCTTTTCAAAAGCAATCATGCCTTCATCGCGCATCCTTGCCAATTCTCTCGTAAGAGCACTACGGTCAGCATCAAGATAATTTGCAAGATCAGTACGACTAAAGGGGATAACAAATCTTTTGCTTCCTACATTATCCGATTCCTGCTCAAGATAAGCATAAATCTTTCCACGCAAGGTCTTCTTACACAAAATCTCGGTCTTCTCAACGAGTCTAGAATTATTATCAGCTAAAATAGAAACTATATTGCACACTACCTTAGCATGAGCCTTAGAATTACTTGGATTCTCTAAAATTTTTCCGAAAGGAAGCATCAACACCTCGCTATCGCTGGCAGCAAAGTAACTTACAATGCTACGATCATGGCGACGTCCCAAACAGCTTTCCGCAAAAACAGCACCTGCACCCAAATTAGAGATAATAGACTTGTCGCCCCAAAT
Organism: Phascolarctobacterium sp.; assembly: GCA_017467905.1. Taxonomy (GTDB): domain Bacteria; phylum Bacillota; class Negativicutes; order Acidaminococcales; family Acidaminococcaceae; genus JAHHUH01. The sequence goes on from JAFUKD010000026.1 coordinate 5,811, forward strand.
ATCTTCCTTTATCATTTGTACAGTTCCACTGATGACAATGCAAAGATTATCTACGCAATCACCTGCCAATAAAATATAGTCAGACTTGCGGAAACGTTTTACTATCACATTAACTCTGCTTAAAACTTCACCTATTTCTTCGGTATCCAACCCTTCAAACAAAGGCATACCAGTTAAATTTTGCACAGAAATCCTTACGTCCATATAATTCACCTACAATAAAAATTTTCATAGCTTTTCTATCTCTTGCACTTATTATTGCCTATAAAAATTTGCTTGTAAATATTTTGTAATTAAAGTAACCGTTAAGTAACTTCGTTGCGTAAGCAACATTTTGTTTACCGCTTACAAAACTTTTTTAATTGTTTCTGGTGAATTTTCTTCGTCAACCTCACAAATTTGCTAAATTAATTATTTGTGGTATTTTTGTAAATAAAATAATTATATCACTGAATTTTATGGTTGCTTTTGCAACACCAAAGCATTTTTATACGAGGTAAAATGAATTTTAATAGCAAACGAGACATTTGCTTGGGGCATTAGTTAACCTCTAATGCAAAATTTTAGCCGGATATATGAAGTTCAGCATATATCCGGTATTTTTTTATAAAATAATCTCTTTCACTTGCCCCTATTTCTCCCCTCCTGTCGCATACTGATTTCACAGTTAAGGCAGGAGGATTTTTTATATAGCCACAACCAAAAGCAGAGCTCTCAAAACTTGAAAGCTCTGCTTTTTTATTCCTCATAATTTTTTCTAGCACTCAGGCACACGCCCATGCGCCCTGTCTTACCCTGTTCCGCACGATAAGAGCAGAACAGCTGGTGATTATCATTGGTGCAAACACCTGCAACCATTATGTTTTCCTTAGGAACTCCTGCTTCAAGTAGCTGCTTTGCGTTCACCCCCCACAAATCCAGCTGATACTTGCCCCCGCCTTTGAAGGCAAAAAATTCTTCATAGCCAGAAGCTTGGTCACGAACAAAATCATCTACCTCGTAACAGCAAACCCCAATAGAAGGTCCTATCGCCGCCAAAAGCTTGCTTGGTTTCGTTCCAAAGGCTTCTCCCATCGCCGCCACAGTCTTAGCCCCGATATTAGCTACCGTTCCGCGCCAACCAGCATGTGCTAGCCCCACAGCACCACTTTCCACATCAGCCAGCAGTACAGGTACACAATCAGCGTAGAAAAGCATTAAGGGTACGTCAGGAAGATTGGTAATCAAGGCGTCCGTATCTTTAATAGTCGTACTAAAGTCTAGCGCGCCACTACCAATAAGCTCTTCCGTAACACGCACAACCTTACTTCCATGTACCTGCTGACAAGTGGTTATACGCTCCGCATTTACCCCTACAGCCTGCGCAAACGCCCTACGGTTACGCAATACCAGCTCCGCATCATCGCCCACGTGTAGCGCCAAATTGAGAGTTTCAGGAACGATAGCACTCGCTCCATGCAGGCGACAACTACAGGCGTGCAAAAATCCTGCCTCATGCAACGTAGGAAACATTCCATACCATATATTATTTTGATTTACGATAACAAATTCTTTCATATGATAACCTACAATTTTGGCTTATTGTTATTTACACACCCCACAACGCCTGCAACCATCAAAACACATCACAGTGAACTTACCGCTCATACTTTTTTCCAGTTCTGCAGCAAGATACTGTTCCGTAAAGCCCATATCAAGATGGTTCCAAGGCAAAGGTTTCCCTACTTCCAATTCACGGCAAGCGTAATCTTCAATATTTACACCACGTTGCTTCAAAACATATTTCAGCGGGTCGCCGCTGGTATGAGACTCCAAAAGTGCCTCACCAATTTGTCTATCACCGCGGGCAAGCACCGCCTGCACAACGCTTTCCTTTAAAGATTCCGTAATCAGCTTGATGCGCTTCTCTTTTTTCAGACCATCGTTAAGCATTTTGAAACGACGCTTCAAAATAGAAGGAGCACATAAAGGAGACCATTGATACGGAGTAAAAGGCTTTGGTACAAATCCGTTGACAGAAATTACCAGTTCCCCCTTATTGCCGGCTTCGTCCATTTTAGAACGAATACGTTTAATCATGGCAAACATTTCTTCAATATCAGAGTCCTCTTCGCCAGGCAAACCTATCATATAATAAAGCTTGATATTCTTCATGCCAGCAGCAGCAGCCAGCTCCATAGCGTTGTAAACGTGTTCTTCTGTAATACCCTTATTGATACTGTCACGCATACGTTTACTGCCAGCCTCCGGAGCAACAGTCATAGTACGTTGTCCACTTGCCGCGAGAGCTTCGGTCATTTGCTCGTCCAAAGTGTCTGCTCGTAACGAGGCCACAGAAAAACTTATTCCTTGGCGTACCAGCTCCGCTGTTAGCTCTTTAATTTGCGGATGGTCGGACACAGCAGCACCCATTAAACCCACTTTCTTAGTACGCTCAGGACGTTTGGCTATATCCGCTAAAATATTTTCTAAGGAACGAGGACGTGGCTTTCTAAAACAATAGCCTGCCATACAAAATCTGCAATGACGTCCACAGCCTCGTGCTACCTCCACGATATACATATTCTCAAACTCCGTACCACTGGTAACAATGGCAGATGTATGCGGATAAGCATCAATGTCCTTAATCCATTGACGTGTAATTTTAACAGGCACTCGCTCGTCATGTTCCATACCTGCAAATTCATTTTCTTCATTATACAGAGGTGTGTAATACTTAGGCACATACACTCCGGGAATGTTTGCCAAAGCAAGCAGCTTCTCTTCCTTGGTAATGTCAGTGTAAACAGCATCCAAAATTTTCTGTACGGTTTCTTCTCCCTCGCCAATTACGAACGCATCTGCTACCATAGCCAAGGGTTCCGGATTAAAGGTTGCGCAAGGACCACCTACAATAACAAGGGGCTCCTTCTCGTTGCGCAAAGCAGCCCGCAATTTAATATTGCCAAGCTCCAGAACTGTCAATAAATTATCATAATCCATCTCAAAAGACAGCATCACAAAAATAACGCTAAAATCAGATAGCTGCCGCTGGGTTTCCACACTAAGCAAAGCGGTACGAGTTTTTTGATGCTCCTTAATCAGGCTGCTTTCAGGCAGAAAGAAGCGCTCGCAGGCACTATCGCCACGGGCGTTTATCATTTGGTACAAAATATGCATTCCTAAATTGGACATTCCTAAATGATAAACATTTGGGTATACGAAGGCAACAGGATGACGTAATCCTGGCTGGTACACCTGCGCTCCCCATTCATCAGCAATTTTTTGTTTCAAATCGTCTTTAATTTTCCAGGACAAAGCTTTCCCTCTAATCTTTTCCTAATTTTTTCTCAAACAAATCTATAATTGTCTTTAAGACCTTTAAACGTGCGTAATATTTATTATTGCCTTCTACGATTGTCCAAGGCGCATGTACTGTATCAGTGCGCACCAGCATTTCGTTGATGGCATTGGCATAAGCATCCCACTTGTTCCGATTGCGCCAATCCTCATCGGTAATCTTCCAAGTTTTATAAGGATTATCTTCCCGCTCCTTGAATCGTCTGTACTGCTCGTCCTTATCAATTTGCAGCCAGAATTTAGCGGTGGCAATACCATGCTCCGCCCACTGCTCTTCCATGTCATTAATCTCTGCGTAGGCACGTTGCCATTCCCTTTCGGTAGCAAAGCCTTCCAAACGCTCCACCATCACTCGTCCATACCAAGTTCTATCAAAAATGGCAACAACCCCGGGTTTGGGCAGGCGCACCCAAAAACGCCACAAATAATGGAATTGTTTTTCTACAACATTAGGAGCAGCAATGGGATTTACATTAAATCCCAAAGGGTCCAACGCCGCCGTCAAGCGACGAATAGCACCGCCCTTTCCCGCTGCATCCCAGCCCTCAAAGCCAATTACAACAGGAATTTTAGCACGGAAGATTTCAATCTGCAAGGCGGTTAACCGCTCCTGATACTTGTCAAGCAGCTCCTTATACTCTTCCTTCGTAATATTCTTATTTAAATCCACATTGCTTAAAACGTCATACTTAGGCTCCGGTCTTGGTGGTATAGCTTCCTCTACAACATTGACCTGTAGAGCGCTTTCAATACCTTCTACAATCGCCGTAAAAATCTCTATTTGAGCCTGACGGCTATCGTTGGCAGCAATCAAATGCCACGGAGCATTAGCCGTATCCGTTGCCGCCAACATTTTTTCATAGCGCTCCACGAACTCTTCATAACGACCGCTTTCATCATAAGCAGGCGAAACATCACGCCACGCCTTTCCCAGTGTCTTGTAATTCTTCGCTAAATTTTCCTTCTGCTTCTTTTCAGAAACGTGCAGGAAAAATTTTAATAGTATGTAATTGTCATCTGTCAATTCTTTTTCAAAGGTGTTAATGTGCTCGAAGGTAGTATCATTCCATTTGTGTACCTCATCACTTAATGAAACGTCACACTCGTTCTTTTGGTAATACCAGCTGCGATGGTAAACAGAAATATTACCTTTAGCAGGCAAATGTTTCCAGAAATAATGGAAGAAAGGCATTTGACGCTCTTCAGCTGTCAGATGTACCACGGAATAAACATTAAAGCCACGAGCATCCATCTGCTGCATCATCTTATTGATGATTAAACTGCGACGCGCTCCCCGCCAACCCTCAAAGACCAAGATTACCGGACGCTTCGCTTCTCTCGCTTTGCGTTGTGCCAAGCCCAATCGTACACCTAATGTGTCCATAATTCTATTATATTCTTCTTTAGGTAATTTACCGCTTAACTTCAAGTTTTCTAACATATTTACACCTTACTTCCTCTGTGTACTTTAAAAATCTCCACCATAGGGTTTTAAGCTGCGAGGTTTTTCAAGAATTTGTTCCATGATTAACCCCTGTACCAGCTTAGGATGGGTAAACTTCTTTTTGGGAACAGCAACCTGGATAGACAAAGGCTTAGCAGTAACTGCAGCCTCTTCTTCCATAAATTGGGGTTCAGTATAAAGTTTTCCCCTGTCATGCTTTAAATTACAGTCATCCGTATGGACTTTAGTTTGCTTTTTGCCTAAGACTCGTTCAAATTCTTCTGCCAAATCCCTGTCAGATTTTTCCTTAGCCGGATAATCGTATTCTTCCGGTTCCTGCTGTTCAGGCATAGGAGCACGGCGCTTACCGCTGCTCATAAAAATCGTCAGCAAAAAATTTATCAGAATAAAAGCAAAAAGAATCCAAAAGAAACTGCTATTATCACTTACATAAAAGAACATAGCTGCCTCCTACAAAGCTTATTGCTCCTTCTCATTGACAGGGCTAACCTCTGCAATGGTCTTACGCATTTCAGTATCAGCATTGATGTTATTCATACGGTAGTAGTCCATCACACCCAAGCGGCCATTTTCCAAAGCATCTGCCAAAGCAGCAGGCACTTTAGCCTGTGCTTCCACAACCTTCGCCTGCATTTCCTGAGTGTAAGCCTTCATCTCTTGTTCTTTCGCCACTGCCATAGCACGACGCTCTTCCGCACGAGCCTGGGCAATACGTTTGTCCGCTTCCGCCTGGTCAGTCATCAGGGCAGCGCCAATATTACGACCAACATCCACGTCCGCAATATCAATGGACAAAATCTCAAAGGCAGTGCCAGCATCCAAGCCTTTTTCCAAAACCGTCTTAGAAATATAATCAGGATTTTCCAAAACATCAGTATGCTCTTTAGAAGAACCTACATTAGTAACTATGCCTTCGCCAACACGAGCGATGATGGTAGCTTCGCCCGCACCACCAACAAGCCTATCAATATTAGCACGAACGGTTACGCGAGCCTTAACCTTCAACTCAATACCATCCTTCGCAACTGCGGAAACCACAGGAGTTTCGATAACTTCCGGATTTACGCTCATTTGCACTGCTTCCAGCACGTTACGTCCTGCCAAATCAATGGCGCAGCCACGTTCAAAGTTTAAATCAATACCTGCACGGTGAGCAGCAATCAAAGCATCAATAACCCGGTCAACATTACCTCCTGCCAGATAGTGAGCTTCCAGCTGATCAACATTCACATCTAAGCCTGCCTTATTAGCTTTAATCAAAGGCAATACGATTTGAGCAGCAGGCACGCGGCGCAGGCGCATACCAATCAAATCTACAATGCTTACGCTCACGCCTGCAGCAATAGCAGAAATCCACAAACCCACAGGTACAAAATTCAGGAACACCATAACGCCAACAATAGTTGCGATTAAAGTAAAGCCACTCCCGAAAACAAAATTTACTAATTCAAACATTTTCTTTCACTCCAATCTGCTTATAAAAAGTTTTCATAGTAATAGTATATCAAATATTAACCATTGAAACAAAATAAAAATAACCGTGCTGACTTACCAACACGGTTATCATTAATATTATTTTGCGAGTAATTCTCGAACCATGGCATTAATACGTTTGCCATCAGCACGACCTTTAGTCTTTGCCATCACTGCAGGCATTACCTTGCCCATATCTTTAGGACCGGTAGCGCCAACTTCAGCTACAATCTCGGCAACAATAGCTTTCAGCTCTTCGTCGCCAAGAGCTTCCGGAAGATATTTCTTGAGAATCTCAATCTCTTCCTTAGCTTGGGCAACCAACTCATCACGTCCGGCCTTTTGGAATTCTTCCAAAGAATCCTGACGCATCTTAACCTCTTTCATCAAGACAGCCAAAACTTCATCGTCGTTCAGTTCTTTTCTGTCATTGATTTCTACGTTTTTGATATTTGCACGAACCATACGAATTACAGCCAAACGGAGCTTACCGTTTTCTCTGTCCTTCATTGCTTCTTTCATATCAGCAGTTAATTGGTCTTTTATAGACATAAAGTCCACCTCCAATTATCTGGTTTTACGTTTTCTAGCTGCTTCGGATTTTTTCTTACGGGCAACGCTCGGTTTTTCATAATGTTCGCGTTTTCTAACCTCAGAAAGAATACCAGCCTTTTGGGTTGCTCTTTTGAATCTGCGCAGTGCGCTGTCTAAAGTTTCGTTCTTGCCAACTTTAATTTCTGCCATCTGTTCTCCCTCCCTCCACACACTTAGGGAAGTGTATCTGCAATTTATTGTTATTTAGGCGCAATACACCTAAAAACACTTACTGAACAATTATACAAGAAATTTCAAGTTATGTCAACGAAATTTAGCACGGAGGCCAACCTAAAGCTTTACCGCCAATTACATGAATGTGAAGGTGGTTTACGGTTTGTCCACCTTCTTCTCCGGTGTTGATTACAACACGGAAACCTTTTTCCAAGATGCCGGTCTTTTCCGCAATTTCCTTAACTTTTCCCAGCATATAGGCAACCAATTCAGGATCCGCAGTGGTTACGTTAGCGGTATGTCCCTTGGGAAGCAGCAGTACATGTACGGGCGCAGCAGGAGCCACGTCATGAATGGCAATCATTTTATCGTCTTCATATACTTTATTAGAAGGAATGTCGCCTTTAATTATTTTACAGAAGATGCAGTTTTCATCCATCGGTATTACCCCCTTAATCAAAATAGTTATAAATACTGTCTTGCTGCATTGAGCTAATATTTCTTTTCAGCCAGCACCACTAACTATTTTCTACTATTTAAATTAATTCTACCTAATTGTTTTAATTCCTGCTGCTCAATTCGCCTAAAAGAAAGTCATCTTGCACGCCAACAATTTTTACTTTGGCAATCTCTCCGCATAAGCTAACAGGTGCCTTTACAATTACACGTTGGTAATTGCCAATCAAGCCTTCAATATGCTCATCGTCCACAGGCTGTTCAAAAAGCACTTCGCTTTCCGTGCCTACTGCCCGCTCCAAGCAGGCATGGAACATTTTTTCATCCAGTTCACCTAAAGCTGCAGCGCGCTGTTCCTTTACCGCCTCAATGATTTGTTCAGGCATCTTCGCCGCCGGAGTTCCCTTACGCTTAGAAAATGGGAAGATATGCATCTTGGCAAAGCCACAGCGTTCAGCAAAGCGCATAGTTTCAGCAAAATCCTCCTCGCTTTCGCCGGGGAAACCAACAATTACATCAGTGGTGATGGTAATATCAGGAAGCTGCTCCCTGATATTGCGTAACAGCTCTGCGTAACGGGCAGTATCGTAGGGGCGGTGCATTGCCTTCAAAATTTTATCACAGCCAGACTGCAGGGGTAAATGCAAATGACGGCACAAGCGTTCATCACGCGCCATCAAGTCCAAAATCCGGGAATCAACCTCTACGGATTCCAAACTTCCCAAACGTAAACGCTTCAAGCCTTCCACACTCAACGCCGCCTCTACCGCGTCGTACAAGGTTAACTTGCCACCAAGCTCCTTGCCGTAGCATCCCAAGTGAATGCCTATCAAGACTACTTCCTTGTAGCCCGCTGCCACCAGCTTACCAACCTCTGTCTTAATGCTTTCAAGGCTTCTGCTACGCAAAGGTCCACGGGCATAGGGAATGATACAATAGGTACAATATTGGTTACAGCCCTCTTGAATTTTCAAGAAGGCCCTGGTTTTATCAGTTTCCGTTCCGGCTCCCAGCTCTTCAAACTTAGTATCAACGGTCATCTTTTGCACATTGTCTAAAATTTCCGTACGCTTTTCGTTTAGCGCCAGCTCTACCAATTCCACAATGCGACCACGCTCTTGATTGCCAATGATTACGTCCACACCATCGATAGCTTTCACTTCTTCCGGCGCAGTTTGCGGGTAACAGCCTGTAACCACAGTCAAGGACAACGGATTGTGGCGTACTGCACGATTAATGATCTGTCTGGACCTGCGCTGACCATTATTGGTAACGACGCAGGTATTTATCAAATATACGTCAGCTGTTTCGTTAAAAGGTACTACCTCATAACCCGCACGGCGAAATATTCCTTCCATGCTGGCGGTGTCTGCCTGATTAACTTTGCAGCCTAAAGTATAAAACGCAATTTTCTTCATATAGGTTTAATCTCCTAAATCCCCTGTTTCATAAAAAATAGCACTCATCGCCACAAGCCCTGCTGTTTCTGCCCGCAGAATACGTCGTCCAAGACTTACAGGTACTGCGCCTGCCTCGCGAGCCTTTGCCAGCTCAGCTTCACTAATACCACCTTCAGGACCAATGATAAGCAGTAAATCTTCCAATTGTCCAGAATCTCTCAAGGCAGTTTTCAGACTCGTTCTATCCTCACACTCGTAAGCAATAATCTTCGTCTTACAATTATTGTTAGCAAGCATTTGGCTCACGCTCTGTACAGCTTGTACTTGTGGAATAATATCCCGTTTGCTTTGCTTAGCCGCGGCTTCCGCAATCTTTTGCCAACGCTCAACCTTCTTTTCTGACTTAGCACCATCAAGACGCACAACAGAATGTTCCATGGCAACGGGCACAACGCTGTAAGCCCCAAGCTCCACTGCCTTTTGGATGATGAAGTCCATCTTCTCACCCTTAGCCAAGCCCTGGGCAAGAGTAATCCTCACTGCAGGCTCATGGCTTTCAGCTAATTTCTCCAGGCAACGAACCGTAACAACACTTTCCGTTATAGAAACAATCTCTGCCAATGCACTTACGCCATCATCACTAACAATCTGCAGCTTATCACCAGCCTGCATCCGCAGCACCCTGCCAATATGCTTGGCATCCACTCCGCTAATACTCATTTCTTCATTATATAATTGTGGTATAAAGAACCTGTGCATCTACTTCACCTTACTCATTTGCATTACGACCCATCCGCCTTTTTCATCAACGTGATCAACCTGCATGCCAACCTTTTGAGCCGCCGCCTCAATATCGTCACGTCTCTCACTGATGATACCGCTTGCAAGGAAAATGCCATCGTCTTCCAGCTTGCCGGGAATATCCTTCAGCAACATAATGATAATATCTGCAATAATATTAGCAATGATAATATTAGCCTTACCCTCGGTTCCGCGCAGCAAATCGCCCTCTTTAACGTCAATCATCTGGCTTAAACCATTATCAGCAATATTTTCCTTCGCCACACGCACCGCAACAGCATCAATATCCACAGCCTTAACTTTCTTAGCACCTAAAAGAGCTGCCGCAATAGCAAGAATACCGCTGCCAGTACCAACGTCAAAAACCATAGCATCCTTGGTCATAATTTTCTCCAAACGCGCCATACACATATTAGTCGTGTGGTGAGTACCGGTGCCAAATGCCATACCGGGATCAATTTTAATTACATGCTCACCGGATTTAGCTTCATATTCTTCCCAGCTAGGTTTAATGACCAAGCTTTCCCCAACGTGGGTAACGTGGAAATATTGCTTCCATTCATTTGCCCAATCCACTTCGGAAACAGTACGAAAGCGAGTATTGCCAAAGCGGAACTTGCCAATACGTTCTTCAATAATATTCAGCTCGTCTTCAATTTGTGCCAAACGTTCTTGCAGCTTTTCGTCATCTGCATAATAGGCACTAACGGTTACAACCTCCGTGTTCTCCTGCTCCGGAATATCACACAGTTCCCAAGTGCCACTGTTACGCAAATCATTAATCAGCTGGGGGTCCTCAATAGCAACTCCGTGAGCGCCGACACTTACCAAAATATCAGAAACAGCTTCCACCGCCTCGTGGGTTACTTGTACATTTACTTCTATCCAATTCATCTGTTATTACTCCTATTCTACAAAACCGTTAGAAGCACTGTCTCACTGCGTTGGAACTTATCTTGCTAGACGTATCACTATTACGTCTTTTCCTTACAGGCTTGCCCAACCTCGTTCCACAGCACTTCCAATACCTTCAGTCAAATCAATTTACAGTATTTAGTATAGCATACGCTATACTAAAACCGCAAAATAATTTATTGACTGCATTCCCATTTTAACATAGAATAATGTTTGTATATATATGAAGCTTTTAAACGAAAAGCTAAGGAGGAAAGTTATGCTTACCTTGGATAAGATTTACCATGCAGCCTTCGTTTTGAAGGATATCGCCCGCAAAACAGACTTAATCGCTGCTCCCCAACTTTGTGACGGCACACAATTATATTTGAAGACAGAAAACCTGCAAGTAACCGGCAGCTTTAAAGTGCGCGGTGCTTACTATAAAATTAGCCAGCTTACGGAAGAAGAACGTGCTAAAGGCGTAATCGCCTGCAGTGCGGGTAACCATGCCCAAGGCGTTGCCCTTGCTGCTACAAAGATGGGTATCAAAAGTATTATCTGTATGCCTGATGGCGCACCTATCATGAAAGTAGAAAACACTAAACGCTTGGGCGCAGAGGTGCGTCTTGCCAAAGGAACATATGACGATGCCCATGACCTTGCTGTACAACTGCAGGAAGAAACCGGCATGACCTTTATCCATCCCTACGATGATGACTTGGTAATCGCAGGGCAAGGCAGTATTGGCTTAGAAATTTTGGAACAGCTCCCTGATGTTGAAGCAGTTATTGTTCCCATTGGTGGTGGCGGTCTTATCTCCGGTGTTGCTCTCGCTATGAAGAGCTTACGCCCCGACATTAAAATTTATGGCGTACAAGCAGCAGGCGCAGCCAGCATGTTCAACGCTTTCAAGGCAAAATGCTACCAAACCTTAAACTGTGTTAGCACCTTTGCAGATGGCATCGCAGTTAAAACTCCTGGCGAAAACACCTTCAATATCATTGAAAAATATGTAGATGAAATCATCACTGTCAGCGAGGACGAAATCGCTGCAGCAATCCTCGCACTTATTGAAAAGCAAAAGCTTATCGCCGAAGGCGCAGGCGCTACTCCAGTAGCAGCAGCTCTCTTCAACAAGCTTCCCCTCCAAGGTAAAAAGGTTGTGTGCCTTGTTTCCGGTGGTAACATTGACGTTAACATCCTTTCCCGCGTAATCACCCGCGGTCAAGTAATGAGCGGACGCAAAACCAATCTGATGATTGCCTTAGAAGATAAGCCGGGCCAACTGCTTCACGTAAGCGATATCGTTTCCAGCTGTGGTGCGAATGTTATTAGCGTACATCATGACCGCAGTGATGCCAACATGGCAATTACCAGCTGCTTCCTGAAACTGGGCTTAGAAACCCGTGACCTGGCACAAATCGAACAAATCAAAAAGCGCCTCACAGAAGAAGGCTTTAACCTTGTAAGCGAAAGAGTATAAAACAATATTCCTACGCCAAAATAATTTTTAACAACAAAGACACACCATATAGCTAATCCTAAAAGGAGATTGCTGTATAGTGTGTCTATTTTTTATCAAGGACTTCCACCTCGTCTTCTAATTTTTAGTAGCCTAAATATTCGAGGAAGCCGTCCAAGCCAGCCTTCACATCATCGTAAGTCAGGTCAAAGTCGCCAGTATACCAAGGGTCAGCAATGCTTTGTCCGTTTCTGCCGGCAAAATCTAAAAGCAAACTAACCTTGTGCAAATCATCACTGCCAATAATGCGGTCAATGTTCCGCAAATTATTTCTGTCCATTGCGACAATATAATCATAATTTTCGTAATCACGTCTTGTCATCTGGCGAGCAGTTTTGCCTGCAACGCTAATGCCAAACTGCGCCAGCTTCTTACGTGTACCATAGTGCACAGGGTTGCCAAGCTCCTCCCTGCTTGTCGCTGCAGAAGCAATATCAAACATAGAAGCAATGCCACGTTTAGCAACCATATCTTTCAGTAAAAACTCTGCCATCGGTGACCTACAAATGTTACCATGGCAAACGAAAAGGATTTTATGCATCATAAACCTCCTAAATTTTTCGTTCAATACCCCATCACTTTGCTAAATCTACTCCTCACTCTAATAGTTGTCACGAGCAATCAAAAAGTGACGTAAAATTTTTCTGTTTTTGAAAAAAATTTTAACTAACTGCTTTTCAAAATTTTTTCTTGAGATTACGTCACTTTTCTCTTTCCGATGTCAACTATAAGGGTGAGATTTCTTTTTTCCTCTCTTCTTTTGTTGGTTTTCTTCTCTCCTTTGTTTCTTTGCCCTGTTCAAGCAAAGCTGAAAGCTTTGCATCCTTTTTCTAAAGAATGTAGTAACTTAGAGTTATGTGGAGGACAGAAATTATAATCTTATCTACGCTAAATTTTTATATTCTTTCAACCTACGATAAAATGTAGCTCTGCTAACTTCCAAACGTTGTAAAGCTTCCGCTTCAGAAATCTTATCATTGGTAAACAAACAGAACACTTCATCTGCCTTAAGAACATCCAACTTTATACGCTGTCTACCTCTTGGAGTAAATTTTTTGTTTTCAAGTTCTTGCTTACGCGCAGCTTCATACTCACTACGATATAAAGTCATCAGCAAATGATAAAACTCTTTGCGATTACTGTCATCTATCAAATAATTTTCTGTCTGAACATCGTGTCCAGCACAAATCACACCAAGAACTAGTTTACAATAACCCAAAGCTCTTTCCTCGTAGGAAGGTTCGTCAATCACAACACAATGCTTCTCGTCAGCTTCAGTAAAACGCCTTACATAAAATCTATCTCCACTATAACGAGTGGTTGTGCGAATAAGCCATTCTAGTTGATTATGATAATCTAATCCAACTTCCGAAAGCAGTTCCCATAAATCTTCTCTGTTCTTATTAGGAGAGCGCTCGCTAATAAAAACTGGAACCATATTTTCTCTAACATATTCTTTTTTGCGAAGCTCCATCTTCAAACCAGGTATCCCTTGATATAATGGAGCTTTCAACAAATCAATAACACTATAGTTTGGAGTGAACACATACTTGTAGCTTTCATCTTCCCAAACCGTATAACTTATCTTGGAAACCACATATTCAATTCCATATTCATCACACAAGCAAATAAGCCCCGTAGTTGTAAATTCTCTCATTTTGGATTCCTCAACAAATCGTAAGACGCTTTTAATATTTTCTCATAACGATGCTTCAACATATGCTTATAAAAATCCTTTTGGACATCGCTAAGTTCAACAGTTTCATCTATCAAACTAAAAATTCTCTCCAAATCTATCTTTTCAACAATTTTTATTAACGCAACATTACATTCAGGAAAAGCCAGACTATTTATAACTTCGTAATAGGAACTCTTCTCTCCATTCAATTTAACTTGGGAAGTTGGAAAAGTATAAATCCGTTTATCGGTTTCAGCTTCTGAATTTATAACTGATAACATTTCATATTCATCAACCATTTTCGGATATAAGCAAGAGCCATTATCAAACACCGGAGCCAAACGATACTTATCCTTATTTTTTATAAATCCCCAGTTACCACCATGTCTATCAAAATTACCAAGCAACGCATCCACAATAAACATTTCCCAAAACAGAGAAATTGTTTCATCAACATTTGTCAGCTTAGAATTATCTCGTAGCATTTGCATAATATCTTCGTAAGTGTACTGATACAAGTCTGTATCTTGGTCTAAAGTACTTTCACCAACATCATTAAAAGGAACAAAGTACTCATCATAACCTATAAAATTTTTACAGGCAACAACAGGCTCACCATCATAACTTCCTAAAAAAGTTTCTTGCACTTCAAATCCAAGCAAGCCAAAAATTCTTGAACCTAAGTATTCAGAAACGTGATTATTTCTTTTACCAAAAGCAGTTGCCTTACGAAACTTAACCATGTATTCATCTTCACCAATGACTATTCCAAGCTTTCGTTCAGAACCACTGTAATAAACATCACTGCGTTTAAACATTGAAAGGTTCATAGTTCACCTGCTTTCTTCCTCTTTTAAGAAAAGTTTATCATAAAAAAAGAAGAGTATCAATAATCACTATAATTATTGATACTCTTCTTTTATTTGTCTTGGAGTTCAGCATATCATTTACTCGAACTCCTTAAAACGAGAAGTACATATTTATCTATCTTTTTTAGATTGAGATAAAACACTTCCAGCTAAGCTTTTCGTCACCTTTGAATACTTATCACTATTAAGAACATTAGAAGCCTTGCTTTCCATATCCTTACCAGTAACTTTATTAGTATTACGTTGGGACAAAACACTTCCAGCTAATTCTTTTTGGATATTAGAGCTATCTTTAGCTCGTAAAATTTTTGCGGCGAAAGAAGCCATTTCCTTACCACTTTTTTTGTTGCTCATAATAACACCTCATTATAACCAGAAAGAGAACACTGTCACCTTGTACTCTCAAAACAAATTAGTCAACGTTTTCTAATTTTCTTCGTTTAGGAAAGCAAAACGCTTTCTTACCAACCTGATGGGCGTAGAGTCTACGCCCATCTTTAAGAGTTATATAAGCAGTAAAAATCAAGTTATTATCCTTGCGTTTTTTCATACTACGCACCCCCTTTCCAAAAGATTTTTCACAGACGAATTCGTGAATCTATGGAAAAGAGAAGAAACAAATGCTACAATCAAAGTGCATACGAGAATAGCAGGTGACAATTCGTCTCTTCTCTTCTCACTAAGCTTATGTGAGTTTCCACCCTCACGTAAGCTTATTTTTTTGAGAAACAAAGCGAGTTTTATGCCATAGTGACTGCTTCATCCAGATTAAACAACATTATGGATGCTTCTGGAATATACACTCCATTAACTCTATAAGAAAGCTTTTTTAAGTCCCAAGAACAAATTCTCTCAATAGTGTTGATTAAATCCCTTGAGTTCATTCTAACAGATAAAACTCCATTAGCTTTCTCTTTGTAAAACGGAGCAGCCTTTGCATCCTCTTCATCACAACGTTGTACAGCTATTAATTTTTCAGTTTCATTAATTAATAATCTAACTCGTTCCGGATAATCCATTTTCATTATAACAGACTTATTAAAGGTCAATCCGTTATTCGTAATGGAAACATACGGAACCCCCTCATTAAAATCAAAAACCTTAAAATTAGTTAAATCAATCACTTTGCTCGCCTCCCTTCTCTACGAACAGCATATCATGCTTTACACATTATATCAACACCATTTCCGTCAGATTTCCGTCAGATTTCCGTCAGTATTCCTGCGCAGTTTTATTCCATCCAACAAGACGCAGTAAATTTGCACATATATATGTCAGAAACTATAAATTTGTATTGATATTTTAGCCACACGTGTATCCGTTTCCTCTTTTAAAATTCAACTGCTTCACTCCACTCACCAGTTTCTTCGTTATAAGCAGTTGCTTTTGTTGAAATTAATTCGCCTGGTTCTAAAACTATCTCACCACTATCATACGCTCCCTTTATGATTATCAATGCTTCTTCTACACTATCTGCCTCAACCTTAAATGTTTCGCATATAACTTCTTTAATATTAACTGTAAACTTCACACAACATTCCACCTTTCTTAAAACATTTTATAAAAAAACAGGTAGCAACCAATAATACGTTACTGCCTGTTAATTCTTTATTCATCTTTAAAAATTTTATCAAGCACTTTACCCATTCTAGTAATCATTGGAACCACCAATGCATTACCCATACAGAAATACCTAAATTTTTCTGGCATCCCCGTATTTGTCCAATCATCTTCAAAACCTTGTAATCTTTCGGTTTCAACAGGAGTAAGTAATCTTAAACTTTTAGTTTGCGGATCTTCAATAACATGAGTACTTCTATTCAAACTAGATTCAGAAGTCAACATTGTTCTTGAAGGCATATCTAGTGCATCAGGAAAAGCAATTGCCCCTTCACTAAAAGTATATTGATGCCCATTTTTCGCTGTACGTAAAATTTTCTTCGCACCCTTTAGGTACTGCCATTTATCAAGATTTTCACCAAGATAATATTTTTCGTCAACGTCTTTTTCTATAATTTCTTGCAAGGGTATAGCTTGTTCTTCTACAGGGACAACTTTTGTTGTATAAACTACACCATTATGCATATAACCAGCATTAGCAAACTCGAACTTAAAGGTTTCAGAAACAGAATGTATGTCACGATAATCGATAAGACACTTATCAATATCACCAACAGGTTCTACAATAAATGTTTTTGCAAAAAAACCTTCTGTATCAAAAATTTCTCTAGCAGAGTTTTCCCCTTGACAAATTCCCCATCTGGTATTGTTCTTATACGCAAAAATAAAAGTTCTTCTTCTTCGTTGTGCAGCACCATACTCAGCAGCGTTAACTACCCGCCATTCAACAGAATAATTCAAGTTTGCCAAGCAAGCTAACATTACACCAAAATCTCTGCCTCTTTGTTTTGCAGGAGATTTTAATAATCTATCTACATTTTCAAGCAATACAAACGGAGTGTTATGGACTTGCAATGTATCTCTAATTTGCCACCAAAGAACACCTTTCTTACCGTCAATACCATCTGCACCCGGTAAAGGTCTAGCAACAGAATAATCTTGGCAAGGAAAACCACCAACAAGTAAATTATGTTTAGGAATATCTTTTTTATCAACAAGTGCAATATCAATTCCCGTATTTGCATCTATATCTTCCCAATGAGCAACGTAGCAGTCGTGTGCCCATTGTTTTGTTTTTCCAGGCTCCCACTGTGAAAACCAAACTGTCTTCCAGTCAGATGATGATTTTTCTAATCCAAGTCGAAATCCTCCTACTCCTGCGAACAATTCGCAAACAGTCTGTTCCATCACAGCACCCCTTTCATAAATTACTCTGTTATTATAACAAAAATACCACTGTTGATCAAGAGATTATTTTGTCAAACTCTTTTCTAGTATAGAAAGAACATAGTCATTATTTAACCAAAAACTTTGCTTTGTCATCCATCTACCGTCTGGTAATTTGCCAGCATCGGAATAAGTACCACTCCCACAAACTTCACCATCTTCTAAAACATAAAAAGATTTTTGAGAATGAGGTCTTATATGAATTATCTTATTATCCTTTTTCTTGGGTAAATTATTCTCAATTACAAAACCATTTTTCCGTTGTTTCTTACGTAGTACTAATCCATTAGCAATAGTTTCTTTTATTTTGTTCCAACCTTCTTGGACTTCAACATTCAAATCGTTATAAGGCATATTCCACAATTGGCAACCTTTCAAAACATAATGACTGACTTCTTGTTGGTAAACGACAAATAAAAATTTTGTTTCAGAAAGATATTCATACAAAGAAGAGTCTTCCCAATCTTCACTAACCAATTGTTGGAAAGATAAAGGAGGTAATGGACTACTTTCTACCATTTTCCCCGTAGAAGTTAGCCTAATAGCTTTAACGACAATATTTGCCTTTTGGAATTCTGCCGCTTTAGTTGACTTAATCCCCAACATTCTAAAAACTAAGTCATACCATTGTGCTTTATTGTTGTTATATTCACGTTGGAACAATTCACAAAGTTCAGCATCGCTTTTTCCAACATAAGCATTAATTTTTTCAGTGATATATTCAGCAAATGTTTTATTTTTAAGAATACTATCATCTTTTATGATAGGCTCGTATGTAGTTATATCCTTAACAATATAATCGTTAAGAACGGTTGTCATATAAGAGTTTTTAAAACAAAAAGCTCTCTTTCTTGCTTTAACTTCTGGATTATAAAATTGTGGAACAGTACTTTTAGCAGCTGTTGCACCTTTCGTACAAGCCCCCAAGTACATAGTATCACTTTCAGAAAGTTCATGAGCCTTTCCATCTGCAATCTTGCTTATTATAGTTTTGTAATCTTCCTCCATAATTTTCAAGTCAGATAAAGGCGGAGTAAATAACTTTACGTAATCAATATGATACAGCAAATTATCATCTAAACTCTTATCACGCAAGTAATATACTAATAAAAGAAGTCTACATTTTTCCCAAAGATGAGATTTATAAAACTCTGGTTCCACGGGTTCATTATAACTAATCATAGTTAATACCAAACGTTCACCAGCGCGTTTACTACCATCTCTTCTAAGTTCATAAGGAGTTACTTTCAGTTCGACTCCTGCAAACTTAAAATCCGCAGAAGAATCACTGTTTATATCGTAACCAAAGTAAAGTTGTTCTAAAAGGTTACCTAATCCACCCTTTCGACAAGCATTACCAAATAATTCTACTGCATTAGAAGCATCTTGCTTACCAGTTTCAAATGATTCAAAAGCCCAATCAATTACATCCTGAAAAGTGTGTCCTTTTAACCCTTGAGCGTATGCTTCAATACTCAAAGGACATTTTTCATCATAATCTCGAAACAATTTCATTGAAAAACTCACTCCGCTTTCAAACAAGATTTTCCTTTTTATTATACCATAAATTTTTATCACTATATTTATCTAATACAGATAGTTCCTCCAAAGTGCAGTTTTTGCACTTTAGAACTTTCTTTTTGCACTTAGATAACCCTAAAGTGCCAATTTGGCACTTTGGAACATATTTTTGACACTTTAGAAATCTCAAAGTACCAACTTGATACTTTGGAATTAAGTAAAAAACTATTACAACTTTTATCCATTTCACTCTTACAAGCGGATAGTTTAGTAATCATTCCTGTACCACTATAAAACAAAAAGCACCAAACCTTTCGGTCTGGCGCTTCAATTTTACCAAATACTTTTATGCACATTCACATATCATTTTGTTTACTTCAAGTTCAAACACCTTAGTTACTTGATGCTTTAGCAGTGCAAACAAGGGTAAGTGGTAATAATATAATCTCAACTGCTCACGTAAAGATGATTTAATACGATTCATTCCTCTTCGGTAATTGAAAATATTAACGATATTTACATACAAAGAATATTTTCCGCTTAATTCATCAAATTTAGCCTGCATCAAATCAATCTTATCAACCGGTGCGCTTAACAGCCATTCGATATCGTTCATGTCCTTTAGAAATTCTCTCATGTCATATTCTTCTTTTAAGACGCACATCCATTCAAAGGCATACTGTAAATTAATGCTGCCATCCTTATTGATTAGTCCGGAATCTGTATAAATCATGTTCACTCCTCCTTTGCAGAATTATGTATGATTGCATCCCATCCCCCAAGATTATAATACCAGTGAACACTATTTTTATTGCAACGTCTCGGTTAAGATTCCTTTAAATTTTTATGACAAAGAAAAAAGCCAGACCTTCCGATCCGGCTTTTTGTTTTCGTTTAGGATTTAGTATAAATATATTTTTCGATGAACTCAAAAATGTCATCAATAAGTTTCTTTTGACCTAAAGCGCCAAAGGCCGCAGTAACCATCAGCGGAGCAAAGATTACTGCACCAACAACGCCTGCACCAATTTTGTCAGTCCATTCGCCGCTACCTACAGAAACAGTAATGGAATTATCGCCACCAATGATTTGAACTTGGGTTGCCTTGCTCATGCCAGCAAGCTTTTTCCAAGTGCTTTCAGGAGACTTTGCTTGCAGAAAGTAACCTTCCGGTGTCGGAGTGCCTTCTGCAACCATTTCTTTAACCTCAACCAAATATCTAACAATTGCTTCGCCAACTTGCACAGCATCTAAATCCTGGGGAATATGATAAATTTTAGAAGTATCTGCCATAGCCATTTCTCCTTCCATTTATAAAAATCAAAATTACCTACTATATTAATTATATCTGACACAGTCCATGGACGCAAGGCAAGCATTGCTAAAAAACAAAATTGCTTCAAGTTTACCGAAATGTCATGTAAATTATCTACACCACCATCATCAGCGTGCCAATGCCAATCAATATGCAACCAATAATTGCCTTCATTGTAACAGGTTCGTGCAATACCCAAAAGGCGAGCACGATGGTGAAGATAATGCTTAATTTATCAATTGGTACAACCTTAGAAGCCTCGCCAATTTGCAAAGCCTTATAGTAGCACAACCAGGAAGCACCCGTCGCCAAACCTGACAGCACCAAAAAAATCCAGCTCTTTTGGCTGATGGAGCTAATCCCTCCTTGAGCATTAGTCAGAAAAACCATACCCCAGCTCATGACAACAACAACCATGGTTCTGATAGCAGTTGCCAGATTGGAGTTTACTCCTTCAATACCAATCTTTGCCAAAATAGAAGTAAGCGCCGCAAAAATTGCAGATAAGAATGCCAAGACCATCCACATAAGACAATTCCTCCTCCCAAAACAATTATCTTAATACTATAATATTATCTTATATTAAATTTAGCAATTTATTTTTGCAGGTTGGTCTATTTTTTAAGTCGCTTCTTGTTTTTTCACAAATTCCCTGCAAAAACACGCAAAATCCGTCATATTCTTGCAGATAACGGAAAAAATAGCAAAATCTCTCAAAATACCTCTATTATTTTACTAAACTTGTTGAATTTTCTTTTGTTTTTGTTATAATTAGTCTATATAAGACTGTAAGAAAGGTTGTGACAACGGTAAGATGAAAGAGATGATCCGTTTACAGGGAATTTCTAAGAAATTCGGCGATCATATAATTATTCCGTCCATCGATTTAACCATTCACGATGGCGAGTTTATTACGCTGCTGGGGCCTTCCGGTTGCGGCAAAACTACTCTTTTGCGTATGATAGCAGGTCTGGAACAGCCTACCGATGGCAAAATCTTTTTGGATGATGAGGATGTTACCAAGCTGCCCCCCTATAAACGTGACGTAAATATGGTTTTCCAAAATTACGCATTGTTCCCTCACATGACTGTTGAGGAAAATATACATTTCGGTTTAAAAATGAAGAATGTTCCCATGGACGAACAAAAGGAACGTGTTGAACAAGTACTCTACCTTACTCAATTAGAAGAGCTACGCAAGCGCCGTCCCCAACAAATGAGTGGCGGTCAGCAGCAACGTGTTGCCATTGCCCGCGCTTTGGTTAATAATCCTAAAGTTTTGCTGTTGGACGAACCTTTGGGTGCGCTGGACTACCAGCTGCGTAAGAACCTTCAATTAGAATTAAAGAATCTGCAACGTGGTTTGGGCTTGACCTTTATCTATGTTACTCATGACCAGGAAGAAGCCTTGACTATGAGTGACCGCATTGTCGTTATGAATAAGGGTGTTATTGAGCAGGACGATAACCCGGACACCATTTACCACACTCCTAAAACTAAATTCGTTGCCAAATTTATCGGCGAAAGCAATTTCTTTGAGCATCCTACCGGCGAAACCAGTGTTGTCCGTCCGGAAAAGCTTAACCTTTGCCCCGAAGATGAAGAAAACTTTACTCATCCGGAACCGCAGCTGTATGGTACTGTTGTTGATGTTGTTTTCTACGGCACAATCGACAAGGTTTTTGTGCGTTTGGACAATTCTAACCAAACCGTTGTAGCTTACCAATATTTTGACGATGTTAAACGCTGGCAGCCCGATGAACGCGTTGGCATCTGGTGGCAGCCTCAAGACGAGGTGATTGTACACAAATGAGAAACGGAAAATTGATGGTTGCACCAACCGTACTCTGGCTTAGCTTCTTCTTTGTTGTACCGCTGCTGATTGTTGTGGCAGTGTCCTTTGCCAGTCGTACACCTTACGGTCAAGTAATTTTTGACTGGACCTTGGGCAACTATGCTCGCTTTACTGAAACATTATACCTGTCTATTTTTGCGGATACCCTCATCGTGGCACTCATTACCACGGTTTTGACTATCCTTTTGGGATACCCCTTAGCATACTTCATCGCCCAGCTTCCTCAAAAATGGCAACAGCCCGGTTTAATTTTGGTGATGATTCCCTTTTGGATTAACTTTTTAATACGCTCCTATGCGTGGGTAATTATTTTAAGAACCCAGGGCGTGCTCAATACAATCTTGCTTAAGTTTGGTTTGATTGACCAGCCTCTGCAGATGTTATACAACGAAGTTGCCGTTATGCTTGGTATGGTGTACGCTTTGCTGCCTTTCATGGTTCTTCCTATTTATGTATCCATTGAGCAGTTAGACCACCGTTTACTGGAAGCTGCTTCTGATTTAGGCGCTTCCCCCTTTACTGCGTTCCGCAAAATTACCCTGCCTTTGACTATGCCCGGTATTGCCGCAGGAACAATTTTAGTATTTATTTCTTCCTTGGGTATGTTTGTCGTACCCGACGTAATGGGTGGTGCAAAATCTGCGCTGATTGGTAACTTGATTCAAAACCAATTCCTATCAGCCCGCGATTGGCCTTTTGGCAGCGCCCTTTCCATTGTACTTGCAGTGCTTTCCTTAGTACTAATCGTACTGTACTACAAGGCACTTTCTTCTCAGCAAGGAGGTGGTAAAAATGCCAAAGACATGGCGTAGTCACGTTTTATGCGCGTACGCAATGGCTATCTTGGCCTTTTTGTACCTGCCTCTCTTGATTTTAGCGTTGTATTCCTTTAACGAATCTCGCATCAACGCTGTGTGGAGCGGCTTCACCTTTGACTGGTACTTAGCTCTGTTCAAGAACCGTCGCGTGTTGGAAGCTCTTACCAACAGCTTAATCGTGGCTTTTGCTTCCACTATTGTATCTACCGTACTGGGTACAACCGCGGCAATCGCTCTTAACAAGTATCAATACAAGTATAAATCCGTAATCAACGGTCTTTTGTACTTGCCCATCCTGATTCCGGAAATTGTTATGGGTCTTTCCTTACTGGTTCTCTTTAGCCAAGCGCATATTCCCCTTGGCAAAACCTCTTTGATTTTGGCACATATCACTTTCTGCGTATCTTTCGTGGTAATTACGGTTAACGCCCGTCTGGAAGGCATGCGTCCCGAACTGGAACAAGCCGCAATGGATTTGTACGCTACTCCCTTCCAAACCTTCCGCTATGTTACTCTGCCCTTGGCAATGCCTGGCATAGTTGCCGGCGCGCTAATGGCATTCACCCTTTCTATTGATGATTTCATCATCAGCTTCTTTGTGGCAGGTCCTAACTCCACAACCCTGCCCCTGTACATTTACGCAATGGTTAAGCGTGGTATTTCCCCGGAAATCAACGCGCTTTCAACTTTGTTGATGTTGGCAACCATCATCTTGGTTATTATTGCGCAACTGCTCCAACCTCAACATATTTCTAAAAAAGAAGAATAATCTTGAATGGAGGTCTGAAATGAAAAAATTACTCTCTCTTCTCATCGCTTTGGTAGCATTCGCTATCGTTGGCTGTGGTGGCGGCGACAAAAAATCTGACGGCAAAGGTGAACCGCAGGTTTTAAATTTATTCAGTTGGGCCGACAACATTGACCCCGCAGTTATCGAAAGGTTTGAAAAAGAAAATAACTGCAAGGTAAACTATGACGTATTCGCTAACAACGAAGAGCTGTTGGCAAAAATACAAGCAGGCGGCGCCCAGTACGATGTTATCCAACCTTCTGACTACATGGTTGCAACTATGTTGAAGCTTGGTATGCTGGAAGAGCTTAATCTGGCAAATATCCCCAACGCTAAAAACATCGTCAGCAATTTGCAGGCTCCTGCCTATGACCCCACCGGCAAGCACAGCGTTGTTTACACTTGGGGTATGACCGGTATCGTTTACAACAAAAAGTACATTAAAGAAGCTCCCACTTCCTGGAACGATTTGTGGAAGGACGAATACAAGGGTCGCATTATTCTTTTGAACGACAACCGCGAAGTTATCGGTATGGCTCTGAAAAAGAATGGTCATTCCAACAACAGCTTGAACCCCCAAGAGGTTGAAGCAGCTGTTAAAGATTTGAAACAGCTTGCTCCCAACGTGCTTGCCTTTGACACTGATACCATTAAACAAAAATTCATCGCAGAAGAAGCTTGGATTGGTACCATGTGGACCGGTGACGCAAGCTACACCTACAAGGATAACAAGGACATTGGCTTTGTAATTCCCAAGGAAGGTGCAACAATTTGGGCAGACACCTTTGCCATTCCCAAAGGTGCTCCTCATAAAGAGCTGGCTGAGAAATTCATCAACTTTATGTATGACCCGAAGGTTAGCGCACAAAACTACGAATACATTGGCTACAATGACCCCAACGAAAAAGCTGCTGAATTCCACAGCGAAGAATTTAAAAATGACCCGATGCTGAAAATTGGTCGCGAGAACATCGACAAAGGCGAATGGCTTACCGATATTGGCGAAGCGCTCACCATGTACGACCGTTACTGGACCGAACTGAAAACCGGCAAATAAAAAGCAACTAAAGCCTGCAGCAAGAAGATGTTTCTTCAAGCTTGCAGGCTTTTTTATTACTGAAAAAAATTTTATCGGTTTCCCTCAAAAATACTGTATACAATCTGCTTTTTAGACAAACCTTTGCTATAATACTTTTATAAGTAATTATTTTATTTATTAAAACTTTTTTAGGAGGGGTTTGTTTATGAACTTATCAACAAAAATTTTGATTGCTCTCGGTTTAGGTATCATTGCCGGCTTACAGCTTGGTGCTGAAGGCGCAGGCTTCGCCAAAACTTGGATTGGTCCCTTCGGAACCATCTTCATGAACCTGATTAAGATGGTTATCGTACCTCTGGTGTTCTCTTCTTTGGTTATGGGTGTTTGCGGTTTGGGTGACGTTAAAAAACTCGGTCGCATTGGCTTCAAAACCATTGCTCTTTATTTGATTACTACCGCTTTTGCAATCGCTCTTGGTATTGCTTTTGGCGTATTGGTAGAACCCGGCGCTGGCTTGAACATGTCCACTGAAGGCTTGAAAGTAACTGCGAAAGCAGCTCCGCCCATTATGAAAGTTATTATCGACATCTTCCCCACCAACCCGTTGGGCGCAATGGTTAAAGCTAATATGCTGCAAATCATCCTCTTCGCTTTGTTCGTTGGCGTTGGTATCGTAGCTGTTGGTGAAAAGGCAGACGCTTTGAAAAACACTATCGATGGTTTGGCAGAGGTTTGCTACAAAATGGTTGGCATCATCATGAGCTTCGCTCCCTTTGGCGTATTCGGTTTGATTACTCCGGTAGTTGCAGCTAATGGTCCTTCCGTTCTTCTTCCCTTGCTGAAAGTTATCATCTGCGTATATGTAGGCTGCTTGCTCCACGCAGTAATTGTTTACGGCGCAATGGTTGCAACTCTTGGCAGAACTTCCCCGATGGAATTCTTCAAAGGCATTGCTCCCGCTTCCATCTTAGCATTCTCCAGCTGCTCTTCTTCCGGTACTCTGCCCCTTACCATGGACTGCATGCGTAAAATGGGTGTAAGCCAAAACATTTCTTCCTTCGTACTTCCCTTGGGCGCTACCATCAACATGGACGGCACCGCACTGTACCAAGGCGTTTGCGCTCTCTTCGTAGCACAAATCTACGGCGTTGAATTAACCGGCGCACAATACATGACCATCATGCTTACCGGCACCTTGGCTTCCATTGGTACTGCAGGCGTTCCGGGTGCAGGCTTCATTATGCTCACCATGATTTTAACCGCTCTTGGCTTGCCTCTCGAAGGCTCCGCTCTTATCGCAGGTATCGACCGTATTCTCGATATGCCGCGTACTTCCGTTAACGTAACCGGTGACGCAGCTGTTACCTTAGTCGTTGACAAATCTGAAGCTGGTAATGAGTAAACCTTAAATCTCGTTCACCTCATAAATAAAAAGGCTCGTTCCTATTTCGGAGCGAGCTTTTTTATTTGCCAAAAGTCTTAGAAATAACCTCTAACCCTGTTGTAACAAAATTATTGGCGCAAACCAAGTAGGTCCTGATTTTTATATCCTTCCCCAAGCACTTCTAAAACATTTTCTTCATTAATATATATGCTTACGCAGATCTTACTTTGTTGATATAAGTGTACGCAGACATACCAATAAGGATAACCCCTGCGCTGATAATTACAAACTTCGTTGGCAGCACATGCCCTAAAGCTCCGCCAAGCAGTGGTCCTACAACACCGCCAAACATTTGCGCTGATGTTATCAAACCGAAGGCCTTACCACGCACGCTCTGGTCTGTAACCTCTACTAGATTAGCGTTGATATTAGGTATTGCTCCCGCAAGGAACAAGCCGTAAATAAACTGCACTGTTGCAAATTGATACACGTCGCTTGTGAAAAACTGAAATAAATTCACCACGCCAGCACCCAAGGTAATAAAGCAGAATGTACGCACATACCCGTAACGCTGTCCTCGCTTACCCCAGAAGGGCGCCGCCAAAATTCCCGCGATTCCAGCCAAGGAAAAAATTACGCCGGACATCTGAATCGTAGCATCATCAACCCTGCCCATAAGCTGACCTACATACACAGTAATTAAAGGCTGTAAAATCATGACACACACCTGCACCAGGAAGAACATTGTCATAATAAACAGCAAGCCTTTATTTTTAAGGGACTCTCGCAAATCACTAAGCAGTTCTATTTTCTGCTTCTGTCGCTCTTCGCTAATGGGTATGTCGTGCACAAAGAAGATTACCAAAGTGGTTGCCACCAATAAACATGCGCAGCTTACCCAAAAGGACATCCTCATCCCGAACCAGCTGCTAAGGTAACCGCCCATAAGCGGTCCCAAAATACCACCGCTGGACAAAGCCGTTTGCATCAAGCCCATCCCCCAGCCCATCTTATGTATGGGAAGAGTGGAAGACACCAAGGACATAGAAGCCGGAACAAAACCGCTGATGATTCCTGTGAAGGCGCGCACCGCCAACAGCTGATACTCATCCTGACTGAGAGCAGTGAACACATAAGAAAGCACCAAGCCAAAGCCTGCCCGTATCGCCATTTTGCGCTGGCCAACCTTATCAGCCCACGCTCCCCAATAGGGAGCCATAACCGCGGAGCCAAGAAAGGTAATGGAATAGACTATGCCACTCCAAAAGCTAAGATGCTCCTCGCTGACGTGCAGCTCCTGTAATAAAAAGACAGGCAGGAAGGGCACGCACATAGTATAGCTGGAAGCGGCGAAGAAGACGCCAATCCACAGCACCGCCAAATTTACCTTCCAATTTATTTTCTTATCGCCATGTTCATCAAACAAAGCCATATTATCATCTCCGCATAAACGCTTTAGCAGATACATTATACCACTCCACACAATATAATGTTACCTCTGCAACGAAAAAATTTATATCTCGGAAGAAGTTTTTGCAAGTTTATCTTTATACAAAGCAAGATTTCCTGTATAATATAAGAAATATGTTTTTTAAAGGATGTGTAATCTTGAAGCCATATACCCTGCAAGAATTAGAAGAACGAGGACTCTTTTCCAGCCTGCTCAGCGGCAAGCCCGTACAAAATGCGTGGGCTGAAATCAACAATATTTTAGTAGAAGCAGAGAAAGCCCAAGACCTGACCGCTGCCCAGGTAAGCTCTGCCTTAAAAAAATGGGGCGCTAAATTAGATGATACTAGCCTGGAACAACGTAGCGGTATCTATCGCAAGCTGGCAGATGTCATCTACAACGAAGCTCAAAGCCAAGAAGACGAGCTTTTTGCCCAAGGCAAACACTTGGCAGAAATTTTGCAGCTGCCTCCCCACTTGGTAAAATTAGCAGACAAGGGCGCAAAGACCGGTGCTTACTACAATCGCTGCGCCGCTCTCCTGTTAGGCGAGGAAAAGCTGGACATCCAAACCCTGAACAAAGTCTTTGGTTACGATTACGAAGACGGCTTTGCTATCCGCAGACAAGCCTTCGATGACCACTTCAATAAAATTTTTGACGGCATTAGCGAAAGCAGACGCTTTTCCGTGGAAGTGGAAGATGGTTTGATTGCTGACTGCAAAACCTTGGACATTCCCTACGAATTTAAGCCCCACATTTCCAGCGCACTGGAAAAATACCGTAGCATCTGGAATGCTGAAAACCACGACGTTGCTCCCATGGAAATTAACCTGCCTTTGGAAAAAGGAGAAGCTTGCTACGCTTATGCTAACAGCGGCTTCTGCGAACACAAGGTAGTGGAACGCGAGGACAACTATTTCGAGCTTACCCGCAAGTTCAGCATTGACGAAACCGTTTCCTTTAAAGGCGAGCACATTGAACACCCCACTATTAAAGAGGAAACCACCGTCTTGGTAGAGTTAGGTTACTTCTTCCTTACCAACCAACGCATTATCTTCTTAGGACAAACAGTTCATAAGGCAGTTGCCTTAAAGGATATTGAAAGCGCAAGCTTTGACGGCATGAGCATGGTTACCTACCACACTAAAAAAGATGGCAACCTGATTTTCAAATTCAGCGACGAATCCGCCGAAGTTATGTACGTAATCTTCAACCGTATTTTAAAAGGCGAATACAAAAAATAAAATACTACACGAAGCAAAAGGCTTCCCCCGTTTTTACGAGGGAAGCCTTTGTGGTTATTGTGTCAGACTTAAATTAACTTGCTATCCTAAACTATTAGAAGCTATAACGCACACCAAGATTCCATTGCCAGTTGGTATCTACTTCGCCGCCAAAGGTTTTCTCAACATCAGCGTAGATATAGGTTGCTTTGGACAGGTTAATGTTAGCACCTACTCCAACTTCCCACCAGCCGCCACCGAGGTCATTTTTAAGAACTGCATCATTGTTCAATGTTGCTTTGGTTTCGCCGTCAAAGTCGTACAAATAGGATGCACGAGCGTAAACGTTACCTTTTTCAATATCTTTGCCAAGGCTAAAGCCAATGCGACCAACCAAAGAATCCATGCTATCTTGTGCTACGCTAACACCATTTTCACTTACATAGTCTACACTGCCAACTCTACCATAAGTCAATTCAACTTGCGGTTCAATCCACAAGCCTTTGCCTTGTTGGATGCGTTTACCAAATTCAGCACTAAGGCTGTACCCATTTGCATCATAATCAGCAGCGCCCATACCACTGAAAGTTTCAAAATC
>JAFUKD010000027.1 GCA_017467905.1 Phascolarctobacterium sp.
GATTATTACAACAACGACAGGTACCAGGAAGGACTTGCGAAGCTTTCACCAAATGAATATTACGAGTACATAATAACTGGAATATACCCGTTGAATTTAGAAAAGACTTGGAAATAGCTCCAAGTATTTTTTGTATGCAAATAATTTAAACCTTGAACAAAAGAAAAAAGAAAAGGAAAGTGTCTTGACAATGGGGTACGGTTTACCTTGTCCTAAAGTATGCAGTAACTTAAAGTTATATAGGCACACAAATTCTAATAAACATCAACAATAAACCCCGCTCAGTACTTTGAACGGGGTTTTTGCAATGCCTAAAACAATATTCAGTTTTACCGGTTAGCTATAAAACTTATCGCGAATTAGCTTTATAGCTGTATCCTTTTGGTAACCTACAGTACGCACACTGCAGTTAAGGAGTTCTGCGATTTCTCGCTGATTGTACTGACCGCTGAAATACAAACTCAGAATCTTTTTTTGCCGAGGAGATAACCTGACAAATTCTTGCCAAAGGGAGAGCCTGTTAAGAAGCTGGAGAAGATCGTCATCTTCGGCACCGCCAAAAGGGTTATCAGTGCAGGTGGTATCTGCCTTAGTTTCCTTGTCCCATTGTGCACCTTGTTGCTGCATCAAACGCACAAACTTAAAAATCAAATATCTACGGACAAGCCCCGGAAACTTATCAAATTTATAATCATGATAGTTTTTGATAAATTCCAAGAACCACAGCCAAGCGGTGTTTTCTGCATCCTCGCCTAAAATCTTACGGGCAGCTTCCCTATGGCTAAGCTTGTAGATTAATCTTACATAGCCGCCACATAAGCGTTCCATGGCAAGCTGGTCACCTGCCTGTGCTTTGGGAAGAATCTCTGAAAGTTCTTTAGAGGTTAGTTTTTGAATGTTGGTAAATTTTTGGATTTCAATCATTCCTTTCGTGTTATTGGGAATGAAGAATCTTGTAACTGCTTCCAACGTTGGTCAGTACTACAGTAGCATGGAAGGGCAGGGTGGACAAGGAAAAAAGGATTATAATCCTTAACAAAAGGTATTACAGAAAAGAGTGTTAAACATATTCATAGTTGTAAAGGGAGGTTAGCTATGCAAGATGAATATGTACAAAAGAAATTAAAAGCATTGGGGAAGGTGATTAAGGAGCTGAGGTTGGCATATAGCCTAACCCAAGCAAGGCTGGCAAATATGGCAGAGGTAGATAGTTCCAATTTGCAAAAGATAGAAGCGGGAAAGAATACAACTGTGGATACCCTTGTGAGGATTTGTGGTGCTTTGAATTTAGAGGAGCATTTGCTGTTTGATTATGCGTGGAACAAAAATAAGAGGGCGGAATTTGAAAAGCTAATAGAAGCCATAAGGAAAAGGAGATTACGCGCGGCTGCGAACTCAAGCCAGTGCGAAGATGCGCGTGCAAGACACGTCGAAAGGAAATCTTGCTGGCACTAAAAGTCTTGCGGGGGGGGACAGAGGTGCTATAATAACAATAAGAATTAAAAGATTTGACAAATTTAATGGTATCACCAATAGGAGCTGTGGCAAATGGAAAAGGATTTTGAAATCATAGGCAAGAGGATAAAGTTCCTGAGGTTGCAAAAGGGAGTTAAGCAGACTGTTTTGGCTAATAGTATTGGCATGAGCCAGACGAACATGAGCAATATCGAAGCAGGCAGAACAGCAATAACCATTCAAAACCTGTTGAAGATTAGCCAGGAGCTTAACTGCAAGATGGCAGATTTCTTTGTTGATTTTGACGGTGAGGAAGAGGCTGCTGCCAATGAGTTTGGGGCTGGCAAGAAGGCTATCAGCATTGAAGAGGCAGTGCAGAGATTGAGACTGCTGAAGGCTGGGGAGATAAAGTACGGTTAAGGAAAGGCGTCCCCTTTGGGGAAGCTGTCGCAGTAGGTGACTGAAGGGGGTCTATTCAAAATTTATTGCTTAGAAAGCAATTAAATTTTGTTCGTAGAAAGGCTTCACCTCTGGTGGACATGAGGAATGAGGCTCCCTCTTGAGGGAGCTGGCGCAACGAAGTTGCGACTGAGGGAGTTTGGTTATATTGCTTCTGGGCAAGCGGAAGCTTTGTAATAAATAAAATTCTAAAGACGAAAGGGAGGTCTTGTGATGAACAAGATTTACAAAGTTGTTTGGAGTAAAGTAAAAAATTGCTATGTAGTGGTTTCTGAGCTGGCGAAAAATATCATTACTGGTGGCGTGAAATCTGTCAAAGTTGGTCATGCTCCGATGGCAAGAGGTTTGGCACTTGGCGCTATGATGGCTTTTGTGATTACTGGTAGTGCTATGTATGACGGTATGGCCGAAGCTGCACGATATGAAGAGGGTGCTGGTCAAGCGCAGATTGTTGATTCACAAGGAACGAATAAAGATCGTCTTGTCGGCGGTTGGGGCGGTTCTTACGAAGCAGGTATGGCAACAGCATTCAGCGGTAATCTGATTGTTAATGTCGGTAATTGGGATTATATCATTGGCGGTAACTATGCCAGTGTTGTAGAAGACCCTGCTGAACTCAAAGTGAATATTGAAAAAACAGAAGTCGTTATCAATGACGGAGTATATGCCAAACACGTTGTTGGCGGTACTGCAGCAAATGATGTAAACAAACTTACCACAGGCAATGCAGAAAGAACGGCTCATCTTGTTATCAATGGCGGTACGTTCGGTGATGCTACGTTATGGGGGCACGGAACATTAGAAAACTTAGTAGTTGGTGGTGACCATGTCAAGGGTTATGCTGCTACAGGCTATCCGCCGTTCGATAACTCCAGTGAGCTGAACTTAGCAAGCGCTTTGACCGAGATTAAAGGCGGCACGTTCAACTCCTTGATTATTGGTGGTAGCTTAGCTAACCAATATGGTGCTGCGATTGGTTCCGGTGTATTCAAAACGACTGTCGATAAAGCAGAAACGATCATCACAGGCGGTACTTTCAACCAGGCAATCGTCGCAGGCGGTGTTGCTATGGGCGGTGAAGCTATCTCCAATGTCGGAGAAGCTGTTTTGAGCGTTGCAAACGCGACTGTCAACAGCGACATCTATACCGGCGGTATCGTCCGTTACATTGATACGAAGGGTGCCGAAGGTGCAGAAGTAGAAAAATCTACCGTAACGATAGAGAACTCCACGGTGAAAAATGTCTATGGTGTTCGTGGATATGCCGACTTTAATAGCGGTTGGACATTCATGCCTGAAGATGACAAATATCCTAACGGCAGTTCTGCAGAAGGTTTCGGTATACATCCGACAACGAGCCTTACTATTGAAGATTCCGACATCACAGGCGAAGTCGATATCCGCAAAGGTAGCATTACATTAGAAGGTGACAATACGATTGGATCTATCTATGCAGGCGCAGATACTACAGTTGATGTAAGCGGTAATACTGATGTAGATACACTCCAAGTGGAACAAAAAGAACTTAACTTCAATGGCAACGGCACGCTTGAGATCGGCAAGAGCGAAACGAAAAACATGAAGTATACTGCGGATGACGGTGTAAATGCCAAGGTTGTATACAGTAAAGTTGTTGAAAATACTGATGATGTCATTCAAGATGATACACTTACGTTTGATGGCGTAGACTTGGAAATCAATGCTCCGGAAGGCAAAAACGCGATCGGTGCAGGTGAAGGCAAATCTGTAGTTATAAACAGTAATGCTGATGTTGATATTAATGGACAGATCGAAGGCAGTGGCGCAAACGGTAACAGAGCAGAAATCTCGGTGGCAGGTAATGACATCTCTGTTGATACAGCAGGAGAAGATGCTGTCAGAGGCTTCCTGAGCAATATAACGATCAATGCTGAGGATGAGCTTAATATTACATCCCGAGACAAAGATGCGATCCAGAGCGTTGTTTCCAAAGTCGAATTGAATGCTAAAACAGTCAACCTTACGGCAGGATATGATGGTTGGGGTATCAATGCGACGGGTGATGCAGGTAATGACATAACAGTTAATGCTGAAAACATAAATATTGACGGTGAGTTGGGCGGTATTCAAAATCTCGCGAAGAGCACGATTGAGGTAACCACCGATAATATTATGATTGACGCAGGTGAAAACGAAGCACTGCGCGCTGTTAATCAGGGTGTTATCGCAGTTAATGCTGATAAGAGTGCAGCTATCACAGGCGATGTTACTGCTATCACGGGTGGTAGTGTAACTATTAACTTTGAGGATGAAAAATCTTTCTTGAATGGTGCTGTAACAACTGATGATACTTCCAAGACTACCCTTACATTCAACAATGGTGCAATTTGGAATGTAACAGGTGCAAGTAGGGTAAGTACATTTAATAGCAACCAGAGTAAGATTGCATTTGAAAAAGATGCATATGTTCACGTTGATGCAGGTTCTGGTTCCTTGATTTTGACTGAAAGTGGTAAAACCGCTGATGATTTGAATACAGTAGCACAACTTTCTACTGTAGCTGCTAAACTTAGCGTTGGCGAAGAAGCTAGAGATATTACAGCTAAAGTAGTAATGGCTGAAGGTAAGGTTAAAGGTGAAACTACTGGTGTAGTAAGTTATAAAACTGAACCAGAAGATGGCTACTACTATGGTTATATAGCAGAAGAGGATGTAACCGAAAAACTCAACACTACCAACGCTTCCATCAACAATACTTTGAATGTAGCATTGATGGCTTGGCGTGCAGAAAACAACGATATGAACAAGCGCCTTGGCGAATTGCGTAATGCTAATGGTGAACATGGCGTATGGGTTCGTATGGTTAACGGCGAAAGTGAATACAAGGATGTTGAAAACGAATACAAAACCTATCAATTAGGCTATGACGAAAAACTCAGCGTTGACCCGTCTTGGACTGTTGGTGCTGCAGTAAGCTATACCGAAGCTGATACTACTGCTGACAAAGCAAGTGGTGAAAACAAACATAAGGGCTTCTCTGTTTATGGTAGC
>JAFUKD010000028.1 GCA_017467905.1 Phascolarctobacterium sp.
AATCGCCGTTACCATATACTCTATCTTCCAAATCACTTTCCAAATGAGCATAACGAGCAATCAAATCTACAAAGGTACCATCATTGTTTAGCTTGCTACCATAAATTGCAAATGCAGTGCTCTTATCGTCAGTGCTGCCTTGAGCATAGCTTGCATCACCTTCGGAGAAGGTTACTGCTGCGCCTACAGTCCAACGTTTATCAACGCTGAGCTTTTCGTCATAGCCTAATTGGTATTGATTGTATTGCATTTTGGCGCCTTGGTATTCGCTTTCGCCACGAACCATACGAGTCCAAACGCCGGTTTCACCATTAGCCATGCGCAGGTCGCCCATACGTTTATTCATATCGTTCATATGAGCACGCCAGTGACCTTTAAGAACCATACCAGCATCACTTACTGCGTCAGATTTGGTGTTAACTGCTTCAACAACTTTACCAACATTGCCATTTTCATCGACAGAAGCAGTTACCGCACCAACAACTGCACCTTCCGCAATGAGTAAAGTATCTGCAGCTGCAATAGCCTTACCATCTTTATTAGTAACAGTCACAGCAGAAGCCAACGCTTCCATTTGTGCTTCCTGTGCTTCTTTGGTAGTAAAGGCATCAGCAGTTACATCAGCTTGTTGAACAGTTAAATTTTCACTATTGTCTGCAGTCAGAATGTCTACTTTAGCAAGTCTCGTAGCGTCACTATCAGTTACTTCCATAAGCTCAATAATGCCACCATTACCATTCAAAGTATTAACAAAGCTATCTTTAATACCTTCCAAGTTGCACTATTAGAAATAGTGAGTTTCATGCCATTAACGTCACCATCATTAATGGATTCTTGACCACTATAAGTTAATGTATAGATATTACCATTAAGATAAGAGTAACTATTATTTAATGTAATATCTACAATTGAATCTCTTGAATTCTTATATCCATAAAAAGTAATATCACCATCTATTTTTACTGTACCTTTTCCATCTTTGTTTATTGCTATTTCAGATTGACGTGTGAGGATAGCTCGTCCTACTTTATTATCATCATAAACAGTATTAATCGTTAGATTGCCAGTTGCTTCCACTTTTGAAAAATCCATGGAATATATACCAATAGCATCACCAATGCCTTTAACAATTATATTGTTATTGGCGGCATTAAGATTTACACTGGCTAATACATCATCATCATTACGAGATTCAGTACCATAGGTATCAGTCCAAATACCGTATGCCTCGCCTTTATCGCTTGAAACATTAAGGGTAAATTCTTTACCGCCAAAATTGACAGTAGTTCCCACCCCCATTGATAACACCCCTTGTGTTTTATAACTAGTGTCATTAGTAGTATGTACGTAAACCTCAGTTGTGCTATTTTCACTGCTACCAAATGTAGAAGAAGAACCTAAAACTGCATAAATACCTGTTAAATCACTATCACGTTCTACGTCAATATATGAACTTCCAGTAACCATCAATTTCTTAGCATTCGCATTATACACACCTGTACTACCATCAGGTCCTGTAACAGACAAACTATCAAACGTTAAATTTTCCTTATGTGCATTTAATCCGTTCGTAAACTCCTCCGCCCACGCTTGACCAGTAATAACAAACGCCATCAATGCACCAAGTGCTAAGCTTCTTTTCAACATCTTTTTACTCATAGAAAACACCTCTTTCAAAAATTAGAGTAATTTATTTATTACAAAGCTTCCGCTTGCCCAGAAGCATCATAACCAAACTCCCTCAGTCGCAACTTCGTTGCTCCAGCTCCCTCAAGAGGGATCCTTATTTGGCTCATTCCTCATGTCCACTAAAGGGGACGCCTTACCTACAAACAAAATTTACTTGCTTTCTAAGCAACGATTAGCAAAAAGCAGCGACACATATTCAAGAAAATATCGCGAAGCTCCGCATCCTGAGCTGTACGTTTTAAAAGCTTCTAGAAACTGCGAAGCGAATATGCGGACAGCGATATTTTTATACCAAAAGGAGCGTTACACTGCCTTTAAATCACCACTAACTACCGAAGCTTTTTGCTTGTTGCGGGAAAGCAATAAATTTTGAATCACAGACCTTTAATCTCCACAGCTTTAAGCAGTCTTAAAATCTGCACTGCCTCTTCAATGCCGATAGCCTTCTTGCCAACAGCCGCTCTCTTCCCTTTTACAGCTCCCTTTTCCTTTTGGGAAGCTTCCTCTTCTTCACCATCAAAGTCTACAAAAAAGTCGCTCATCTTACAGCCAAGCAGCTCTCGAATTCTAATAAGGTTTTGTATGGTAACAGCTGTCCTCCCAGCTTCGATATTGCTCAAATTAGTTTGGGACATGCCAATTCCTTTTGCCAAATCTGTTTGAGAAACGTTGTGTTCCATTCGCAAAAGCTTTAGCCTGCGTCCCACAACCTTTAACTCATTTTCCATACCTTCACCTCTTTTTTAATACTACACAAATTTTTCAAGCACTTCTTTAAAACCTTACAAACATTATAGCACAGCAGTCCCCCCCGTAAAGACACTTCGTTTTAGTATTCCTCTTTGAATTTTGTTACGGCCCGAAGTGACTTACTGTTGTTCGACGTAAGCCTAACTACGTCATTTGTCAGTGCCCAAATCTTCGTCAGTAATTTGTAAGCACTTTTGGTAAATACCTCACTGTCAGCCTTGAGCAAAGAAAAACGAGAGACACGAGAAGAATATTAAGGAGAGCAACATAAAAATCCCCGCCCACAAACGTGAACGGGGATTATAACTCATCAACGCTTTATCTTTTTCTTATTTAAACTCTACCTTCAAGTGCTGACGTTCCGGCATACGTCTGAACTTGTATTTCGGATAGCCAACCATCATACAGCCAACAACCTTATGCTTGGGCGGTAAGCCAATCAAATCCAGTAAGGGTTTATAGCCGGCAATGCCACAGGTTTGGATGAAGCCTGCAATAGTAGTGCCCAATCCAATTGTCGGAGCGAACAGTTCAGCGTAAGCCCAAGATTGTTCTGCATTGCTTACACCAGTGGTATTCAAACGGCGAGCAAGGGCAAATACCAAGCAAGGAGCCTTGCGCGCAATAATATCCTGACCACGTTCGCGATACACACGCAGTACGGTCATAAAATAACGCTTGTTTTCAGAACCTGCTTCAATCTCTTCTTCCATCCAATCAGCAACTGCATCTGCAATAGCCTTGATTTTTTCAGCATCACGTACGACAACGTAGTACATGCCTTGGCTGTTGCCTGCAGTAGGAGCGTAGCGGGTAATATTCAACAGCTTGGTTAAATCTTCTTCCGTAGGCACTGCTGCCTTGAAGGCACGCACACTACGACGCATACGCATAAACTCATAAGCAGTTTCCGCATCAAGCATGGGCTTGGTTACAGGGCGCTGCTTTTCTAAGGGAGTGTATTTATTATCCAAAGCGCCAACAGGACACAAAGCAACACAGTGACCACAGCTCATACACCCACGGTCAAAATTACACTCCGGTCCATCTACACCCATTGTGATAATGCAGGAAGGGCAACATTCCACGCAGATACCACATTTTAAACATTTACTTTTATCAACTTGCAACAAATCCATCTTCCACACCTCGATATTTTAATCTTCGAAGCAAATAAATTCTAATCCGCCAAAATCGGTTACAAAGCGTGCGTTACGGTAAGCCTTGCTCATAAGCTCTTTATCTTTCTTTTCTACACCTTCCGCATTGGCAATCCCCAGGTACGCACAAGCGCATTGTGCATTAAATTGTTTGGCGTGTTCCAAAACAGCAGCCTTATCAGCGTCACTAACCTTACCTTTGTTGGGGTAAACATCGGTAGCGGCAACAATGAAAGTTAACTGGTCGCCAGATTTTGCAACAACATGGGGTAAGCTTTGCTTTTCAGGCTGAGCAAATTCAATATCATAACCCTTACCTTCTAAAAACTGAATTAAAACCTGCAACCCAAAAAGATGTATCTCTTGTTCAGTCATCAATTCTTGCATTATTCTTCTCCTAAAATTTATTCACACAAACATTTTACTTCTAAGTGACTGCACAGTCAACGCAAAAAATAAACCCAACGATTAAGTTGGGTTCATACCTTCACTAATAAATCTTTCAGAAGCGCTATTATTCAGGCGCAACATAATTCGTAAAGCGTCAGCACGCTTATGCCCACCTTTTGTAGGCAAATTAGTTGCACCAAAATATAATGGGACTCGCAAAAGATTTAAGCCTCACCGATAATGAGAACTTCCGGATGTAGCTCCACACCATGGGCAGCCTTTACCTTATCCTGCACGTCTTTAATAAGCTGCAGCACGTCCGCAGCAGTAGCGCCGCCAATATTTACTACGAAGCCTGCGTGCTTGGTAGAAACCTGCGCGCCACCTACGGTATAGCCTTTAAGACCTGTCTGGTCAATCAAGGTTCCTGCAAAATATCCGGGAGGACGTTTAAACATACTGCCTGCACTGGGCAATTCCAAGGGCTGCTTGCTGGTACGCTTTTGGCTGAAATCTGCCATCTTTGCAATAATATCCGCGGTGTTTCCCTTGGGCATGCTTACGGTAACAGCAGTAACAATCAAGCCACTACCTTGAAGTACGGTTTTGCGATAGCCAAAGCACATTTCTTCCTTGCTCAAAACCTTTACTTCACCATTAGCATCTACGGTGCGTACAGCAGTAACCACATTGGACATCTCTCCGTCGTAAGCACCTGCATTCATATAAACGGCGCCGCCAATACTACCGGGAATACCAACTGCAAATTCCATACCGGTAAAGCCAAGCTCTGCCGCCTTTTTAGAAGCAAGCGCCAAAGACACGCCACTACCGAAAGTGATGCTGTTTTCTCCTGCTTCGATAGTG
The DNA here is from genome assembly GCA_017467905.1 of Phascolarctobacterium sp. Taxonomy (GTDB): domain Bacteria; phylum Bacillota; class Negativicutes; order Acidaminococcales; family Acidaminococcaceae; genus JAHHUH01. The sequence continues at coordinate 4,857 of JAFUKD010000028.1, forward strand.
TTGAGCATATTGCCAAGCTTAATCACCAATCCACGAATACCCTTATCGCGTACCAAAAGGTTAGAACCATTTCCAACCAAAGTTACAGGAATATTATTTTCCTTAGCCCGCTTCAATAAATTGCACAGCTCTGCTTCATTGGAGGGCGTTGCCAACAAATCTGCAGGACCGCCAATTTTAAAGGAAGTATGGCGGCTCATAGGTTCATCTATCAATAAGGGGCGTGCAGTACAACCGCAAAAAGCATCCTGCAAGTTATCAAAGGCCATTATTTTTCTCCCATTACGTCTTTAACAACGTCTTGAATGGATTTAGAGATATCTGCCATCATCATTTGGAAGCGCATAAAATTATTCAGGTATTCCATGGCATCGCGGTTCAAGCCCAATACACCATAAAGCTTTTGCAGTTTTTCGGTCTTTTCTTTGTCAGGCTCTTGACCTTGGTATTTAGCGATTTCAATTTCTTGGCTTAATTGCAGAAATTCATCAACTAATTTTTTAGTTTCGGGGTCTTTAGCTAAAATTTCGTTAGCTTCTTTCAATTTTTTAAATTCATGGCTTTCGCGCATTGCTTTTGCCAAATCGTTGGCGCAATCGTAAACGTTCATTTTTTGCTACCTCTTTCTAAATATGATAAAGGAATGTTTAGGTGAGCATAAGTATTCTTCGCATCATACTCAAAATGCCACCATTCCATCTCAATCCCAGTAAATCCAAATTCTTCCATGGTTTCGCGCAACATGCTTCTTAAATAACGTTGCTTTTCTGTACCGCCGGGATAGCTTGCGTATTGGCGCATAGAAGGTTCGTCAAAACCGCTGCTCATTTCTACGGTCTCACCTGTTTGTAAAGCGTACAGGCTTACATCCACTGCGTTGCCAATATTATGCTTGCTCCCCTTTACATCAGGGTCTTCCAGCATAAACTTTCTATCAGCAGGCAAAGCTAAATGTGCCAGCTTGCTTACAGACCAAGGGCGATACGCATCCCAAATCACCAAGCCATAACCCTTAGCAGCCAAACGTTCCTGCACCTTGGTAAGTGCTGCCACCGCCTTACTACCCAAGTACATTTTATCAGTCGTATATAAAGGCGCGCCAAAAATATTGTCGGCACCGGCATACACATTATCAATCTTTACACCGGGAACAGTAGCCACGTCTACCAAGGTAACTGCTTCCACAGAATCCAATATTGCAGGCATCACAGCTTCATTAGCCTGCTTACGCAGTTCGTCCCAGTTACTTACTGCAGGAAAGCGAAATGGTTTAGCCTTCTCGCCGGTTTCCTGCCCAAAATAATAACGGCTGTAACGGTTGCCGCCCACCCTACAGGTAATGCCGTAGCCATCGGGGTCACGCTCAAATTTCACGCCAACCTCCGTATTACTCATCGGTCCAGCTTCTACCATTGTGTAAGAATCAAAATGATTCTTCGTAAGCGGATAGATATTAGCCAAATCAAAGCACTTATCCTGCATGGAATAGCGGTACAATAATTCCAAGCGTCCTTTGTTTTCTCTTATTAAAATGTTTTCACCATTGCCGTAATAAAAGCCCAGAATATATTTTACATCCTTGGGCGCATCGGCAGGAACAGCAGCTTCTACACTACCCAAGCCTGTCTGCACAAACAAAAGTAGACCGGCTGCTATTCCGGTCAAAAAACTTCTGTAATTCATTATTGAATCAGCTCCTTGCGCACATCTGCCAAAGCATTTAGCCTGTTGCGCACCTTATCTATGTCAGCCAAATCTATCTCACAGGAGATAATCTCTTCCTGCTCACCTGCTTCGGCTAAAATTTTACCACTGGGAGCTACTATCATTGAGTGACCGAAGAACGGCGCACCCTTAAAGGTACCCGCACAATTCACTGCCACTACAAAAATATGATTTTCAGCAGCGCGGGCTTGTGCCAATAGGCGCCAAATATCACCGCGAGCCGAAGGCCATTCAGCAGGGCAAAAGATAATCCTTGCTCCCTGCAATGCCAAATGACGATATAGTTCCGGGAACCGTAAATCATAACAAATAGTTGAACCACAACAGATGCCATCTAAATCGAAGGCTTTAAAATTGTTACCCGGAGCAAAGAACTCCTCTTCCTTGAACAAGCCAAAGAGATGTACCTTGTCGTACAAATTAACAATCTTGCCATCCTTGCTAATGGCGACGGAGGTGTTATAAACCTTTCCGTCCTTAGACATAGGAACAGAACCTGCAACGATACTGCATCTTTCTTCTGCAGCTATTTTGCAGATTTCTGCCAACACTTCACTGTCCACTGTTTCTGCTTCCTTAGACAAACGCCCCAAGGAATAGCCTGTGGTCCATATTTCCGGCATCACCAGCAGGTCATGTTCACCTGCCGCCTGACGCACCAGCTGCAAACCGTGAGCTACATTAGCTTCCTTGTTTTTTTCCAAAACTTCCATTTGCAGCAAAGCTATTTTCATAATACGCGCTCCTTGGGCATTTTACCGCTGCTAATCAAACGGTTAGCAATAAATCTTTCGATTTTGCGATTGAAGCGGGTTAACCAATGCTCCGGACCACCAAGGGATTCGCACCAGATAACCGGATGACCGGAGAATTTTGCACCCAAAACGTCGGTCAACAATTGGTCGCCAATAAACAGGATTTTGCCGCCACCCATACCTTGAGCAATTTTTTTATAGGACATGGGCAGGGGTTTAGCCGCACGCATAATGCAGCCCAAATTGGTTTGACGGATAATGGCTTTCATACGGTCGCCACCATTGTTGGTAATGAGGGCAACATTGATTCCTTGTTGATGCATATGACGGATCCAGGTCATCATGCGGGGACCAACCACAGTTTTATCATAGGGTATCATGGTGTTGTCTACATCCACAACGATTTTGTTATAGCCATTACGTTTCAACCATTTCGGAGAAAGATCATACAGGCTTTTGATTCTAAAATCGGGACAAAAATACTTTAACATTATACTACCTTATCCTTTGGAAATTTAATTTCAAATGTAGCGCCTTCGCCACACTCGCTTTTTACTACGGCTTGCGCGCCGTGCATGCGAATAATCTCTTTAGCAATGGCAAGTCCTAAGCCTGTACCGGGAACATTACGGCAGTGGGATTTATCCACCTTATAAAAACGCTCCCAAATAAAGGGAATGTCATCCGGGGGGATACCGGGACCTTCATCCTTAACAGTCAAAAGAACGGAGCCATCCTCCAATTTTTTCGCACCTAATGATACAATACCATTTTCTGGCGAATATTTCAATGCGTTATCGCTTAAAATAAGTATTAACTGTACCATTTGGTCTCCATTGCCTAAAATTTTAATATTATCATCAGCATTTACGCTAAATTTTACGTGCTTTTCCGCACTCTTTATCATTAATTTTTCGGCAACGTTATGGATGATTACTGCCAAAGGTAACTCATCCATATTATGTTGAGAAATTTCATCACTTGCCTGCAAGCGACTAATATCCAACAATTCACGCACCATTCTTTCAAGACGGATGGTTTCTTCATTAATAAGCTTGCGATAACGCTGTACAACCTCCGAGTCAGTTACCGTACCATCGTAAATTGCTTCATTGTAGCCACGAATGATGGTAACCGGTGTACGCAGTTCATGAGAAACATTCGCCACGAAATCACGACGCATTTTTTCTGTACGTTCCATCTTATTTACATAAGCGTTCAAATCACTGCCAAGGGAATTTAACGCCCTGCCAAGTTCTGCAACCTCATCCTCGCCCTTTACCTCCACTCTCATGGAATAGTCACCAGATGCCATTGCCGTTGCGCTATCCTTCATGGTAAGCAAAGGCTTAATGATGCTCTTGGAAAACTTCTTTACTATAAATAAGCTGAAAATAAGGGCAACAAGCCCCAAAATAACGGTATAAATGTAAATATTGCGCAAAAACTTGTCGAAGCCGCTTAAGGGCTCCGTCATCAAGATTGCGCCTCTTACTTTGGTGATAGGGTCAATATAAGGCACACCTACCAAAATAACCTGCTCTTTATAATAAGGATGGAAAATTTGTGACTTCACAGATTTCCCGGCGTAAATATCTTTTAAAATAAGCCTAATCTTATCAGAGATATTACCCCGTTTTACATCCTTATCTAAAAGCGCCATTCCCTCACTCTCAAGGTTGGTCATGGTATTACCTTCATCGAAAAAATAGCTCAAAGAGTCATCACTACTGCTGGACTTCCTACGATTAACATAGGAAGCCGCCAGCAGTCCGTAATTTTCGTCAAAAAGCCATATCCTTGCACCAACCAATCTGTCAACTGCAACAATATAACGGTAAAGGGTATCACGGTCATCCATGCGAATAAAATACTCTATGGTTTCAGCCATCTCGTGTCCCTTGTCAGCTAATTCATGTTCTTTAGTCTTAAAGAAGTAATCAGCAATAAGATAAGATATGCCTGCAGTAATACCCACTACTATTATGACGATTATCGTCATGAAATTGTACATGAGACGTGTACTGAGTGATTTTTTCATTTATTGTTCTTTTACCTCAAATTTATATCCCACACCCCAAATGGTGGTAATGTCCCATTTGGAATCAGCAGGGATATTCAATTTTTGTCTGATACGCTTAATATGGGTATCTACGGTACGGGTGTCACCATAGTAGGAGTAACCCCAGATTGTTTCCAGCAATTGATTTCTGGAGAAGGCTTTACCGGGATTGGAAGCCAAGCACCACAAAAGCTCCATCTCTTTAGTAGTAAAGGTCATCTTATGACCAAAGGCAGTTACCAGGTACTCATCCATATCAACAATAAGACCATCATAGGTAATGCGGGAAGCATCGCCTTTCTTTTCCTGAGTACCGGAACGACGCAGCACCGCTTTTACGCGAGCCACAACTTCACGAGAGTTAAAGGGTTTTGTGATGTAGTCATCTGCACCAATTTCCAAGCCTGCAATACGGTCATCGTCTTCATCCTTGGCGGTTACCATGATAATAGGCAGGTCCGTCATCTTGCGAACTTGCTTGCATACTTCGATGCCATCCAATACCGGCATCATAATATCCAGCAGCAAAATGTCGGGCTTTTCAGATTGCACCTTCAAAATAGCAGCTGCACCATCTTCCGCTTCGATTACTTCAAAATTTTCTTTTTCAAAGTAAATGCGTAAGATCTCTCTGATTTGAGCTTCATCGTCGGCGATTAAAATTTTTTGTTTATTCATAATATCACCCCTGACACTATAATCTATAGCTATTATAGCATAATGCAACCTTTATACACGACGTTCACAAAAGATTTACATAATTATACCAACAAATCCACAAACTAACGTCAAAACGGTTTCTTTGGCAAATTAACTGTAAATTACTTTACAATTTCTTGTCAACGCCTTGTAATTTTATTATTTGTCGTGCAGTAAATAACGCTGCAGCATCTTGTTAAATTCCCATGCTCCCTTGTCATCATAGGTATCAAACTGGTTCATGATAGCGTCAATCTCATCAGCGTAATGGACAATGAAGGCTTCCTTAGTAGCGCAAGCCACAGGAGACCCCTTATCGTTTTCCCCGTGATGAGACAAAAGAATATGCTGTAGCTGTTCCAAGCGGGCAGCAGGCAGCTTCAATTTGGCAGCAGCTTCCTGCACCATCATTACAGACATTGCAATATGCCCCAGCAGACGACCTTCATTGGTATAAGGGAAGCCAATCTGAGAAGAAATCTCACGCAGCTTACCAATGTCGTGCAATAGAGCACCGGTTACAACCAAATCCTTATCTACATTACCAATCTGCTCTGCCAAGGCAATAGCTATTCCCGCCACATCAACGGAATGCTGCAGCAGGCCGCCAATATAAGCGTGGTGCATACGCATCCCAGCAGGGTTCATAATAAATTTATCATAAACGTTTCCGCTGAAGATAGTTTCCAAAAGAGCACGCAAGCCAGGATTGCGTACCGTCTTAATTAAGTTCTGCAAACGGGTAACATACTCTTGCTCGTTAAAATTACCTTTGGGCAGCAAATTAGTAATATCATCTTCCGGCAGCAGGTTGTCAAATTTTTGTACCACCACCTGCAACGCCATATCATTAGAAAATTTATTGATGTCCACTGCGCCGCTCACCATAAAGGCTTCTGCGCCTTCCATCTGGCGCAGCTTATCCACCAGGCTGGCTTCAAAGCAGATAAACGCAACCCTGCCACTGTTATCTTCTAATATGCCGCGGGCAAACACACCGCCATTGGAAGAATTGCCTATCTTTTGTACTCTCACTAACGCAGGCTGAATAATTTTGACACCTGCCTTGAAATCTTTAATCATATTTTCACCTGCTTATAACTACATATGACGCAGCAGCAAGCTTTCCTTAGCTACGTTCACAACTGCATCTATCTCACGTTCCACAAGGCGCAAGGATAAACGATCTGCCAGCTTATCAAGCACGGGCAGCTCCGTAGGCTGGTGTCCTGCATCAATAATATTCAAACCACTGAACACCGCTTCCTGGGCACTGTGGTACTTAACATCACCTGTTACCAAGGTATCTGCCCCTTTAGCTAAGGCAAGCTGAATTAGGTCACTGCCTGCGCCACCGCAAACCGCAACCCTGCATACAGCCTTCCCCGCATCGCCAACGGCAACGTAATCTGCCTTCAAAGCACCCTTTACAAACAGAGCATATTCTGCTAAAGAGGTTGCTTCCACAGTACCAATGCGCCCCAAGCCATTACTTTCATCTAAAACATCACTGTTTTCCAGCTTCAAAAGCTTCGCCAGCACATCATTGACACCAGCACTTACACAGTCAAGGTTGGTATGAGCGCTATAAACAGCAATACCACGCTCTGCCAAGGTAAGCAGTAAATCCTGTTGCCAGTCGTTATCTACAACACGCTTCAGCCTTTTGAAGATTGCAGGGTGATGGGTAATAATTAAATCTGCCTTCTGAGCTACAGCCTGCTCTACAACTTCCTTGGTCAAATCCAACGCCAGCAAAATTTTCTTAACAGTCTTGGCCTTACGACCAAGCATAAAACCAACATTATCCCAATCCTCTGCCAGGGAAGAAGGCATAAGCTCTTCTAATATTTCTACCAAATCATTTACAGTTGCAAGCATCTGCCAACGCCTCCAATTCCTGCACCAATTTTTCCCAAGCAAGATACTTTGTACTTTCCCTTGCCTGTTGGCTTTTTCCCATATTGCTCAAAAGCTTTTTATAGCTACCAATCTGACGGGCAAACTGCCTTGTCAGCAAAGGATGCTTATCTGCTATAAGCTTTGGTCCAATTTCGTACTCCGCCTCTGAAAAGCTTGGACTTTCGCCACGTTCAGCTGCGATAATTTCGTACAAGTGACGTCCATCTGCAACTAAATCTTCTGCAACGATGCACCAGCCGTTTTGACACAGCCACTTGCGCAAGGATGCAGCACCTGCCATTGGCTGCAGTACCAAACGCTTTGCTACTACCGCCAAAGACATATCCGCCATTAAAATCTCTATCATAGTAGAGGCTCCCATTCCGGCAATGGCAATACATTCTGCTTCGTCAGCCTGCAATACCTTTAAGCCACTGCCCAAACGCACCTCAACCTTGCCTTTCATACCATGCATGGACACAGTGTTCTTAGCAGCAAGGCAGGGGCCTTCAGCAATATCTCCGGCAATGGCAGAAGTAATCTTCCCCTGCTCCAACAGCCATACGGGCAAATAAGCATGGTCAGTACCAATATCTGCTAAAACGCAGCCTACCAGAACAAGCTTGCCAATAGCTTCTAATCTATCTCCAATGTTCATAGTGCCTCCAGATTATGCTCAAATTTTAACAGCTTATTATAACACTTTTTGTATGGTTTGAAAATAGAAAAGACCATTCCCTTTCGAGAACGGTCTTTAGAATTTAAAATTAGAGAGCAGCTTTAGCAGTTTCTACCAATTTAGCAAAGGTAGCTGCATCATAGATAGCCATGTCAGCCAAAACTTTGCGGTTCATTTCGATACCTGCTTTTGCCAAACCGTTGATGAAACGGCTGTAGCTCATGCCGTTAGCACGGGTTGCAGCGTTGATACGAGCAATCCACAGACGACGGAATTCGCGTTTTTTAACGCGACGGTCACGACGTGCATAGGACAGTGCTTTCATTACGGTTTCATTAGCTTTTTTGAATTGTTTGGATTTAGCACCACGATAGCCTTTAGCTAATTTCAGAATGTGTTTATGACGGCGGTGTGCAGTAACGCCAACTTTAATTCTTGCCATTGTTTGTATCCTCCTTTAATCTCTTGCTTATGCGTAGGGCAGCATTTTTGCTACGTGTTCATGGTCAGCTTTATGTACTAAAGCAGCTTTGCGCAGATTTCTCTTACGTGCAGGAGATTTATGTTCGAGAATGTGGCTCTTGAAGTTTTTAAAATGTTTGAATTCACCAGAAGCAGTTTTTTTGAAGCGTTTCGCAGCAGCTCTGCGAGTTTTCATTTTCGGCATTGTAATGTCCTCCTCTATTTGCTGGGTTTAGGCGCAACAATCATAATCATGTTTTTGCCTTCTAATTTTGGCACTCTTTCAACGATAGCCATGTCTTTAAGCTGCTCAGCCATTTTATTCAGCAGCACTTCACCAAGTTCAGGATGGGAAAGTTCACGACCACGGAACATAATGGTAACTTTAACCTTGTCACCATCTTCCAAGAAGCGAACTGCATTCTTGAACTTAACATTGAAGTCATGTTCTTCGATACCGGGACGAAGTTTTACTTCTTTAATATCAAAGGTTTTTTGTTTCTTACGGGCTTCTTTTTCACGTTTTTGCTGCTCGTAACGATACTTGCCGTAATCCATAATTCGGCATACAGGCGGTTTCGCGGTAGGAGCAATTTCTACTAAATCCAGATGTTGTTCTGCTGCAAGTTTAAGAGCATCACGGCTGGACATAATACCAAGCTGTTCGCCCCCATCTGCAATAACACGTACTTCGCGCGCACGAATCTCTTCATTGATACGCAAGTCTTCTTTGCCTATGACAATTCACCTCCACGTCCTTTAGAACGCTAACTAAAATAAAAAGCGGGCAGATTAAAATCCACCCGCGAAAATATCATATCCAACCCTGTCGAGTAATGACCGCAAGGTGAGAAGCGAGTGGCTTCTGCTTTGTTACTGGATTATGATACCACAATGTTCAGTTTGTGTCAACTATTATTTTCTTGCACCCAGTTGACCATCTACTACGAACAAGCCGTTCATGTTATCGCCAACCATTGCCAATCTATCAACGATGTCTCTGGTTTGGTCTTCTTCTTCAACTTGTTCATCAATGAACCAGTGCAAGTGAGTCATAGCTGCGTAATCTTTTTCTTCCATAGCAACTTCATACATAGCATGAATGCGGCTGGTTACATATTTTTCGTGTTCCAAAGCTTTCTTGAACACTTCCAACGGAGTACCGAATTCTGCCGGCGGTGCATCAATTTGCAAAAGTTCCGGTTTCACGCCACGTTCTTGCATGAATTTAGCCAGACGGAAAGCATGTTCACGTTCTTCTTCATATTGCAGGCGCATCCAATGTGCCATACCTTTAAAGTTTTGGTCTTCCAAATAGAGACTCATTGCCAGATACATATATGCGGAATAAAGCTCAGCTTGTACTTGATCGTTAAATACTTTGTAAACCTTGTTATTCATAATATTTCCTCCTTATAGCCTAACCCATAGGCTTCTTGTTGAATTCATTATAACATCTTCGCCAAAACTTTTCAATAATAATTATTTGTTGTTTTTGTGAACTCTTTTCTTTTTTGACAAGGAGTTTTTGAAATCGGAACATTCTTCCTGAAATCGAAAGCTTCCCTGGCAAACCAGAATCATACATTCCACAATTAAAAGTCATCTTCCAAAATGGAGTGCTTCTTTCCCAATTCAAAAGCTTTTTGCAAATTAGCACAAGAGCTGCCCAACACGAGCAGCTCTTGTAAAAATCAACTATTATTTTTTAGCTTTGGTATCTACAACTTCTTTAAGAATAGCAGCGAATTCTTCAAAGTTCATTGCGCCCAAATCGCCTTCTGCACGATGACGCGGGGAAACAGTACCATTTTCCATATCGCGGTCGCCAACTACCAGCATGTAAGGGATTTTCTCCATTTGACCTTCGCGAATCTTCTTGCCAATCTTTTCATTGCGAGCGTCAACAGTTACGCGATAGCCTTCCAGTTCCAGCTTTTCTGCCAAGCCCTTGCAGTAATCTACAGCACGTTCAGTTACAGGCAGGAAGCGTACTTGTTCCGGAGCCATCCAGGTGGGCAGTGCGCCTGCATATTTTTCAATAAGCAGTGCCAAGGTGCGTTCATAGCAGCCCATGGAAGTACGGTGGATAATATAAGGCAGTACCTTGTCGTTGTTTTCGTCAATGTAGTACATACCAAATTTTTCAGCAAGAAGCATATCAATTTGGATGGTTACAATAGTATCCTCTTTGCCGAATACGTTTTTAATTTGGATGTCCAGCTTGGGACCATAGAAGGCAGCTTCATCAACGCCAACCTTGTATTCAATGCCAAGGTCGTCAAGAATTTCTTTCATTACGCCTTGAGCGTGTTCCCATTGTTCAGGAGTGCCTTCGTATTTATCAGTGTTAGCAGGATCCCATTGAGAGAAACGGAAGGAGCAGTCCTCTTTCAAGCCCAAGGTTTCCAAGCAGTAATTGGCAAGCTCAAAGCAGCCACGGAATTCTTCTGCCAGTTGGTCAGGACGGATAATCAAGTGACCTTCGGAGATAGTGAATTGACGTACACGAATCAAGCCATGCATTTCGCCGGAGTCTTCGTTACGGAACAGGGTGGAAGTTTCGCCTAAGCGCATGGGCAGATCGCGGTAGGAGCGTTGACGGTTCAGGTAAACTTGGTATTGGAAGGGGCAGGTCATCGGACGCAGAGCAAAGCATTCCTTTTCTTCGTCGTGAGGGTCGCCCAATACGAACATACCATCCAGATAGTGATCCCAGTGACCGGAAATACGATACAGATCGCGTTTTGCCATCAACGGAGTTTTGGTCAGGTAGTAACCACGACGTTGTTCAGTATCTTCAATCCAACGTTGGAGCAGTTGGATAACACGCGCGCCTTTAGGAAGCATAATGGGCAAGCCTTGCCCAATGTAGTCAACAGTGGTGAAGTATTCCAGCTCACGCCCCAGCTTGTTGTGGTCACGCTTCAAAGCTTCTGCTTGTTGTTCTAGGTAAGCATCCAGCTCTTCCTTTTTGGGGAACGCTACGCCATAAATACGTTGCAGCATTTTGCGTTTGCTGTCGCCACGCCAGTAAGCACCGGTCGCAGAGGTCAATTTAATTGCGTTGCCTTTAATTCTGCCAGTGGAATCAAGGTGGGGGCCAGCGCACAGGTCGGTGAAATCGCCTTGCTTGTAAAAGCTAATTACAGCATCTTCCGGTAGGTCGTTGATAAGCTCAACCTTGTAGGGTTCTTCCAGCTCTTCCATAAATTTAATTGCTTCTGCACGAGGAAGCTCAAAGCGTTCCAATTTAAGCTTTTCTTTGCAAATCTTGCGCATTTCCCCTTCCAGAGCAGCCAAATCTTCCGGAGTGAAGGGAGCCGGAGTATCAAAGTCATAGTAAAAACCATTGTCAATACTGGGACCGATAGCAAGTTTAACCTCCGGATGCAGGCGCTTCATTGCTTGCGCCAAAACATGGGAGCAGGTATGCCAGTAGGTTTTGCGATATTCTTCATTTTCAAAGGTATACAATTTGTCTTCAGCCATTTTGAAAGCCTCCTATATAAATTTCGTAATCAACATTGTGAGGAAAATAAAAAACTCCTATCCCTCACAAAAGGGACGGAGTTACCCGCGGTTCCACCCTCATTGACTTCCACAGAAGCCCACTCGGTACCGTTAACGCCGGCATACGGACTGGCATACTCGCCTAAGCTTTCCGCAGTCAGTTTGAAGGTGGTACGCACATCGTTTTACCCTACTGCTCTCAGCCTAGGCAGTATTTTCTGTAAGGATATGGCGATGGCTTGCCCTTCGCATTACTGATAATTATTTTTATTTACTAGTTAATTATAGCACACTTAGGTAGGTTGTCAATATAAAAAAGGTATTCCAAGGCAAGTGATACTCTACAATGACTTATATAAAAATATATCTACCACCTGCTTTAAAATAAAAATCCCACTCAAGCGAGCGGGATTTTTATTTCATAATACTATAAAATTTTATTTTACTGCTGCGGCACAACGAGCGCAGAGAGTGGGATGTTCGTGATCCTTGCCTACTTCATCACTGTAAATCCAGCAGCGTTCGCATTTTTCGCCTTCTGCAGCTTGAACGCTCACCTTCAAATCTTCGCGACCGGTTGCAGAACCTTCTTCAACGCCTTCAACGATGGTTGCTTTGGAAACGATAAGCAGAGTTGCCAGTTCAGTTTCTACAGATTTAAGGATAGCCAGTGCATCGCCGGTAGCATGCAATACTACATTAGCATCCAAGGAGTGACCAATGGTTTTTTCACGGCGGGCAACTTCCAATACCTTGGTGATTTCGCTACGGATTTCAATAAAGTTATCCCATTTAGCTTCCAGTGCTTCGTCCAGATATTCTTCTTTAATCTTCGGCCAGGGCAGCATTTGTACGGACAATGGAGCGTTGGCAGGTTTCTTCATGAATTGCCATACTTCTTCCATGGTGAAGCTCAATACAGGAGTGAGCATTACCATCAGGTCCATAAGGATTTCGTACATAGCGGTTTGAGCGCTACGACGTTCTTTGCTATCTGCCTTGTAAGCATAAAGGCGATCTTTGAGAATATCCAAATAGTAGCTGGACATTTCAACGGTGCAGAAGTTATGGATTGCGTGGTACAGCACATGGAATTCGTAGTTTTCATACGCTTCGGTAACTTCTTTTTTCAGAAGCTGCAAGTGCATTAAAGCCCAACGATCCAGTTCCAGCATTTCATTAAAGGGAACAGCATCTTTTTCATAATCAAAGTCGTTAGTATTGCTCAAGATGTAACGCATGGTGTTACGAATCTTGCGGTAAACTTCGGAAAGCTGTTTAACAATTTTCGGGGAGATACGGATATCCGCCTTGTAGTCGGAAGAAGCAGTCCACAGGCGTACAATGTCTGCACCATATTGATTAATGATTTCCTGCGGAACCATTACGTTACCTACGGATTTAGACATCTTACGACCTTCGCCGTCTACTACATAACCGTGAGTCAATACGGATTTGTAGGGAGCTTTGCCGGTAACAGCAACAGCAGTCAACAGGGAAGATTGGAACCAACCACGATGTTGGTCGCTGCCTTCCAGGTACATATCTGCAACCTGACCCAATTCGGGGCGTTGCATAACAACGGATTGGTGAGTGGAACCGCTATCGAACCAAACGTCCATGATGTCGGTTTCTTTATGGAAATGATTGTGACCGCATTTGGGGCAAACAGTTCCAGCAGGCAATAGCTCTTCTGCAGGATGTGCCCACCAAGCATCACAACCTTCTTTAGCAAAAATGTTTGCTACGGAGTCAATGGTTGCATCGTTGATTAAATGCTCACCACATTCATCGCAGTAGAATACAGGAATGGGTACGCCCCAAGTACGTTGACGGCTGATGCACCAGTCGTGACGTTCTGCAACCATGTTGTGAATACGTTGTTGACCCCAAGCAGGAATCCATTTTACGTCTTCGTCAATTGCTTTGAGGGCAGCATCGCGGAAGCCATCAACGGAAGCAAACCATTGGGGAGTTGCACGATAAATGATGGGGTTCTTACAACGCCAGCAGTGTGCGTATTGGTGCTTGATATTTTCTTTGCCAAGGAGCATGTTCAGCTCGGACAAATATTTCAGAATGGGGATATTGGCATCGAATACAAACATACCTGCGAAACGGTCGCCTGCTTCTGCAGTCAGCTTGCCTTGTTCATCAACAGGGCAAAGAATGGGCAGTTTATATTTCAAGCCGGTTTCAAAGTCAACGTCACCATGACCAGGAGCAGTATGTACGCAACCGGTACCTGCTTCGGTAGTAACGTAATCAGCCATTACAACTAAGGATTCACGGTCAAGCTCAGGCATGGGATGCTTGCATTTTGCAAATTCCATTTCCTTACCCATAACAGTGCCAAGGATATTGCTCAAATCTTTTTTGCAAACAGCGCCAACCTGTGCCAGCATATCCTTCGCCATGAATACTACTTCACCTTCACATTCAACCCAAGCATATTCCAAATTGGGGTTCAATGCTACTGCTACGTTAGCAGGCATGGTCCAAGGAGTGGTTGTCCAAATTACCATATAAGCATTTTTGCCTTTTGCATCTTCGGGCATTTTGCCGAGGTCATCAATGATGGGCATTTTTACATAGATAGTAGGAGTTTTTTGCTCGCCGTATTCGATTTCAGCTTCAGCCAAAGCAGTTTCGCAATGAGGGCACCAGTAAACGCTCTTCTTGCCTTTGTAGATGTAACCTTTTTTAGCCATTTCGCCAAACACACGGATTTGTTCTGCTTCAATGTGGGGGAACAGGGTTACATAGGGATGCTCCCAATCGCCCAGCACGCCCAAGCGTTTGAAGTCTTCGCGTTGCAGGTCAATGAAGCGCAGCGCATAATCGTGGCATTGGTGACGCAGGGTAAGGTCACCAATTTCCTTGCGGTTCAAGCCCAATTCTTTAATAGCTGCGTGTTCAATAGGCATACCGTGGGTATCCCAACCGGGAACATAGGGAGTATCAAAGCCTTGAGCATATTTATATTTAATGATGATATCCTTCAGGATTTTATTCAGAGCATGACCCATGTGAATTTTACCGTTTGCATACGGAGGGCCATCATGCAGAATAAACTTTTCATTGCCTTCGTGCAATGCTTGTTTTTTCCAATAAATATCGTTTTCTTGCCAGAAGTTCTGGAACTCAGGCTCACGCTGCGGCAGGTTCGCACGCATGGGGAATTCAGTTTCCGGCAAGTTAAGAGTTTTGCTATAATCCATTGCCATTTGTTTATCTTACCTCCATTTTATAATTAACATAGTGACCATAGACTGCTTAGAAAGTATTAGCCACAAGCAAGAGCTACGCAGGCGTATCGTTAATACTCCTAAAAGCTCTGACAAGGAAGCTGATACCTGCTAACTTGTCTAAAAGAAAATAAAAAACTTCGTTCCCTACATTATATATAGGGACGAAGCTAATTTAACAAATTCAAGTACTCCGTGGTACCACCCTAATGACAGAAGCCAAACATCCTCCTGCCACTCGAAACGCTGTATCGGGCGCTACCCGTACTCATCTACTTCATTCGACAAGTCCACTCCGAAGTGATCTTCACCAGTTTAGACATCGTTTGGGCTTGCACCATCCCCAAATCGCTTTGCTTGTCGCCACAGGCTACTGTCTTCATCATAGCGTTAGCCAATATTAAAACAACATAATTATAACGCAGTCAATATTGTAAAGTCAATATTAAACTGCTCAACGTTTTTCGTATTTAAAATCAAAAATTCCGTAGCCCCTACCCTCGTTTAAATGGGAAGTGTCGTTCAGACGGAAGATGGCGTGTTCGTGCCACTTGTTCCTCCCCAAAACAGATACGCTGGCAGGCAACACATCTACGGACATATTAAGGCTTACCACCTGCTGCATATCCATTCCCAGCCAATGGAAGATGATGTTTTGCACTGTCCCCTTATGCGCCACGATAATTAAATTTTCCCGGTCCAAATCAGCACGCTCCACAAGACCATGCACATTGCGCTCGTAAAATTCAATGCGGGTTTCGCCGCCGGGATAATTGCGGTGATTAAGCTCCTGCTCCGTTGCAGGGCGGCAGTAAATTTTCTTAGCTGCCTCTTCCGTCAGGCCTGCTGCTTCCCCATTATTCTTCTCACGCAAAAAGGTGTACTTTTCAATTTTATCTGCACAGCCTAAAGCCCTGCCAATAATCTCTGCCGATTCCACTGCACGCTTTAAATCGCTGGTCAAAATACGTAGCTTAGCATTCTTGCCTGCAAAATCTGCTGCCAGCTTTTTAGCAGCCATTTCAATTTGCCAACGCCCCTTTTCCGTTAAATCAGAATCAGTCCAACCGCCGGTAAGCTTTTGCGTATGATGGGTTGCTTCGCCGTGACGTACTAAAATAATCATCCTGTCCCTCCGTTATTCGCCGGTGTGGTCCTCAAAATTTTCCAGCAGCTCCAATTGAGTTTTCAAAAGGTGCATCATATGATTGCGGTGTACCATCGCCTTTTTAACCTGATTGTTATAAGCGTTCTCTGCCAAGGAAGCTCTGGATTCCGCATCAAAAATAATTTTGCGGCAGCGTTCTTCTGCATCGCCAACAATCTTACGGTAATTAACATTAGCCTCCATCATCATCTTGTTGGCTTCGGTGCGGGCAGTTTCCAAGGTTTTAGCTGCTTCCGCTTCTGCAGTGTTAGTGCGGCGCTTGCAGGTATCTTCTGTAGTAACCTTTAATTTTGCCACTTCCATCTCTGCAGTGTTACGCATTTTTTCTACGAAGTTTTTAGTTTCTTCCTTTAATTTATTGCACTCTGCCTCTGTAGCATTAAGCATGTTTTCAGTTTTAGCCTTGGCTTGGCTGTACAAATCCTCTGCCTTCGCCATGGCATCTGCCAAAAGCTGGTCGCATTTTACCTGGGTTTCTTGCTCCAAGAGTGCTGCCTTCTTTTCGCTGTTAGCCTTCACCTCGTCGGCAGTTTCCTGCGCCACTGCCAAGGTGCTTTGCATAGTGGCTTCCATCTGCTGGTAATATTCCAGCTTGGAGCTTACTCGCTCAATGGTTTCTTTAAGCTCCATATTATCGGTAAACAGATACTCGTACTCCTTACGCAGCTCTGCCAAATATTTATCTACCTCTTCTACCTCGTAGCCACGAAAGCCCTTGGTAAAAGTTTTATTCTTAATATCCTGCGGTGTTAACATTGCCATTCCCCTATCTTAAATAAATCGTTTCAAAGTAACACTAATGCGTCCCTTTTTGGTGGTGCCGCGAATTTCTGCCACTTCCACCCTGCCACGTCCACGAAAGGAAATAACATCTCCCTCGTTCACAGCTTGGGCAGCCTTCTTGGCTTCCTTCCAGTTCAGCTTTACGTTCAGGCTTTTAATCTCATCAGACATTCTGCTACGGGAAACGCCATAACCTGCAGCAGCTACCGCATCCAAGCGCAGATCTGCTACGGTAGCGTTAATAACCTTTACCTTTTCTTCCTTCTGCAGCAAATCCTCAGCAGTAATTTCGGTTAAGGTAACAGGGGCAGAACCTATCTGGGTTAAGTTGCTGTTCAGGTAATTGGCAAGGGTCTTTTCCACTACAAACTGCGCACCTTCCGGAACAAAAACAATGTCACCCAAAGCCTCGCGCTTGCAGCCCGTACCCATGAACGCACCTAAAATATCCCGATGAGATAAATCATAATAACGCTTATCCCAACCTGCCAGAAAGCAGGTAATGCCATAATCGGGCGTGCCGTAAAAATCTTCGGCAATAAAGGCAACCTTAACACGCTCTGCATTTTTGAAGCCACCATAGCTTTCCAGCTTGATGTTTTCAAAATTGGCAACGATAATTTCTGCCACATTGTAGGCGTGTGGGTCAAGGAACTCGCTCACCCTGTACTTACGGCTTTTGTTAGCACCTTCTGCCAAATCCAGCAGCTTCGCCGCCAGCTGTTCATCACCGCCAGCTCTAAAATATCTTAAAATCTTTTCTCTATCTGCCATAAATTATTTCCCTTGTAATTCTTCGCTACGCTTTAACACCGCCTGCACTGCATCGTAAAAAGCGCCACGCACCCCATGGTTTTCCAAGGCGTGAATTCCGGCAATGGTAGTGCCGCCGGGGCTGGTTACCTGGTCACGCAGCACTGCAGGGTGCAAGCCTGTTTCAATGCACATCTTCCCGCTTCCCGCCAAGGTTTGCGCTGCCAGCTTAATCGCCAAAGCGCGAGGCAAGCCTGCGCGCACTCCGGCATCTGCCAAAGCATCAATAATTACGAAGGCATATCCCGGACCGCAGCCGCTAACAGCAGTAATAGCTTCCAAGGCACTTTCTGCCACAACCTCTACCTCACCGCAGCAGCCGAAGATAGCCTTAGCAATCTCCAGCATTTCATCCGTAACCTTTTCGTCACGACAGATGGCAGTCATGCCTGCCCCTACTGCCAGCGGAGTGTTGGGCATGGTGCGTACCACCGGGAACCCTGGAGCATAGCCGTGGAGCATTTCCAAAGTAACGCTACCCATAATGGAAAGCACCCAAGCACTATTCTTAAACTCTGCCACTAAATCCTTGGTTAAGGCTACGGGAGCAACCTGGGGCTTCACTGCGAAAATTATTACGTCAGCCTCACGCACTGCTTCCTTATTATCAGTGCTTGCGTTTACGCCATAAGCTTCCTTTAAATAAGCACAGCGTTCAGGGGAATGTTCCCCAACAGCAATAACACTGCCAGCAACCAGGCCACTGCCGGTAATACCTTTAATGATGGCTTCCGCCATGGCACCGCCACCTATAAAAGCAATTTTATGTACATTTATTTTTTCCACGGTTGTTCACCCTTTTCATTGTAAATGCTAATTCCTGCATCAATATCTACGTTTCTGGGCGCGCATACCAAAATGCTACGGCCAATCTTCTTCATACTGCCACCCAAAGCATAAATAGTACCGCTAACAAAATCAGTCATACGCTTGGTCACAATATTATCGGTGTTTTCAAAATTAACTACTACGGGCTGGTTGCCACGCAGGTAATCTGCAATCTTCTGGGAATCATCAAAATTAGTAGGCTCAATCACCACTACACGCACCTGCTTATCAGCAAGGGGCATGGCAATAGTCTTGCTGCCAGCAGCTTCCACAGGTTTTTCTGCGCTCTTACGTCTAAAAATGCCACCACTTTTTTGCGGAGCGGGTTCTGCCTTCGGTTCAGGCTTCACCTGTGCGGAAGCAGGAGCTTCCGGCAAAGTCTCCACCTCTGTAGCTTCTTCCTTCTTACTGCGGAAGAGACCTTCCTTCTTTTCAAAAAGCTTTCTTCTGGGAGCAGGCTCAAACTTAGGCTCATGCTTTTCAACCTTTTCTTCTTTGATAGGCTTCTTCTCTACCAGCTCTTCTTCTAAAATGTCTTCGCTATCATCGTACAAACCCAAAGCATCTACAATGCGCTCTATCAATTTCATATTCTTACCACCACTTCTTAAAATTTTAAACTATAATCACGCGCGCCAAACAGAGCGGTACCCACGCGCACCATATTGGCACCCTCTTCTATAGCCACAGTGTAATCATTACTCATTCCCATGGAAAGGCAGTCAATACCACTGCGCTCCGCCTGCAAACGACAGAAGCAGCGATACCCTGCTGCAAAAACAGGACGAGTTTCCTCAACATCCGTGCAAGCTTGGGCAATAACCATCAAGCCACGCACGCGAATATTTTTATAGCCATCCAGCTTGGGCAGCACTGCCAGGTACTCTTCCCTGCCAAAGCCGGATTTCTGTTCTTCCCCGGCAATGTTCAGCTGCAATAAAACATCCTGCACCTTACCAATACGGGCAGCCTCTTCATCAATGGCAGCAAGCAGGCGCTCGCTATCCACAGATTCAATTAAGTCAAACAGCGCCACCGCCTGACGCACTTTATTAGTTTGCAAATGACCAATCAAATGCCACTTGCCACCTGCGGGCAGCACTTCCTTCTTGTGCTTCGCTTCCTGCACGCGGTTTTCACCAACACATTCCACGCCCAAGGACAAAGCCTCCGTAATAACCTCCGGTGCGTGGTTCTTAGTTACCGCCACCAAGGTTACCTTATTACCTGTCTGCTTTGCTTCCCTACGGGCAAGCAGAGAAGCTTCTATTTTTTCTTGTACTACTTTCAAATTATCTGCTAACACCTTTGAGCCCTCCTGCACCTAAAATTTTGCATCATTGGACTTTCTGAGCAAGGTCTTGAAAAGGAACGCAACCCTTTTCTTCAACTAAGTATTTTATCATAAATTACTTATTATTGTCTACGAAGGTAATAGAGAAAAGAACAGGACACCCAACGCATCCTGCTCTTAAACTTCCATAATACTATGTAATTGTAAACAACAAGCTAAAAGCTACGGCACACGCCTATTTATCCTTGCTGGCTTCCAGCTCTGCAAACTTTGCCTGCATAGTGGGATTGTTGCGTGTCAGGCGCTTAATGCTTAAATCTTCTGCCTTGTTATTGGCAAGGCGCAAGTTGTTTTCAGAAGAAAGCAATGCCTCCTTGGTCTTTTGCAGATGGTCGATGGTCTTATCAATCTCATCAATAGCCTTCTTAAACTTTTCACTGGCAAGGCGGTAGTTTCTGGAAAACTTCTCCTTAAACTCATTCATATCCTCTTCAAAATGAGAGATATCAATATTTTGGTTCTTGATTGTCGCCAGCTCCTTCTTGTACTGCAAAGAATTAGCCGCCGCGTTGCGCAGCAGAGTAATCATGGGAATAAAGAACTGGGGACGGATAACATACATTTTAGGATAACGATAGGAGACATCTACAATGCCATTATTATAAAGCTCATTATCCGCTTCCAAAAGGGAAACCAGCACCGCGTATTCGCAGTTCTTTTCCTTCCTGTCCTTGTCCAATTCTTTTAGGAAGTCTTCATTCTTATGCTTAGTAGCAGTTTCATCAGCTTCGTTCTTCATCTCGAACATAATAGAGATAAACTCCGTACCTTCGTCGTCATACTCGCGAAAGATGAAATCACCCTTGCTTCCGCTTCTGGCATCATTGTCCTTTTCAAAATAGGCATTACGAAAAGCAGTGGCACGCAATTTATTAAACTCTATCAAGCAATGCTGCTCTAAACTTTCGCCAATCATCTTGGTGGACTGGCGCGCCTTGAAATCCTTGTAATAAGCAATCTGCTCATCCTTGGAACGCAGCTTTTCTTCGTAGCCATCCTTAATAGACTGCTCACGAATTTTATTTTCCTTCTCATTGGCTTCAATCTGATTAGCAAGCTGTAACAGCTCCTGGTTCTTCGCCGCCAACACTCTTTCGTTTTTAAAGACAACCTCGCTTACCGCCAAGCGCTTTTCCATTTCGTAAGAAGCAAGGCGTGCTTGGAGGGCAGTAATCTCTTTATCCTTGACAGCTACTGCTTCGCTAACCGTAAGCTTGTTATTTTTATCGTTAGCACTAATCTGCGCCTTCAACTCTGCAATCTCTGCATCCTTAACGGTAATGGCGTTCTTAATTGCCAGCTGCCTATCCTTTTCCAAGGCTTCCAAGCGTGCTTTGAATTGTGTCTCACGCTCGTAAACCTCCTTTTGAAATTCTCTATCACGAATTTGCTTCACAATAGCAGCGTAGCCGGATTCATCAACCTGAAAGACCTCTCCACATTTAGGGCACTTAATCTCCTGCATCATCTGTCTCCTTCCAAAACTAATCCTTCTTATTTCAAATAAAAGCTTCTAATAATTATATCTTAACGTAAAGCCAAGGATTGCTCAACTAAAAAATTTCTAAAGAAAAACGACAGCTACCTTTGCAGATAACTGTCGTAGATTTTATTTTGTTACCAATTCAATGAGCTTCAAGGTCATGCGGCAAGATTTTTCGCCTGCACCCAAGGGCCAGAACTCACAATTGGAATGGAAGTTGTGAGCGCCGGTGAAGTAGTTGGGAGTCAAGATGCCTTTGGTAGAAATAAAGCTACCATCGGTACCGCCACGCATAGCAATGGTTTTAGGAGTAATTTCCAGTTCTTCCATTGCTTGGTAAACATAGTCGATACATTTTTTATTATCATCACGGATAGCGTCAGCAATATTGCCGTAGGTATCGCTCATATTCAGCTCGATAACCGCCTTCGGATGACGCAGCTTCAAAAATTCTACTGCGTTTTTAATTTGCTCCTTGCGTGCTTCGTAAAGAGCTTTGTTATGGTCGCGGATAGCCATGTTCACACGAGCTTCAGACACATTGGAGCTAATACCTGTTACCCAAATGTAGCCTTCGGTGCCTTCGGTGTGTTCCGGAGTTTGCATTCTATCGAAGCTGTTCACTAAATCAGTTGCAATCAGGGTGGGGTTCACCAGTACACCCTTAGCGCTCATGGGGTGAGCGGTAACGCCTTTAATGTAAACCTCTGCGCTGCCTGCGTTAAAGGTTTGGTAAACAACTTCACCCAATTCGCAGCAGTCAATGGTGTAAGCAAAATCTACTGGGAATTTGCTAAAGTCAAGCTTCTTCGCACCTAAAAGACCAATCTCTTCATCGGGAACGAAGGCAATGTAAATGTCACCATGGTAAATGGTCTTGTCATTAGCCAAGGTTTCCAATGCCACCATAATATTGGAGATAGCAGCCTTGTCATCTGCACCCAAAACGGAAGTACCGTCGCTAACAACAATGTCCTCGCCAATATATTTTTCAATTTCAGGATGCTCGCTTACCTTAAGGAAGATTTGTTTCTCTTCGTTTAAGCAGATGTCGCCACCCTGATAATTTTTTACAACGCGAGGATGAATATCTGCATTAAGGCACACGTCAACAGTGTCAAGATGAGCGCACCAGCCAACAGCAGGTACAGCATGGTGACCTACGGGCAAATTAGCAGGCAGCTTGCCGGTCAACACGGAATGTTCACTAATTTCCAAATCAACCAAGCCCAGCTCTGCCAAATCTGCTTTCAAAAGTTCTGCCAGCTTACGTTGACCTTCGGTGGTGGGAACGGTTTTTACAGCAGAATTACTTTGGCTGGTAACAGCAACGTAACGCAGGAAGCGTTCTAATAATTTAGCTTGCATAGTCATAATTCAGACCTCTCTTACAATTAACGTCTAGGATATACGTAATCAGCTTGGAAGCCAAGAGGAATATCCAAGCCCCAGAAAAGATACAGCATAATGGTAAGGGTAATTAAAAGGGCAATGGTGTAAGGCAGCATCATGGAGCTTAAAGTACCAATGCCTGCATTCTTACAATATTTTTGGCAGTACAGAATGATAAGGGGATAGAAGGCAAACATAGGAGTAACTACGTTTACCGCACTGTCACTTACGCGGAAGGCAACTTGGGTAAGCTCCGGAGAAATACCAACAGCCATCAGCATCGGTACAAAAATAGGAGCAAGGATTGCCCATTTTGCAGAAGCGGAAGTAATAATAAGGTTCAGCAAGCCTACCATTACAATAATACCAAAAATGGTAATTTGCGGCGGCAAAGCCAAGGATTTCAAGAATTCTGCGCCTGCAATCGCAATGAGCGCACCCATGTTGGAAGCGCCAAACGCCCACAAAAATTGAGCGGCGAAGAAGTAGAATACGATAAGCTGTACCAAGGTTTTGGTAATATTTTCCATAGCGTTGGTAACATCCTTAGGAGATTTGAATTTACCAACCAGTACGCCATAAACCAAACCAACGGTACCGGTGAATACAAAGAGCAGGGAAACGATGGATTGCATTACGGGAGCTTTAAAGCTTGCAATTACACCATCCTTATCACGCCAGATGGAATCTTCCGGCATAATGGTAATGCCCAAGCCAACAATCATTGCCAGCAAAACTGCGGAAGCAATGTAGAAGGAACGGTTTTCTCTCGGAGTAATTTCGGTGTTAGCATCTTCGCCCACGTCAATATCTGCATCCAAGGGGCAAGCCTTCCACAGCCAGGGCTCGGTAATTTTTTCAGTAACGTACCAGCAGCTTGCAATTACGCCAAAGGTAGAAGCAAAAGCAAAGAAGTAGTTACAAAGCACGTTTACCTGATAGGTGGGGTCAATCAATTGAGCAGCACTTTGAGTGAAGCCTTGGATAACCGGGTCAATTGCGGACGGAGTATAGTTCGCCGCAAAAGCACCTGCAATACCTGCGAAAGAAGCTGCGATACCGGACAAGGGGTGCTTGCCGGAAGCATAGAACATGTAAGCAGCCACAGGGATAATGATTACATAACCGGTATCAGGACCAATATGGCTGAGCATGCCGGCAAGAATGATAATAGGAGAAAGCAGGTACTTAGGAGTAATGGCAAGCAATTTTTTAAGACCGGTGTTGATATAGCCGGAGCCATCAGCAATGCCAATACCAAGAGTAGCAACAATTACCATACCCAAGGGAGGGAAGCCGGAATAATTGGTAACCATTTTACTCATCAGCAGCACAAGGTTATCACCGCTGAGCATATTATTTACGACAATGTTTTTACCAGTGGTAGGATGCACATAATCAAAATGCATTTGGGAAAGAATCGCAGAGATTACGCATACCAAAACAAATGCACCTACGAACAGAATGGTAATATCAGGAATCTTGTTGCCAACACGCTCGATTAGACCGAGAATGCCGCCAACCTTTGGTTTTTCCTGAGTGTTCTTCATAGATAAATCACTCCTTTTAAAATTTTCAGACACATTTTAGTATTATAACACCTTTTTATATTTATTTCAAAGCTAAATACCAAGATTCTACAAAAGAAAAAGGCGAGCCTGCACTCGCCAAAATCATCTATTAAAAATTCTATGGATTGGACCTGCCAACCACGCTGCCCCTACAACTTTAAGAATATCAAGGGGCGCGAAGGGTAACACGCCTACGAAGAAGGCTTCCTGTAAATTCATCCCTGTCAAAAGCATAAGCTGGCCTGCTCCCATGGCATAGATGACCGGAATCCAAATGCACACTCCCACAATGGAATAGCGTAAAAAATTATAGTTTCTTCCTTTTAAATAGGCAATCGCTGTCGCCGCAATAATGAAGCCCAAAATGTAGCCGCCTGTAGGCCCGAACAGTTTACCCGGTCCTGCAGTACCGCCTGTAAAAACAGGGATGCCTGCCAAACCGACCAAGATGTAAACCAGCATAGTCATGAAGGCTTGCTTAGGAGTCATCAAAAATCCAACTAAGTTTACGATAAAGGGCTGCATTGCTATGGGAGAAAGAGCAAAGGGCAGAGGAATAATGATATATGCAGAAACGCAGTTCATAGCGACTAAGAGAGCAATCTTGGTCATTTCAGCCGCCTTGCTTGCGGGACGGGTACGAGACATTTTTTCACCAGCTTTTCTAAAAACTCACTGTCCCTATTATAATAAAAGCAGCAGGCTTAGTCAACCAATAATTGCTTGTCAGTTAACATTGCCTGCCACCTCTTTGAATAATCTTCTCGCCAAAACGTTTCTTTAGGGCATCAACAGTAGCGTTGCGCTGTAATAGCCTTGTATTTTCTTCAAAGCCAAGGCTTCCACAGCTCCCATCTGATAAATTAGATACCGTAACCCCCAAAAGGCGTACACCGTTTTTATAATTAACCTCCTGTAAAAGCTTAACTGCCAAAGAAAAAATCTCCTCGTCACAGGAAATATCACCCTCACTGCTAATGCTACGGGTAATAATTTTAAAATCGGCAGACTTCATTTTTAAGGTAAGCGTCCTACCGCTGTAGCCCTTGTTGCGTAAACGGAAGCCTGTTTGCCCACTAAGCTCCAGCAAAGCCGCCTTGCACTCTTCAAAAGTAAATAAATCTTTTTCAAAGGTAGTCTCTCTGCCAATGGATTTAGGTGGTGTTTCCGGAACAACCTCCCTATTGTCCACACCCATTGCCAGCAGCTGCACCTTATCTGCATTTTTGCCAAAGACCTTTCTTACAACAGCCTTATCTGCCTGCGCCAGCTGACCAATGGTAGTTATGCCAAACTGCTGCAGGCTTTGCTTCGCCGCAGTACCAATGCCAAAAATTTTCGTTACCGGCAAGGGAGCGATAAAGCTCCCCACCTCTTCGTGACGAATTACAGTAAAGCCATCCGGCTTTTGCAGCTCCGAAGCCATCTTCGCCAGAAATTTATTAGGTGCCAAGCCCACAGAACAGGTTAAACCAAGTTCAGTTTTGATACGTTCCTTGATACGCCAACCAACATTGCGCACGTCCTTCGCCAAAAGCTCCATCCCACTTACATCCAAAAAGGCTTCGTCAATGGAAAGCTGTTCTACAACGGGGGCTTCCTCCTGAAAAATTCGCATTATCCTTTGAGAAACTTCCTTGTAACGCCACATACGCCCCGGTAAAAATTCTGCATTAGGACACAGCCTGCGGGCTTCCATCATTGCCATTGCAGAATGAACTCCGTACTTGCGTGCCTCGTAGGAGCAGGTAGAAACCACCCCTCTACAAGAAAGACCTCCTACGATTACAGGCTTACCCTTTAGTTCAGGATTATCCAATTGTTCTACGGAAGCAAAGAAGGCATCCATATCAATGTGCATTATATACCTTTTCATATTATCACCAATGTAAATACTCTGACATTTCCCTGAACATAGAAACGTCCAGATAGTTGCTGTAATTGACGATGCACGCCAGATACGTCGCCACGCCAATGAGCACCAGTCCTACAAAATTATAGAACAAAAACATCCGCAGATACGCACCTGCCTGATAAGGATGTTCTGCGGCGAAAAGCTTATAGGAAATTACGCTTGCCATGGAAGCAATCAATGTTCCCAGGCCGCCAATATTCACGCCTAAAAGCAAAGCATCTGCTTCACGAGTCAAGCCTGCCAGCAGCATTGCCGCAGGTACGTTACTAATAAACTGGCTGCTGACAAGCGTCGCCAAATAAGTTCCTTCCGTGCTGCCTAA
Source organism: Phascolarctobacterium sp. (assembly GCA_017467905.1). GTDB lineage: Bacteria > Bacillota > Negativicutes > Acidaminococcales > Acidaminococcaceae > JAHHUH01. The sequence goes on from JAFUKD010000028.1 coordinate 31,531, forward strand.
AATATGGTCGCGTAAATAGCTGACTATATCCGTATGACTAATGTTGCCTATAAAAATAAAGAAGCCTATAAAAGTAAGCAGCAAGCTATAATCAACCTGCTTTACCAATTTGCGATTAACCAGCAGAACAGCCACCGCTGTTATTGCCAAGGCAATATATTTATCTAATAGATGCAGTACTGCCCCCACGTTCAATAACAACAGGGCAAGATAAATACCTGTCAGCTTGCGGTCCGGCTTCGTTAAAGCAGGAAGCTCCAGCTGTAAAGCTTTGTTCTGCTGAAAATAAATAATCATACCAATATAAATGATGGAAAGTAATGTGGGCACAAGCATTACCTTAAAGAAGCCCATGGCAGAATAACCGTAATGAGCGTACAAAAATAAATTCTGTGGATTTCCCGGAGGTGTAAACATACTGCCCAAGTTTGCCGCCAAGGTTTGCAGGATAATTACCTGTGGCATATCCATTTTCAGCGTCTTGCCAATGACAAGCGCCAAGGGAACGAAGGTTAGAAGCGCCACGTCATTGGTAACGAACATGGAAGAAACAAAGGTCAGGCTTACCAGCGCCACCACAACCTGCTTATAGCTGTGGCATCTATTCAACAGCTCCACCGCCGTCCAATCCAAAAACTTTACTGTTTTAAGACCTGCAACCACAACCATCAGCGCCCATAAAACGCAGAGCACATCCCAATCAATATAATACAAGTGAGGCGTATTATAAATGGAAGACAAGCAACCTAAAAGAATGGCGATGGTCAACACCAGCTCCTGCTTAATCCACATTTTAAGTTTTGCAAAACTTATTCTGTTCATTCTTACCAGCTTCTATCTTAAATTACCAGTTATCCTTGCTCGCGGTAAATGCCAAGGCACTTACGCTGCTTGCGCCTGCCCGCTTCAAGACAAGCGCCGCTTCATTCAGGGTGCTGCCCGTAGTGAAGATATCGTCGCAAATCAAAACATGCTTGCCCTCTACTATACCCTGCACCTCAAAACAGCCGGCAACCTCCTGCCTGCGCAGGGCAGGCTCCAATTCGAAAAGTGGCATTGTATTTCGTACACGCTTTAGTAAATCTTCCTGCCAGCGTTCCCCATCCAAAAAAGCAAATATTTCCTGCGGTACGTCAAAGCCACGCTGCTGCTTTCGCTGTGGCGAAGTGGGCACGCAGGTAATAATATCAATTTCACCAAGCAGCTTTTCAAGCTCACAGCTCCAGGCAAGCTGCGCCTCTTCCCTTAATAATGGAAGCAAATTCTTTTGCCCTTCAAATTTTACATTATGAATGGCTTGCTGTAATTCCTGTTGATACTTGTACAGCATAAAGGCTGCATCTAAATTTTCTACCTGCCCACAAACTTTGCCAAGTACAAAATTTTTACGGCAAGATTCACAAAAATAGCCTGTATCTATTTCCTGACGGCACACACCGCATTGCCTTGAATAAATGATTTCACACAGCAGCCTGCACTGATAGCCTACATTATTATAAACCGCCTTCGCTACTTTCAAAAGGCTCAAAAAATATCACTACTTTCCTGTAAACGCTCCGCCAACAGCGAATAGCGACGGCGGGTTTTGTCATTTTCCACAGCAGTACGCACCGCAGTCTTAGTCCCCACCAAAAGCACCTGCTTTTTGGCACGGGTCACTGCCGTGTACAATAGATTACGCTGCAGCATAACGTAATGACTGGGAACCATCAGCAAAATTACATTGGGGTACTCACTCCCCTGAGATTTATGCACGCTCATAGCGTAGGCAAGCTGTAATTCTTCCAGCTCGCTTTGAGCGTAGGTAACGAAGTCCCCTTCCGGACGTTCCGGATAGGCAACGGTAATAGCCTTGCCTTCCACCCGCACAACTCTGCCAATGTCGCCATTAAAGACCTCTTTTTCGTAGTTGTTGCGAATTTGCATCACCTTATCCCCTACACGCAGCACATTACCGGGAATATTTACTTCCGGCTTGCTACTGCTTGGCGGATTCATATACTGCTGTAAAATTTTGTTAAGGTTCTGCACGCCGCAAGGGTTCTTGTGCATGGGAGAAAGCACCTGCACGCTACGCCAATCACTTGCCGCAACCATCTCTGCGTAGGTTCGTGCAACATGCTCTGCTGCCGCAAGCTCATTGGTAAATTCTATCAGCTTGAATTCATCGTTATCAGTGAACTCCGGCATCCTGCCCCTGTTAATACTATGAGCATTGCGGACAATGGGGCTAACCTCTGCCTGACGGAAAACATTTTCCAAGCGCACAACGGGCATCTTCTGGCTGCGGATAATATCCTTCAACACGGAACCTGCGCCCACAGAGGGCAGCTGGTCAACGTCTCCTACAAAAATCAGTCTACAGCCTCCGGGTACAGCCTTCAGCAAATGATAGGTCAGGCTAATATCCAGCATGGAAGCTTCGTCGATGATGATTGCCTCTGCATCCAAAGGATCTTGGTCATCCTTACCGAAATTAAAGCCACCGCTGTTAGGCTGGTATTCCAATAAACGGTGTACGGTAAGTGCAGGATGTCCTGCGCTTTCTGCCAAACGACGGGCAGCGCGACCTGTTGGCGCCGCCAAAAGAATACGGCACCCAGCCTTCTCCAGCACATTCAAAATACCTTTAACAACTGTTGTCTTGCCCGTACCGGGGCCACCTGTCAAAACAAAGACGCCATGTTCCAGCGAGGCATAAATGGCTTCCTTTTGAGCTTCCGCCAAGTTAATACCTGCCTCCTGCTCCCATTCAGCGATAACCTTATCTGCATTCACCCTGCCCAATGGCTTTGCCTGGTCACGCAGGGCTAACAGACGACGGGCAGTACCAACCTCTGCTTTATACAAATATTCTGGGTAAATCAAGCGCATGCCGCTAACTTCTTCGGTGCGCAATAAATCCTTGCTTAATAATTTGGCAAATACCTCCTGTACCTGCATACTCTCAATTAAAAGAGCCCGCTCTGTTTCACGCACCAGCAATTCCTCCGGCACGCAGGTATGGCCTGCCGCAGCAGCCTGAGTCAGGGCGTAACTTAATCCCGCAATAATACGCTCGTCACAGTCACGCTCCATCCCCATTGCCATGGCAATTCTATCTGCAGTCTTAAAGCCTATACCATTCACATCATTGGCAAGGCTGTAAGGGTTCTCTTTAATTCTTGTGATGGCAGTATTGCCGTAGGCAGCCTGCAATTTGGTAGCGTAACCGCTACTTACTCCGTGAGATTCCAAAAACAGCATCAGCTCACGCATTTCCGAAAGCTCTGCATAGGCTTCGCCAATAACGCTCGCCTTTTTAGCGCTAATGCCGCGCACCTCTGCCAAGCGCTCAGGAAAATTGCCAAGCACGTCCAAGGTACTCTCGCCAAACTGCTCTACAATGCGGGCAGCAATTACGGGACCAATGCCCTTGATAGCGCCACTGGCAAGGAAGCGCTCAATGCCTGCAGCAGATGTTGGCTGTACAACTCTGCAAACCGCTGCATCAAATTGCCTGCCAAAACGTGCGTGCTCTACCCAACGTCCTTCCAAAATAACGTTTTCTCCCAAATAGGGAGCTGGCCCGTGATAAACAGCACTTGTATGTCCATTCTGCCTACTATCAACACGCAGAACGCTAAACATTCCATCTTCACTTTGAAAAATTATATCTTCTATTAAGCCTTCCAGCTGTTCCATTCTTTCACCGCCACATTTAAACAAATGTTCTGCCACAATTATAACACGAAACCACTACGAAAGGAATATTAGTGCTTTGACAAACACAATTTTTTTAGCTATAATTAAATATACTTAAAAAATAGAGGTGTACCGTGAAAGTGAAGAAGTTTACTGGCAAGTTAATTGCTGTTGATATGTATAATTGTAGCGATGTAATCATCAGCGACCCAAATGCTGCTAAGGAGCAATTGCAACACGCTTGTAATGTATTTGCATTGCAGCCTAGCGACATCATAATCCGCAAGGAAGAAGAACAAAGCGAATACTCTTTGTTTGTTATCTGTAAGCAAGGGCATGTAACTCTGCATGTGTATCCTGAGCTGGGCTTTGCTACTGCAGATGTCTTTAGCTGCTTGGAAGGTGCTGAACCTGAAAACGTTACAAAATATCTGCGCTCCTATTTCGATGCCGATAAATCTAAAATCACTCTCTTAGACCGCGGTGACTTCGGTACTTTAAGCGATATGAAGCCTCATCGTCGCTCTAACGTAAAATTTATCCGCCGTACCCAAAACCTTGGCGGTAAATTGAAAGATATTATTATGAAACCTCGTCCCATCTAAAAAGTTAAAGCTGCCTTGCAAGGCAGCTTTTTTATAGTGTTTACTTAAAATCTTAAACACGTCATAGGCACCTTATAACAAGTCAAACCAAAATCAGACAGTACTTACCACGCGTTCAATGGAGGAATTATGAAATACATTTTCTGGGATATAGACGGAACCTTGCTCTTAACCGGTGGCGCCAGCGTCATGGCAATGATTGACGTTATCAAGGAGCATTATTTTTTGAAAGACTTTAAATTTGCAGCATCCTTAGCTGGCCGCACCGATTCTGAAATTATCAAGAGTGCTGTGCTGCAAATCAAGGGTAAGTTCAACGCAGCAGACGCCGCTAATCTGCTCATCCGTTACCACATGGCACTGCCAAAATTTCTACCCCAATGCTATGGCAGCCTGCTTTATAATGTGGAAGAAACCTTAAAATTTTTTGATGACCCTGCCAACGGCTATAAAAATTGCCTGCTGACCGGTAACACCAAGACCGGTGCCAAATTAAAGCTTGCTTACTACGGCATTGAAAAATATTTTGATTTCAACCGCAGTGTCTTTGGCGAAGCAAGCGAGGACCGTACTCAGCTGGCAAAAATTCTCTGGCAACGTTTCTATGCTGTTGACCCTTCCATTACTCCGGACCAATTCATTTTCGTAGGCGACACTCCTAACGATGTTAAGTGCGCCCACGCCATTGATGCTAAATGCTTAATCGTTTTGCACGGTTCCAGCTATAGCCGCGAAGATTTTGAACAGGTTAAGCCCTGGAAAATCATCGACCATCTTCCCGATGACCCACGCGAATTAAAAGCCCTCTTTGACGAGGCGTAGAAAGTGAGAAGCAATGAAAAAATTACTACTTATGTTAGCTTGCCTAATGCTTAACAGCGTTACCTTCGCCTACAGCAACGAAGACTTGGCAACGGTACAAGCAGGTAGCAACTGCATTGGCGGCGACCTTTCCGGTGCAGACTTGTCCGGCTTGGATTTATCCGGACGTAACTTTACAGGCACCAACTTCACCCAGGCGCGCTTGATTGGTGCAAACTTCAATGACTCCTATCTCAACGACGCAGTGTTCGATAACGCGCTGATGAGTAAGGCATCCTTCCGCAACGCAGATATTACGAAGGCAAGCTTTAAATATGTTTACGCAAGCGAAGCAGATTTTACCAATGCAGATTTGAGTGCCAGCAATTTATATCGTGCGCAGCTGCGTTCCACAAAATTTTTGAATGCCAACCTGCAACATCTTGAGGCTCAGGAAGCTTCAATGGATAGCATCATTGCAGATTACGCAGACTTTAGCAACGCCAACCTGCCCTACAGCTGGATGTACAAGGCTCAGCTGAAAAACGCCTGCTTTATCGGTGCAAACCTGTACAGTACAAAAATGCAGTATGCCGATTTAACCGATGCAGATATGAGTAGTGCCAAGATGGGTAAGACGATCTTGCGCGGCGCTATTCTCGCCAATACTAAATTCAACGCCGCAGTTTTAGATAATGCGGACCTGCGCTACGCCGATATGACCTACACGGAATTTGGCACTGCCACCAAAGTCAATGTAAAATTTTAAAATGTCTTATATGCTATAAATTAAGAAGAGCAGACGAAATCTTAGCTAACAACTAATTTTCGTCTGCTTCTTTATATTTATAGTAGGCTTATCCAAGCCTTTACCTTCCACTACACGACGCGTTTCAGCAAGGTATTATATTCTTCTGTTACTACATTAGGCTCCAGTAAATCTGCCAAATATTCCAGCTGCTTACGGCTTGTCTTTGGCTTGGTCAAATTCCAGTAAGCTATTTCCAGCTGCACCAGTAAATCAACCCAAGACTGCACGCCGGCAGTAAGATGTTTTTTTAATAGCTCCTGCCATTGGCGGATAATGTCCAAATCGTCCTGCATACCAACCCGCGCTACATTAGCAATCCATTCACGAATACTACGCAGCACAATTACAAGGTATTGCTGACGTAAGCCTTCGTCAAAACGAAGCTTACCGGCACGTTTCAAAAGCAACAGGTAAAAATATTGCAGCTCCTTATAAGAAACAAAAGCTTTTTCAAAACCATCCCAACGACTGTACATTTGCAGGTGCATGTTTAGCTGCAGTAAAGTTAGCTTCATAAGCTGCAGGTCCTTCTTTTTCAAAAGAGCTTTTAGCAAAACACCAAGCAGAAACTTATTGACCTCGTCCCATTTTCTACGTGCCATTTGAGCGATAAGGCTTGTCCATTCATTGAAAAGAACTTGTACCAATTTTTTATCTGTAATAGCATTGATAAGCCTGCCTGCCAAATTTCGCAGAACTGGTAAGCAAGCAAGGTAACGCCTGTCACACACGATAAAGGTCAGAGCAATGACAAAATCAACAGCTTTAGACTGCTCTACCTGCGATAAGGCTTGCTGCAGTCTTATTTCTGATGCCAACAGCCATTCCATGAACAGTTCGCCATTACGGGTGCGCGCCGCCATCACCAACATATTTTTTACACAAACTAAATAACAGAAGGCTGAACCCTTGGAGCTGCCAACAGCAAGCAGCTCCTCAAAGCACGCCTGTGCTTCTGAGAGCCTTCCTGTTTTCAGTCCTATGCATCCCAACAGGCTTACCTGCTGCAATGCTTGGTCACCTTCTGCTTCTTTTGCTTGGTGCAGCACGGAAAAAGCCTGCTCTAAAATTTGCTGCCATTCAACACTTTTATCAGCAATTACTTCTTCCATGATTACACCCACCTAATTTTGAATTACAAATTAATATTACCATCGTAAACTACGCCGGCAACAGTATCCACAGATACAACCTGGCCATCCTGCAAAACAGTAGTAGCATTAGCTGCGCCTACCAATACAGGAATTCCGCAGGTCACGCCTACGATAGCAGTAGAGGAAGTCAAGCCGCCTTCTTCAGAGATGATGGCAGCTGCCTTTTGGCTTGCAAGCAGCACGTTTTCATCGTTGAGTACATCAACGACCAGAATGTCACCGCTTTGCAATTTATTTTGAAAATCAGCAGTAGTTACTGCCTTGCAAACTTTGCCGGTTACGGATTTTTTACCAATGCCGACACCACACAATAATTTAGTTCCCACATTAACCACCTTGATTAAATTGGTACTGCCCACCTTACCAACAGGCACGCCCGCAGTAATGATTACGCAGTCGCCTTCCTTAATATAGCCTTGCTCCATAGCGCAGGCAAGAGAAAGCTCTATCATTTCATCAGTATTTTCAGAGTAAGGACCCAGCAAGGGTTTTACGCCCCAATAATATTGCATGGCGCGCACCCTCGTAATGGAATTAGAAGCAGCAATTACTGTTGCACGAGGCTTGTATTTGGAAATCATCCTTGCGGTAAAACCTGAAGATGTAATGGTCAGAATTGCATCAGCGTTAATTTCTTCCGCAATCTGAACAGTAGCATGGCTGATTGCGTCAGTGGAATTGATGCGTTCGCTAATACCCTTCTTCTGGAAAATGGATACATAGTCCAACGCTTCTTCCGTACGCTGAGCAATCTTCGCCATTGTCTCCACTGCTTCCAAGGGATAATCGCCGGAAGCCGTTTCACCGGACAGCATAATTACGTCAGAACCATCGAAGATGGAATTGGCAACGTCGCTTGCTTCCGCACGGGTTGCACGGTAGCTGTGCATCATGCTTTCCAGCATTTGAGTTGCGGTAATTACAGGCTTGCCTGCCTTGTTGCAACGGGCGATAATATCCTTTTGTACCAAGGGAACAACCTCAGAAGGAATTTCTACACCTAAATCGCCACGAGCAACCATAACACCGTCAGATACATTGATGATTTCGTCAATATGCTGCACGCCTGCTTCGTTTTCAATTTTAGAGATAATGCCAATGGAAGAACCTGCATCCTCTAAAATCTTGCGGATTGCAAGAACGTCATCTGCCTTTTGTACGAAGGAAGCCGCAATATAATCCATATCGTTAGCTACGGCAAAAAGGATATCTGCCTTGTCCTGTTCGGATAAAAAAGGCAAATTAAGCTCTACACCGGGGCAAGCAACGCGTTTACGATTGCTTACTTCGCCGCCATGCACAACCTTGGTGTGAATCTTGCAGCCTTCAATGGCAGTTACTTCCAAAGAGAGCAAGCCATCTGCCAGTAAAATTTTACTGCCAGCCTGCACCTCCTTTGGCAAGCCATCATAATTCACATGAGCAAGGTGTTCGTCGCCCAACACGTCTTCCGTCGTAAGAACGAACTCATCACCTGCGTTTAAGATTACTTTATCGTTAGCAAACATACCCAAGCGCATTTCGGGACCCTTGGTATCTGCAATGGTAGCAATAACCTTGCCCACCCTTTCGGCAGCAGCCTTTACCATTGCCAAACGTTTGCCATGATCTTCGTGTGAGCCGTGGGAAAAGTTAAAACGTGCCAGGTCCATACCTGCCCGCATCATTTTTCCTAAAAGCTCTATGTCATCAGTGCTAGGACCAACAGTACAAATAATTTTAGTCTTTTTCATTGTCAGTCACCTACTTTAGCCTTGAAATTGATGTTCGCGCAACACTTCGCAAGCATCTTCAGCCTCAGAAAAAGGCACACAAATTTCGTATGCCTTTTTGTTCTTACCGCCTACGCCCTTCATCTGCACAAGAAAGCCGTTGGCGGTAAGCATATCTTTTATTTTTTTAGCACTATCTTCACTATGAGCTATAAATACAACTTTCCACATAGGGAAGCGCCTCCGTAAAGATTAGTTTTCTTTATAAGCTTTGATTTTAGCAATCAATTTGGGAATAATTACGTTCGCATCACCAACGATACCGTATTGAGCGATATTGAAGATGGGAGCGTTAGCATCTTTATTGATTGCAATAACCATATCGGAACCGGTCATACCAGCCAAATGCTGAATAGCACCGGAGATACCGCAAGCAAAATAAATTTTCGGGGTAACAGTTTTACCGGATTGACCTACTTGACAGGAGTGACCAATCCAGCCTTCGTCAACAACTGCACGGGAACCTGCAACGGAACCATTTTCAAAGAGAGCAGCCAATTCTTCCAAAACTTTGAAATTATCAACAGAGCCCATACCACGACCGCCGGAGCAGATTACTTCTGCATCTTCGATTTTAATGGAGCTTGTGCCGGCAATAGTTTCTTTTTTGAGAAGTTTTACCGGAGATTCTACCAGGTTTGCACAGGTGAAGTTAATTACTTCGCCGGTACGGGTTGCATCCATAGGTTTAGCTTTGAAAACTTTGGGACGAACGGTACCCATTTGCGGACGATTTTCTTTGCACAAAATGGTTGCCAGAATGTTGCCGCCCAATGCAGGACGAGTCCATTCAACTACTTTGTTTTCGGTATCGATATCCAGAGCAGTGCAGTCTGCGCACAAGCCGGTCATCTTGCGAGCTGCAATACGAGGAGCAAGGTCGCGGCCATCAGCAGTTGCACCAATAAGAAGTGCGCTGGGTTTGTAAGCATCTACCAATTGGCAAACAGCATCGGTGTACAAATCAGTATTGTAATCAGCAAATTTAGCATCAGCGATTACATAAACCTTGTCTGCACCTGCAGCAATAAGTTTTTGGGGAATTTCGCCTGCTTCAGAAGTAACCAGAACTGCACAGCAGTGTTCACCTGCTTTTGCAGCCAAATCAGAAGCAACGCCAATCAATTCATAGGTAACGCCAACGGGTTCACCATTTTCCAGTTCAGTGATAACCCACAGGTCAGAGCCTTCATCATTTTCTACTTCTTTCTTTTCTACAGTGCTTTCCGGGGAAATAGCACCAACGGGACATTCATTAACACAAGCACCGCAACCAATGCAGCAATCAGGATCAATATGTGCTTTGTCTTCTAAGGAAATAGCACCAACCGGGCAGATTGCTACGCAAGCACCGCAGCCTACACAAGTTTCTTTATCTACGATCATTGCCATCTATATTCACCTCAGCGAGTAATAATTTTTGCTTCAACTAATTTATTGAACAGCATGTCTACTGCTACATCAACATCTTCTTCGTTGATAATTTCACTGTTGATAACCGGATGTTCCGGAGTGAAGGATTTTTTAACTTGGGTCGGAGAGCCGGGCAAGCCAACAGTTGCAGGGTCAAGGTTCAAATCTGCAACGGACAGAACAGGAACATTAGCTTTGCGAGCTTTCATTTTGCCTTTGATGCTTGCAAAACGCGGTTCTTTTTCAGCCTTGGTAACAGTTACCAGCAAAGGAGCAGCACAAGCTACAGTTTGAATACTGCTTTCGTTTTCGCGTTCAACGATGAATTTGTCTTCAACATAATCAAGCTTCAATGCACCGGTGATTTGGGGAATGCCAAGATGTTCAGCAATTTCCGGACCAACTTGCGCAGTGTCGCCGTCAACAGCTTGCTTACCGCAGAGGATAAGGTCGAACTCACCCAAATGCTTAATACCTGCAGACAAAGCAATACTGGTAGCCAAGGTATCAGAACCAGCCAAAGCTCTATCGCTAATCAGCGCAGCATCATCAGCACCCATAGCGATTGCTTCTTTCAAAACATCAGTAGCCATAGGCAAGCCCATGGAAAGGCAGGTAACCTTTGCTCCAACTTTGTCTTTCATCATCAAAGCAACTTCCAATGCATGACGATCAAAAGGATTCATAACGTTTTCTACACCATCACGCACCAGCGTTCTAGTTTCCGGACAAAATTTAACCTTTTCAACATCCGGCACTTGTTTGATACAAACTAAGATATTCATGTGTAGCCTCCTTGTGCTATATAAACAAAATACATTCAGTATATTGTAACATTTTTTACGCTTGACTTGCAAGTCATTAAGCCACTTTCTAACTTAAATAAAGCAGTCCTTTCCTAAAACTTTCGTGATTTCTTCCTTAAACTTTGCTTTGGTGGAATCAACCCAAAAGCTTTTATCCGTCTTGACAACTTTCTTGGAACCCAGAAGGTGCAGGTACACCTCGTCGTTACCACTATAGCTTTCAAAAATACGCTTGAGCTCCTTTTGTACCAAGGCGTTTTCCAAATAGGCAGGTATTGCCAAATGCACTTCGGTAATCTGGTTGGGCAGCTTACGAATATTGCTGGCAATAATTTTTGTCTCCCGCTCATCCGTGTTAAAGCGACCTTCCACATAAATAATATTGTCTTGGAAAATCTCCTTCACGTTCATACGGAAGCTCTTGGGAAAAACAATAACCTCTATCCTGCCGGTGTGGTCTTCCAAGGTAAGCAGCGCCATGCTTTCTCCCTGCCTTGTGTTCCTGATGGAACAACTGGTGATGATGCCTGCTATGGTTATGTACTGACCATCCACCACGGCATCTTCATCCTGTAATGTATAAATGGGAGTAAACTTTTTCAAAACATCCCGATAATTATCCAGGGGGTGACCAGTTACGAAAAAGCCTATCAGCTCCTTCTCGTTCTGCAGGATATAATCCTGAGGCATCTCGTCCATTTGGGGCAGAGCAATCTCGTTGACCTCGCTAAAGCTGTTTTCGTCACTAAACAATCCAATCTGACCACTGGCATTATCCCTTTGATAAGCAGCGCCCAATTCTACAGCCTTGTCCAAAATCGCCATCATCTGGGAACGCTTTACTCCGAAGGAGTCCATGGCTCCACACTTAATCAAATTTTCTACTACCCGCTTATTTACCAGGCGTGTATTTACGCGACGACAGAAATCTACCAGGCTAACAAATTCCCCATCAGCCTTACGAGTTTCAATGATGGTGCTAACGGCAGCTTCGCCAACGTTCTTAATGCCGGCTAACCCAAAGCGGACGGAACCATCCTTCATAACGGTAAAGGTAGAACCACTTTCGTTAACATCCGGCGGCAAAATCTTGATACCGGAATTGCGGCACTTGGATATGTACCAGCTAATCTTATCAGCATCCGTAATAACGCTGTCCAAGAAGGCAGCCATGTACTGCGCAGGCCAATTAGCCTTTAAGTAAGCAGTCTGGTACGCAACCAGAGCGTAGGCTACGGAATGGGACTTGTTAAAGCCATAACCTGCAAAGTGTTGCAGGAGGGAGAAAATCTCATTACTAAGCCTTTCGGGAATATCATGCAGCTCCTTGGCGCCTTTAATGAAGCCTTCCCGCATGGAGTCCAGCTCCTTCGCCTTCTTCTTACCCATGGCGCGACGCAATATATCTGCCTGACCAAGACTGAAGCCAGCCAACGCAGAGGTGATTTGCATAACCTGCTCCTGATACAGAATTACACCATAGGTATCCTTGAGGATGGGTTCCATTAAGGGGTGCAGTATCTTGGCGGTGCGATGTCCGTGCCTGCCTGCGATAAAGTCTTCTGCCATGCCGGTACCCAAAGGTCCGGGACGGTAGAGAGCAACAAGGGGAATTAAATCCTCGAAGCTTTCCGGCGCCAAATCTACTACTAATTTAGTAATACCCTTAGATTCCAGCTGGAACACCCCGTAGGTATCGCCGGCACGCAGCATGCTACAGGTTTTTGCATCATCCAGGGGAATGTTATCTATATCAACTACTTCGCCAGTTGTTTCTTCTATATTACGAATAGCATCACCGATGACGGTCAAGGTACGCAAGCCCAGGAAGTCCATCTTCAAAAGTCCTAAGCCTTCAAGCTTATCCTTATCATACTGGGTGATGACGGAGCCTTCCGCGCCTAACTGCAGGGGAACGTAATCCTTTAGGTCTGCCGGGGCGATGATTACACCGGCAGCGTGAGTACCTACATTACGTGGCATACCCTCCACACTTTTGGCAAGGTCTATAAGGCGACGCACCTCCGGGTCGGTTTCGTACAAGCCACGCAAATCATTGCTGACACGCAGCGCTTTATCTAAAGTGATTCCTAATTCCTTGGGAATCATCTTGGCAACCTTGTCACCGGTGCTATAGCTTAGCCCCAGTGCCCTGCTAACGTCACGCACTGCTGCCCTTGCCTGCAGGGTTCCATAGGTAATTATCTGCGCCACGCGGTCCTGCCCGTAGCGTCGGACAACGTAATCTAAAACCTTATCCCTCTTTACATAGCAAAAATCCGTATCAATATCGGGCATGCTTACACGTTCCGGGTTCAGGAAACGTTCAAAGAGTAAATTATAACGTAAGGGGTCAATATTGGTAATGCCCAAAAGATAGGCAACAATGCTGCCTGCGGCACTACCACGACCTGGGCCAACTAAAATTTCGTGTTCACGACAGTATTTAATAAAATCCCATACAATCAAAAAGTAACAGGCATAACCCATCTGGTTAATGATTTGCAGCTCAAAATCCAGCCTTTGGTTTACCACTGCATCAGCATTGGGATATTTTTTCTCTAAGCTTTCTAAACATAAATGGTGCAGGTAGCTTGCAGCATCGAAGCCTTCCGGCACACCAAACTCCGGTAAAAGCAGATGTCCAAACTCCAGCTCTACATTACAGCGCTCCGCAATGATTTGCGTATTGGTAAGAGCCTCCGGACAATCAGGAAACTTCTCTGCCATTTCCTCGTAGCTTTTCAAATAGAACTGGTCATTAGGAAAACGCATACGGTTGGGCTCGTCCACAGTGCTGGTAGTTTGAATACACAGCAGCACATCCTGAGCCTCTGCATCCTGACGGCGCACGTAATGCAGGTCATTAGTAGCAACTAATTTTAAATCATATTCCTGCGCCAGCTTGCGCAAGGCTCTGTTAACCTTATGCTCCTCATTTAAATCATGGTTTTGTACTTCCAGAAAGTAGTTGTCCCTGCCAAAAATTTCCAAGTGCTCCTCAATGCAGCGACGCGCTCCATCCATATTATCCTGTTGAATAAGTACGGGAAGCTCTCCGGCAATGCAGGCACTAAGGCAAATAATACCCTTGCTATGGGCACGCAGAATATCCTTGTCCACACGGGGCTTGTAGTAGAATCCTTCCAGCTGTGCCAAGGAAACTATCTTCATTAAATTATGGTAGCCTTCCATGTTTTCTGCCAACAGTATTAAATGGAAGAGACCTCGGTTGTTGCGCTCTAAGTGAGAGCCACTGGTAACGTAAACCTCGCAGCCCAAAATAGGCTTGATTCCCTGTTTCTTACATTCCTCGTAAAAATCAACAGCACCATACATTACACCGTGGTCAGTAATGGCAAGGCTTTTCATACCTAACGTCTTGGCGTAGCTAACAAGGTCCGGAATCTTAGATGCTCCGTCTAAAAGGCTATATTGAGTATGTACATGTAAATGAGTAAAGTTAGAAGTCATATAATCCTCTAAACCCCTCAGTCACCTTCGGTGACAGCTCCCCTTTCAGGGGCGCCAAGGGTTATTTCTTATTATTTACAAATAATCCTGGAAGCAGGAACAATAAATTGCACGCCAACGCCGGGAACAAGCCGTTAATATTCCAAGGCGCCACATACTTCCACAGGCAGGCAACAGCAATGCCGCCAATAATCGCCATCACGCCAAGCTTGCGCTGCACCCTACCAGGAAAGAACACGGCAAAGGTCAGAGGCAGGAAGATACCGCTGCCACGCAACGCCATGGAAAGGTAGTTCCATTCTAAAACAGAGCTATCTAAATGGAAGAAAACAAACACTATAGCGCAAATCGTTACCAAAAGAACGCTAATGCGGCTTGCCCACAACAGATTGACGGAGCTTGCACCCTTCCATAAATTTTTAATCAGGTCACGAGAAATCATAGTGCCAACGCCTAAAGCCAAGCCTGACAAAGACCCCATGGCAGAAATCAAAATTGCGCCCAAGCCAATGCCGCCCAGCCAGTCAGGCAGGTAAGTTACAAGATACAGGGGAAGTGCATCAATGGAGTTAATCTCCGGATGCTGCACACTCATAAACATACCAATCATTACAGAGGGCAAGCCTACGGGGATCACCACAAGCGCCGCGGCAATACAGCCGGCAGCCGCAGTCTTGCTATCCTTGGCGCTAAAGATGGACTGCACATAAGTCTGGGTAGAGATTACGCCCACAATCATAGAAGCCAGACTGAACAAGCCATCCTCTACTCCACGTCCGAAAAGGCTGAACCAAGGCTGAGCAGGGAAAGCAGCCTGCAAGCCCTGCCATTGCCCCATCTCCAAATAACTAAGGATACCGCCTACGAAGATGGTAGCAAAAATCAAAATTATCTTTAGCAAGCCAGCCATCCCTGCCCCGCTAATGCCGCCAAAGAACACAATGGCAATGGTCAAAAGCAGAACAATGACGCCGCTGGCTTCAATACTTACATTAAAAAGACCGGACACCAAACTTAACGCAGTCAAGGTGCTGGCAACAATGCTAAAGAAAATACCTGCCGAAGCAGAGATGCTGGTGAAAGGCCCCGCCACCTTACCGTAGTTACCAACCAAAAATTCGCTTACCGTAGTAAGCCCACTGCGGCGCAAGGGTACTGCATAAAAGATTGCCATAATAATTAGAGCAATACCGCTGCCCAAGGTAAACCACCAGGCAGTCAAGCCTAGCTTGTACCCCAGCTGAGCAGTGCCAACAGTGGCAGCACCGCCTACAATAGTACCAATTATACTTCCGGCAACAATGCCAATGCCCGCACTACGCCCGCCAACATTGTAGTCGTCAGCAGACTTTATCTTACGGGCAGCAATGATTCCCGGTAGAATAGTTACCGCTAAAGTCAAGACCAAACTTAAAACATGTATAAAAGATAGTTCCATCCAAATTCACCAGCTTCAAAAAATTTCTTCATTATAAGTATACCACATCATTTTCAAAAGAGTGGCACTAAAAATTGCACAGGCATCTTCTTTTTGCCAAGCCTTTAATCTGCCACTTAAAAGCGTTTCAAGCGTAACACTTTTTCCGTTTGCCAAAGTGAATGAAAGTGGGGTATAATTAGTATTACGCCAGTATTAGGCATACTATACCTTGTGTCCACAACTTTATTCTGATAAATATTTTGGAGGAGAAATATGAGTCGTTTAAAAATCGAAACACCTGACCAAGCGCAACTGACCGTTGAACGTCTTTACAAAGACCTTGAACGTCATATCATCGCCAGCCCTCCGGGACTGTGCCCCGTTGATTTGCAGTTGTCCTTCTTGAAGGTTTGCCACGCGCAAACCTGCGGTAAGTGTACCCCCTGTCGCGTTGGCTTAGGTCAATTACAAAAATTACTGGAAAGCATCTTAGACGGCAAAGCTTCCATGAAAACCTTGGAACTCATTGAATCCACAGCTAAAAACATCATGGACTCTGCAGACTGCGCCATTGGCTACGAAGCAGCCCATATGGTTCTGGCAGGCATGGAAGGCTTCAAAGATGACTACATCCACCACATCAAAACCAGTAAATGCAATAGCCGCATCCACAATTCCATTCCCTGCGTTGCCCTGTGCCCTGCGCAGGTTGATATTCCCGGTTACATTGCCCTCGTTGGCGAAGGCCGTTACGCTGATGCAGTAAAGCTCATCCGCAAAGACAATCCCTTCCCCACAGCTTGCGCCCTTATTTGCGAGCACCCCTGCGAAGCGCGTTGCCGTCGTAACATGATTGATGCAGCCATTAACATTCGCGGCTTGAAACGTATGGCAGTGGATAACGCTCCTGCAAACACTGTTCCCGTTCCGGAAAAGGCAGAAGCTACCGGCAAACGCATTGCCATTATCGGCGGTGGTCCCAGTGGTTTATCCGCAGCTTACTATTTAGAGCTGATGGGTCATCACGCTGTAGTATTTGAATCTAAAAGCAGACTGGGCGGCATGCTCCGCTATGGCATTCCCAGCTACCGCTTCCCCCGCGAAAGACTGGACCAAGATATTGAAGCCATCCTTTCCACCGGCGTTGAAGTGCATTTAAACAGCAAGATTGGCAATGGCGAAGGCGAAATTCCCTTCGACAAGCTGCGCGAGGAATACGATGCAGTTTATATTGCCATTGGCGCTCACGAAGACAAAAAGGTTGGCATTGAAGGCGAAGATTCCAAAGGCGTAATCTCCGCTGTAGAAATGCTCCGCTCCATTGGCGAAGACCAAATGCCTGACTTTAAAGATAAAAATGTTGTAGTTATCGGTGGCGGTAACGTTGCCATGGACTGCACCCGCAGCTCCATCCGTTTAGGCGCTAAGAAGGTAACCATCGCTTACCGCCGTCGCCAAGATGACATGACCGCTCTTCCCGAAGAAATAGAAGGTGCTATTGCCGAAGGTGCAGAGCTGTACGAACTGAAAGCTCCTCATAAGATTGAAGCTGACGAAAACGGCAGCGTAACCGCGCTGTGGGCAGAACCGCAAATCATCGGCCCCATTGATGCTTGGGGACGTGCTCGCCCCATCCGCGCAGACCTTCCTTTGGAGCGCATCCCCTGCGACGTAATTGTTGTAGCAATCGGTCAAGGCGTAGAGCTGCGCCCCTTCGAAGAAGCAGGCGTAAAAGTTAAACGCGGCAGCATTGCAGCTTTAGAAACCGGCGAGCTTGCAGATAGCAGTGGTGTCTTTGCCGGCGGCGACTGCGTAACCGGTCCTGCAACTGTAATCCGCGCTATCGCAGCAGGTAAGGTTGCAGCAGCAAATATTGACGACTACCTTGGCTTCGACCATGTAATCTCCTGTGATGTAGAAATTCCCCCTGTGGAATTGGCAGATAAAGAACCCTGCGGACGTATTCAGATGAAGGAAAAGGAAGCAGGCGAACGTAAAACTAATTTTGAAGAATTTGAATGTGGCATGACAGTGCAAGAAGCCTGCCAAGAAGCAGGACGTTGCCTGCGCTGTGACAAATTCGGTTTAAGCTCTTTGAAAGGAGGCCGTACTTTCACATGGTAAACTTAACTATTGATGGTAAAAAAGTAACTGCCCCCAAGGGAGCAACCATTATGCAGGCAGCTGATGCTGTTGGCATCCGCATCCCCCGCCTGTGCTATTTGGAAGGCATCAACGAAATTAGTGCCTGCAAAGTTTGCGTTGTAGAAGTGCAGGGCAAGCCCAAGCTGGTAACTGCCTGCAGCACTCCTGTGCAAGAAGGCATTGTTGTTTACACCAACTCTCCTAAAGTACGAGCGGTGCGTCGCACCAATGTGGAGCTGATTCTTTCCCAACACGATTGCCTGTGCGCAACCTGTATCCGTAGCGGCAACTGCTCCTTGCAAACCTTGGCTAACGACTTGGGTATCTTTGAGCTCCCCTACGAAAAAGACATTGTAGATATTCCCTGGGATAAAGATTTCCCCTTGATTAGAGATTCCAAAAAATGCATCAAGTGCATGCGCTGCATCCAAATTTGTGACAAGGTACAAGGCTTGAACATCTGGGACTTGGTAAACACCGGTGGACGTACTACTGTAGATGTTGCCCAAAAATTCCCCAATATTGCCCAATCCGATTGCAGCCTGTGCGGACAGTGCATTACCCATTGCCCCGTTGGTGCTCTTAAAGAGCGTAACGACGTTCCGAAAATCTTTGAAGTGCTGGCAAATCCTGACAAAGTAACCGTAGTACAGGTTGCTCCCGCAGTGCGTACTGCCTGGGGCGAAGCCCTTGGCTTGCCTAAGGAGCAATTCACCGAAGGCATGATGGTAGCTGCCCTTAAACAAATTGGCTTCGATTACGTTTTCGATACCAGCTTTGCCGCAGACGTTACCATTATGGAAGAAGGCAGTGAACTCTTGGAACGCTTGGCAGAAGCAGATAAACATCCTTGGCCCATGTTCACCTCCTGCTGCCCCGGCTGGGTAAGCTATGTTAGCAAAAAATATCCTGCCTTCCTGCCCAATCTTTCCAGCACCAAATCCCCCCAACAAATCTTTGGTGCTTTGACTAAAACCTACTTCGCTCAACAAAAAGGCATTGATGCTAAAGATATTTGCTCCATCTCCATTATGCCCTGCGTATCTAAAAAGCGCGAGGCTGCACTGTTCTCCATGCGTAGCAGTGGCGTACCCGACGTTGACATTGTCCTCACCACTCGCGAGCTGGCTCGCCTGATTAAGGCAGAACATATCAACATCGCCACCCTCGAATCCATGGAATTTGATAGTCCCTTGGGTAGCAGCACCGGCGCCGCAGTAATCTTTGGTGCTACCGGTGGCGTTATGGAAGCTGCGCTTCGTACGGCTTACGCTGTTGTGGAAGGCAAGGAAGCTCCGCTCAACGCCTTTGTAGATGTGCGTGGCGATGCTGAACGCAGAGAAGCAAACTTCCAACTGGGCGACAGAGTTGTACGTACCTGCACCGTTAGCGGTTTGGGCAATGCAGGCAGATTGATGGATGACATCAAGGCAGGCAAAGTAGCTTATGACTTCGTGGAAGTTATGGCGTGCCCCGGCGGTTGTGTTGGTGGCGGCGGCCAACCCATCCATGATGGACAAGAGCTTGCTTGCAGCCGCGGTGCGAAGCTGTACGACCTGGATGAAAAACGTACCCTGCGCCAATCCCACAATAATCCTGACGTGCAGGAAGTTTATACTAACTTCTTGGAAAACCCCCTCAGCCACTTGGCAGAAGAACTGCTCCACTCCAACCACGTCAAAGAAAAGAATTATAAATAATCCTAATAACTAACCCCCTCGTGCAAATAGTACGAGGGGGTTAGTGTTTATGAGCGGAAGTTGCTACATTAAATAGTAATATGCATAAAAATTTTATTACAAGATAAAAACGCGTACCGCTTTCGCGGTACGCGTTAATTTTTAGATTAAGAAGTATAAAACTAACTAAGCAATAAATTAGAAAGTGAATACAACTTGGGTCCAGAGGGTTTCAACTTCAGATTTGTCGTAAGCTTTTTCTTCCAGATCATAGTATTCAACTTGAGCTACGATGTTTTTAGCAAGAGTGTAGTTAGCGAACAAACCATAACCCTTGAAGCCAAGCATTTTATCAGCTGCACCATTCATAGTGTGGTCAATGTAAGTGGAAGCGCCTTGATCATAGTATTTAGCGGTCAATCCCCAAGAACCGGGAACGGAAGCTTTTGCACCTTTATAAGCCAAGGTCAATACATAACCGTCATCATCGCCACCATGACCAGCATACGGCGCAATATCTTCAAATACGTCATCGCCTTTCAGATACATAGCATTGAATTTCAAACCTTTAGCCAACGGCAGAGTAGCACTCAAGGCAAAGATATCGTTATCATCCAATTCATTGTATTCATAACCTTCTTTTGCCACATCAGCAACTGCGTTGATATCTTTAAAGGAATAGTAGCCAGCCATCCAATCAACTGCACCAGCCTTACCAGTCAATTGTGCATACATAGCTTCGTCAGCTTCACGGGTAATAGTGGAACCACCGTCCTTATTACCGTTAAAGTCAAAAGTCAAACTTCCAACAGAAGACGGAGTAGCTTTACCATAGCCTGCTACCAATTTAACGTCTTTGCCATATTCAACTTGAACACCATCAAAACGGGTATCATATACATTGCCATCAGCCATAACTACGCTGTAACGACCAGCTTGAACTTTCAAACCGCCAACTTTACCGTTTACATACGCACGTTGGAATTTAACGTCGCCATCTTCTTCGTCATTATCAAAGTTTTGGTTATTTTCCAGCATACCGGTATAGGTCCAATCATCATTGATTTGACCTTTTACATAGATACGGGAACGCAGGTTGTTAGCATGACCATCGGAGTCACCATCATCTTGTTTGTAGTGATAACGGATGTTACCGGTGATTTTAACAGCGTCAGCACCTTTTTCCAATTTAGCTACGCGAACACCAAGGGTATCCAGTTCGTCAGCAAATTCTGCAGCCAGTTTATCAACGTTTGCGCCTTTTGCCATAGCTTTTGCTACGATTTGAGCCATTTCATAACGGGTCATCAATTTGTCGCCGTCGAATGCGCCATCAGCATAGCCATCAACTACGCCAGCAGCAGCCAATTTAGCTACGGAGTCATATGCCCAGTGGCCAGCGGGAACGTCGGAGAACGGGTTAGCAGCATAAGCGGAAGCGGTTACGCCAAGAGCCATTGCCATTGCTAATACTAAGGATTTTTTCATTTTGTTTTCCTCCTCTGCAGGAATATTTTATTTTTATAAAACACCTGAAAGGAATTCCATTTAAGCTTCCATTAAGAGTTGCCTTGTTTCCTCTAACTTCCCTCTTAAATTATATTCCTACAAGCGCATTATAAACAGAGTAAGGCTTGATGGCTTTAAGGCGTGCCCCCAAGCCTATAGTACTAAAGGAATACTCGCGATGAGCTTCATAAAACTTTTCCACCCCTGAAAAAGTAAATCTCTTAGGCTCATCTCCTCTAATACTGTTACAATTATATCACAGTTGTCCCCCCCCGACAAGATTTGCTCGTATGCTTTGTTAAAAAATTTTTCATTTTTTTGCCAAACCACACTCACAAATTTTCCGCTGCGCATGTGCACTTTGGCATCTGCCCTAATTCCAGAACTCTTATGCGCCCTATCCTACTATTGTCCTATCTAAAAGTAACTGCATCATCTTACTTTTACCTCCCGCTTTTAAGCGGGAGCAGCCGTTTACAACGTCTGTTGGGCTACTGCAAACCTTCTTTCCTCGAATAGTACACTTTCTTCACATGCAAAAAGAGCCTTCCCGTTTCTGAGAAAGCTCTTCCAAAAAATAAAGACCCCACTCACACGAGCAGGGTCTTCATAATTTTTAAATCTCTTCTATTAAATTAGTGACTTATTTACCGGTTCTGCCGCGTTTTGTAAATTCTTTACCTTCTGCGCAGAGGGGGCAGGAGTTGGGGTCGAAAGTTTCTACGTTCAAGTGGAGCAATGCTTCAGTACGGATACCGAAATCAACCTTGCCACCGCTACGGTCAACCAAGAGACCTACGCCAACAAGTCCGCCGCCTTTTTCTTGTACAACTTCCATAACTTCTTTAACGCTGCCACCAGTAGTAACAATGTCTTCTACAACCAGAACGCGAGTACCCGGTTCAATGTGGAAGCCACGTTTCAAAGTCATTTTGCCATTGTCGCGTTCGGTAAAGATAGCGCGGGTGCCAAGTGCTTTACCTACTTCGTGTGCCAGCAAAATGCCGCCGGTTACAGGGCCAACTACCAATTCTACATTGTCGTTTTCATAACGACGAGCGATTTCTTGGCAGAGTTTTTCAGTGTATTTGGGATGTTGCAGTACGTTGAATTTTTCAACATACATGGGGCTGTGCAAACCGCTAGTCAGCAAAAAGTGACCATGCAGTACAGCTTGGGTTTCTTCCAACATTTTTAAAACGTCTTTTTCTTCCAACATTAGCTTACACTCCTTTAATTTCTTCTACAATAGCTGCCGCAGCTGCTTTTCTATCTTCTGCTTTGGTAATGGGGCGACCAACTACGATATGGCTGGAACCATTTTGGAACGCGCCTGCCGGAGTTGCCACGCGACTTTGGTCATCCAAGGATGCGCCTGCGGGACGTACGCCCGGGGTTACAATCAAGAAGCCTTCGCCACAAGCTTCACGAATGGCAGCAGCTTCCTTCGGAGAAGCAACAACGCCGTCCATACCAGCTTCTTTTGCCAATTTAGCCAAAGCAATTACTTGCTCTGCGATAGTGTTTTTATAGTTCAAATCACCAAATTGCTCGTCATCCATACTGGTGAGGATGGTAACTGCAATCAGCTTGGGAGCAGGCTTGCCAGCCTTTTCCGCAGCTTCACGTACAGCCTTCACTGCTTCGGACATCATTTTTTTGCCGCCAACAGAGTGTACGTTCATCATATCTGCACCCAAATCGCTAAGCACAGTTAAAGCGTGAGCAACGGTGTTAGGAATATCTTGCAGTTTCAGGTCAAGGAAAACTTCTTTGCCTTGCTCTTTCAAGAAGCGGATGATTTCACTGCCTACTGCGTAGTACAGCTCCATACCTACTTTGTAATGGCTAACGGTTTCGCCAAGCTCCAGCACGCATTCTTTTGCTTGCTCAAAGGTAGGAAAATCAAGCGCAACTATCAAGCGATCATCATGTTGCATTTCGTTATGCTCCTTTATCGAATGTTCTTTATAGTTGTATGTTAATAACTCCACCCGTCAGTGCCTCGCACTGCCACCCTCCTCAAGATGAGGGCATACCTTCAAATGAAGTTACTTATTCAAATACGGCATGCTTGCTCTGCCATTGGGAAGAGCCAAGCCTACGATATCGTTAATACTTTGTACATTGTGCTTATCCAGATATTCCAGCATACCATGAGCAATGGTTTCTGCAATATCAGGTTGGATGAAGTTCACAGTGCCAACGGAAACTGCACTTGCACCTGCTAACATAAATTCGATGGCGTCTCTTGCATTCATAATGCCGCCCATACCGATAATGGGAACATTAACTGCTTGGGCAACCTGGTACACCAAACGCACTGCAACGGGGCGAACAGCAGGCCCGCTCAAACCACCGGTGATGTTGCCAAGTACAGGCTTTTGGCGGTCAATGTCAATGACAGTACCAAGCAAGGTGTTAATCATGGAGATAGCATCAGTGCCAGCCTCTTCTACTGCTTTCGCCATGGTAACGATATCAGTTACGTTAGGAGAAAGCTTGGTGATTACCATTTTGGAAGTGTTAGCCTTTACTGCGCGCACAACCTCCGCTGCTGCTTCGGGGCAAGTACCAAATACAATACCGCCTTCTTTTACATTGGGGCAGGAGATGTTGATTTCCACAGCATCAACGCCGTCAACGTCCAGTTTTTTAGCAACTTCGCCATATTCTTCAGGAGAATGACCGTAAATATTAACGATTACAGGCACGTCATATTTACGTAGCTCCGGTAAAGTATGTTCCAAGAAGTATTCGCTGCCGGGATTTTCCAAGCCAATGCAGTTAAGCATACCGGAGGGAGTTTCAATGGCGCGTTGACCCTTGTTACCTGCTGCCGGCAACAAGGAAGTGCCTTTAACAGTAACAGCGCCAACTTTTTCCAGGTCCAGGAAGTCGCGGAACTCTAAGCCAAAGCCGAAAGTACCGGAGCCGGTAGTTACAGGAGTTTGCATCTTCAGACCGGCAATATCTACTGCAAGTCTGCCCTCGTACAATGCTTTTACCATTCTACTACCTCCTCTGCCCAGAATACGGGGCCATCAGTGCAAACCTTCAAGCGTTTGCCAATACCTCCGCAAGCGCAGGACAGGCAAGCGCCCAAGCCACACGCCATATATTTCTCCAAGGAAACTTGGCATTTAACATTAGCTTCCAGGCAAGCATTAGCAACCGCCTTCATCATAGGTACTGGTCCGCACACATAAACGCAGTCATACACGCCACTTGCCAAAAGCTCCGGCAACAGCGCCATAACGGTACCTTTAGTGCCGTCGCTGCCGTCGTCAGTAGTAACAAACACCTTGTCACTAAGTTCATCATAGATGCAGGTCCAGCATACTTCTTCTTTAGTTCTACCACCCATCAGGATGTCCGTCTTGCCTGCACCGAAGCCTTCTGCCAAGAACTTCAAGGGTGCTAAGCCAAGACCGCCACCAACCAGAAGCGGTTTTTCTGCAGTCATATCAAAGCCTTTACCCAAGGGGCCAACGATGCTCAGTTCGTCACCGGAGCAAACATCCGCCAAGATATGGGTTGCTTCGCCAATGATGCGGTAGATGATGGTGAAAGTGCCTGCTTCTTTGTTAACTCCGGCTACGCCGAAGGGACGGCGCAGCAGCGGAGCAGTGTTCTTGCAAACCTGTACGTTCACGAACTGACCGGGAAGGGCTTGGTTCGCAATTTCAGGTGCATAAACTTCTAATATTTTAATGGTACTGTTCAGTACCTTTTGTCCAACAACTTTTGCTGTAGCAATTGTTTTTGGCATTGCTTAATCCTCCCAAGCCAGATCTTGTAAAGCAATTACGCTTACTACACGACGACGACGCATTGCGCTCATTACGCGTTGCAGTTCGCGAGCAGTATCCATGGAAGTGAGGCAGGCAATTGCGTGTTCAACGGTGGAACGTCTAATCTTGAAGCCGTCACGTTCGGAATCACGACCATGGTTAGTGGTGTTAATTACCATGCTGATATGACCAGCCTTGATTTCGTCGATGATGGTGGGTACACCTTCGCCAAGCTTGTTAGCAATTCTTACAGGCACGCCCTGTTCTTCCAAGTAAGCCTTAGTACCAGTGGTTGCCATGATTTCGTAGCCCAAATCTGCAAAGCCTTTGGCAATTTCGATTGCTTCCGGTTTGTCAAGGTCAGATACAGTAATCAGGATTGCGCCTTCGTTGGGCACGTTGATGTTGGATGCAATGCAAGCCTTGTACAGCGCACGGCTGAATTGGTAATCGCAAGCCATAACTTCACCGGTGGATTTCATTTCTGGGCCAAGGGTGATATCTACATTGCTCATTTTGTTGAAGCTGAATACCGGAGCCTTAACTGCATAGTAGTCAGGGAACAGCTTCAAGCCAGGTCTGTAGCCCTGCTCTCTGATACCAATACCCATAGCAGCTTTAGTTGCCACGTTAATCATGGGTACGCCGGTTACTTTGCTCAGGAAGGGTACGGTTCTGGAAGAACGGGGGTTAACTTCGATTACGAATACTTCGTTGTCACGAACGATGTATTGAATGTTGATCATACCCTTAACTTCCAAGCCCAATGCCATTTTATTGGTATATTTAATGATAGTTTTAATTACAGATTCGGACAAGCTGATGGGCGGATATACAGCGATGGAGTCGTCGGAGTGTACGCCCGCACGTTCAACGTGTTCCATGATACCGGGAATGAGCACGTCGTTGCCATCACAGATAGCATCAACCTCTACCTCCCTGCCTTGCAGGTAGTGGTCAACCAAAACAGGATGCTCTTGGGAAGCCTTTACTGCGTAGGTCATGTAGTTTCTCAGTTCGTCGTCATTGTAAACGATTTCCATTGCACGACCGCCCAATACATAGGAAGGACGAACCATTACCGGGTAGCCAACATCTGCTGCTGCCCTCAATGCGCCTTCGGTATCGAAGACAGTGTGTCCTTTCGGACGAGGAATGTCGCAATCGGTAAGGAGCTGTTCAAAACGTTCACGGTCTTCTGCGCGGTCAATGCTGTCTACGCTGCTGCCAAGGATTTTTACGCCACATTTAGCCAGCGGACCAGCAAGGTTAATTGCAGTTTGACCACCGAATTGTACAATAACGCCTTCCGGTTGTTCCTTTTCGATTACGTTGAGCACGTCTTCCAAGGTCAACGGTTCAAAGTACAGCTTATCAGAGATGTCGAAGTCAGTGGAAACAGTTTCCGGGTTGTTGTTGATGATGATGGTTTCGTAGCCCATTTCACGCAACGCCCATACGGAATGTACGGAGCAGTAGTCAAATTCTACGCCTTGACCAATGCGGATAGGACCGGAGCCAAGCACTACAACTTTCTTTCTATCACTTACGGTAACTTCGTCTTCGTTTTCGTAGGTGGAATAGTAGTACGGGGTTGCAGCTTCAAACTCTGCAGCGCAGGTATCTACAATTTTATATGCGGGCAGGATGTTGTTTTCCTTACGCATTGCACGAATTTCAAAAGCATCCTTGCCAACAAGCTTACCAATTACCGGGTCAGCAAAGCCCATCTTTTTAGCCTTCAACAGCAGTGCCGGTGTAAGCTCTTCGTTTTTGAGGGTTGCTTCCATATTAATAATGTTGGTAATTTTATGGAGGAACCATTTATCCATTTTGGTAATGTCGTAAATGTAATCAATGGTTACACCACGGCGGATAGCTTCTGCGATAACAAAGAGGCGTTCGTCGTCAATACGTTTAACGCGTTCTTTGATTTCGTCGTCGCTGAGATCTTTCAGCTCCGGCATTTCCAGATGAATCAAGCCGATTTCCAAGGAGCGGATTGCTTTCAAGAGGGAAGCTTCAAAGCTACGTTCAATAGCCATAACTTCGCCGGTTGCTTTCATTTGGGTACCCAAGGTACGGTCTGCAGTTACGAATTTATCGAAGGGCCAGCGGGGGAATTTCAAAACAATATAGTCAACGGTGGGCTCGAAGCAAGCTTTGGTAGTTTTGGTTACAGCGTTTTCGATTTCGTCCAAGGTGTAGCCAATAGCAATTTTACTGGTTACTTTAGCGATGGGATAACCGGTTGCTTTAGAAGCCAAAGCGGAGCTGCGGCTTACGCGGGGGTTAACTTCGATTACATAGTAGTTTTCAGAGAAGGGATCCAGTGCCAATTGTACGTTACAGCCACCGCATACGCCCAATTCGCGAACGATATCAATGGATGCTTGACGGAGCAAGGTCAGCTCTCTTTCATTAAGGGTTTGAGCAGGAGCAACTACAACGGAGTCACCAGTGTGTACGCCAACGGGGTCCACGTTTTCCATGGAGCATACGGTGATGCAGTTATCGGCAGCGTCACGGATAACTTCGAATTCGATTTCCTTCCAGCCGGCAATGCTGCGTTCAATCAAGCATTGACCAATGGGGCTGTAGCCCAAGCCTTTTTGCACAATGTCAACCAATTCGTCTTCGTCGTGAGCAATACCGCCGCCAGTACCGCCTAATGTGTAAGCGGGGCGAACGATAAGGGGGTAACCAATTTGACGACCAAATTCGCAAGCAGCCATGATGGTTTCAACAATGGTGCTTTCGGGAATGGGTTGATGGATTTTTTCCATTGCTTCTTTGAACAGCTCGCGGTCCTCGCCACGTTTAATAGCGCTGATTTGAGTGCCCAAAAGTTTTACATTGTAATCTGCCAAGATGCCCTTTTCTTCCAGAGCCATAGCCAAGTTCAAGCCAACTTGACCGCCCAAGGTTGCCAAAAGGGAATCGGGACGTTCACGTTTGATAATGTTCTCTAAGAATTCCACATTTACAGGCTCTACATATACGCGGTCTGCAATGTTTACGTCAGTCATAATAGTTGCAGGATTAGAGTTTACCAGTACAACTTCAAAGCCCTCTTCTTTCAAAGCGCGGCAAGCTTGAGTGCCTGCGTAGTCAAATTCTGCAGCTTGACCGATGATGATCGGACCGGAGCCGATTACGAGAACTTTTTTTACATCTGTAAGTTTCGGCATATTAACGACCCTCCATCATATCTACAAAAGATTTCAACAGGTAAGTGTGCTCGCCATCCGGCAGGAATTGTACGGACAGAGCATTTTTACCTTCGTATTTCAAGCCTTCAACAGTACCATCGTTGAGGGCAACATGAGTTACAGTAATATCCTTGCCTTCCAAGGATGCTGCATCTACAACATAGCCATGGTTTTGAGCGCTGATGTAAACGCGGCCAGTTTCCAAGCCTTTAACCGGCTGGTTACCGTGGTGGCCAAATTTCATCTTGGTAGCTGCGGCGCCGTTTGCCAAAGCCATTACCAAATGACCAAGGCAAATGCCCAGCATGGGCTTCTTGCCCAGCAAAGCCTTTACGGTTTCAACAGCAGCAGGCACATCTTCCGGATTGCCGGGACCATTGGTGATTACAATACCATTGGGGTTATGGCGCAGGATTTCTTCTGCAGTGGTGCTTGCCGGGAATACAGTCAGGTGGCAATCCATACCCATCAGGAAGCTGGTAACCTTTTTCTTCAAGCCCAAGTCAAGTACGGCAACATGCAGCTTGCCTTCGCCTACGGTGTAGGTTTCTTTGGTAGTTACCTGTGCAACCTGGTCGTGTACTTCCGGAGCGGCAAGCAGCTCTGCAATTTCAGCTTCGCTTGCTTCTGCCGGAACAATCACGCCCTTCATCACACCATTGTCACGAATCTTGCGGGTAATGGAGCGGGTGTCAATACCTGCCAAAGTGGGAATGTCTTGTTCGTCCAAGAAATCTTCCAGTGAACGTTCACTGCGCCAGTTGCTGGGGTAATCGCACAACTCACCGATTACCAAGCCTTGGCAGTAAGCCTTTCTGCTTTGGTTAAACATATTGTTTACGCCGGCATTGCCAACAATGGGATAAGTCAGAACCATAATTTGACCGCAGTAGGTAGGGTCGGTAAGCATTTCCTGATAGCCACACATACCGCCGGTGGTGAATACCACTTCACCAACTGCATTACGCTTGCCGTAGAAATCGCCTTCGTAAACGCTGCCATCAGCTAAGATTAATTTACCTTTTTTAGTTATTTCGTGCATACTACACCATCTCTCATTACAAATTTACCCGCAAGCATGGTTGCTACTGCTTTACCTTTGCATTCCTTCCCTTCATAAGGAGTGAACTTGCCGCGAGTATAGAATTTAGAGCTGTCAACTTTCCATTCTTTATTTAAATCCATAATAGTAATGTCTGCTACAGAGCCTTCTGCCAAAGTGCCGCGGTTCAGGTTGAACAGCTTGGAAGGTTCGCAGCTCATTTTACTAATGATGGTTTTAAGGTCGAAAATATTGGTGTGGTACAAATCAGTCAGCATTACGCCAAGAGAAGTTTCCAAACCACAGAAGCCGCAGGGAGCGTATCTGAATTCCACGTCCTTTTCTTCAGGCGCGTGGGGTGCGTGGTCAGTTACGATAGCATCTACAGTGCCGTCCAAAACTGCCTCGCGCATTGCCTGCACATGGTCCCAGCTACGGAGCGGCGGGGAAACGCGGGTTGCAGGATTGTAGGTTGCGCAAGCTTCATCAGTCAAGGTCAAGTGGTGTACGGTTACTTCACTGGTAACGTTTACGCCTTTAGCTTTGTATTGACGGATGATGTCGATAGCGCCCTTACTTGCAACGTGCGCAATATGTACATGCGCACCGGTGTGTTCTGCGATAATGCAGTCGCGAGCTACTGCGATATCTTCGGATACAGCAGGGATACCGGGCACGCCAATTCTTGCAGAAACCTTGCCTTCGTGCATATAGCCTTCTGCATTCAGTTCAGGGTCAATTGCGTGGCAGATAAGACCTTTATCGAAAGCAGTGATGTATTTTGCCGCCAGCATGAACAGGCGGGTGCTCTTTACATAATAACCATCGTCAGAGAACGCCATTGCTCCGCGGAAAGCCATATCGCCCATTTCCGCCAGCTCGTCGCCACATTCACCCTTACTGATAGCGCCGATAACTTCAACATTAGCATAGCTTTCTTCGGCAGCGCGTTGCTTGATTGCAGAAACAATCGCTGCGTTATCCACTACAGGTTTGGTATTGGGCATGCAGGCAACAGTGGTAACACCGCCAGCAGCAGCAGCCATAGTACCGCTAACGATATCTTCTTTTGCTTCTAAGCCAGGTTCACGCAGATGAACGTGTAAGTCAATCAAACCGGGAGCAACCACCAAACCGGTTGCGTCAAAAACTTCGTCAGCAGCTTCGGTGATTTCAGCAGCCAAAGCTTTTACTTTACCGTCCTCAACAAGAACGTCCATTACAGCATCGAGGCTTTGGCTCGGGTCTACTACCCTGCCGTTTTTAATCAATGTTTTCAATGTGCTTACCTCCTGTCAAGGTCAAGAATAAGAGGGCCATACGCACTGCCACACCGTTTTGAACTTCGTCGCGGATAGCAGCGTTGTCGCAGTAGCCAACTTCCCAGGAAATTTCCAAGCCGCGGTTCATAGGACCGGGATGGAGAACAGTTACATCAGGTTTCGCCAGTTTCAGGCGAGCTTCGTTAATGCCAAAGATGCGTGCATATTCGCGCGGAGTGGGGAACATGCCTTTCTTTTGGCGTTCCAATTGGATACGCAGGATATCTACAACATCTGCGCCTTCGATTGCCTCTTCAACGCGCTTGTGTACGGTTACGCCCAAGGATTCAATATCATAAGGCATCAAGGTCATAGGACCGGCAACGTGTACATCTGCACCCAATTTAGTCCAAGCTGCGATGTTGGTACGAGCAACACGGCTGTACAGGATATCACCGACAATTGCCATCTTCATACCCTTCATATCAGCGCCTCTTTTCTCACGAATAGTGAGCAAGTCCAGCAAGCCTTGAGAGGGATGTGCGTGAGCGCCGTCGCCAGCGTTGATGATTACAGGCTCAGCAACATTAGCTGCGTAAGCAGCGGCACCTTCGATGGGGTGACGCATTACGATTGCATCGCAAGCCATGGATTGTACAGTAAGAATAGTGTCGCGTAAGCATTCGCCCTTAACAACACTGGAAGAAGCAGTAGTAATATTTACAACGTCAGCGCCCAAATATTTACCAGCCAATTCAAAGGAAGTGCGGGTACGGGTACTGGGTTCATAGAACAGGTTAATGATGGATTTACCACGCAGGGAAGGGAGCTTTTTAATATCCCTTTTCATAACTTTTTTCATTTCCTCAGCAGTTTTCAATACGAGCTCAATCTCTTCTACGCTGAGGCTTTCCAGGTCCAGTATATCTCTGCCGCCGAGAGATACATTTGCTTTTGCCATTAGCATTACCTCCTGTTTTTGTATAATAAAAAAGCCTTCTTGCCCATGAGGGTACAAGAAGGCCTTAGCTTCATTACTTAAAGTCTACCTTGAAGTCTCACGGGACCGATTTAAAGGTACAATTTTGATAGTTATATTTTAACACCGCCTGTGCTCTACGTCAAATATTTACGAAGAAAAAATCAGGCATTTTTGCATAAAAAACTCTGTGATTTCTTAGTTCCAATATAACAAAATAGACATCACAAAAACAGCAAACGGCTGACTTTTTATAGTTTATCGCTTTTGAGAGTTTGTCTTCCATTATCCAAATATCTAACATTTACACTAACAACAATTTTTCTATCGCTCCATCTACCGTTCCAATAACATTTTCTATCGCATACAGCGGTAAATTTACTAACCAATCTTCTCTCTTGAAATCTGCCATTGAAGTTCGTACAGATACTTCCGGTAAAAATTTCTCTTGATAAGTTTTAAGACTTTTGGCTCTAAGATTTACCTCTGCCTTTACTTCAACAGGAACAATCAATTCACCTGTATCGATAACAAAGTCAACTTCGCAAGAACCTCTATCATTTGTGTAATAGTAAACACCTAAATCTTCTATTGTCTTAAGTTGCTGACAAACATATTGTTCTGTAAGCGCACCTTTAAATTCAGAAAAAAGATTGTTACCATCAAGCAAAGTACGTTGACGAAGTCCTGCCATACAACCAAGTAAGCCTACATCTACTAAAAATAATTTAAATGCTTTTAAATCTTCGTACGCTTTTAACGGAATACCAGCCGCATTTACACGACTAACTTTATGAACAAGCCCACAGTCTGAAAGCCACATAATTGCAGTTTCATAATCTTTAGCACGAGCACCTTCACGTACCAAACCATAAATGAACTTCTTGTTTTCTTTTGCTAGTTGAGAAGGAATGGAATTCCACAGCATTCGAATTTTAGGAACAATCTCATTTGGAGCATGCTTAGAAAAATCTTGTTCGTATGCTACAAGAATTCTCTTCTGAACTTCACGAACTTCTTTAAAGTCTTTATCATCTACAAAACTTTGAACTACTTCAGGCATACCACCAACAAAGTAATATTGTTTTAAAGCTTCAATATATGTTTGCTTGAAACTTGTAATCATCTGAAAATCTTGCTTATCAAGAAGTTCAGAAAACTGTTTTTTGCCAGTTGCCAACAAAAACTCCTTGAAAGAGAGAGGATAAAGCTTCAAGAAATCAACCTTACCGACAGGAAAAGAGGTTCCTTGATGTAAGGCAATCCCAAGTAGGGAACCTGCACAAACAATATGATAGTGCGGTGCATTTTCATAAAAATATTTAAGAGACGATAATGCTCTTGGCACTTCCTGTATTTCATCAAAAATCAACAAAGTATGTTCAGGATCAATCTTTCTGCCTACATACAATTCTAGTCCCATAATTAGACGATTAACATCTAAATCAGAATCAAACAACTCTGCCATTCTGGAATTAGAATCAAAGTTAATATATACTGTGTCAGCGTATGCCTGTTTTCCAAACTCTTTCATCAGCCAAGTCTTGCCAACTTGACGAGCACCTTCGATAATCAAAGGCTTACGTCGTTTACCTTGTTTCCATTTTAATAACTTTTCAATAGCAATTCGGTACATATACGCACCTCCATTATCGTTATGTAACTATAGTATAATACTCCTCTACAAAAATTACAACGAACTTTGTGCCTGTAATTACATTTTTTACAACGAAGTTTGTATTTTAACCTTACAACCAACAAAAAAGCAAGCGTTGCTTAGTCTAACAACCAAGCTTCGCTTGCTTTAATTCATTGCTACTATCTATAAATGTTCTTCCATCTGATGAACGTCTTAATCTTACGCTCTAAGTTGTGCTTTATAGGCTTCGCCAACTTCTGCAATAACCTTCTTCATGCTCGCATCTACTTCTGCGTCAGTCAAGGTACGGTCAGCAGCTTGGTAGGTCAAGTTGAACGCCATGGATTTGCAGCCTTCAGCAACTTGTTTACCGGTGTAAATATCAAATACTTTTACGCCGATTAAGAGCTCACCTGCGTGCTCGCGGATAACTGCTTCCAGTTCAGCATTGGTTACTTCCAAGGGAACAACAACAGCGATGTCGCGACTCATGCTAGGATATTTTGCCAAATGTTTGTACTTAGGAACAGCTATAGCAGCAGCAACCAAGGGTTCAATTTCCATTTCCAAAATGTAAGCTTCTTGCGGAATACCGAAAGCTTCTTGTGCCAACGGATGGAGTTCGCCAAACCAGCCGATAATTTTGCCATCTACTTCGATAGCGCAGCTCTTACCGGGATGCAGGTACGGTACTGCATAGTGAACCAGTTTGTAATCGTTCAGCATCAGTTTTGCCATCAAGCCTTCTACAACACCTTTCATGTCATAGAAGTCTACATTGTCGCGACTAGTGCTCCAGTTCAAATCGTTAGCTTTACCGCTCATTACAGCGCACAGCATTGCAGGTTCAGTGGGGAATTCTTTTAAGGGCAGTTCCTTGGGCAGATATACGCGACCTACTTCAAAGATTGCTACTTTAGAATGTTGACGTGCCAAATTGTAAGCAGCAGCGCTCAATACGCTGGGAGCCATAGTGGTACGCATTACTTTGAATTCGTCAGTAATGGGGTTCAACAGCTCAATAGCGTTACGACGGCTATCATCAGCGGGCAGCTGCAGCTTGTCGAAAGCACTGGGGTTGATGAAGCTGTAGCTCATAACCTCGTTCATACCAACAGCAACCATGTAATCTTGAATGGTATCCTTAACGTCTTCAACAACAAATTGACGACCTTGCGCCATACCAAGCACAGGCATATGAGATTCAATGTGGTCCAAGCCATGTACGCGTGCAATTTCTTCGCTGATATCAGCATTGCAGGTTACGTCATTACGCCAGCTGGGAGCAGTGATTACGAGAGCATCACCCTCTTCTTCCACACCAAATTCCAAACCGGTCAAGGTTTTAATCATTTCTTCCTTACTAATATCAATACCAATACGACCGCTGATAACTTCCGGAGTTACAGTGATTACAGCAGGCTTCACTTCCTCAGGATAAGCTTCAACTATACCTGCAACAGTTTCGCAGGCACCCATTTGTTCCAGCAAATGAGCAGCACGGTTCAATGCGTTATGAGTTTTGATGGTGTCCACACCACGTTCAAAACGTCCACTTGCTTCACTGCGCAAGCCCAAGGAACGGGAAGTACGACGGATGCTGGGACCATGGAAGCTTGCAGCTTCAAGCATAACATTCACGGTTTCGCCGGTAACTTCGGTTTCATAACCGCCCATTACGCCGCCCAAGCCTACAGCACGTTCCAAGTCGCCGATGGTAATCATGGACGGGTCAAGAGTACGTTCCTGTTCGTCCAAGGTCATCAGCTTTTCGCCTTCGCCGCCACGACGTACCACCAAAGTATGACCAGCTACCTTATCATAGTCGTAAGCATGCATGGGTTGACCAAGCTCCAACATTACATAGTTGGTTACATCAACTACGTTGCTAATGGGGCGCATACCGCAAGCACGCAAGCGTTTTTGCATCCATTCAGGAGATTCGGTAATTTTAATGTTTTTCAGCACGCGAACTGCAAAGCGGGGGCAAAGCTCCGGTGCTTCAATCTTAATTGCAGCCATATCTGCAGCGTTGCCGCCAGCAGCTTCTGCCACGTCCATTGCAGGCATCTTCAATGGGCAACCAGTGATTGCAGCAATTTCACGAGCCAAACCGATAATGCTAAAGCAGTCAGCGCGGTTAGCAGTCAGGTCAATATCAATAACAACATCATTCAAACCCAATACTTCTTTAACGTCAACGCCAATAGGAGTATCAGCAGGCAGAATGAAGATACCGTTACGTTGTTCAGGGAGCAGCAGCTTGTTGTCAATGCCAAGCTCATCTGCACTGCACAGCATACCAAAGGAATCCAAGCCACGCATTTTAGCAGCCTTCAGCTTCATACCTTCCGGATTACGGCTGCTGGGAGGCAAGGTGCTGCCTACAACTGCAACGGGAACCATATCGTTTTGTTTTACGTTTTGTGCACCGGTCAAAATTTGCACAATGCCTTGACCATAATCCATCATGCAAACCCACAGGTGGTCAGAATCAGGATGACGATGAATTTCAGTAACCTTACCGGTAACAACACCTTCCAAGCCTTCGCCCAGATAGGTTACGGTTTCTACTTCCAAGCCGGCACGGGTGATTTTGTCCACCAGCACATCGACAGGAATATTTATATCAACATATTGTTTAAGCCATTCCAAAGATGCTAACATGGTAATCCTCCTTATTTGAACTGACGAATGAAGCGCAGGTCATTTTCGAAGAACAAGCGCAAATCATCAATGCCGTATTTAAGCATAGCAATACGTTCAACACCCATACCAAAAGCAAAGCCGCTCATTTGGTCAGGGTCGTAACCGCTCATACGCAGTACGTTGGGATGTACCATACCACTGCCAAGAATTTCCAGCCAACCGGAGTTCTTACATACACGACAGCCTTTGCCACCGCAAATTACGCAGGAAATATCAACCTCTGCAGAAGGTTCCGTAAAGGGGAAGTAGCTGGGACGCAGGCGAACCTTAACATCGTTACCAAACATTTCCTTCAAGAACAGCTCCAAAGTACCTTTCAAATCTGCAAGGCTGATGTTCTTGTCAACAACCAAACCTTCAACTTGGTGGAACATAGGAGAGTGAGTTGCATCGTAGTCGCAGCGGTAAACAGTACCCGGAGCAATCATGCGGATGGGGCTGTTAGGCTCGCGAGACTGCATAGTGCGAGCTTGCACCGGAGAGGTGTGGGTACGCAGCAGATATTCTTCGGTAATATAGAAAGTATCTTGCATATCGCGGGCAGGATGGTCCTTGGGCAAGTTCAATGCTTCAAAATTGTAGTAATCCTTTTCAATTTCAGGACCTTCCATTACGTCGAAGCCCATACGCATAAAGATTTTCTTAATCTCGCGCATGGTTAAGGTAACAGGATGCAGATGACCTTCGCGGGGTTGACGGCCGGGCAAAGTAATATCTACCTTTTCGTTTGCCAATTTATCTGCCAATGCCTTTTGTTCCAGCACAGTAGTTTTCGCAGTAATTTCTTCTTCCAAAAGATTTTTGATTTCGTTAACGATTTGTCCAATCTTAGGACGTTCTTCCGCAGACAGCTTACCCATACCGCGCAAAATCTCGGTCATAGGACCTTTTTTGCCAAGATATTTGACACGCAGGTCTTTCAATGCGTCCAAAGAGCTTACTTCTGCCAATTCAGCCAAGGCTTGCTCTTTAATAGCCAGTAATTGTTCTCTCATGGTCTTCCTCCTAAAAATAATAAAGCCCCTGTAATCTTAAAATTACAGGGGCGAATAAATCGCGGTACCACCCTTATTTGTACACTTCATTATGCCTTAACGCGGCTACACGCCTTGCCTACGCAGCTTGCGCCTTCAGCAGGGGCACTCCCAAGTGAACTTCAACCATAACTTTTGGGCAAGGCTTACAGCCAGTGACCTTGCTCTCTTAACCGCCGTTTATCGTCTACTTTCTTGCTCATCGTGCTAACAGGGGCATTTTCAATTAACGATTATTATAGCACAAAAGCAATTTGTAGTAAAGAGACTACTCCAAGATAATGCTACGCTCAAAGCTTAACAGGTACTTCCTTAGTAATCACTAAAGAGCTGGGCGTAACCTCACATTCATAGGCAAGCACCTGCACGCCTGACCTGCGAGCGTGGCGCAGTGCTTCACCAAACTGAGGATGGGTTTTATCGTTAGGCTCAAAATATTTCATGCCTTCCATCTGCACAACGAAGACTACTGCCGCCTTATAGCCAGCCTCCACACAAGCGCATAGCTCCTGCAAATGCTTAACTCCGCGTTCAGTGGGCGCATCCGGAAAGCGGACAACACCATCTTCCTCCAAGGTAACACCTTTCACTTCGATAAACATCTTCTCCGCTTCCGTCTCCAAATAAAAATCAAAGCGAGACGCACCAAAGGTACATTCCGGTTTCAGAAGCTTCACCTTGCCGAAAGGCTCCTTTTCTAAAAGCCATTCACCTACAACCTTGTTAGGCGCCTGGGAATCCATATTCACCAGCAGCTTTCCCTTTTCCACAGCAATAAGGGAATATTTAGTTTTACGTTTGGGGTCATCGTGATGCTCCACATAAATAGTCGCCCTATCCGTCAACAGCTCTCGACAACGCCCTGTATTCTTTACATGACAAACCTCTTCCCTACCATCCACCTCAATATGCGCAATGAAGCGATTGGGACGTCGCAGAAAGGTTGCCTTCTGAATATTGTTGTATTGCATTGCGTGTTACCTCAAAAACAGGGAACTTTTCTGCATTTTAAACACAAGAAAGTTCCCTACTTTATCTTCTTTAATTACTTCCTACTTAACCTTTCTTCTCAAGGCTTCAAACATTACTATTCCTGCAGCCATGGCTACGTTCAAGCTCTCTGCCCTGCCTGCCATAGGAATGTAAACTCGTTTGTCAGCTTGCTCAAGCAAGATTTCACTTACGCCGCCAGCTTCGTTGCCCATGACAAAAGCAATACGCCCGCTCAAATCTGCCTTGTACAAATTATCTGCACCATCCAAGCAGGTTACCAATATATCGTAGCCTGCCTTCTTACCTGCGCTGATAAAATCCTGCTCACCCACGCCACTAAGCACTGGGATATGGAACAAGCTGCCCATGGAAGAACGTACTGTTTTGGGCGCATAAATATCTGCGCAACCTTTTAACAGTACCAAGCCACCAATGCCTGCAGCATCTGCAGTGCGCAGCATAGTTCCGATGTTACCTGGGTCTCCCACCCTATCCAATACCAAAAGCATTTTACCGCTCGCCAGCAAGCCTTCTAATTTTGGCTGACGCATTTTGCATACGGCAATAATCCCTTGGGGAGTTTCGGTATCTGCAATTTTTTTCATAACACCTTCGCTAACGCACACCAGCTTAATATTTTGGGCAGCAGCCTCTTCCAACAAACGCATAGTGCGTTCATCATCAGTGGCAACGTAAAACAGGGTCTCTACTACCTTGTACGCCACTGCTTCTTCCGCAGTACGCAAGCCTTCTGCTAAATACAAACCGCGTTGAATACGGTATTTCTTTTGCTTTAGTTCCGCTGCCGCCTTCACAACAGGGTTCTGCAAACCGGTAAGTTCCATCAAAATTCTACTCCCATCCTCTTTACACCGGCATGAGTGCCGATAATTATAATCTCATCATCACGTTGAAACACCTCTTGCGCCTTGGGGTTCACGATAGTTTCCCCATTACGCTTGATGGCAACTACATTTACATCATATTGCCTACGCAAATCTGCATCAATAAGGTTTTTGCCTACCAAATGTTTAGGCAGCTGCAGGTTCATTAGGCTAATTTCCCGGGAAAGTTCAATATAATCCATAACGCTGGCAGAAACAAGGTTGTGTGCCACGCGCTTGCCCATATCCTTTTCCGGATAGATGACGTCATCAGCACCTAACTTGGCCAGCATCGCACCATGCAGTTCTGTTAAAGCCTTGGCTACCACGACTGGCACACCTAATTCCTTCAAAAGCATGGTACACATCATACTGCGTTCTGCATTGCCAATGGCAACCACTGCCACGTCAATATCCCCTACGCTTAAAGAGCGCAGTACTCTTTCATCTGCAGCATCACCGCACACAATATAGGTGAAGCTGTTGCTGTAATCCTGCACCACGTTCTCATCAATATCTATACATAAAACATCGTAATCCATTTCCTTTAAGGTTAGGGCAACGCTGCTGCCAAATAGCCCCAAGCCTACTACTAAAAATTGTTTACGTTTATTTTCTTTCATAAGGAAAACCTCTTTACCCTATAAGAATATTCTCTGCAGGATGGCGGATTCTGTCAACCTTTTTATTGAAGAAAGACATACTAAAGGTTAAAATGCCTATCCTGCCAATGTACATGGTGGCAATCAAAATCAGCTTGCACCAGGTATTCCATTCCACTGTAATCCCTACGCCTAAACCCGTTGTACTAAAGGCAGAAAACAGCTCGAACAAAATAAGCTCGTAGCTATGCTCATTAGTATCAAAGGCAAGCAGCAAGAAGAAGGCGAAAACTATCCATAGCTGCGCCAGAACAAAGATACTGTTGCTCTTGCTGATAGTAGAGCTATCAATACGTCTATTAAAGATTACTACATCCTTCTTTCCCCGCAGTAGTGCCAAAGTGGACATCAAAAGTACGGCGAAGGTTGTAGTCTTGATACCACCGCCAGTTGATGTGGACGAAGCGCCAATAAACATCAGCGTCATAATCAGAGTAAGAGCAGCACCGCCCAGCAGGGATATATCTACAGTGTTGAAGCCTGCCGTGCGAGCAGAAACCGATTGAAAAAGCGAAGCAAGCCACTGCTGTCCTACAGGCAGGCGCCCTAAGGTAGCAGGGTTATCTGCTTCTAAAAGCCAAAAGAGCACTGCACCACCAAAAAGCAATACCGTATTAACCGTTAATACTATTTTAGTGTGCAGGGTAAGGTAACGCCAGCTGCGTTTATTACGCAAATCTCCAATAACGGTAAAGCCTAAGCCACCTAAAATAATCAGTGCCATAAAAATCAGGTTTACGGCAAGGCTACTTCTAAAGGCAGTCAGGCTGGCATTATCACCAAGCAGGTCAAAGCCTGCATTGCTAAAAGCAGATACAGCATGCCAGTAGCCCCAGTACAAGGCTTTATCTGCCACGCCAAGCAGCTCGTAAAAATAAAAGGCAAGGATTGTGCCAAAGATGAATTCAATAATGAAAGTGTATTTAAGTATATCCAGCGCCATACGGATAACACCTTCCGGCGCACCTTGGTTTAGAGATTCCTGAATTAAAAGTCTTTGACCAATGTTGATGCGTTTACCCAAGCCAATACTAAAAAGCGTAGTAACGGTCATCAGGCCAACGCCACCAATCTGGATAAGAATGATAAGCACCACTTGCCCGAAGAGGCTTAAATCTCTGCCTGTGTCCAGCACCGAAAGCCCCGTTACGCAGGCAGCAGAAGTTGAAGTGAACAGCGCATCGACAAAGGGCAGCCACTGCCCGTTGTTATGAGCAATGGGTAACATCAGGAGCACTGTTCCCACCATAATTACCGCAGCAAAGCTAAATAAAATTACCATGCTCCGGTTCAGACTGAAAAATAAATGTACAAGCCTTTGCATAAAGCTTCACCTCTATTTTATGAAGCGTCTTCCCATTTTCAACAAATATTGGCTTATCCAGTAAAATTATACTAAAATCCTGCTATGAGCGTCAAATGCTGCCCTGCACTTATAACAAAGAGTTCAAGATTTCCG
The DNA here is from genome assembly GCA_017467905.1 of Phascolarctobacterium sp. GTDB lineage: Bacteria > Bacillota > Negativicutes > Acidaminococcales > Acidaminococcaceae > JAHHUH01. The sequence goes on from JAFUKD010000028.1 coordinate 72,473, forward strand.
GTAAAAAGAAAGTGCAGACCGAAGCCTGCACCTAGTTATTTGTTTTCAGTTTGGTTGTCTAAATTATTTTTGTTCATAATTCTTTGCAGCTCTTGCATAAAATTATCAACATCAGCAAACTGCCTGTAAACAGAAGCGAAGCGTACATAGGCAATCTGGTCAGTTTGTTCCAGATACTTCATAACGATTTCGCCAATCATAGTGCTATCCACTTCGGAATCGCCATGCATTCGCAGCTCCCGTTCAATCTTTTCAGCAATCTCCTGTACCTTTTCGTAAGCAATGGGACGTTTTTCAAACGCCTTTAACAAACCGCCCAGCAGCTTTTTGTTATCGAACAGCTCGCGGCGGCCATCCTTCTTGCTTACAACCAAGGGAGTTTCCTCATATTTTTCGTAGGTTGTAAAACGTCTGCCACATTCCGGACATTCGCGACGGCGACGGATGGAGCTGCCATCCTCTACGGAACGGCTATCTACCACGCGGCTGTCACGATGAGAGCAAAAGGGACACTTCATAACACAAATCCTCCCTTAGCCGCGCAGCCAAGGCGGAATTTCAGTATTGTCACGAGGAGGGAAGGGTCTTACCGGAGACTGTTTTTCAGTAGTTTCCGGATTTTGAATGGTTTGAGTACCATAAGCAGGACGGTAACCGCCAATAGATTTCTCCGGTTTCAGGCTGGGGTTCTCTTCCTTGAAGCCGGTTGCGATTACGGTAATACGAATTTCATCTTCCAAAGCTTCGTCAATAACTGCACCAAAGATAATGTTAGCATTGGGGTCAACTGCTTCGGTGATGATGTTGGATGCTTCGTTAACATCAAACAAGGACAAGTCCTTACCACCGGTAATATTGAACAGCACGCCTTGCGCACCGTTGATGGAAGCTTCTAAAAGCGGGCTCTTAATAGCAGCTTCTGCAGCAGCCAAAGCGCCGCCTTCACCTTTAGCAGTACCAATACCCATCAAAGCGCTGCCTGCGTTGGACATAATTGCTCTAACGTCAGCAAAATCTGCGTTGATAAAGCCGGGAACGCTAATCATTTCAGAAATACCCTGCACACCTTGGCGCAACACGTCATCGGCAATGCGGAAAGCATCCAGCATAGAGGTTCTTCTATCAATAACCTGCAGCAATCTATCGTTAGGAATGGTGATGAGGGCATCAACCTTGGATTTCAAGGTTGCCAAGCCGCTCAAAGCCTGATTCATGCGGCGTTTGCCTTCAAACATAAAGGGTTTGGTAACTACGCCAACAGTAAGAGCGCCTACTTCCTTCGCACATTCAGCAACAACATGCGCAGCACCGGTACCGGTACCGCCGCCCATGCCTGCGGTTACGAATACCATATCCGCACCCTTCAGTACTTCTAAAATTTGTTCACGAGATTCTTCTGCAGCCTTTTCACCAATTTCAGGATTCGCGCCTGCACCCAAGCCCTTAGTAAGCTTTTCGCCAATTTGGATGCGGGTTTCTGCCTTGGAAAGCATCAACGCCTGCGCGTCACAGTTCACAGCAATAAATTCTACGCCCTTTACACCGGCAGTAATCATACGGTTTACGGCATTATTACCGCCGCCACCAACACCAATGACTTTAATGTTAGCCAATGCTTCAAATTCTTCAAACATATTACACGTTCCCCCTTATAACTCTTGGGATTCAATTTATATTAAAATAAAAAATTCCTAAATTCATACATTCAACATCAGTATATAAATTTCCTGCTAATTTTTTAATTTTTCACTTTATCTTTCAACCTGATATAAGGTTTGGAGTAAGTCAGGTCAATGTATTCGGCAACTATCTTTTTGCCTTTAATTTCGTTGAAAACAGTCATAAACAATTCGCTCTTATCCTGCAGCTCGTCAATGGGACCAAGCAGAATAGGAAAGCCTACCTTTAGTTGAACCTTAACGTTTCTTTCTTTATCAATGCCAATTTCTACAAACTGGTTCTGCGCTTCCAAGTCAATGCTGTCTAAAAACTGCAGTATACCCAAAACATTTTTATTGTCTACCACATCACCAATATACAAACTGCCGCAATCTTCCCCCGTAAGCATGGGAGCGTTGTCATCCGGAATACCACTGGTAACATCCATCACCGTACCGCAGTAGCCAACCTTGGCATAGCCCTGGTAAGCGTTTTCTACATATAAAGCAGGCTGGCGTTCCTGCACGTTGATGTGTAAAACTCCAGGCCATTTATATTCTGCGTGAGCATTTTTAAAACGCACGTCGTGGCGCAGGGCTTCTTCCACCTTGTCGGAATCTACATTGAACATATTAAACGGCTTCTGCGAGCCTGCCAGCTGTAAGATATCTTCCTCGGTCAAATGCTTAGTGCCGTGAATGGCTACACTACCGCAGGCAAAAGTAGGTCTGTGCAGATAATGATAAATACCTACGAACACTGCCGCGATAACTGCAAATATGGTTAGAAGGCGCAGCATACGCAAGCGACGTTGTTTACGACGTACTCGTAATTTTTCACGCATTGTCATCTCGTTCATTTCACTGCGCTCCTTTCATTAATGGAAGTAAAAAATTGTTAGAAGTGCCGTAAGGCGCAAAGCAACTAAATTCGTGAAGCGACGGCGCACCGGTCGTCCGCCAAGCAAGCAATCGCAGCTCCAACAAAGTTAGGTGGTGCTTATAAAGCTTTTGCGGAAAGCAAAATCATTTCGCACAAGGACGCAAAATCAATTCCCACTGCCGCTGCTTCCTTAGGTACCAAGCTGGTAGCAGTCATACCGGGAATGGTGTTCGCTTCCAATACATAGCCAATGTTTTTGGCATCAAGCATTACGTCAATACGGGCAACGCCACTTAACCCCAGCACCTTGTAGGTTTCCAAAGCCAAGCCCTGTACATAGGCAGTAACCTCTTCGCTCAAGGGTGCAGGCACTAAATAATCAGTTGCACCAGTAGTGTATTTGGAATGGTAGTCATAGGAACCGGAATGGGGTGCAATCATTACGATGGGCAAAGCTTGAAGTTTTCCATCCACTTCCATTACGCCGCAGGTTAATTCCTTGCCGTCAATACATTCTTCTACTAAAACTAAATCGCTGTATTTGAAGGTATTTGCCAAAGCAGCCTGCACGTCAGCCACAGCCTTAACAATTTCCACACCAATACTTGAGCCTTGGTCTGCCGCCTTAATTACCACGGGTACGCCAAAGGTTGCCAGTATTTCTTGTTCTATAAGCGCCATATCTTTATCGTAGCGTTTATTATACATCAGGCATTTAGGAGTGCTGATATTTGCAGAAAGCAGGAAGCGTTTGGTAGCAACCTTATCCATTGCTACTGCACTGGCAAGCACGCCGCTACCGGTGTAAGGCATTTTAACTGCTTCCAGAATACTTTGCAGGCGACCGTCTTCACCGTACATACCGTGTACTGCATTGAACACAACCTTAGCATCAAGGGCACGCAAATCTTCTACTAATTTTTCGGGAACAAGCTCTACTTCCACTGCGTTGTAGCCCTTAGTACGCAAAGCTTCCGCAATAGCAGTACCGGTTCTACGAGAAACTTCTGCTTCGGAAGAAGGACCGCCCAAAACAACAGCTACTACATCTTGTTTATTCATTTATTTTTACGCTCCAATTCTCTTACCAGCTCTTCGCCAACCTTAAATACATCACCTGCGCCAACGGTTAAGATTAAATCTCCCGCAGCAGCCTTGGCTTCTAAATATTCTTCTGCCTTCGCCAATCTGGGAATGTAGGTTACTTCCTTGCCCAATGCCTTACGCACGCCCTCTGCCAAAGCTTCTGAGGTAATTCCGGGAATGGGAGCTTCGCTGGCAGCATAAATATCTGTCAGGATAAGCTCGTCACAATCGGCAAAGCAGTTGCAGAATTCATTGAACAACAGCTTAGTGCGGCTGTAACGGTGGGGCTGGAACAAGCACAGCAGGCGCTTAGGTTGGGTTTGGCGCGCTGCCTTTAATGTCACTTCTATTTCCGTAGGATGATGAGCATAATCGTCAACTATCCACACGCCGCCAACCTTGCCCTTGGTTTCAAAGCGTCGCTTCGCTCCGCCAAACTTCGCCAAGGAAGCCAAGATGCTTTCGGTAGCAATGCCCATCTCTCTTGCCGCCGCAAAGGCACCAACAGAATTAAGCACATTATGGCGACCGGGAACGATTAGTCTAACCTCGGTAATGAATTCATCTTTATAGTACAGCTTGTAGGTAGTGCCATCAACGCCGTAGCAAATATCCTTCGCTACATAATCAGCCTCTTCCAAGCCGTAGGTAATAATCTCTTGCTCAGTTTCCTGCGCCAAGGCTTTCACTTTAGCGTTATCCACGCACAAGATCGCCTTGCCGCCGGGGGTAATATTGCTTAAAAACTGCTTAAAGGCAGCGTAAATCTTTTCTTCCGTACCATAATAATCAAGATGGTCATCTTCAATATTGGTTACAATGACAAGGCTGGGGTTCAGCTTCAAAAAGGAACCGTCGCTTTCATCAGCTTCTGCCACAATGTAGCTTCCTGTACCATTACAAGCGTTACCACCCAAGCTGCTTACCTCGCCGCCAATGATGACGGTAGGGTCTACCTTGCCTTCAACTGCAATGCAGGAAAGCATGGCGCTGGTAGTAGTTTTGCCGTGCGCACCTGCCACAGCAACACCATCACCCTTATTAAAGATAGCAGCCAATAAATCACTGCGGTGGTAAACAGGAATACCCTGCTCCTTCGCCGCAACAAGCTCCGGGTTATCTGCATGAATGGCAGTGGAGACAACTACTGCTTCGGCATCAGCGTCACTTACCTGACAGGCATCGTGCCCCATGAAAACCATGGCGCCTTCGTTCGCCAAGCGTGCGGAAACACGCCCTGCGTTCAAGTCAGAACCGCTGACATTATAACCACGCTTTATTAAAACATAGGCAATGGCGCTCATTCCTGCACCGCCAATGCCAATGAAATGAAAATTTCGCAATTTATCTAACACTGGAGAACCTCCCCTATTTTTTTAGCAAGGCCAAGGCTTGCTTAGCAATGTCTTCTGCAGCCTGGGGCTTGCCCAAGGTTTTTGCTGCCTTCGCCATTGCAGTTAATTCTTCTTCATGAACCAATAAATGCTCCACTATTTCCAAAATCTTTTCGCCGGTCATTTCCTTATCCAAAATAACCTTTGCCGCACCGGCAGCTTCCACTGCGCGGGCATTAAACTCCTGATGGTTGGCAGTAGCGAAGGGATAGGGAATTAAAACGGAAGGAATACCTTTTGCAGTAATCTCTGCCAAACCAATAGCACCTGCACGGCACACAGCTAAATCTGCCGCCGCCAATGCCACAGGCATATTATGCAGATAGGGTTTGATGATGATGTTATCCTTCACCCCACCGCGTTTAGCAATTTCTTCCATATAAGCTTCATAGTTAATATCGCCAGTGGCATGCAGCACCTGCACGTCATGGCGACCAGAAAGAGCAAGCTCCGCATCCAGCATAGCCTGGTTAATACTGCGGGCACCACGGCTGCCGCCAAAAACAAGGATGGTCTTTTTCTCCGGGTCTAGGCCCAGCTCTTCATAAGCTTCTGCACGCTTGTTGTTTAAAATTTCTGTGCGGATGGGGTTGCCTGTATAGACATAATCTGCACCGCCACCAAAATACTTACGTGCCTCCTTGTAGCCCAAGAAAACCTTTTTTACATAGCGGGATAAAATTTTATTGGTTACGCCCGGCATGGCGTTCTGCTCCTGAATGCAGGCAGGCACTCTATGAAGCGCCGCCATAAATGTAATTGGCCCGCACACAAAGCCGCCGGTACCAATTACCAAATCAGGCTTTTCGTTCTTCAAAATATTATAGGCATCCCATAAACCGGTAAACAGCTTGCCAAAGCTGCGCAAGGTATCCAAGCTTAAACTGCGTTTAAAGCCTGCTACCTCAATAAATTTTAAGGGATAACCGTAACGGGGAATGATATCTTTTTCCAAGCCCTGTTCAGTACCGACAAAAATAATTTCTGCTTCGGGGTGCAGCTTTTTAATTTCATCTGCAATAGTCAAAGCAGGATAAATATGACCACCGGTACCACCACCGGAAAGAATAATCTTCAAGGGGATTCCTCCTCATTTTAGCGTTTGGCAAGCTCCATAACCAAATCTTTGAAGCGTTGCCCTCGCTCGGGGTAATTTTTGAACATGTCATAAGAAGAGCACGCAGGAGAAAGCAGCACCACCTGCGGTTCAGCTGCTGCAGCATAAGCACGCTCCACCGCATCCTCAAAGCTGCCGGCAATTTGAATATTCTCTACGCCACAGGCAACAGCCACCTCATAAAAGCGCTCCTTGGCATTGCCCAAAAGAATCAGTAAATCTGTCTTTTCTCTGACAACCTCCATCATGGGCGTTAGCTCCGTCATTTTGTCGTAGCCACCTGCCAGCAAAATAACATGTCCGTTTTTAAATGCTTGTAATGCCTTAATGGCAGAATCCGTATTAGTAGCCTTGGAATCGTTGTAATACTTCACACCCTTAATGGTGGTAACATATTCCAAGCGATGCTCCACTGCTTTAAAATTACGCAGCACCTCTGCCATATCCGCAATGGAAACGCCAGCAAAAAATCCGCAGGCAATGGCAGCCAAAATATTTTCTTCGTTATGACCGCCAAATAGATGCACATCATCCACAGCACAGACTATTGCCTCTACATCCTTCCATTTTACCACAAAATTATTATCTTGTATAAAAACGCCCTGTTCTAACGGGAAAATTCTGCTAAAGAAGCAAATCTGCCCCTTACTTTCCTGCGCCCAGGAACGTACCTCTCCATCGTCGTAATTTAAAATAGTCACCTGCTCTGCGGTCTGCTTGGTAAAGATCTTCTTCTTCGCCCCACCATAAGCTTCCATAGTATAGTGACGTTCCAAATGGTCGGGGGTTAGGTTCAACACCACCGCAATATCCGGAGCAAAGCTAACTACCTTCTCCAGTTGGAAGCTGGAAAGCTCTGCCGCCAACCACGCCTCATCATTCAAGGGCTCTACTTCCTTGCTCAGGGCAAAGCCAATATTTCCACCCACTGCGGAAGGCACCGGCAGCTTCTTGAACATTTCACCTACGATACTGGTGGTAGTGGTTTTGCCGTTAGTTCCGGTAATGGCAGCAATATGCCCGCCATAATTACGGTAGGCAAGCTCCACCTCGCTAATAACTTCCAACCCCTTTTGCTCTGCCAGCAGTACATTTTCGTTGTCGCAGGGAACTCCCGGAGAAAGCACCAAAAGCCCGGCAAAGCCGAGCAATTTTTCAAAGCCGCCGCAGACCAAAGCGCCACCTTGGGCAGCTAAAGCCTGTTGCAGTTCATTTGCGATTGTACATTCACTATCATTATATAAGAACACCTGCCACCCGTGCCTTGCCAGCACTTCGGCAGCACCACGCCCGCTTACGCCGGCGCCGTACACAATAACAGACTTTCCATCAGCCACGTTAATGCGCCCCCTAAATTAATTTATACCCAAACGATACAGGCGCATTAAGAACAAACCAAAGGAAACTAAGGACAGTGCCACACTTGCGCCGGTAAACACTGCCACTACCTTGGTTTCGCGCCAGCCGCCTAATTCAAAATGATGATGTAAAGGACTCATCCGGAAAATTCTCTTGCCGCCGCTAAGACGGAAGTAGGTTACCTGAATAATTACAGAAGCAGCCTCTGCCACATATACGCCGCCTAAAATTACCAGCAGCAGCTCTGTATTTGTCAAAAGCGCCAAGGCTGCAACGCCACCGCCCAAAGCAAGGGAGCCTGTATCACCCATGAACACCTTTGCCGGATAGCGGTTAAAGAGCAAAAATCCCAAGCAGGCACCGGTCATGGCATAGGCAAAGCCGCCCAAGCCATTAGCCCCCAAGGTGATAAAGCCATAGGTTAAGGTTACGGGAATGGTTACGCTTGCCGCCAGCCCGTCCAAGCCATCAGTCAAGTTCACCGCATTGGTAGTACCAACCAAAAGCAGGAACGCCAAAACATAATAGCCCCAGCCCAAGTCAACAATTACATCCAAGCCGGGAACCCATACGGTTGTACTGCGGATATAATGCTCTGCATAATAAACGTAAGCACCAGCCAAAGCAAACTGCATCAAAAATTTTTGGATGGCAGTCAAGCCCAGGTTACGCTTCATAACAACCTTGATGTAATCGTCAATAAAGCCAATCAAGCCATGACCAAGAAGCAGCACCAAAGCAATGAGCACTTGGGGAGTTAAATCGCCCCAGATTACCAAGGAAAGCACAATGGCAACGATAATCATAATACCGCCCATGGTAGGAGTACCGCTTTTCTTTTTGTGGCTTTCGGGACCACAGCCGCGAATGCTTTGTCCAAATTTAATTCTGTGTAAGAAAGGTATCAGAAACGGCCCCATCAATGCACATACAGCAAAGGCCGTAATTAAAATCAGTAGTTCAGAACTCATGCACAGTTCCCCCAAGCAAATTTATTTGAACAGCTCCAACATTTTATCAACCTGCATGGAGCGAGAGCCTTTCAGCAAAATAATATCACCTGCGTTGGCAATGGTACGCAGTACATTGGCAGCCTCGTGCCTATCGGCGCAGTGCTGCGCGTTACCGCCCAGCCTCCTCGCTTCGTCGCTAATATGCGCCGCCTCGTTACCATAGGTCAAAATAAAGTCAGTGCCATTTTCCACTGCCCATCTGCCTACGCGGCGGTGTCCATCCTCAGAGATAGTACCCAATTCCAGCATATCTGCCAGCACGGCAATGGTGCGGGAATTTTTTGCAGCCTTCTTCGCCTCTGCCAAGGTTTTCAGTGCCGCCTCCATGGAAGCAGGGCTTGCATTGTAGGCATCATTGATAAAGGTAATATCGCCAATATAAATAATCTCCTGGCGACTGCCGGTTAAGCGGGCAGTTGCCAAAGCCTTAGCGCTTTCTTCCATGGCAACGCCATAGCAGGCAGCACCGGCGATTGCGCTCAGGGCATTGTAAACATTATGCTCGCCAATAAGCTGCAGCTGAACCTGCACCCTTTTGCCCGTTGCCTTTTCTGTACAGGTAAAGGTAGTGCCCAGGCCTGTAGTTACAATATCACTGCCACGGTAATCACAGGCTTCGCCCAAACCGAAGAACACAACCTGCGCCTTGGTCTTGGCAGCAGCCTTCACAACGTATTCGTTATCACCATTTAAAACAGCAAAGCCATCAGCAGGCAAATTTTCTACAATCTCGCCTTTAGCCCTGCCAATATTTTCCATACTGCCTAAAAGCTCCATATGGGTTTCGCCCACATTGGAAATCAAACCGCTGTCAGGCTCTGCAATATGACACAGCTCTGCAATCTGTCCCAAGCCACGCATACCCATTTCCACAACGGCAATATCCGTCTGCTCCGTAATGTTCAGCAAGGTCTTAGGCAAGCCAATCTCGTTATTAAAATTCCCTTGGGTTTTAATAACATTGTATTTAGCGCCCAAGCAGGCAGCCAGTAAATCCTTGGTGGAAGTCTTACCGTTAGAACCGGTAATGGCAAACACCTTCAAGCCCTCAAAGCTTCTGCGGTAGGCGCGGGCAATTTCCTGAAAAGCCTTCAAGGTATCGGCAACCTTAAACACAGCAACGCCTTCCGGCAAGCCTGCAACCGCTTTAGAAACAAGTACGCCCGTTGCACCAAGCTCCACTGCCTTAGCGCAGTAGTTATGCCCGTCAAAATTTTCGCCGCTAAAGGCAACGAACAATTCTCCTGCCTGTACGGCGCGGGAGTCGGTAGTTAAACCGGTAAACTCAATATTTTCACCTGTATATTCTGCATCGGTTGCACTAACAATCAATTTTGCATCAATCATTATTTACCACTCCAATATTCCAAAACCACTTCTCTATCATCAAAATGAATGGTTCTGTCCTTCAAAATCTGGTAGTTCTCGTGTCCCTTGCCAGCCAGCATAATCACATCATCAGCTTCTGCATTTGCTAAAGCGTATTCAATGGCTTCACGTCTGTCGCTAATGCGGTGTACCTCCTTACCGGCAGGCACATCCTGCAATGCGGTAAAGATTTCATCAATAATTGCCTCCGGGTTTTCAGTACGGGGGTTATCCGAAGTAACCACCACCTTATCTGCCAGCTCCAAGGCAATACCGCCCATAATGGGACGCTTTTTATTATCGCGGTCACCACCGCAGCCAAAGATTGCCCACAGCTTACCCTTAGTAATACTGCGTGCGGTTTTCAAAACATTCTCCAAACCGTCGGGGGTATGAGCGTAATCTACAATTACAGTATAGGGCTGCCCTGCTTCCACCAATTGGAAGCGTCCGGGAACACCATCAAACCCGTTCAGCATATCGCAGATAATTTCTTTATCCACCTTTTCTGCCAGCAGGCAAGCAACTGCGCTCATAACATTGTACACATTAAACTCACCGGTAATCTTCAGGCTTAACGCCAGCTCGCCCACGGGAGTATGTAATTGCAGCTGCATCTCCTTAGCCTGCACATCAAAGGAAAGAGGATAAATATCGTTGTCACGGCTCTTGCCGTAGGTTAAGCAGTTAACCTTGGTGCGTGCCTTAATAATTTCACTGCTGGCATCATCCATATTGAACACAGCATTCTTATTGGGCTTAGTTCCCCCTGCCAAGCCTTCAAACAGCAGGCTCTTGGCATCGCGGTAATTTTCCAGGGTTTTATGAAAATCCAAATGGTCCTGGGTAATATTGGTCAAAACAGCGCAATCGTATTCACAGCCTGCCACACGGTTCAGCACCAAAGCGTGGCTGGAAACTTCCATCACCACATAATCACAGCCTGCACATTTCATTGCGTACAAAGCCTTTTGTAAATCTACCACGTCGGGAGTAGTGTTGTGCGCTTCGGTAACTTCGTCTTCAATCATAATGTTGATGGTACCAATCAAGCCCACCTTGTAGCCCGCCTTACGCAAAACAGTGCGGATAATATTGGTGGTTGTGGTTTTGCCATTTGTTCCTGTAATCCCAAGCATGCGCATGCTTTTACCGGGGTAATCGTAAAAATAAGGAACAATGGCTTCCATAGCCTTGCGGGTATCGGGTACAACAAGCAGGGTTACGCCCACAGGCACTTCCTCCGGCACATCCTCCACCACTGCGGCAACTGCGCCCTTTTCCGCTGCCATCTTTAAAAACTTGTGACCATCAACGGTAGCACCCTTTAAGCAGATAAACAGGCCACCTTCCTTAACAACGCGGGAATCTGCAGTAATATCAGTAATAATTTTATCATCAGCGCCTAAAACCTGTACTTGGCGCACCTCTTCAATAATTTTATCAATAATTAAGGTTAAGTGTTTTTGCATAACATTACCTCCAAAAGTGAAAGAGCAGCCAAAAAGGCTGCCTCTCTAAATCTTATAAAAATTATATCACAAAGACTGCTAAAAGGCTACGCTTATTTACTTGCCAAGACAGAAGGAGCATTATAATTTTTTGCTACACCTGCTTTAACATAAATATTGCTACGCGCCACGCTCATTCCCAATTCTCTTTCAGCAAAGCGAATAATGCGGCCTGGGCCTTTAAGCTGTTCCACTTCAATTTTCAGTTCATTGTTTTTATTTATAAGCTGGGTTTCCTTACGCTGCAGAGCAATAATTTCGTTGCCATAATGCACCATATCAGCACTACGCCATACGGAATACATATAGGTTGCCAAAACCACTGCTACCACAACCATCACACGACGACGCAAAAGCTTATGCCTGTCAGATTTTTTCTGCTGCTGACGTATATTAACCTCTTCTATTGTGTACTGCTGCTCTTGCCAAACAGCATTATCTAACTTTTTAGCTAACATTTGCTTTCACGAACCCTTAACCCTTTAAATCTTAATTGCGTATCTTAGCCTTGCACTTCTGGAACGGGGGTTTTCTTCTACTTCCTCCTTACTGGGAGTAATATTCCCCACCTTCTTCAAAAGCGGCTTCTTACCGCACACGCACACCGGCAGCTGCGGCGGACAGGTGCAGCCCTTCGCCAGCTTGGCAAAGGTTTGCTTTATAATTCTATCTTCCAAGGAATGGAAGGTAATAACACCAATACGACCACCGCTTTTTAATCTTTCCACCGCGGTAATCATAGTCTGTTCCAAAATTCCCAGCTCGTTATTCACTTCAATGCGAATAGCCTGGAAGGTTCTCTTAGCAGGATGGGGACCATCAATACGCGCACCCTTGGGAATCGCCTTCTTGATAATATCCACCAGCTGGTAAGTAGTAGTAATGGGAGCCTGCTTACGCTCGTTGACAATGAACTGGGCAATACGCTTGCTCCAACGCTCCTCGCCATATTTATAAATAAGCTCTGCAAGCTCATCTTCCTTGTAATTGTTTACGATATATTCGGCATCTAAGGCAGCATCCTTGTTCATACGCATATCCAAAGGACCGTCATGCATATAGGAAAAGCCGCGCTCCGGAGTATCAAGCTGGTAGCTGGAAACCCCTAAATCGAAAAATATACCATCAATTTCTTCAATACCCATGCTGTCCAAAACGTCAGCAAAATCTTTGAAATTAGATTTAGCTACTGCCGTTCTGCAGGCGAACTTGTCCAACAAGCGCTCACTGGCAGCAGCAATGGCATCATCATCCTGGTCAATGCCCAAAAGCAAGCCGTCCTTTTCCAGTCTGGCAGCGAACCCCCTGCTGTGCCCTGCACCACCCATGGTGCAATCAACATAGATACCGTTTTTATCTGTAATCAGAAAGTCTACACTTTCATTAAACAAAATACTTACATGTTTAAATTCCATTTATGTAACCGCCTATTAAATACCTAAATCTGCCAGCTGTTCAGCCAAGTCATTAACATCTTCGGCACTTTCTTCGTTATAAGCCGCCCATTTAGCAGCATCCCAAATTTCGGCTCTGCTGCCAACGCCAACAATAATGGCATTTTTATCCAAGCCGGCGTGGGCTCTAAGATTTGCCGGAATAAGTACCCTGCCCTGCTTATCACATTCGCCCTCGCAGGCACCGCCAAAAAGGAAGCGGGTAAAATCGCGGGCAGTTTTACGGCTCATGGGTAAAGAAGCAAGCTTGGTTTCCAATGCGTGCCACTGTTCCATATCGTAAACGAATAAGCAGCCATCAAGCCCTTTGGTAATAATAAACTTGTTACCTAAACTTTCGCGGAGCTTCGCAGGCATAGCAAGGCGCCCTTTAATGTCTAAGGCATGTTCATATTCACCTAATAACATTTCGGCACCCCCTTTTCACCACTTTGCACCACTTTTCTCCATTATAACGACTTTTTTCTAAAAAAACAATAGTCCATTTTGAAGTAATGGTAAAAAATGCCCTGAGCTTTAAAAAATTTTGTAAATTTTTCTTGTGGAAATTGGCAAGTGGACAAGTAAATGCTATAATATTACAAGGAAATCTACCTAATAAATCACAAAGGAGCTTTTACATTATGATTACTAAAGATACCGGTATCATTGAAGCCGTACAAAATCATCCTGAAATTTTACAAGTATTTGCTGAATACGGTTTGGGCTGCGTAGGCTGCATGGCTGCTCGTTTTGAAACCTTAGGTCAAGGCGCTGCTGCTCACGGCATTGACGTTGACGCTTTGATCGCAGATTTGAACAAAGCAATCGCAGACAACAAATAAAATTTACGAAGGCACTATTAAAAGGCTTCCCCCATTTTTGTGAGGGAAGCCTTTAGTATTATACGTCCTAGAAATATGCTAAAACTTGATGACGCCTTTTATTTTAGGTAAAATATATTCAGAACACCATCCAGAAAGGAGAACCCCATGAATATATTTAAGAAGTCAACCGCAATTTTGCTAACAGCCTTTCTCTGCCTCATCAATTCATTAGCTTTTGCCAAAGAAATAATCATAAATGACGGAAGCGTTGCCCGCTTTGACATCACTAATGATGTAACCCCGTCCCCATACTTCGTGCATAACGACTTCTATAATATGGCAAGCAACGAACATCTAACCCTGCTTACCCAATTCACCACCTACCAACAAAGTAACATGCACACCTGCGGTCCTGTAGTTGCCAATATGGTTGTTAAACATTTCTTAGGCAAGCCGCTCCATACTGAGCTGGAAGCTGCCAAAATGATGAACTGCACCAAGTACAACGGCACTACCACCAAAGGCTTGCGCGGTTATTTTAAAGACCTTGGATGGAACGCAACCAGTTCCGCTGATACGGATTCTCCTAAAACCTACACAGATTTCCTAACCTTTGTCCAAACCAATTTACAAGCCAACACTCCCATTATGGTCGAAAATATAGAATGGGGCGGTCACTGGCGCATCATCATAGGGTACGACACAATGAACACCGCCAACACAGGTGATGACATCCTCATCATGGCAGACCCTTTCGACAAGGCAGACCACCTGCAAGACGGTTATGTTGTTGAACCGGCAGAAAAATTCTTCTATATGTGGTTCGATGCCATCCGCTTTGCCAAAGGAGCAAACTGGAAACAATGGGTCGTTGCAAAGCCAAAATAAAACTTCACACTCACATGCAAAAGACTCCTTCTCTATTTCCGAACGAAAGATTCAGCTTTTTAAGATACAGTTTCATAATACAGTGCTTGTAAAAAATTAATAATATGTTATAATATAGCAAGAGAGATTCCTGATATGTGGTAGTGTCAGCTCTCTCCTTGGTTTGATTTTAAGTCAGAGAAGAGGCTGTTACAACCGTAACGGTCTTTTTCTTTTTAGTAAATCAAATTATTTACGTCCAAGAATAATGGTAGCAACAAGAATTCCGAAACTAATCATTAAAGACAGCGCTTCGTAAATAGTCATTGCCATCACCTCCCCGTAAGGAGGAACCGACTATCAGGAATCTCTACATCACTATTCAACAAAAACTGTAAAACACCCCTATTTTTTTCGGATAGTTGTGAAATCCACGTGAATTTTCGTCCGAATAACAAAAAGGCTCCTTCTCTATTTCCGAACGAAAGATTCAGCTTTTTAAGATACAGCTTCATAATACGGTGCTTGTAAATAATTAATAATATGTTATAATATAGCAAGAGAGATTCCTGATGTGTGGTAGTGTCAGCTCTCTCCTTGTTTATCTAGAATTTGAAAGAAAGGCTGTTCACAACCGTTGTGGACGGTCTTATTTCGTTTTATAGGCAAAAATCACTTACAAATTGAAATAATGGTAGCAACTAAAATCCCAAAAGTTACCATTAAAGACAGTGCTTCATAGGTAGTCATTGCCATCACCTCCCGCCAAGGAGGAACCGACTATCAGGAATCTCTACATCATTATTCAACAAAAACTGCAAAACACCCCTATTTTTTTAGGATAGTTGTGAAATCTATGTGAATTTTCGTCTGAATAACAAAAAAGGCTCCGCGTTGCGGAGCCTTTTTTGTTCATGTATTTTATGAAATTAGAAGCTGTAGCGTACGCCCAAGTTCCATTGCCAGTTGGTGTCTACTTCGCCACCAAAAGTCTTTTCAACATCAGCATAGATATAGGTTGCCTTGGACAGGTTAATGTTAGCGCCTACGCCAACCTCCCACCAGCTTCCACCGAGGTCTTGTTCAAAGCTTCTGGTATCTTTGCCATCAGAGAATTTAGTGGTAGTTTCGCCTTCAAAATCATACAAGTAAGAAGCACGAGCATATATATTACCTTGTTTGATGTCTTTACCCAAGGAGAAGCCTACACGACCAACCAAGCTTTCCATGTCTTCCAAGGTTACGGTTCTGCCAGCCAGTTCACATTCTGCACTGCTGATTTTACCATAGGTCAATTCAACTTGCGGTTCAATCCACAAGCCATTGCCTTGCTCTAAACGCTTGCCATATTCAGCACTCAAGCTGTAACCATTGGAGCTCCAATCACCTTTGTCGCCTGCTACATTGAAATCATGTTCAATGCGTGCAACTTTGGCAATTAAATCTACAAAGCTACCATCATCATTCAGCTTGCTACCATA
>JAFUKD010000029.1 GCA_017467905.1 Phascolarctobacterium sp.
AACATGGCAAAAGAAAAAACGAGAGGAACGAGAAGAAGAAAACCAACAAAAGAAGAAGAGCAAGGAGAGCAAAAAAGAAAATCTCACTATAAGAGTTTACTTCAGAAAGCTAAAACGGCAAATTCATAATAAAAAAATTTTACAGCAGTCAATTTTAGGACTGCTTTTTTATTTTTATCGGCTTTGGAAAATTTTTAAAAATATTTTTTGCTCATTTTTGCCGTTTGAGGTCGCTCATGTAAACTCTTATACTGAGAGGTGAAATCCTACCACACAGGCACGCTTGCTTATGAAGATGCTATGCCCAAAACATAAAAAAGACTCCGCAATGCGCGGAGCCTTAAACACAGCTAAATACACTTATGCTTTTTTAAAGAGCTTGCCAATCACAGGGGACAACAAAGAAAGCATTGCTGCCACCAAGAAGAACAGGCAAATGGGACGAGTGAAGAAAATATCAAAATTGCCATCACTCATAATCAAAGAGCCAACAAAGTTCTGCTCTGCCATGCTGCCAAGAATAATGCCAATGATGATAGCAGACATTGAGAAGCCCATCTTGTTAAGGAAATACCCCACAAAGCCCGAAGCCACCATCAAATACAAGTCGTTGATGGAATTGTTGTAAGAATAAGTACCAACGAAGGTCATCATAATGATTACAGGAATCAAAATATGTACAGGTACATTCACAACCTTGGCAAACAAACGAATCAAGGAGAAACCCATGATCCCCATAATAATATTTGCCAAAAGCAAGCCAATGAAGATGGCGTAAACATCAGGAGCCTTTTCTACGAAAAGCAAAGGACCGGGCTGCAAGCCTTGTACCATCAGCGCACCCATCATAATAGCAGTTGCGCCGTCGCCGGGAATACCCAGGGTAAGTACAGGAATGAAAGCACCACCGGAAACAGCATTGTTGCCAGCTTCAGGAGCAGCTACGCCTTCCGGCTCGCCATTGCCAAAGTTATCGCCATACTTGGACCAGCGCTTTGCCTGGTCGTAGGATACGAAGGAAGCAATATCGCCGCCAGTACCGGGTACGCAGCCAATGAAGGTACCAATGGCAGAAGAACGCATCAAAGTAGCAAATACTCTTTTAAAATCTTCCCAAGAGGGTAAAACCTTGTCGATAAATTTAATGGGCTCCGTCTTTTCGCTGTGGTAGTAGTCTTCAATACTGGAAAGCACCTGAGCGAAAGCAAAGACACCAATCAAAACCGGAATAAAGGAAACGCCACCCAGGAAGTAAGTGGTATCTAAGGTAAAGCGGATAGTGCCGCTCATATCGTCAATGCCAACGGTAGCAAGGAACAAGCCAAACAAACCGCCCATAATGCCCTTCAGAACACTGCCGCTGGAAACACTGGTAATAATACTCAAACCAAAAATTGCCAAGGCAAAATATTCCGGCTTGGAAAATTGCAGGGCAACCTTTGCCAGCTGGGGAGCGAGCAGGATTAAACAAATGGTACTAAAAACACCACCAAAGGTACTTGCCATGGTGGAAAGCCCAAGCGCGCGACCAGGCTGTTTAAGCTTAGTAGCCATGGGGTAACCATCCAAGGTTGTAGCTACGGAAGCAGGAGTACCGGGAGTTTTTAACAAAATTGCAGAGATACTGCCACCGTAAATTGCACCGCAGTAAATACCAAGAAGCATCAGTATGCCACCAATGCCTTGGAAGCTGAACGCCAAGGGGAATAAAAGTGCCAAGCCCATATTTACAGAAAGACCCGGCATACAGCCAAAGGCAATGCCAACGGCAACACCAAATACCAAACCTAAAAGGTTGATGGGAACAAAAATCATACTTAAAGCAGCAAGAACATCAGCCATCGTACACCCTCCCTACTCTAAGAACATGGATTGCGGCATTTTGGTATGCAGCAATACGCCAAAAATTACATAAATAAAAACAATGGTACCAACGGTGGTCATTGCAATAATTTTTTTATCGTGGAAATCCAGCAGCCTCATAATTGCCGGAATAAGCAATGCAGAAGCAGGATAGAAGCCCAAAACAGCAATCAGTCCGCAATAAGCTGCAACAATAAGCATAGCTACATACACACGCTTATTGGCAGGTAAGGTTAATGCTACCAGCTGCTCGGTTAAATCTTTTTTACAGCTGATGGTATAAACCAAAAGCATTACTGCCGCAAGCACCAGTGCTGTACCTAAACTAAAGGGCCAGAAGCCGGGGCCAGGACCATTTTCAGTAAACTCCAAGGGAAATTCACTGGCAGCCAGCATAATGGCAGCGCCTACAAGCACCCCTAAAACACTGACTATGTAATTACAACTCGCCATATTTTTCATCAGAACAACCTCATAAATTTTTTATTCTAGCCAAAATTGGCTATAACATTTTTATTTTAACAGATTGGAGCATTTTTGTCACGAAAGCTTCACACTTTTATAATTATAAATATAAAACAAAAACTGCACCTTTCTGTTTAAGAAAAGTGCAGTTATAAAGCTACGCAAGCAATTGTACATAGATAAACGCGTCAGAAGTGCTGGATAGCTAGCTGTACACCAGAAAACTTGCTAGAAGTGCTGGAAGGCGCGAAGCAGTGAAGCTTATGAAGCGACGGCGTACTTGAAGTACGTCGAGCGAGTAAGCAAACTGCGACAAAGCATAACAGTGCTTATAGCAAGTTTTAAACGGAGCTTATCACGCGTTTAACTTACCACGGAGCATTAACCACAACGGGCCAGCAAGGAACACAGAAGTATAAGCACCGCTGCTGAAACCTACCAGCATAGCAAAGGAGAAGTTATGGATTGTTTCGCCGCCCCACAGGAAGATGGACACAACTGCAAACAAGGAAGTACCTACAGTGTAGCAAGTACGGGTCATAGTAGACCAAATACAGTTATCCACCATATCGCCAAGGCTTTCGTTACGACGATGAGTTTTAAGCGCCTCACGAATGCGGTCAAAAATTACGATAGTACCATTGATGGAGTAGCCTACAACGGTAAGGAGCGCTGCTACGAAGGAAGAATCTATTTCCATGTGCAGCAAAGAGAAGTAGCTTAATGTTACCAGTACGTCAACAATCAAAGCGATAATCGCCGCCAAGGCAAACTTAAACTCAAAACGCATGGTGATGTAGGCAATCATCAGTACCCATGAAAGAACAATCGCCATTACAGCTTGGGTAATAAGCTCACCACCGATGGTAGCGCCAACCTGTTCCACACGTTGAATTTGGAAATCGCCTAATTTGTTTTTCAAGTCGGTCATTACTTCGCGACGTTGAGTTTCTTCGATAACGCCTGTACGTATGAGCACGCCTTTAGAGGATTGCTCCCCATCAACATTTTCCAATTGGATAATGCTGTTGCCAAGGTTGTGCTCTTTTAAAACGTCACGCACTTCGGAAACGGTTACCGCCCTGTTAAAGGACAAGTCCATAATACCGCCGCCGGTAAAGTCAATGCCCAAGTTAAAGCCACGGAACAGAATGGAACCCAAGCCTACAACCAGGAAAGTAACAGTAATAGCAAAGAAAAGCTTCCAGTTTTTAACAATAGAAAACATTATTTAGACACCTCCTTAGCACTTTCAGCCTTAGGAGCTGCCACACCAAAAATCCAGGGATTCTTAGTAAAATTGGAATAAATAAGGAAACGCAACATATATTTGGTTACAGTGATTGCAGTAAACATACTTAAAACTACGCCTAACGCCAAGGTAACTGCAAAGCCTTTAATGGGACCAGTACCAAGATAGAAGAGGATTGCCGCTGCCATCAAGGTTGTAACGTTGGAGTCAAAGATGGTTACAAAGGCACGGCTAAAGCCTGCATCCATTGCACTGCGCAAGGTTCTGCCACGTCTTATTTCTTCCTTGAAGCGTTCAAAAATAAGTACGTTGGCGTCAACTGCCATACCAATAGAAAGAATAATACCGGCAATACCGGGCAAGGTTAAGGTTGCACCCAAGTAACGCATTGCCAAAAGCAGCAGCATTACATAAAGCAGCAGTGCGATATCCGCAACAATGCCGGAAAGACGATAGAACAAAATCATAAAGATAAATACGCCGGCAATGCCAATACCAAAGGCTTTAATGCTCTTATCCTTGGAGTCTTGACCAAGGGTGGGGCCAACAGTACGGTTTTCCAAAATCTCAATTTTAACCGGCAAGGAACCGCTACGCAGCAAAATTGCCAGGCGCTCTGCATCCTCAATGGAGCGGGAGCCGGAAATTTGCGCACGACCACCGGTAATTGCTTCTTGAACTACGGGAGCAGTAAGCACCTCGCCGTCAAGTACGATGGCAATTTGCTTACCAATATTCTTCGCGGTCAAATCAGCAAATTTATCTGCGCCAACAGAATTGAACTCCAAGCCTACAACAGCTTGATTGCCTTGAGAAATTTGCGCACGCGCATCTTTTAAATCGCTACCGGAAAGCACTACATTGCCATATTGGTCTTGGAAGTGCAGCATAGCAGTACGACCGAGCATTGCAATTGCCTTTTCAGGATCCTTTACGCCCGGAAGCTCCACGATAATGCGGTCCTTACCTTGGCGTTGGATAACGGGCTCCGTCAAACCCAGTTCATTTACACGACGCTCAATAATTTTAACGCTGCGGTTTACAGCGTCATCATCTACTTTCATTTCAGGAGTATCCACTGCCTGCAAAACTACGTGGGTACCGCCTTGCAAGTCCAAGCCCTGTTTGATGGAGTTGGACAAAGGTTGGATATAAACGCAGAAGCCCCCGATAATTGCCAATGCAATAATCAGGAATTTCCCTAATTCATTCCATCTCAAAACTATTCCCCCTTAATCATCCTATTCGCTTTGAATGCGGTTAGGGTCTTGGAAATTGCTTACTGCAGAACGAACCATGGTCATTTCTACGCCTTCAGCAACTTCAACCTTTACGGTTTTTTCGGACAAATCAGTGATAGTACCATAAATGCCACCAATGGTGATAACCTTATCACCCTTCTTTAAAGAATTAAGCAGATTTTGACGTTCTTGCTGTTGTTTCTTTTGCGGTTTCCACAGCATAAAGTAGAAGATACCGCCCATCAGGAAAAACGGCAATATGCTGTTAAGCATTGCTATTGTATCAGCATTGAACATAGAGCACCTCCGTAATAAAATTCAAAGATTTATAATTAGTATATATTCTCCACCTAAAGCAAAATTCCTTGTTTTAGGCCTTATAGTTTTGTAAAAATCTTTCACGGAATTCGGGGAAGGTATCGTTGGCAATGGCTTCGCGAATTCTTCTGCTAAAATCAAGCAGGAAGTGAAGATTATGAATGGTAAGCAGGCGCAGGGCAAAAACCTCTTCTGCCTTGAACAGGTGGCGAATATACGCACGACTAAAGTTGCGGCAGGTATAACAGGTGCAGCCTTCTTCAATGGGTCGGAAGTCTTCGGCATAAGTTGCGTTGCGCACAACAAGGCGGCCTTCGTTAGTCATTGCCGTACCATTGCGGGCAACACGGGTCGGGAACACGCAGTCCATCATATCAACGCCGAGGTTAACCGCTTCCACAATGCAGTCCGCAGTACCTACACCCATCAGGTAACGCGCCTTATCCTTGGGCATAAGGCAGGTGGTTTGTCCCAAAATGTCATACATCATGGGCTTGGGCTCGCCTACACTTAAACCACCAATACCGTAGCCGGCAAAATCCAGCTCTGTTAATTGTTCCACGCTCATTTTGCGCAGGTCAGGATACATACCGCCTTGCACAATACCGAACAGGGATTGGTCTTCACGAGTGTGAGCCTCCAAGCAGCGCTTTGCCCAACGGGTAGTACGTTCCGTAGATTTTTTAGCGTATTCATAGGTTGCAGGGTAAGGAATGCATTCGTCAAAAGCCATGGCAATATCTGCGCCCAAGGCTTCCTGCACATTAGTAGCAATTTCCGGAGAAAGGAATTTTTTGCTACCATCAATGTGGGAACGGAACATTACCCCCTCCTCCGTAATCTTGCGCATGGCACCAAGGCTGAACACCTGAAAGCCACCGCTATCCGTAAGCATACCGCGCTTGTAATTCATAAATTTATGCAAGCCGCCAGCCTTCTGCACCAGCTCGTGACCGGGGCGCAAGAACAAATGATAGGTATTGGCAAGAATAACCTGGCTACCCATTTCGTACAATTCTTCCGGAGAAATTGTCTTTACAGTTGCCTGCGTGCCTACGGGCATGAACATTGGCGTATCAAAGGTACCGTGAGGAGTGTGCAGCTTGCCAAGTCGCGCACCACTGCGGCTACATTCTTTAACTAATTCGTACTTTACTGCATGATTCTTACACATAAACTCTCCTTCCAAAATAGCTATAAGAAGCACCATCTAACTGTGTCACCACTTTATTATATGGCACTTCTATCTATTTTGTTGTGTTTATTCTAAATTTTAACTACTTGTTATTTATGAACATCGCATCCCCAAAAGAGAAGAAGCGATATTTTTCTGCAACGGCTACTGCGTAAGCGTTAAGCATAATATCCCTGCTGCTCAATGCAGAAACCAGCATCAACAGCGTGCTTTGAGGCAAGTGGAAATTGGTAACCAGCGCATCTACAAAACGGTACTTGTAACCAGGATAGATAAAAATCTGGGTAAAGTTGCCGCCTGCCTTCATTACACCATCTGCTCCGGCAGATTCCAAAGTACGAACCGCAGTAGTGCCTACGGCAATAATGCGCCTGCCTTCTGCTTTTGCCTTGTTGATGGCAGCAGCAGCCTCTTCGGAAACAGTGTAAAACTCCCTGTGCATTTGGTGGTCTTCAATCTTTTCTGCACTTACGGGACGGAAGGTGCCCAAGCCAACATGCAGGGTAACGAATACCTCCTCGCAGCCCTTATCCTTAATCTTCTGCAAAAGCTCCTTGGTAAAATGCAAGCCTGCAGTGGGGGCAGCAGCACTACCACGTTCACGGCTGTAAACAGTTTGGTAACGCTCCTTATCCTCCAAGGGAGCAGTAATATAAGGCGGCAAGGGTGTTTCGCCCAATCTATCTAAAATTTCTTCAAAGATACCTTCATATTTAAAACGCACAATGCGTCCACCAAAATCGGTGTGGTCAATTACTTCTGCAGAAAGCTCCTCGCTGAAAATAATCTTCGCGCCAACCTGCAGCCTTTTGCCCGGTCGCACTAAAACTTCCCAATCGGTAGCATCCTTGCGGGTCAGCAGGAACACTTCCACATGGGCACCGGTTTCCTTGTGACCGAAAAGGCGCGCCGGAATTACACGGGTATCATTAAAAACAAGTAAATCTCCCGGCTCAACATAATCCAGCAAATCATAGAAATGCTTATGCTCAATGGCACCGGTTTCCTTGTTAACCACCATCAAACGTGAATGGTCACGAGGCTCCATGGGATGCTGAGCAATAAGCTCCTGTGGTAATTCATAATCAAAATCTTTTACAAACATACTTATCTCTTCCTATTTAATAAGGCTTGTGCCGGGATAATAGTGGGCAAGAATTTTCCTGTAGGTATTTTTGTCAGAAGCATTTGCCATGCCCCTTGCACCCCACACGCTCAGCCCCACGCCTTCGCCCTTACCCTTGCCTCGGAAGGTAATCTTTTCTTCCTTACCCCCACTAAGCAAATGATAACTGCGAATGACATTTTTCCAAACGGGTTCGCCTTGGTCCTTTACTTTTATATTAATATCCTTGCTGCCGATTTGCATCCCATAATAATTTGTTATGGGAACATTCAAGGTAACGGGAACAGGGACACCGGTTTCTACATCAAACAAAGTGCTGTTTAAAGATAACAGCTGCATCAGCTGCAAGCCGGAAATTTTCACCACGCCTGCATCACCGGCAATTAGCAGGTAGCTTACCCTGCCAGTTGCAGAACGGTCGATATCCGCATCATCTAAGGGAGAAAGCCTAATGCTTTCCAGCTTGCCCACCGCATAACCGTTTTGCTCTAAAAAGTTACGCACCATAATGGGCGAAGCGTGGTACTCCCAATTATACTCGGGACTGTCACTGTCGTAATCTTCTACCGATTGCAGATAGCTTACTTCCCTGCCCCATACTTCCTTGGCAGAAGCAGTCCTGCCTCCCGTACTGGAAGTGGTTACCGCTTGCGCAGGGTTGCCTGCTTTATCAATCAGTATTTGCCCTGCAGTTGCCTTGATGAATTTGCTGATGGCAGCCTTCTCTGCACCAGTTCCCTGATAAGTCAGCTCTCTATCATTAGCAGTTATGTCGTAGGCTACGTTGGCATTTTGCCACATCATATACCTTGCATAGCTGCGCGCCGCTACTGCCTGCGCCTTAATAGCTTCATCCGGCCAGATTGGCATGGTTTTGTTCGGAAGCACGCTGCACAAATACAGCTCCAAATTAACAATATTGTTTATTAAAAGCTTATCACCCTGCACCTTGGCAAGCAAGCTGCCTGCGTAACGGCGCTTGTTAATTTGAGGCAGGGATTTGCCTTCAAAACGGTTGATGGTAATTTGCTCACCAAAGCTTTGCTCGCCCATGGTTAGCTTGCCATCTTTAACATTCAAAAAGTATTTGCCTTGGGGAATGGTGCTTTCCTTTCCCGTAGCAAGGTCTTTTATCGTAAATTCATCATCACAGCTGATTTCGGCACTGTACTGCCCGTGAATTATTGCCACGCGTAAATCATCCCCTGCGTTGGCCAAGGCAGTGCTTCCCAATATAAGAAGCAATGTACAAATGAGAAATAGCTTTTTGAGCATGATGGACTCCTTATTTTTATTTTATATTCGCAATTTATTATTTTTCGCTCATAAAGAAATGCTTAACGCTCCCTCTTGAGGGAGCTGTCAGCGTAGCTGACTGAGGGAGTTAATTATTGATCATCGTAATCAATTTACTTACTCGCGTAAACTTTTCTTCCTTAACTTTTGTAGGCATCAGGTATCTATCTCGTTCGCTAAAGACGCAGCCGCAGTATTGCTGGCGGTACAGCCCCATTTCCAGACTAATATCTACGCCACGCTGGTAGCCTACGCGGAAGTCTTCGTAATAAAAAGGTATGCCAAATTCTTGGGCAGCAGCTTCTGCTTCCTTAATGATTAAGGCGTGCTTCTGGTAAGGGCTTACTAAGAGCGTAGTGCTGAAAGCGTCGTAACCATTTTCTTTGGCAAATTTTGCGGCGTAACGCATACGCACCCGATAGCAGTAAGCACAGCGTACAGTGGGTTCGCACACCATCCCACGCACAGTTTCTTCCAAGGGATAGCTTTTGTCAATGAACAAGCCTATCTGCTTCTTCTCGCAGAACTGGCGCAAGGTGCTTAAACGCTGCTTAAATTCCTTATAAGGATGAATATTGGGATTAAAGTATAAAATATCAAAAGCCTTGCCGTCAGCCGCCAGCTTTTCTGTTGGATAGCAGGCACAGGGGCCACAGCAAGCGTGTAGTAGAATTTTCATTATAACTACCTCTACTATAAAAAAGCGTTAGAAGTACCGGAAGGCGCGAAGCAGTGACATTCGTGCCGCAAAGGCGTACCGAGCGTACGTCGAGCAAGCAAGCGCCGTTCCAACGCAGGAAGACAGTGCTTATAGCTATTTTTCCGGGAACGGAACGCCCAAGTACCGATACGCTTCCCGTGTCGCCACACGTCCTCTAGGCGTGCGTTGTAACATTCCCAGCTGCATCAAATAAGGCTCAATAACATCTTCAATGGTTGTGGTCTCTTCGCTTACAGCTGCCGCAATGGTTTCAATGCCAACGGGGCCACCGCCAAAGGTTTTTACAATCGTATTCAAAATGCGCCTATCGTTACGGTCAAAGCCATAAGCATCCACTTCCAGCTTAGCCAAGGCTTCGGCGGCAAGCTGCCTATTGATGGCAGGCGCACCCAAAACTTGTGCGAAGTCGCGCACCCTCTTTAACAGGCGATTGGCGATACGGGGCGTGCCACGACTGCGACGAGCAATCTCTGCCGCACCCTCCTTGTCAATCTGCACGTTTAAGATTTCTGCAGCGCGGGTAATAATAAACTGTAATTCTTCCGGCTTGTAAAACTCTAAACGGCACTGCACCCCAAAGCGGTCACGCAAGGGAGCAGCAATGCTGCCCAAACGGGTAGTTGCGCCAATCAGGGTAAATTTGGGTAAATCCAAACGCACACTACGAGCACTTGGACCCTTGCCAATAATTATATCTAAGGCAAAATCCTCCATGGCAGAATACAAAATCTCCTCTACCGTTTTGGAAAGCCTGTGAATTTCATCTATAAAAAGTACATCATTATCGCCTAAATTAGTTAATATTGCCGCCAAATCTCCCTGCCTTTCGATAGCAGGGCCACTGGTCACGCGGATATTAACATTCAACTCATTGGCGATAATATTTGCCAAAGTGGTCTTGCCCAAACCGGGAGGGCCAAACAGCAACACATGGTCAAGCGCTTCATGTCTTGCAGCAGCAGCCTTGATGAAAATAGCTAAATTGTCCTTGACTTGGTTCTGACCAATATATTCATTTAACAAACGAGGGCGCAGGCTATACTGCCAACCGTCAGTTTCCTGCTCCTGTCCGGCAATAATTCTATCGTCGAATTCCATCACTGCCTCCTTGCAAACATTTTAAGTGCCTGACGCAGCAGCTCTTCACTGCTTAGGCTTGCACTATTGGGAATCTCCTTCAAGATGGGCATAATCTCGCTGTTGCTGTAGCCAAGGGAGCTAAGCGCCTCAATAGCTTCTGCCACTGCGCCGCTGCCACCTGCCTGTACAGTTTCGCCAAAATCATCTGCGCCATCCATACTAATGCCGCCCACCTTGTCCTTCAATTCCAACAGCATACGTTCTGCCGTCTTCTTGCCAACACCGGGCAGCTTCACCAATACCTTCATATCCTTGCTTTGCACTGCTAAGTAAAAAGCATCGGGCTTAACAGCGGATAAAATTCCAAGCGCCATCTTAGGGCCAACGCCGCTTACAGTCAGCAAAAGCTCAAACAAATCATAATACTCCTGGCTCAAAAAACCGTAGAGCAAAATAGCATCCTCGCGCACTGCAGTATGCACATGCACGCGAACCTCCTTGCCCAAGGTAAGCTGCGCCAAATGAGCGGCAGGCATGAACACACGATAACCTACGCCGCCGGCAGTATCCAATATACAATTATCCGTTGCCAAATGGGCAACAACACCTTTAAGCGCACCTATCATCTATAACAACTCCTGCCATCTTCTAGTTGCCGCAGTATGCAGCCCGCAAATTGCCACCGCCAAAGCATCGGCAACATCATCGGGTTTAGGCTTTTGCCTAATGTTCAGCAAATGCTGAACCATGAAAGTTACCTGCTCCTTGGTAGCACTGCCTGTGCCCACAACCGCCAGCTTAATCTGCATAGGGGTAAACTCCAAAATCGGCAAGCTCTTATTAGCCGCCGCCAAAAGCACTACGCCCCGCGCCTGCCCTACAGGAATAGCAGTGGTAACATTGCGATTGAAGAACAGCTTTTCAATACTCATGACATCTGGCTTATAGGTATCAATCAAAACGCTGATTTCCTCATAAATCTTCTTCAAGCGCAGCTCCGGTGCCATATCCTTATCAGTAAACACCGCCCCAAAATGAATGGGCTTTAGCTTATTCCCTGTTAAATCTACAATACCGTAACCGCAAATGGCAGTACCGGGGTCGATGCCTAATGCTATCATAAAAACTCCTAACTATAAATCTGTTAGACAGTGCTTATAACTGATTTAAAAAAAGCAGGCAAAAAAACTTGCCTGCTTTATAATAGTAATCTTACTCTTCGTCTTCCGGCAAGTCAGCGTTGGTGTAAACGTCTTGCACATCGTCCAAATCTTCAAGAGCGTCCAGCATTTTTTGCATTTTAACAGCATCATCGCCGCTCAGCTCGGTCATGGTATCAGGAACCATGGTGATTTCGGACATTTCAACTTCAATATTGTTATCAGCCAATGCCTTTTCTACTTCGTCAAAAGCAGCAGGCTCGGTAACAATTTCAAAGCTATCTTCTTCAACCTTAATGTCCTCTGCACCTGCATCCAGGGCAATCATCATCAAATCGTCTTCTTCGACGCCAGATTCCTTGCTTACAACAAAGATACCTTTTTCCTTGAACATATAGCTTACGCAGCCGGTAGCACCCATGTTGCCGCCGTATTTAGAAAATACGTGACGAACATCTGCAGCAGTACGGTTACGGTTATCAGACAAAGCGCTTACCATCAAAGCAACGCCAGCAGGACCATAGCCTTCATAAGTAATTTCTTCCCAGTTGCTGCCATCCTGTGCGCCAGCACCCTTTTGAATTGCACGTTGAATATTATCTTTAGGAATGTTATTAGCCTTTGCTTTGGACAGAGCCAATTTCAATTTCATATTACCGGTAGGGTCAGCACCACCCATACGAACAGCAATGGTAATCTCTCTTGCGATTTTAGTTGCAATCTTGCCGAAAGCAGCATCTGCTTTACCTTTTTTATGTTTAATATTGGCCCATTTAGAATGTCCTGACATACTTGAATTCCTCCAAACTTAACACTATCTTGTATTTGAAATATTTACCGTAATATTATACTACGCTGAACACCTTTTTACAAGGATAAGGACCATATTTTTATACCTGCCGTTACTTGTAAAATTTCGTTAATATGTTATAATAAGGCAAGAGAGATTCTTGATGTTTGGTCGCGTCAGCTCTCTCCTTTGAATTACAAATTCTTTTGAAAGAAAGGCTGTTCACAACCGTTGTGGACGGTCTTATTTCATTTTATAAGCAAATTTACTTACATATAGAAATAATGGTAGCAACAAGAAGTCCGAAACTAATCATCAAAGACCCCTATTTTTTTCGGATAGTTGTGAAATACACGTAACCTTTAAAAACAAATACGCTATAAGTGCAGAAAGGCACGCCCATGCAGACGTGCCTTTAAAATTTTTATGAATGTTTAGTTCAAATTAGAAGCTGTAGTTAACGTCAACGTACCATTTCTTGCTTTCGGAATGGTCGCCTTATTAGAAGCTATAGCGAACACCCAAGTTCCATTGCCAGTTGGTGTCTACTTCGCCGCCAAAGGTCTTTTCAACATCAGCGTAAATATAGGTTGCTTTGGACAGGTTAATGTTAGCGCCTACGCCAACTTCCCACCAGCCGCCACCGAAGTCTTCTTCGATAGGTTTACCACTTACAGTACCATTGCTGAAAGCAGTTTCACTTTCGCCGTCAAAATCGTACAAATAAGAAGCACGAGCATATACGTTGCCTCGTTCAATGTCTTTACCAAGACGGAAGCCTACACGACCAATCAAGGAATCCATATCTCCATAATTAGCTACAGAACCATCAGCAAATTTTACAGTTGCGCTATCTACAGTGCCATAGGTCAATTCAACTTGAGGTTCAATCCACAAGCCTTTGCCTTGTTGGATACGTTTACCAAATTCTGCACTTACAGACATACCATTGGTATCATATTCGCCTTTTTCATAAACGCTATCTTCGATATCGCTTTCAAGACGAGCATAACGAGCAATCAAATCAACAAAAGTACCATCGTTGTTCAGCTTGCTGCCATAAATTGCAAATGCAGTACTCTTATCTTCGGAGCTACCTTGACCATAACTGCTGTCACCTTCTGCGAAAGTAACCGCTGCACCAACAGTCCAACGTTTGTCAACGCTAAGTTTTTCGTCATAGCCTAATTGATATTGATTGTATTGCATTTTAGCGCCTTCATATTCAGTTTCGCCACGAACCATACGAGTCCAAACGCCGGTTTCACCATTTGCCATGCGCAGGTCACCCATACGTTTATTCATATCGTTCATATGAGCACGCCAGTGAGCTTTTAAGTTCATGCCTGCTTCACTTACTGCTGCAGATTTAGAGCTTTCTTGAAGTTCAGCACCATTTTCAGTCAGAACATAGGAACCAAGAATTTTGCCTTCTGCTGTTTTAACGGTTGCAATTTTTTTACTATTCGCAGTATCAGAAATTGTTACAGCCTCATTCAATGCCTTCAAGGCAGCATTAACATCAGTAACAGTACCATCTTCAATAGCTTTAGTTAATTTTTCATCACCAGAAACAGTCAAGTTAGCATTTTGGTTAGAACCAATTTCTACATTTGCTAATGCTTTATTCTCGATATCCGTTGTTAAAACAACAGTACCATCGGTACCAACCAAAGTATTCATAAAACTATCATCAGTTACAGTCCAAGTTGCACCATCGAAAAGACCAAGTTTCATCCCTGCGACACTTGCTTTATCTTCAGGAGCTTCACCATCTGCAGTAACACTACCTTTCAACCAAGAATCTTCACCTTTAAGAGTAATATCAATCGTTGCATCAATTCCTGTTCCAGAAGTAGGCTCATCATAGTCAAAATATATGTCACCATTTAACTGTACTGTCTTCTTCCCAGACTTATTAATTACAACACTACTACCGCCACGAGCAGTAATAACACTTTCGGCTGTAGCAAACAAATCACCCTTAATATCCACTTTAGCTTCACTCAATGCACTAATCGCTACATCTTTAACATCTATAGTAGTTACAGTATCTTCACTAATAACAACTCTTGCATCATCACCAGAATCGCTTTCAGGTCTATAAGTACTAGCAGTGCCACTTGCAACATAAATACCAAGTACTGCTCTTGGTTTATCATCAGAACCTGTACCTATTTCCTTATCACTTATAATATTAAGCTCTTTAGCTTTTATATCAACGAAACTGCCATCATAAACAACGTATAAACCTGCAGCTGTTTTATTTTTTCCATCACCTTGTTCTACACCAAAATTCTTAATGTCAATTTTTTGAGTATTTTCATCACCAATATATACTCCTATTTGATCATTAGTAGTACTATTAGGATAATCACTCCAAACTTCAACAGCCCTATTATTTCCTTCAGCATCAATAGTAATATTAGTACCTTTGACTGTAATATTCATTTCATCAGTTTTGTTGTTACCTTCACCATCAGCATAAATACTACCATTAAT
The DNA here is from genome assembly GCA_017467905.1 of Phascolarctobacterium sp. Taxonomy (GTDB): domain Bacteria; phylum Bacillota; class Negativicutes; order Acidaminococcales; family Acidaminococcaceae; genus JAHHUH01. Next base: position 15,010 of record JAFUKD010000029.1, read on the forward strand.
AATAGTTTCTTTTCCGCCATCTAAACTAATATCAGTCCCATTCGCTACTGCTGAAACAGCTCTTTTACCAGCAACTGCAGTTACGCTCAAACTTTCTGTAGCATTAATAACAATATTGCCATTTTCACCTTGTGCATAAATCGCGTGTCCTTTAGCAGCTGCTTGCTCACCGGTATTAGTAGATTCTAAGGTTACTTTCTTACCAGTAATCTCAACAGAACCTCTGTCACCACCACGCACAACAACAGCATTTTCTCCAGCAATTATATCAACTACTGCATTGGCACCATTTATAATAATTCTATTACTAACACCAGTACCTGTATTAATACCATGTCCAATACTATCTATATATAATTTTTCAGCAACATTTAAAATCAGGTCACTTTCGTTATGATTGGTATGTAACGCACTAGCTGCAGTGCCAGTAATACTAATACTATTTGCATTGATTGTCAAAGTACCATCTTCATAATAAACTTTGTTATTATTTAACTTTTGCCCTTTATCAAAACCGTAAACAAGTACACCAACATAAGTTCTACTGTCTTTAGTATCTATAATATTAATATCTAAAACATCTTCATTCATCACTTCACTTTCAGCAATTTCTTGAAATTCACCTGATTTATTTCCTAAACCATGCATATTAGTTGCTTCAATTTCTCTCGCCATAGCACTACCAGTAATTACAAACGCCATCAATGCGCCAAGTGCCAAGCTCCTTTTCAACATCTTTTTACTCATAGAAAAACACCTCTTTCAAAAATTAGAGTAATATATTTATTACAAAGCTTCCGCTTGCCCAGAAGCAATATAACCAAACTCCCTCAGCCGCAACTTCGTTGCGCCAGCTCCCTCAAGAGGGAGCCTTATTGGGCTCATCCCTCATGTTCCCCTTTCAGGGACGCCACATTTTAGAACAAAATTTACTTGCTTTACAAGCAACGATTAGCAAAAAGCAGCGACACATATTCAAGAAAATATCGCGAAGCTCCGCATCCTGAGCTGTACTTTTTAAAAGCTTGGATAGCTTGCGAAGCGAATATGCGGACAGCGATATTTTTATACTAAAAGGAGCGTTAAGCTG
>JAFUKD010000030.1 GCA_017467905.1 Phascolarctobacterium sp.
CACATAACCACAAACAAAAAACTCCCAAACCTAAGTCTGGGAGTATATCTTACTGGAGCTGGCAAGAGGAATCGAACCCCCAACCTGCTGATTACAAGTCAGCTGCTCTGCCTATTGAGCTATGCCAGCATCATCACTTGAAGTATTATAACTTAAACAACAGTCTTTGTCAACTTCTTACATATAAAAGTACCAATAGCAAAAGGCTGCCAAGCCAATGCGGTAATAAGCAAAGCTGGTCAAGCTGTATTTATGTAGGAATTTTAAAAACCACAGCACAGACCAGTACGCAACCACAAAAGCAGTCACAAAGCCAATACCTAAAATCTGCAAGTCACTTACCGTCAGAAGATGTAGATTCTTAAACAAATCATACAAGCAAGCCACAAACATCAATGGTACCGCAATCAGAAAAGTATAATGGGCTGCAACCTCTCTGCTTAACCCTACTAGCAATCCGCCTGCAATGGTACTGCCGCTTCTGCTAAAGCCAGGCCACAAGGAAAGAAGCTGATAAACACCAACCCACAGTGCCTGCCTTATGGTAATCTTATCAACCTCCTGAACTAACAGCTCCTGCTTATCCTTGGTCTTGTATTCCGCATACATCAAAAGCAAGGCTCCAACTACCAATGCATAAATAACCGTAAGCGGTCCAAAAAGATATTCCTTGATGTAGTCATACAGAAAGAAGGCCGCCAGCATTACCGGTACGGTTCCAACTGCAATATGCCACACGCTTAAACCTTTATCAATTTGCCAGCCCTCTTTGGTAAAGAAACGCTGAAAGCGCTCCTTATATATGAAGATTACAGAAAGAATTGCTCCCAGCTGGACAAATACTTCAAATATATGAGCTATACGTTCATCAAAGCCTAAGACGTTGGCAACAATAATCATATGCCCTGTCGAAGAAACAGGTAAAAACTCTGTCAAGCCTTCTACAATACCAACGATGACAGCAATTAAATTTTGATCCATAAAACACAATCCCTTAGTATGAATTAACTATGCTAACTCATTATACACGCAACCTATTTGTTCAGCAATAAATTATTTATACACTTCACCTATTTTTTACAAAACATAATAGAAAAAGACGACCGAAGCCGTCTTTTTATGTAAATATAAAATTGAACACTCAATCACCAAAGCAGATACCTATCTGACGACCGGTACGAATTATTTCGCTATCCACAGGTACCAGACGCGGTTCAGAAGCAGCCTTTTGAATGTACACGGTAAGTATCTGGTCATGATACAAGGATACCATAACATTATATTCGCCGCGCAGGCAAGCCTCAGCAGCAGCTACACCATAACGAGTAGAAAGCACCCTATCGTAAGAGGTAGGAGAGCCGCCACGCTGCAGGTAACCAAGCACCGTGCAACGAGACTCAATCCCGGTACGCTCTTCTATTTCACGCACCAGCTTTTCGCCTGCCCCGCCCAAACGTATGGGCTCGAAGCTTCCCTTAACAACACGCGCCACAGAAAGCTCGCCGCCAATAGGCTTTGCACCTTCAGCAATAACAACGATGCTAAAATTCTTACCATTACGTTTACGCTGCTCTATCTTTTCGATAACAGAATCAATGTTATAAGGAATCTCCGGTATCAGGATAACATCAGCGCCACCGGCAATACCACTATGCAAAGCAATCCAACCTGCATAACGACCCATAACCTCCAGCGCCATTACACGATGATGGGATTCAGCAGTGGTATGCAGCCTATCAACAGCCTCCGTAGCCATAGCCATAGCTGTATCAAAGCCAAAGGTACGCTCCGTGCAAGGCAAATCGTTATCAATAGTCTTGGGCACGCCAACAACCTTGATACCACACTCACGCGCCAGCTTAGCACCGATGTTCAGGCTTCCGTCACCGCCGATAACAACCAAAGCTTCTATATCATGCTTTTGCAGATTTTCAACTACCTTGTCACGCATATCATAATAAACAAGTTCGCCGTTTTCCTCAACAGCAAATTTAAACGGGTTATCGCGGTTAGTAGTTCCCAAAATCGTGCCGCCGCGTGGCAGAATACCCGAAACATCAGCATAGTCCATCTGTTTTAAGTTACCATTTATAAGCCCGTTGAAGCCATTATAGATGCCAAAAACCTCACAGCCATTCTGCAAAAAGGTTTTAATCACGGCACGAATAACAGCATTCAAGCCGGGACAATCGCCACCGCCGGTCAATACGGCAAAGCGACGTTTCTTTTCAGCCATTTAAGCCTCCGATTAGCCTTCTACATCCCAAATCTTAAATCCGTCCGGGCTAATGCGAATAGCCTCAGTACCATCAAATTTGTCATAGCACAGGTTGCCATTTTCCAAATAGCCAGGCCATGCAGTAACGATGGTGAATTTTTTGCTGAGCTTACGCATCAAGCTATCAGTATTAATGTGGAACACAGGAACAAACAAAGTTTGTAATCTGTCAAGAATGATTACATCAGCATTGTAGCTTTCCAAAATAGTAGTGAACAGGTCAGGAGCATACAAGCCTCTGTCAGCAGCAGGAATAGCCAAGAATTCTTCGCTAATCAACATGCGGCAATCAACATAGGTCCATTTCTTGATTTCAGCAGCTTCGCGCAATACTTTACTTTTGCCGCTGCCAGGTTTACCGGTTACGATAACAACGTTACCTTTGTCGGCTTGCGCCTCTTCAACAACTTTTACCAATGCTTCCACTTGATCCATGATTAAAACCTCCCTAAGCACCCTAAAGTGCAAATTTCAAAATCATTTAACTTAGTTATCTCTATATTCGCTGAATATCGCTAAACTCCTCTAAAAAATTAACACCATTCATAAATTTTCTGAATGGTGTTAATAAGTGTTACACTTTTATCAGAAATTATTCTAATCTTGCAAACAGACACTATTTTTTGTTATGAAAACGCTCGCTTGGGTCAATGGCCATAAGGCCACTGTAAACAGTTCGCAAATCAGTAATATCACCACGACTGATAATATACTTCTCTAATTTACGCTTCACCCTTTGCAAAGCATTATCAATGGACTTAATATGGCGGTCAAGCTCTTCGGCAATTTCCTGATAGGATTTGCCGTCAAGGTAGCTCATCAATACCTTCCATTCTAAATCACTGAGAATATTATTCATTTTATTTTCGATGTCAGCAAACTCCTCGCGGCTGATAACCATATCTTCCGGATTAGCCACCTTTACCCCGCTGATAATATCAAGCAGAGTGCGGTCGGAATCTTCCTCGTAAATAGGCTTATTCAAAGACACGTAAGAATTTAACGGGATATGCTTTTGTCTGGTGGCAGTCTTAATTGCCGTGATAATTTGGCGAGTTACGCATAGCTCCGCAAACGCACGGAAGGATGACTGCTTGTCACCTTTAAAATCTCGGATGGCCTTATAAAGACCAATCATACCCTCTTGAATAATGTCTTCCCTTTCGGCACCAATCAAAAAATAACTGCGTGCCTTGGCTCTGACAAAGTTTCTGTATTTATGCAGCAAATACTCCTGCGCCAGTACATTGTCATTAAGCTGCGCATCTAAAACGATCTCCTCGTCAGGCATGTCAACAAAGACTTCATAAGGATCGTTTTGTATTTCTGTAGTCATAAATTACATGTCCTCCGCTAACAACAACTAAGGTCTGCCAAAATAGAGGCAGTCAATTTATTATATTATTTCTATTCCTTAGCGTCAACTTTTTACTTTCGGCGCAATTTTTCAAACTGAGCCAGAACATCTTCCGCAAGCCTACCCCCAAGCTCGTTACGGTTCAAGCCGCTGGCAGGCTGGCGTAATTTTTCTGCTATCGCCTTTTTGGCGTTTTTATAATCCTCGTGAAACTCACGAGCTGAAATACGATAAGCACCTGCGCCAAGCACATTCATCTGCTCTGCGTAATCGCTTGTTACTACAAAAACCTTTGCCCTGGCATGCCTTAATTCGTATGCCCTGCGCTCAATCCATGAATCCGCTGTTTCTCCTTCATTTGTAAAGACAACCTCCACTCCATGGATACTGGTAACAGAGCCATCGCCCTGCGCCTCCTGCGCGTCGAACACCACAATACCGTGTTGACCCTTAAAGGCAGCATACTCAGAAATATTTGCAACTAAAATTTCACGAGCATGCTCTAAGCTATCTTCTCTCAGCTTGGCAAATTCCTTCCAGGCATTTATAACATTGTAGCCATCTACAATCAAATATTCTGCCATAGCTATCTTCCCGCGCAACGACGCTGACGCACCGCTTCATACATTAAGATAGCACCTGCTGCCGAGGCGTTAAGAGATGATACTCCCCCGCCCATGGGAATGCTGGCAATGGTATCACATTTTTGTTTTACCAAACGTCCCAAGCCCTTGCCTTCAGCACCAATCACTAAAACCAAGGGACCTGTCATATTTACGCTGTAATGCTCTTCTCCGTCCATATCTGCGCCAATAACCCAGCAGCCACGATTCTGTAAATCTTCAATTGCCTGGGCAATATTACCTATTTGCACCACCGGTACATACTCTACAGCACCAGCAGAAATCTTAGATACGACTGCGTTCAGAGGGCAGCTGCGACGTTTAGGCATCAGCACGCCATGCACCCCTGCTGCATCTGCAGTGCGGATAAGCGCTCCCACGTTTTGCGGGTCCTGCAGTTCATCCAGCAATAAAATGAAGGGGTCTTCGTTTTTAGCAGCAGCTTTGGCAAAAACATCATCTAAAGTTTGGAAAGCCACGGGAGCAACCATTGCCACTATACCTTGATGACGCATACCCGGTACAAGCTTATCTAATTTTTCCTGTTTAACATAATCAATGAGAATGTTCTTCGCCTTAGCGGCAGCAATAATCTCTCCGATACTGCCACCCTTGGCGCCATCCTGCACCAAAATCTTATTTATGGAACGCTCGCTGCGCAATGCTTCAGCAACTGAATTGCGACCGGCGATAATATCCTCAGACATAAAACCCTCCTAAAATCAGGTTTTTATTTTTGTTCCTGCTTAGCCTTGGCAGCCAAAATAGCTTCTAAACGCCCACAGGACATTTCTCCCTCGTGACAAACACCTTCGCTTACACAGGTAGGACCTGCGTTTTCAAAAAGGATGGGAGCAACCTTCTTACATTCAGCCAGCATTTTTTCAGCAAGCTGACGAATCTCCCATTGAGCACGAGTGCAGCAACGCAGGCTAAAGAAATTCATCAGGGAACGTACATTAAAAGTACATACTATTTTAGTTTCAGCAGCATTGGGAAGCACATAACGTGCATCTTCTGCCAAAACACCCATATCAACAAATTCATTGTACAGGTCTTGGATTTCCACCATCAGCTTTTCAAACTTTGCTTTAGCTTCCGGACGAGCAGCAATGGAAGGAGGCATAATGGTTTCAAAATTATGCTCTTTAACATAACGTTGAGATTGTTGGGAATAAGAAGCAATACGATGACGAACCAATTGGTGAGTCAAAACGCGGGAAACACCCTCAATGGCAAAGGTAAAGGTTACATGCTCCAAAGTAGAAAAATGACCCATGCTTACTAATTTGCGTACCAATTTGGCAGCCTGCTCATCACTCATCTTTTCTTCCAGCTGAGCGGCACCAATGGGCGAATAGCACAAACGAGCACTCATGGCAACGGTTTTCTCCGGCTCCGGCGTATGACGTAATAATTTAACTTCCATGTTCACACCTCTCTTCTATCATTTCTTAGTCTTGATGCTTTTTACAATAATTTCAAAAGATTTATCCAGCAGCTCCTCCAAACGCGCTTGGCGTTCCTGCAGAAACAGCCAGCCAATAAGCGCCTCAAAGGCAGTCGCCATTCTATATTCGTACACGGATGCACTCTTAGGTACCATGGACTTAGCATTACGTCCACGTTTGAATATTACCTGCTCCTCTTCGCTCAAAGCCTCCTGCAGCTCCTGCATCGCCTTGCATTGGTACACAGCAGAAACCATCTTGGAGCCCAAGTCGTGAATAATACGCACCTGCCCGGAAGTAGGTAGCAGCCTTAACCTTACATACATAGAAAAAACAACGTCCCCAATGTAAGCCAGAATGATGGGGTTCATCTGTCCTACCTCAGGAAATTTTGCGCCGGCCGCTTCGCAAGCAGCCAGCGCATGTTGTTTTAACATTTGATATTGTTCAAACCTCATTGTTTTTTCCACTTAACACCTTGGGGGGTGTCTTCGAGGATAATACCCATAGCAGTCAATTGATTACGCAATGCATCTGCTTGAGCATAGTTTTTAGCCTTGCGTGCTTCCTGACGCAACGCAATAACCATCTCAATGAGTTCTGCTTCTTTATTGTCCCCTGCTTCAGCAGGTGCAGCAGCAGTGTTTTCCAGTACGCCAATGATGGAGCACATTTCGGTGAACAGTGCGTTCATCATAGCAACTAATTTACCGTCGGGCTTCGCGCCAGCTTCGGTAATTTCTTTGTGATAAATATTGATTTCCTTACCCAATGCAAACATATGGCTAATTGCCAAAGCAGTATTGAAATCGTCGCGCATAGCTTCAAGGAAGTCGTTGCGCATTTCTGCCAGCTTGCCACGCAATGCAAGGCTTGCCTCGGTAGGACCAGCGCTCATCATGGTGCTCAATGCACGCAGGGTTTCCTGAGAATTACGCAAGCGGCCAAGGCTCTTTTGTGCTTCGGTCAAACGCGCATCACTGAAATCCAGCGGGCTGCGATAATGAGTGGAAACAATGAAGAAACGCAGGGTTTCCGGGTCAAAATGTTCCAGAATATCAATTACCATGAAGAAGTTGCCCAAGGATTTAGACATTTTTTCTTCGTTAACGGTAATGAAGCCGTTGTGCAGCCAGTAATGAACAAAGGGATGGCAACCGGTGCAGCCTTCGGATTGAGCAATTTCGTTTTCGTGGTGAGGGAAAATCAAGTCGCTACCGCCACCGTGGAAGTCGAAGCTTTCTCCTAAATATTTCATGCTCATAGTGGAGCATTCGATATGCCAGCCAGGACGGCCTTCTCCCCAAGGGCAGGGCCAAGCAGGTTCACCCGGCTTTGCTGCTTTCCACAAAGCGAAATCCATAGGATTCTTTTTGCGGTCATCAACATCAACACGAGCACCAGCCATCATATCTTCAAGATTACGACCGGAAAGCTCGCCGTAATGCTCAAATTTTTCTACGCTGTAATATACGTCACCATCAACTACATAAGCATAGCCACGGTCGATGAGGGTTTGTACGGTTTGAATAATATCTTCAATATGTTCACTAACACGAGGATAAACGTGAGCACGTTTTACGTTCAGCTTATCCATTACTTCATAGTAGGAATCAATATAACGGTTGCAGATGTCAAACCATTGCACGCCTTCCTTATTAGCGGTGTTAATGATTTTATCGTCAATATCAGTAAAATTTTGTACATGGGTTACATCATAGCCTTCGTGTTCCAAGAAGCGACGGATTACGTCCCAAGTTACAAAGGGACGTGCGTTGCCAACGTGGGGATGGTTATAGGGAGTAACACCGCAAACGTAAATGTTTGCCTTACCGGGAGTAATAGGTACAAACTCTTCCTTTTGTTTGGTTAAAGTATTATAAACCTTAATAGTCATAAAAACTCTCCTTTACAGGGTGATACCTGCTTTCGCAAGGCTTGCCTTAACGCGATTTGCAGTGCGTTCAATACCCAACAGGGGAACCATCTCAGCCAGTTCCGGACCATGTTGGTTACCGGTCAACGCTACGCGGATGGGCATAAATACATCCTTGCCTTTCAGCTTAGTGGTTTTTTGGATGGTTTTGAACAAGCCTTTCACAGCAGCACCGTCCAATACTTCCAGCTTAGGCAATTCTTCCAACAGCATACCGATAACGGTAGGTACTGTTTCTGCCTTCAATACTTCTGCAGCTTCTTCGTTTTCAAAATCGAATTCATCGTTGAAGTACATTTCTACACAGCCAGGGATTTGTGCCGCAAAAGCAACATGGTCTTTGGCAGTTGCAACAACCTTCTTCAACCAAGCCAGCTTTTCACCATCTTCTTCACCGGTCATGTAACCGGCAGCAATCATATGGGGTTTAGCTGCTTCAAAGAAAGCTTCTGCATCCAATTGGCGCATATAATGCTGGTTAATCCAGTTAAGCTTGTCAATATCAAAAACTGCCGGATTCTTAGCAACACGTTCCATAGAGAATTCTTGGATGAGTTCTTCAATGCTGAAAATTTCTTGCTCACTATTGGGAGCCCAGCCCAAAAGTGCCAGGAAGTTATCAATACCAGCAGGCAAATAGCCCAATTGACGATACTGGTCAACGGAAGTTGCACCATGACGTTTGGACATTTTAGTATGGTCCTTACCCAAAATAAGAGAGATGTGACCAAAGGTAGGCTTATCGAAGCCTAAAGCATCATAAATCAGGCATTGGCGCGGAGTGTTGGAAAGATGTTCTTCTGCACGGATAACATGGCTGATGTGCATGGAAGCATCGTCAATAACAACCGCATAGTTATAGGTAGGAATACCGTCAGATTTTACAATTACGAAATCGCCGATACCATTAGAATCAAATACAACATCGCCACGAACAAGGTCGCGTACCAAAATCTGCTGGTCGGCAGGAACGCGGAAGCGTACAGTCGGCTTACGTCCTTCTGCTTCATAAGCAGCAATTTGTTCCGGAGTCAGCTCACGGCATTTACCCATGTAGCGGGGCATTTTGCCTTCCTTAATCAAAGCTTGACGTTCTTCTTCTAATTCTTCGTCAGTGCAATAGCAGTAGTATGCTTTGCCCTCTGCCAAAAGCTGGTCAGTATATTTCTTGTACAGGTCAAGACGTTCTGTTTGACGATAAGGACCATAGGGGCCACCAACATCAATGCCTTCATCCCAATCCATACCCAGCCATTTTAAAGCTGCTTTGATATTTTCTTCAGATTCACGGCTGGAACGTTCCAAGTCGGTATCTTCAATTCTCAAAATAAGCTTGCCGCCCATTTTGCGGGCAAACAGCCAATTGAACAGTGCGGAACGGGCACCACCAATATGAAACGGACCAGTGGGGCTCGGCGCAAACCTTACTCTTACTTCATCACACATATACTATCCCTCCAAAAATCTATATGTTTAAAAACTAAATTTACCATCATATTATTATACTATGTATGGCACATTTATTCAAACAATAATCCTTATTTCACCAAGCTGGCAACCGCCTCTGCAGCAATGCCTTCCCCACGTCCGGTAAAGCCAAGCTTTTCCGTAGTGGTAGCCTTTACGTTAACACAATCCTCGTCAATAGCAAGTACCTGTGCCACTCTTGCACGCATTGCCGGAATATATCCTGCAAGCTTTGGTCTTTGAGCAATTATTGTTACATCCACATTATTTATTTGCCAGCCCTTTTCCTGCAGCAAACCTACTACATGCTCCAAAAGCACAGCGCTATCCGCACCTTTAAAGCGTTCGTCCGTATCAGGAAAATGTTTGCCAATATCACCTAATGCTGCCGCCCCAAGCAGAGCATCGCTTAAAGCGTGCAGGGCAACATCAGCATCACTGTGTCCCAAAAGCCCTAATTCGTAGGGCACTTCCACACCGCACAAAATCAGCTTGCGGTTTTCTACCAGCTTATGCACATCATAGCCGGTACCTACGCGAAGCTGCGGCATCTTCATTACTTCATTCATTAGTATTCTCCTGCTGCGCCAGCAGGTTTTCTGCAAAAAGCAAATCCTCCGGCGTAGTAATTTTTATATTTTCGTAGCGGCCAAGGGCAACTACTACTTTGTGACCAAACTGCTCCACTACGGAAGCATCATCAGTAACCTGCGCAGGCTTATGTGCCAAATGCTCATAAGCAGCCTTCAACAGGTTCACCTCAAAAATTTGCGGTGTCTGCACTGCATACAAAGTGCTGCGTTGCGGCGTAGCAGTAACCTCACCGGCTTCATTTATAATTTTAATCGTGTCCTTCACAGGCACTGCAGCAATAGCAGCCCCGTATTCCTTGGCAGCCTGCAAGGTACGGATAAAAACATCCTTACCGGCAAAGGGACGAGCCCCATCATGCACGGCAACATAGCCTTCTGTTTCCGTAACAGCAGCCAAAGCATTGTTCACAGAATCCTGGCGTTCCTTACCGCCAGCTACTACCACAAAGGGTAAAGCAGCAAAAAAATCCTGCTGATAGCTTTCCAAAAGCACGCGTCCCTCCTCCACCTCGTCAGGAGCAAGCACCACAATAGCTCTTGTAAGTAATTTAGTATCAGCAAGCATTTTTAAACAGTGTACCAGAAGCGGTACACTGTTTATTTTTGCAAAAGCCTTATTTATTCCTAATCCTAAACGCTTACCTGCGCCTGCCGCAGGAATAATAGCAATTAAATTTTCCAAACTCAGCACTCCATTAAACTTTATGGTTTGCACGAGCAAAAATCATCCTGCCAGCCGCAGTTTGCAATACGGAAGTTACAGTAACCTCAATGCTGCTGCCAACAAAACGTCTGCCGTTTTCTACAACAATCATAGTGCCGTCATCAAGATAAGCAACCGCTTGCCCAGGCTCCTTACCTTCCTTAACCAAATACACGCTCATCTCCTCACCAGAAATTACAACCGGCTTGATGGCGTTAGCAAGTTCATTGATGTTAAGCACCTTGATACCTTGAATTTCAGCAACCTTGTTAAGATTAAAATCATTGGTCATAATGGAAGAATCGGTTTGTTTAGCCAAACGCACCAATTTGCTGTCCACATCGCCCAAATCGTCAAAATCATAATCGACAATCAAAACCTGATTACCATAGCTATGCTGTAAATCCTGAACCAAGTCCAAGCCACGACGTCCTTTGGCACGCTTCATGCTATCAGATGAATCGGAAAGCTTTTGTAGTTCTTCCAAAACGAAGTTGGGCACTACAACCTTGCCATCAAGGAAGCCTGCCGCCATAATATCCATAACACGTCCATCAATAATAACGCTGGTATCAAGCAGCTTATTGTTGCTGTACAGGCGATCACCTAAAGGACCAGATGACAAATCAATTTGCAGGCTGGGCATTTTAGGCGCTGCAGGAGCATCTGCATTGCAATCGCAGTTAGGAGCATTGTTATTGCCGCGGATACGCGAAAAGAAATCAACAATATCCGTATGCTTGCGCAGGGCAACCTTGGCACCAACCACTGATAAAATCAAGCTGAAAATTATCGGTACATAAGGACCAATAATGGGCAGGTGAGCAAAGGGACTACCAATCAGGTTAGCAATTATCAAGCCAAGCCCAATACCCAAAACCATAACCAAAATATCACTGGTAGGTATGCGGGACAGGGTAACAGCCAAGCGCTCAGAATACCCCAAGATGAAATTGGTGATGGAAGGCGCAATAGCCATGCCCAAACCACCAAAAACAACTACGCCAATGGTTCCTGAAACAAGATTAGCCATGGCAATGCCAAACAAGCCATGTCCTTGTAAATCATAGCCAAAGTATTCGGAAATATACGGCCAATAGTAATCAAAAATTATGAGTCCGGTGAGAGCGAAAACGAAAACAATTATAAGGCTATAGATTTTTCTAATCATAGATTTTCCTCCTTTCCTCTAAATTTTTAGGTGAGTAAAACTTAATAGTCCACCTAGTTTATATGATAGCGTTATTTGCAATAAAAAACAAGTAAGATTAGTTGAGAAACTTGATGTATACACGACAAAAGTGTAACAAAATTGAAAAAGAGTGCCACCTCTTCAGCAGCACCCTTTTAACCAGGCTTCTGCCTGGTCAGCATCAATATTTTTCACCAACATAATTTCACTTTGTAAGATTTGCTTTGCATTATGCAGCAGCCTGCGTTCCCCAACAGAAATCTTCTTATCCTGCTCTAAAACAACCAAAATCTTAAAGACCCTGGCAACTTCTAAGATACAACCGCTCTTAATTTTTTCCATGTAAATTTGAAAGCGCCTGTTCCAAGAAATACTCTTAACGCTTTGTACATCAGGAATCTCTTGCAGGACAGCAGCAACCTCTGCCAGCTTTTCTTCAGAAACAATTTTACGCAAGCCCAATTTATCAGCATTTTCCACAGGAATAGACACAGTCATATTTTCAAAGAGCATTTGCAGAATGAAATAATCAACCAAAACGCCATTTTGCTCCCGGCGTTCAATCTCTTTAATAATTGCGCCCCCATGTAGCGGATACACTACACGGTCTCCTGTTGCAAACATCGTGCTTCCTCCTAAAAGGTTTTCTAGTACTTTTTATTGTACCACTCACCTAGGAGAATTGTCAAATTTCGTATTTTACCATATACACATAGGGGTGTCAATACGAAATATACTTTATTTAGTGAACAAAAAGAGGACGCTTCACTAAGCCAAAAGACATTTTGATGACCAGGAAGGCTGGAACAAAACCTCTTCTCTTTAAATATTTTCTTAAAATTAGTAGTGGATTATTTCCAATCCATTACTAATTCTCTTTTCTTTTCAACACAATCGCCCAAATATAGGTTAATCAGCACTTGGTAAGGAATACCGGTTCTGCTTGCCTTTTCTTTAAAATAATCAATAACACAACAATCCAAATTAATTGTCACCTGCTTCTTTTCTCTTTTCACATAGGGGTTCTTTTTGGCATTGGAAAAATCATATTCTGCTTTCATAATATCCACCTTTCTCACAGCATCGCTCTATACTGCATACTTTCACGTTCAGTAGCTTTTCTTGCAGAAATAATACGGATAACAGTTTCATTAGCACGATAACAATGGCACACAACAAGCAACCTCGCTTTAGAACTAAATCCCATAATGATGAATCTTTCTTCTTGTTCAGAGTGTTCAGGATCATCAATTATTAATGCTTCAACATCCTCAAACACACTCTTTGCTTCTTCAAAAGACACCTTATGTTTTCGCTTGTTAATGCTATTCTTGTTTTCATCCCATTCAAAACGCAGCCCATCTATAATTATATTATAATTATAGACTGTTATGCTGTCAAACTTTCTCTCCATGCAAACAACTCCTTTTAATTTGTATTGAGTGATAGTAAAACTCACTACACTTTAAATTCAAGAAAGTTGTTTTGCTTCCCCTATTTATTTCGCATAGTTGTGAAATCCACGTGAATTTTGAAAAGCTGCTACTTATGACAAAAGGCTCTCACTCATCACGAGCAAGAGCCTTTGTTGCGAATTTTTGTTTGTATTTGTTTGAGTTTTATGGTAAAATATAAACAAGATGCTGCCATGTGCGGTAGGCGGTTTAGCCCTCTACGGAGGGACTGTGACCCTCCGATAACATAGAAATCCTTTAGGAAATCTTTTTTAGGAGGGATGCCAATGACTACGGAATTGTTCCTTGCTGTTCTCAGCTTTGGAATTGGAACCTTTGGTCTTGGCTATATGATAGGCAAAGACCTTTCTAAAACACAAAAGTAATCGCCTGGTCCGCAAAACTCGACGATTACTTTTGGTAATTAAGATATAATACGGGCAAATCCGTCTATGAGGTGAACCCCAAATTTTGGACAATAAAAACCCTTTTATAGACCTATAATGTTTTTGAAAGCCTCCCGATATTCAACTGGAGACATCCCGTTTAATCTTAACTTTATACGCCTATTATTATAATACTCTATATAATTA
>JAFUKD010000031.1 GCA_017467905.1 Phascolarctobacterium sp.
CGTTATGAAATGGCTCAAATCGTAGCAAAAGCTATGGCAAAAGGCGCAAACGTTGACAAACTGGCTGCAGAATTTGCTGACGAACTGGATACCCTTGGTGTTCGCGTAGCTAAATTGGAAAAAGGCGCTGACGCTGTTAAAATTAATGGTCAAGTACGTGCTCGTTATGTAAAAAGCGATGCTGATGACGACGATGGCGCTACCATGCGTAATCGCGTTTGGATCAATGGTCAAATCAATGATGACTGGTCCTTTACCGCAATGCTCCAAAACACTCAAGACTTCTCCAATGATGAAGCTGAAGAAGATACCGATATGAAACGTGCTTATGTAGAAGGCAAACTTGGTGGTTTGGCTGTTACTGCTGGTCGTTGGAATGAATATCCTGCTACTGGTAACGTACTTGATGTTTATTTGGATGGTATCAAAGCTTCCTATGGCGACAAAGTTAAAGTAACTGGTATGGTTGCTAAAGGCGTAGACGGTACTAACGAAGTTGCTGACCTTACCGAAGAAGATTCTGACCGCCTCTATATGCTGGGCGTAGAAACCACTGTTGGTGCAGTTGATGCTTATGTAAACTACTTCAAAGCAGACAAGGCAGCTACCGGTTGGGATGCAGATGGTGACGCTAATGCTTGGACTGACAAAGAAATCTATAACATTGGCTTGGGTTTAGGTATTGCTAAAGACCTGCGTTTGGGTTATGAATATATGTGGGGCGATGACGAATACCTCGATACCGTTTCTAAAGACGGTTGGGTAGCTCGTTTGGACTATAAAGGTGCTGGCGAAGAAGTTGGTTCCTATGGCATCCACGCTCAATGGTTTGATCAACCCATCAACTGCTGGTTAAGCCCGACCACTGATGCGAACGTATTTGCTAATGATGGTGGTTATGAAGGTTGGAACCTTGGCTTTGACTACACCTTGGCTAAAAACATTCTGTTGGATGTTAACTACTATGACACCGAAGCTAAAGTTGGTCCCAAAGAAGACGAACTGCTCTATGTAGACGTATATTTCACTTTCTAATTCTATAATTGGTTAGTCTTTAAAAATTTATTATAAAAAACAGATACAGCAATCCCCTGCTTCCGTCTTGGAGGCAGGGGATTTGTGCGTTATCACTATTAACTTATCAATAAATTTCTTTTCTATGACCAACGTTAAGCACGAGTATTATTATCTTATCATCAAGGATATCTGCAATGATTCTGTAATCTCCAACACGATAGCGCCATTTTCCAGAATGGTTACCAACTAAAGCTTTTCCATGTTGTCGCGGATTGGAACAACCGATGAGATTTTTCTCAATCCAATTCAAAACCATATTTCGTACTGGTTTGTCTAAAGCTTTTAAATTTTTGATTGCCGAATTCGTGTAATCTACTTTGTAATTCATCAGTCATCTAACTCCAGCATTTTTACGACTTCTTCGTGGGAATAGGTTACAGGATCTGCCAAGTATTCTGCTTTAGCTGTTTCGTAGGCACGCATATCAAGTTCGTCTTCGATACGTTCTAAAATGGCACGACGGATAATATCAGAAACACTAGTGTTATACAGTTTAGCAAAATCTTTAATTAAAGAAGTTTCTTGCTCGGAAAGTCTAACGGATACTACCATGAAAATCAACTCCTTCCTTGTACTACAAGTGTAATACAAAAGAAGGGGTCTCGTCAAGAAAATATTTCGCAAATAAAAAAATAAAAAATTTTTGACAGGGCTGTCCTTGTGAGAAAGACGTTGGACAAAAGTGTTTTTTGGGTTTGTCTTATTAACGCGTACAAACTAAATGAAAAAGGTGAAATAAAAAAACTTGGTCTGTTACATTTGCGGAATTATAATCATTTCCTTTACAGTTGTTTTGTAAATTTACACTCAAAAGACAGTTGTCAAATGATGGACGTAATGGTATAATCGTACATATATTAAGCTGCGCGTAAGGCAGCAGCAGAAAGAAAAGAGGTTATATTTATGAAGTTGAAAAAAGTCATGTCCGTATTGCTTGCTTCTGCTGTAATGCTCGGCGCTCTCACCGGCTGCGGCGGCGACAAAAAAGAAGCTGCTAAATCCGACACCATTAAAGTTGGCGTATTCCTGCCTTTGACCGGCGATAACGCTGCTGGCGGCGAACTGGAATTGCGCGGTGTTAAACTGGCTAATAAACTCCATCCCGAAGTTTTGGGCAAAAAAGTTGAATTGGTTGTAGCTGACAACAAATCCGACAAAGCAGAAGCTGCTTCCGTAGCTGCTCGCTTGATTGAAAAAGATAAAGTAGTTACCTTGATTGGTACCTATGGTTCTTCCTTGGCTATGGCTGCAGGCAACATCGTTAAAGAAGCTAAAGTTCCGGCTATCGGCACTTCCTGCACCAACCCGCAAGTAACCGCTAACAACGATTACTATTTCCGTGCTTGCTTCATCGACCCGTTCCAAGGCTTGGTAATGGCTAACTATGCATATAAAAACGGCGCTCGTAAAGTTGCTATCGTACAAGAAGTTTCCAACGACTATTCCGTTGGCTTGGCTAAATTCTTCAAAGAAGCTTTCGTAAAACTCACCAATGACCCCGATTGCATCGTTGACGTTGCTAACTATCAAACCGGCGACAAAGACTTCACCGCAATCCTGACCAACCTTAAAGCTAAAAATCCGGATGCTGTATTTGCTCCTGGTAACTTCACTGAATCTGCACTCTTGATTAAACAAGCTCATCAATTGGGCATCAATGTTCCCTTTATGGGCGGCGATACTTGGGAAACTCAAGAATTCATCGACGTTGGTGGCAAAGATGTTGAAGGCGCTGTAATGTCTACTGCATTCGACCGTGAAAAAGCATCCACCGAAGAAGCTCAAAAATTCTTGAAAGCTTACACCGACGAATACAAAACTGAACCTTCTGCTTTGACCGCTATGGCTTATGACGCATACCTGATCGCTATCGATGGTATTAAACGTGCTAACAGCGTAGAACCGCAAAAGATTCGTGATGCTATCGCTACTACCAAAGATTTGGAAGCAGTAACCGGCAAAACTACTCTTGACAAAAACGGCGACGCTCAAAAAGCTGCAGTTATCAAAGTTGTTAAAGACGCTAAATTCAAATTCTTGGATTTCGTTGATGCAAAATAATTTATGACCGCTTATATGCTCCCACTTCCGTCGGAGGCGGGAGCATATTTTGTTGATTGTTTATGGTGGTGAAGAGATGGAATTCTTTCAGGCGATTCTAAATATGTCCGCAAGTAGCTTGGCACAGCATTTTGTAAATGGTATGTCTTTGGGCAGCTTATATGCGTTGATTGCGATTGGTTATACCATGGTTTATGGTATCCTGCTGATGATTAACTTTGCCCACGGCGATATCGTTATGATGGCTTGCTATTTTGCTTTCTTTGGAATTACTGTTTTTCATGTACCCTGGTACATTACCTTTATTGGTGTAATTATTGCTACGGCACTATTAGGTGTGCTGATAGAACGAACTGCATATCGTCCCTTGCGTGAGGCTCCGAAAAACTCTGTACTTATTTCTGCGATTGGTGCTTCCTTCTTACTGGAAAACTTAGCTAACTATTTGTTCAGCGGTCGTCCTTTAAGCTTCCCGGATATTCCGCTGCTGAGTCAGAACATTGCAATTGGCGAAGTACAAATTCAAGCTATCTGTTTGGTTATTCCCGTGATGACTTTCTTAAGCCTTGCTGTACTGCTGCACATTGTTAATCATACTAAAACCGGTATGGCGATGCGTGCCGTATCCAAGGACTACGAAATTGCCAGAGTTATGGGTGTAAACATTGATAGAGTAATTTCTATTACCTTTATTATCGGCAGTGCTCTTGCTGCCATTGGTGCGTTTATGTGGGGCGTGCGCTACCCAGGTATTACTCCGTACTTGGGTGTAATGCCCGGTTTAAAATGCTTTATCGCTGCGGTTATTGGTGGCATTGGTAATATTAAAGGCGCAGTTTTGGGTGGCTTCATCCTTGGCTTGGGCGAAATCTTTATTGTAGCTTTCTTCCCGCAGCTTTCCGGCTACCGCGATGCATTTGCATTTATTGTATTGATTATTATTCTGTTCTATAAACCCACTGGTTTGTTGGGCGTAAAAACTACTGAGAAGGTGTAAGCATGAAGAACAAAAGAGATATATTGCTGACCGTAGCTGGTCTTGTAGTTCTTTTTGGTGCTGCTTGCTACGCTCAGTTCGAAATGGGCTCCTATGTCCGCAGAATTATTAACCTTTGCTTAATTTATGCCATCATTGGCTTATCTATGAACTTGACTAATGGCTTTGCCGGTCAGTTCAGCTTGGGTCAGGCAGGCTTTATGGCTGTGGGCGCTTATGTTGTAGGCGTGTTCACTGTACCTGTAGAGCTGCGTCCCAATGTTTTCTACGCAGAACCTATGAACCCCATGATTGCTGATATCCAGATGCCTTTATGGCTGGCGCTTTTGGTGGGCGGCTTGCTTTCTGCTTTAATTGCTTTCCTTATTGGTTGGCCTGTGCTGCGTTTGCGTGGTGACTATTTAGCAATCGCAACTCTTGGCTTTTCCGAAATTATCCGTATCGTAATTACCAATGCTCAAAGCTGGACCAATGGCGCTCTTGGTATTAAGGATATTCCGGCGCTTAATGACGTGCGTTACATTTTTATAGCTACTGCTATTACATTCCTTTTTGTAACCTGCTTGATTAACTCTTCTTATGGTCGTGCCTTCAAGGCTATCCGTGAGGACGAAATTGCAGCAGAAGCAATGGGTGTAGGCTTGTTCAAGCATAAATGTATGGCGTTTATGATTAGTGCTTTCTTTGCAGGTATTGGTGGCGGCTTGTACGCAACCCTGCTTGGTACTGTTGACCCCAAAAACTTCCTGTTCACTTTAACCTATAACTTCCTGTTGATTATCGTGCTTGGTGGTATGGGTAGTATCACTGGCAGTATGCTGGGTTCCATTATCGTTACCGCAGGTTTGGAATATCTGCGTGTGTTCGACGAACCTCTGGAGCTTTTCGGAATGGCTATTCCCTTGTTCCGTCCCGGCTTCCGTATGGTAATCTTCTCCCTCCTGCTGATGGTGTGCGTACTGTTCTGGCGTAAGGGTATTATGGGTACTAGCGAGTTTACTTGGGATAAATTTGTTGCTTTCTGCAAAAATCCCGTCAAATATTTTACTCAGAAAGGAGCTAAACAATGAGCACCGTTCTGAAAACTGAATCTATTACTATGCGTTTTGGCGGCGTAACCGCTGTAAACGAACTTAAAATTAATATTAAGGAACATCAGATTGTAGCGCTTATCGGCCCTAACGGCGCAGGTAAGACTACAGCCTTCAATATGATTACCGGTGTTTACACTCCCTCTGAGGGCAAGGTGAAATATACTGCTCCCGGTTGTGATGAGGTAGATATTACCGGTAAGCGTCCCAGTGATATTGCGAAGATGGGTATTGCCCGTACCTTCCAAAATATCCGCCTGTTTAAAGATCTTTCCGTTTACGAAAACGTTATGATTGCTAAACATCTGCATTTAAAATCTGACGTGTTTTCTGCGGCACTGCACTTGCCTTGGTATAATGCAGAACAACGCGCTATGGAAAAGGACGTTGAAGATTTGTTGCGCAAGGTTGATTTGTGGGAGCTGCGTCATGAAAAGGCTTCCAGCTT
Organism: Phascolarctobacterium sp.; assembly: GCA_017467905.1. Taxonomy (GTDB): domain Bacteria; phylum Bacillota; class Negativicutes; order Acidaminococcales; family Acidaminococcaceae; genus JAHHUH01. The sequence continues at coordinate 5,675 of JAFUKD010000031.1, forward strand.
GCCCTATGGTCAACAACGTCGCTTGGAGATTGTGCGCGCGTTGGCAACTGGTCCTAAGCTGCTTTTGCTGGACGAGCCTGCTGCAGGCATGAACCCTAAAGAAACCGAAGAATTAACTGAGTTTATCCGTCAAATTCGTGATGATTACAACCTGACTGTATTTATGATTGAACATCATATGGATTTGGTAATGGAAATTTCTGACTGGATTTATGTATTGGATTTTGGTATGGAAATCGCTCAGGGTACTCCTGCAGAAATCCAAAATAACAGCCGCGTTATCGAGGCTTACCTGGGGGTAGATGAAGATGCTTAAAGTAGAAAATCTTGTTGTAGCATACGGCGGCATCGAAGCTCTGAAAGGTATTTCCCTGGAAGTACCTGAGGGTAAGATTGTAACCTTGATTGGCGCTAACGGTGCAGGCAAAAGCACTCTGCTTCGTAGTATTATCGGCTTGGTAAAACCCGGCGCAGGTAAGATTAGCTACGAAGAAAAAGATATTACCGGCTTGAACTCTCAAAAGATTGTAGAAACCGGTATCACCCTTGTTCCCGAAGGTCGTCGCGTGTTCCCCAATCTGACTGTATTGGAAAACTTGAAGATTGGTGCATACCTGCGTAACGATAAGGAAGAAATTGAAAAGGACATCCGTTGGATTTATGACTTATTCCCCCGTTTGGAAGAGCGTAGCTGGCAAATGGCAGGTACTCTTTCCGGTGGCGAACAACAAATGCTGGCGGTAGGTAGAGCGCTTATGTGCCGTCCTAAGGTTTTGATGATGGACGAACCTTCCTTGGGCTTGGCTCCCTTGGTAATTAAGGACATTTTCAAGATTATCCAAGAGATTAACAAACAGGGTATGACCGTTCTGTTAATTGAACAAAACGCTAATATGGCGTTGAAGATTGCGGATATTGCTTATGTTTTGGAAACCGGTAGAATCACTATGACCGGTACTGGTAAGGAGCTGCTGGAAAATCCGGAAATTAAGGCTGCTTACCTTGGCAAAAAGAAAAGTTGATTTTCAAATAGTCAACCAGTTTTATAACGCTGGTTGACTATTCTTTTTTACAATTATATAATAGAGCGTAATGAAAAATGTTTGGAGGCAATTTTTGTGATCTCTATCAAAGAGCTGAAGCATTATTATACAGATGCAGACGGCAAAGAAGTAAAGGCCTTGGATGGCATTGATTTAGATATCAAAAAGGGAGAGTTTGTAGCAATCATTGGTGCGAATGGCAGTGGTAAGTCCACTTTGGCGCGTCACCTTAATGCACTGCTCTTGCCTACCGCAGGTACTTGTACTGTTGGCGGCTTAGATACAATGGAAGAAAGTAATATGTGGGACATTCGCCAGCAGGTTGGCATGGTGTTCCAAAATCCGGATAACCAAATCGTAGCGGCTATTGTGGAAGAGGACGTTGCCTTTGGACCGGAAAACATTGGCGTGCCTAACGAGGAGATTCGCCCTCGCGTGGAACGTGCCCTGGCTGCCGTTGGGATGAGCGATTACGCAAAGCACGCTCCCCATTTGTTAAGTGGCGGTCAAAAGCAACGCGTTGCCATTGCCGGGCTTATGGCGTTGGAACCACAGTGCATTGTTTTGGACGAGCCTACGGCGATGCTGGATCCTCAAGGACGTAAGGAAATCGTTGCTACTGTTAAAAGTTTAAATCAGGATAAAGGCATTACCATCGTTTACATTACTCACTATATGACAGAAGCACTTGCTGCTGATAGGGTAGTAGTAATGGAAAAGGGACACATCCGTTTTATGGGAACTCCCAAGGAAGTGTTCTGCAGGGTGGACGAGTTGGAAAAGCTTGGCTTAGAAGCACCCTTGGCGGCGAAGGTTGCCAGTGAATTAAGAAAGAGCGGTATAAAATTGCCGAAGGATATTATTACAGATGAGGAGTTGGCACAGGCATTATGTCCATAAAATTAGCAAATGTTTTTTATACATATATGACTGGCACTCCTTTTGAGCGCCAAGCGTTGAATGATGTTTCCTTAACCATTGCCAAAGGAGAAATCCTTGCTATTATTGGTCATACCGGCAGTGGTAAATCTACTTTGGTGCAGCACCTAAATGGTTTGATTAAACCCTTGCGCGGTAAGGTAACCATCAATGATATTGATATTGCGGGGCGTGGCAGTGAGGCTAAGGCTGCACGTCAGCAAGTAGGAATGGTATTTCAATATCCGGAGCACCAGATTTTTGCAGAAACTGTTTATGATGATATTGCCTTTGGCCCTCGCAACCGTGGCTTTAGTGCAGAAGAAGTGGATAAGCAGGTGCGGGAGGCGATGTCTTTCGTAGGACTTGATTTTGAAACCTTTGCAGAGCGTTCCCCCTTCCAGTTAAGTGGTGGACAGATGCGTCGCGTTGCCATTGCAGGTGTGGTGGCAATGAATCCTGATTACTTGGTTTTAGACGAGCCCTCTGCCGGACTTGACCCTCGTAGCCGTAATGCGGTGTTTAAAGAAATAATGGCACTGCACAAAGAGCGTGGTATTGCCATTGTTTTGGTAACGCACAGTATGGAAGAGGCAGCAAAGTACGCCCACAGAATGATTGTCATTAACAAGGGTAAGATTTTGTTTGATGGAAAGCCTGCGGATATTTTTAGTAACCACAAGGATGAGCTTATTGCTGTTGGCATGGATGAACCGCCAATTTATAAGTTGAGTGTTACTCTACGCGCTAAAGGTTTGGAAATTGCAGCAGGCATTACCGATGTAGGAGAGCTTGTTAAAAATATTAAAAAGGTAAAGGGGTGGAGATAATGTTAAGTGAAATTACTTTGGGACAGTATTTCCCAGGAAATTCTTTCGTCCACCGCTTAGACCCTAGAACTAAAATTTTGGCTACTTTAATTTATATTGTTGCTATTTTCTTGGCAGATTCTCCTCTTGCTTATGGCTTGCTGATAGCCTTTGCTGCACTGGTAATTGGTGTATCCCGTTTGCCCGTGGGGATGGTTTTAAAATCCTTGAAGCCCATATGGATTATTATCATCATTACTATGCTGATACATATGTTTACTGCTCCCGGTGAAAATATTATTTTTGCCTGGAAGTTCTTTAAGGTTACAGAAGAAGGTTTAATTTTAGGTACTAAGATGGCACTGCGATTGGTGTTATTGCTTTTATTCTCCTCTGTTTTGACCTTTACAACCTCTCCCATAGTTTTGACTGACGGTATTGAAAAGCTTTTGCGCCCTTTCAAGTGTATTGGTGTGCCTGCCCATGAGCTGGCAATGATGATGACTATTGCTTTGCGTTTTATACCTACCTTATTGGAAGAAACTGATAGAATTATGAAGGCGCAAACTGCTCGCGGTGCTGATTTTAGCAGTGGCAATTTGCTGGAGCGTGCGAAGAATATGTTGCCCTTGCTGGTGCCTCTCTTTGTAAGTGCCTTCCGTCGTGCGGAGGAGCTTGCCATTGCCATGGAATCCAGATGCTATCGTGGCGGCGAAGGGCGTACCCGTATGCATGAGCTTGCCTATAAAGGCATTGATCATACTGCTTTTGCCGCAGTGCTTGTTTTGGTGTTTAGCTTGGTAGCGTTACGTTGGGGTGCTGGCTTATGCGCACTTTAAAATTAGTAGTTGCCTACGATGGCAGCGCTTACCATGGCTTTCAAAAGCAAAAGAACGCAGTGACAGTGCAGAATATTTTAGAAGAGGTTTTAAGTAAGTTGTGCGGAGAGACTGTGGTTTTGGCTGGGTCTGGACGTACGGATGCAGGGGTACATGCTTGGGGACAGGTGGTGAGCCTGGAAACTAAAGGCAGTATTCCCTGTGCCAATCTTATTCGAGCTTCTAAAAAAATGTTGCCGCCGGATATTGTCATTATTAGCGCAGAAGAAGTGGAAGCCGGTTTTCATGCACGTTACAGTGCTAAGTGGAAGCGGTATCAGTACCGCATTGTAGAAAATGAATTTGACAGTCCCTTTGAAGTGAAGTACGCTTGGCAGATGAGGGAGACTCTAGATTTAGAAGCAATGAATGAGGCAGCAGGCTATCTGCTTGGAACTCACGACTTTTCTGCATTCCGCAGTAGTGGTAGCGTAGAAACGTCACCCATACGAACAATGCATGAGGCCAAGTGGGAGCGAAGGGGTAAGGAAGTAATCTTTACCATTGGCGGTGATGGCTTTTTGTATCACATGGTGCGCAATTTGGTGTGGTCTTTAGTGCAGGTGGGTACGGGAAAGCGTACGCCTGAGGATTTTGCTGTGGAGCTTTCAGCTAAGCGCTGTGAATTTTTGAATGAGCCTGCTTCTGCTCAAGGGTTATATTTAAAAGAAGTATTTTATGAGGATTATGCACCTTGAATTTAAGTAAAGTACTGTGGGGAAACCTGTAATTTTTTGTACAAATTTGCTTAAAAAGCTCTTGACTTATGATACGCAGATAGGTATAATGACTATACGTGATTTTCCGCTTGATTTCACTAGCCCCGAAATACAGTGAGAAAATCAAACTATTTGTACATTTCTCTAGGAGGGACATGAGGATGAAATCTTTTATGGCTAATCCGTCCAACATCGAACGTAAATGGTTCGTAGTTGACGCAGCTGATAAAACTCTCGGCCGTATGGCTGCTGAAGTTGCTAAAGTCCTGCGCGGTAAACATAAACCGACTTTTACCCCGCACATGGACACCGGTGATCACGTAATCGTTATCAATGCAGACAAAGTTGTTCTGACCGGCAAAAAACTTACTCAAAAAGTATATTTCCGTCATTCTGGTTATCTCGGTGGCGACAGCTATGTTAAAGCTGGCGACATGCTGAAGAAAAACCCTGTAAGAATGGTAGAACTCGCTATCAAAGGCATGATTCCGCACAATCGTCTGGGTAGCCAAATTTACACCAAACTTCACGTTTATGCAGGTAGCGAACATCCGCACGCTGCTCAAAAACCTGAAGTATTGGAAATCAACGTAAGATAAGATCGGGAGGAAGAATAAATGGCAGTAGTTACTTATAATGCAACCGGTCGTCGTAAATCTTCCGTTGCTCGCGTTCGCCTGGTTCCGGGTGAAGGCAACATCATCATCAACGACCGCGAATTGAATAAATATTTTGGTCTGAAAACCTTGGAATTGATCGTTAACCAACCGTTGGAAGTTACCGAAACTAAAGGTAAGTATGACGTTCTCGTAAACGTTAACGGCGGTGGCATTTCTGGTCAAGCTGGTGCAATCCGTCATGGTATTTCCCGTGCATTGCTGAAAGTTGACGAAGAATTCCGTCCGGTTCTCAAAAAAGCAGGCTTCTTGACTCGCGACCCGCGTGAAAAAGAACGTCGTAAATACGGCTTGAAGAAAGCTCGTAAAGCAAGCCAATTCTCCAAACGCTAATATTTGGATACTTGCAATACAGCCCGCAACAGAAATGTTGCGGGTTTTTAATTTCTTTAGCTTTTGCGGTGTATGTGTTTGACTTACCAGTCAAAATGTGTTAGAATACGCTGAAATTAAAGTGCCTATAAACTTTGGTTGGAAGCTTATAGTGCTGTTGGGTGGAGAAAGTTATGAAAAAAGATGTAAATGTAATTATTAGAAGTTTTCTATTGTTTTTTTTGAAATGTATGTTACCTGCATTTGTTGTTGGTCTCATATATTTGGATATTAAAACTTTTGGTAATATCAGTGAGGAATCATTTGTTGAATTTGGGCAAGAAACTTTTTTGTTAGGTACTTCTATTGTTTTTATGTATTTAGCAAATAAGAAGAAGGCAAATGGATTATGGCTGGTTGCCGGATTTTTTATGTGTATGTTCATTCGTGAGTTGGATGCGTATTTTGACGATATTTTTCATGGTTCCTGGAAATATGTCGCTCTTGTAAGTGCCGTGTTTTTTACATATAAAGCGTGGCGTTCTGGTAAAGAAAACGCTGTTAATAGCTTAGCGGTGTATATGCAAAGTCCTGCTTTTACCACTATGAGTTTTGGTATGATGGTGGTATTGGTTTTTTCACGTGCTATGGGTATGGGAAAATTGTGGAAACTGATTATGGGTGAAAACTTTAATCGTGTGGTAAAGAATGTTGTTGAAGAGGGCACGGAACTTTTTGGCTATTCAATAATTTTTTTAGCGGCGGTTGAATACGCTTGCTATTTACTTTCCAAAAAGGAAGATTAAAATTTTAAACGACTTGCTTTAGGCATTTTGCGATGTTTTCGTGAAATGCCTTTTTGTATTTTTAAACATCAAACGTGCAATGTTATTGGAAAACACTTTGTGAATTTGAATAATTATAAGCCAAATTCACAGTTTCTTTGCTCCTCTTACAAACTTGTATCAAAGCTTCAAAGTATACTTTAATCAAGAAATGAAAGCAACAAAATAGTGATAAAGCTAAGTGCTTTACATAAAAATATCTTAGAGAGGAGGAAGGACAATGACTGAAATTGCATGCTACAGCTTTTTAGCGTTTACAGTTGCTGGATGTTATTGGATGATTAAACAATGATATCTGGAATTATTAATGAAGCTACTCCATAAAAGCTGCAAGGAAGGTAATTTTCTTGCAGCTTTTATTTTTTGCCTATTCATACATATAGTGATAGAATATGCAGTGGATGATATAATAGTTAAAAGTTTTGTGTGAGGTTTTGACGATGAATGATAAAGTCATTGTGGATAGAGAGTTTTACTGGAAGCTGTTTAAGTCTACTTTCGTCATTAGTGCTTTTACTATTGGCGGGGGTTTTGTCATTATACCGCTTTTAAAAGCAAAATTTGTAGATGAATATAAGTGGTTGAATGATAAAGAGGCATTAAATTTAGTGGCAATTGCTCAATCGGCACCAGGAGTTGTGGCGGCGAATACTTCCATTATTATGGGTTACAGGTTGGCTGGAATAAAAGGTTCTTTAACTGCATTGCTTGCTACGGTTTTACCTCCTCTTATTACATTAACGGTCATAAGCTATTTTTATGATGCTTTTGCAAGTAATCAGTATGTACAGTTGTTACTGAAAGGCATGCAGTGCGGGGCAACTGCAATTATCATCAACGTAGCATTGGATTTACTGATGAAAGAGTTTAGGAAGAAATTGGCGATACCTCTTATGATTATAATTGGTACTTTCGTAGCCAACTATTTTTTTGATATTAACTTGATGTATGCTATTTTGGTTGATGCTTTAATTGGCTTTATGTTATTGCGCGATGAAAAATATTCTTGAGGAGGGTAGAAGATGATTTACTGGGAACTTTTTTGGAGCTTTGTTCAAGTTGGTGCTTTTTGTGTAGGCGGTGGTTATGCTTCTATGCCTTTGATTCAAGAGCAAGTTATTGAACGTCATGCTTGGCTTACGTTACAACAGTTTATTGATATTTTTACCATTTCACAAATGACACCTGGCCCAATAGGTATTAATGCAGCAACTTTTGTTGGTACGAAGGTTGCCGGCATTCCAGGAGCTATTGCCGCAACTGCAGGTTTTGTGTTCCCTTCTGTAATCATTGTGCTGATTTGGCAAAGCTGTTTTTTAAATATGGAGATATTGGTCCTATACGTGGGATTTTAAATGGCTTGCGTCCTGCTGTGGTTGCTTTGATTTGTTCTGCAGGTGTAGGTTTCGTATTGCTTGCTTTGTGGAATACGGAGACATTACCTAAGGATTACACTAAAGTTGATTTGATTGGCTGCATAGTTCTGCCAGTTTCGCTGTGGTGTATTCGTCATAAGATGAGTGTCATTAAATTACTGTGTATGTCTGGAGCTTTGGGATTAGTGTTGGGCATAGCGGGGATAAGATAAGTTTGGCGTAGCTTGCCTGGCTACGCTTTTCTTTTGTTTACCAGAAACATTGGAAGTATGTTATAATATAATTTACTAATTTGATTAAATTGTTTAAGGAGTGAAGTCCATGCAGACGCGTTTTCTTATCATAACGGGTATGTCCGGTGCGGGAAAGACCCAAGTAGTAAGAACCTTAGAAGATTTAAAATACTTTTGCATAGATAATTTACCTGCCGCATTGATTCCTAAGTTTGTAGAGTTATGCCGCCAAACTTCCGAAAGTAATGTAGCTTTAGTGGTTGACGTGCGTGGTGGTCAGTTTTTTGAAAAGCTACTACAGGTGCTGGAGGAAATCAAGGCTTCTGGTCAAAAGTATGAGCTGTTATTTTTGGACGCAGATGATGCGACTTTGGTACGTCGCTACAAAGAAACTCGTCGTCGTCATCCTTTGGGAGATAGCGACACCCTTTTGGATAATTTGTCCAAAGAGCGTGAGCTGTTAAAACCATTGCTGCAAAAGGCAACGTACCTTATAAATACTACGGAGCTTGTCAACACTGAACTGAAAAATAAAATTGTTGAGCTTTTTGGTACTGGTGATAAAAAAGAGCGTATGGGTATTGTAGTGCGTTCTTTTGGTTTCAAGTATGGTTTGCCCTTGGATAGCGACTTGGTTTTGGATGTGCGCTTTCTGCCTAATCCCTTCTATGTGGAAGAGCTGCGCAATCAAACCGGTAACGACCAGCCAGTTGCTGATTTTATCAGCCGTTATTCTCAAACCTTTGAATATTTGAAGATGGAAGCTAAGATGTTAGACTTTTTAATTCCCCAATACATAAGCGAAGGAAAAAGTCAGTTAGTGATTAGTGTGGGCTGCACAGGCGGTCAGCACCGTAGCGTTTTTGTGGCTAATAAAATTTTTGAGTATTTAAGTACTCAGGGCTACAAGGTAGAAGTGAGTCATAGAGAGCTTTCCAATAAAAAATAGTGGGGTAGATGTATGCGCTGGATTACTTGGCTGTATCCGGGAATCAATGTAAAGCGGTGGTTGTTTGTATTTACTATTGGCGTTTTACTATGTGCCTTGGGGTTAGCCTTTCTGTTTAATTTTCAAATAATGGGTGCCATAGAAGAATTAGTTTTTCAGATTACCTATGCGACGACTGGCAAGTATTCCAATGTGCTAGTTGTCCTGGTAGGCGGACTATTGGTTTTCTTTGGCTTTGGATTGATGGTTTATGGTACACGTAAGACTATTAAGTCTGTAGTATCTGCCATTATGCCTGAACAAAGCGGTTCTTTGATGGAAAAGGTTTTTGTTGAGCGTAAGCTTACTCATGGACCTGCCATCACTGTTGTTGGCGGTGGTACTGGCCTTTCTACTTTGCTGCGTGGCATGAAATATATTACTAATAATTGTACGGCAGTGGTAACATCTGCTGATGATGGCGGTTCATCCGGACGTTTGCGTAAAGAGCTGGGAATCATTCCTCCGGGAGATTTGCGTAACTGTTTAACTGCTCTGGCAGATAGGGAACCGTTGATGGAACGTTTGATGCAATATCGTTTCAAGGGGGATTCGCCTTTGGCTGGTCATTGCTTTGGCAATTTGTTCATTGCTGCCATGGCAGAGGCTGAAGGTGGTATGGAAGAAGGCTTAAATGCTACCAGTCAAATTCTAAAGGTGCGTGGTCGCGTAGTTCCTTCTACATTGGAGAACATCCAATTACAGGCAGAGATGAGCGATGGTACTGTTGTGTCTGGAGAATCTAAAATTCCGGAGGCGCATAAGCGTATTAAGAAAATGCTTATGTTACCTGAAGATGCTTCTGCTACTCAGGGCTCCATTGAAGCAATTTTAGAATCTGATGTGCTGATTTTAGGTCCTGGCAGTTTATATACTAGTGTTATTCCTAATTTACTGGTAAAAGAAATTCGTGAGGCAGTGATTAAATCGGACGCAGTAAAGATTTATGTGTGTAATGTAATGACTCAGCCTGGCGAGACTGATGGCTATGGAGCTTATGAGCATGTGCGCGCCTTGATCGACCATGTTGGCAAACAATTTTTGGATTATGTTATTGTCAATGACGAGGAGATTACTGCGGAGCAATTGCGCCAATATTATGCGGAAGGTTCTATGCCTGTTACTCCTGACGTGGAGAAAATTCGTAAGCTTGGTATTACAGTTATTCCTGCGAGCTTGATTAGTAAAAATGATTTAGTACGTCATGACCCACGCAAGCTGGCACGAACATTGATCATGCTTATTTATAGATTGCGTTTGTTCGGACGTGGCTTACAATTTTTTGATTACATCTTTATGCGCCAAGGGCTTAGCACCATGGATAAGGATGGTATTAGAAATTATAAAAAATAATTTGCGAGAAAGGGGGAGGCCGTTTGTCTTTTTCCAATGATGTAAAAAATGAATTGTCCCGTTTGGAAACTAATGAAGTGTGCTGTGATAAGGCAGAGCTTTTAGGTGTTTTGCGTATGAGCGGCGCAATTGTTATTCGCGGTATGAATATCGGCATTCACTTTTCTACAGAAAATGCTGCGCTGGCGCGTAGAGTACTGCAAATTTTAAAAAGTAATTATCAGGTGCAGACGGAAGTTGTTATTACCCGTTCGCGTCGTTTAAAGAAGAACAATCGTTATCAGGTGCGGGTTCTGCCTGCTCCCCAAGTTAATATTGCAATGACGGAGCTACAGTTGCTATCTATGGAAAGTGATCTGAAAAATCCATTGCTTACTAAGCAATGCTGTAAGCGTGCCTTCTTGCGTGGGGCATTTCTTGGTGGAGGTAGTATTAGTCGTCCTTCCAGTGATTATCATTTGGAGATGGTTACCGGCAACGAAGATTTTGCTCGTACCATAATTAAAGTAATGCATACCTTTTCTATGAAGGCGAAGCTTACGGATCGTAAGAATGATTATATTGTGTATCTGAAAGATGGGGAAAGCATTACCAATTTTTTGCGTGTCATAGGTGCGCATAATTCCATGATGGAATTTGAGGGCGTGCGTGTGTTAAAAGAGATGCGTAATAACGTAAATCGTAGGGTGAATTGTGAAACTGCTAATTTAGGTAAGGTAGTTAAGGCGGCGGTGCGTCAGGTAAATTGCATTAAATTTATTGATGAGCACATGGGCCTGAGCGAATTGCCCCAATCCCTACAGGAAACCGCTCGCCTGCGTTTGGAATATCCTGATGCTTCTTTGAATGAGCTGGTGGAATATTCCGGTGGCATTGGTAAATCCGGTGTTAACCATCGTTTGAAGAAATTGCAGGAAATGGCAATTGGTTTAGGAATGGAAGTGGAGAAAGCGTAAATGCTGAATAAGGTTGCTAAAATTCTTTTCAATATAATATTGACAAGCGTTTTGCTGGGAGCGTTCTTTTGGTTCATCAAAGGTGAGGAACTTCAAAAGGAATACTCCACCTTTCGTAAGAACAGTGCGCCTATTTTGTTGTACCATGCCGTAGGAGAGCCGGTAGAAATAGAGTGGCCGCCTAGCCTGATTATGTCTGCTGCTTTATTTGAAAGTCATTTGCAATATCTTACCCAAGAGGGATATACAGTCGTGAGCGTGGAAAAGTTGACAGAGCTTTTAAGTGAAGGTGCCAGTCTGAACAAGGTTGTTGCTATGAGCTTTGACGATGGATATCGCAATAATTACACTGATGTTTTGCCGTTGCTAAACAAGTATAATGCTAAGGCATCTTTTTATATAGTAAATAGGGATATTGGCAAGACAATTTATATGGATAAAGAAATGCTGCTTAATTTGTTGAATTGTGGTATGGAAATTGGCAGCCATACTATTAACCATGCTCCTTTGGCATTGATCGATCCTAAGTATTTGCCTTGGGAAACCGGTAGCGCTAAAAAATTCTTAGAAGAAATTTTAGAAGGCTATCAGCTTCAAGGCATGGCATATCCAAATGGTGGCTATAATGCTAAGGTGTTGGAAGCTGTTAAGCAGTATGGCTTTACTTATGGCTTGACTGGTAAGGTGGGAGTTAATACTTCACAAAATTTTGGCGTGGCTCCTTATGAAATGTATCGTATTTCTGTGGTTGACGATGGTAATGGTATCGAAGGTTTGCGTCACAGGATGGACAGGGCATATTTGTGGGGCTTTTTGCAAACCAAGGGTATTGACTTGAATATAATTAGGGATTGGCTAATGCAGTAAAATTTTCTTGCATAAACGGTGAAAAGACGTTAAAATAAGTACAGTAATATTTTGTTTGGAGGTAATTTACTATGCGTAAACATATCAAACCTGTTAATAAAGCAATGCTTAACAAAACTCTCCGCACTGGCGGCTGTGGTGAATGCCCTGCTTCCTGCCAATCTGCTTGCAAAACTTCTTGCACCGTTGGCAACCAAGTTTGTGAACACAGCAAATAATCTTTGAAAAATACAGCTCCCTGTTCTACGGGGAGCTTTTTACTATTTATATTGTGAAAGGTGAAATCCATGCTGATACATAAAATGCGTTTGGATGACAATATGGCAGTGCTTGATGTTAATAGCGGCGCTGTTCATTTGGTTGATGATGTTATTTATGATTTATTAGATTATTATGATGGTAGTAATGACGAAGAGTCGGTTGCTGCATTAAAGGAACGTTATAGTGAAGAGGATTTGCGTGATGCTTTAGCAGAAATGCACGAGCTACAAGATAATGGTTTGCTGTTTAGCCCTGGCTTTGATGTTCCACCCACCTTTGCGGAAAAGCCCATTGTAAAATCCTTGTGCCTTTTGGTAACTCATGACTGCAACTTACGTTGTGGTTATTGCTTTGCAGATACTGGTTCCTTTGGTGGCTGTCGCCAGCTGATGAGTAAGGAAACTGCAGAAAAAGCCATTGAGTTCGCTATAGAAGGCAGTATGAAACGTCACAACCTGGAGCTGGACTTGTTTGGCGGCGAGCCCTTAATGAACTGGGACGTGGTTGTACATATTGTTGAATATGTACGTCGCCGTGAAAAAGAAACTGGTAAAAATATCAAGCTTACTTTAACCACCAATGGTACTTTGCTTAATGACGAAAAGGTTAAGTTTTTGAACGACAACCGTGTCATGCTGGTGTTGAGCCTTGACGGTAAGAAGGAAACTCACGATGCGATGCGCCCGTTCCCCAATAAAAGTGGCAGCTATGATGCGGCAGTGCGTGGTTTCAAAAAGGTAATTGATAGCCGCGAGGGAAAAAACTATTATTTGCGTGGTACTTATACTCATTTTAGTACTCATTTCTGCGATGATGTACTGGATATGACTAAAGTTGGCAAGGAAATCTCTGTAGAACCCGTTGTGGGCATTGATGACCCATGGGTACTCACTGATGAAGATTTACCTATTATCTTCGAGGAATACGATAAATTAGCTCGTGCTTATTTGGAGAGGCGCCGAGAGGGTAATCCCTTTGACTTCTTCCATTTTAATGTAGCTTTAGACAATGGTCCCTGTGTTGCCAAACGTCTTGCAGGTTGTGGTGCAGGGCATGAATATTTTGCTATTACAGCAAGCGGCGAAATTTATCCTTGTCATCAATTTGTCGGTCGTGAGCAATATATTCTGGGTACTTTGGATACTGGAGTGATTAAACCGGAACTGGTACAAAAGTTCCGCCACACTCACGTGATGACTAAACCGGAATGTAGTAAATGTTGGGCACGATTCTTCTGCAGTGGCGGTTGTCATGCTAATGCGGACTTAATTAACGGCGATATTAGCAAGCCTTATGAATATGGTTGCAAGTTGCAAAAGAAACGCTTGGAAAATGCAATTCTGGTGCAAGCTATTTTGGCAGCTGAAGCTCAAGAAGGCAATGATTTACGCACTCGTTTCAACAATTTTACCTACGAAAAATAAGAAAGCTATAAATTTTTGAAGGCGTGTCCTGCGAGAGCAGGACACGGTTCTTTTGGCAACGAAGCCAAGCGTGTCATGAAAAAACTTCAAAAAAAGTGAAAAAAGGGTGTTGACAGGCAGTGCTTTGAGTGCTATTATATACAAAGTCGCTGACAGAACGGCGGCTACAGAACCTTGAAAACTGAACAATAACCTAGAAAAAAGCGAATGTGCGGGTCAAGCATTTCGAAAG
>JAFUKD010000032.1 GCA_017467905.1 Phascolarctobacterium sp.
CGTTATGAAATGGCTCAAATCGTAGCAAAAGCTATGGCAAAAGGCGCAAACGTTGACAAACTGGCTGCAGAATTTGCTGACGAACTGGATACCCTTGGTGTTCGCGTAGCTAAATTGGAAAAAGGCGCTGACGCTGTTAAAGTTACCGGTAACATCCGTTATCACTACACCCAAAATGATGGTGATGACAAAGGTCATGCTAACAAACTGCGTTCCCGTATCTATGTAAAAGGTCAAATCAATGATGATTGGTCCTACACCGGTATGCTGGAAAACAACCAAGACTTTGATAACGACGGTGGCGACGAAGACGTTAAATTCCAACGTGCTTATGTAAATGGTAAACTTGGCGGCTTGGCAGTAACTGCTGGTCGTTACAGTGCTTTGATGGCTGAAGGCAATGTATATGATACTCGTTTTGACGGTGTAGAAGTTGCTTATGGCAAAGACGTTAAAGTTAAAGCTGGCTTCGGTAAAGCTACTCCGTCTTCTGTAGGTTCTTTCACTTGGAACTTTGTTCCTGATAGTGAAAACCATAAGGAATCTAAACTTGAACGTGACGCTAAAGAAGTATACTATGCAGAAGCTTCCACTAAACTTGGTGTTGTTGGCTTGACTGCTGGCTACTATGCGTTCAATGATATTGAAACTCTTCGCGATGAAACTGGCACTAAAGATAAACCTAAATATGAACATTTTGAATATGATAATGATCATATTTGGGCTGTAAGCGCTAACTTGCCTTTAGCACAAGATTTGAAATTCAGTGCTATGTATTTAAAAGCAGATACTCCGTTTGATGGTTATCCGGTAGCTAACTTAAATGACGATGATGGTTATGTAATGACCTTGGCTTATAAAGGAGCAAAAGCTTCTGCTCCTGGTTCTTGGGGCTTGACTGCTAAATACTATGATCAAGGTTACTCCACTTACATTGACCATACCATGAACGGCTATGCAGACAAAATGCTCGGCTTCAAAGGTTGGGGCTTGTTCGCTAACTACGCTCTTGCTAAAAACATCGTAGCACAAGTTGAATACTATGATTTGGAAGAAAAAGCTGACGACAAATCTGAAGTTGAAACCCTCTGGACCCAAGTTGTATTCACTTTCTAATCTTAGGGTTAGCTAGTTTTATACTTCTTAACTTAAATATTAACGCGTACCGCGAAAGCGGTACGCGTTTTTTAGTGTGTCTAAGGAAAAGTTTGCAATAAACTTCAAAAGTTCTCTTGGTTAAGAGAAAGTAGCAATGAAATGCCAAGAGATGTCGAAATATAAAGTTTTGGGATTACAATCCATAAAACTGAGGAAAATGCAGAAATAAATGGAATACAATCCATAAAAACATCAAAAACATAAAGTTTTGGGATTGTATTCCCAAAACTTTACAAAAAATATGTCTTGTAGTACACTGTAGGAAAAGGGGTGAAGCAAAAATGATTGAGCGCATAGAATATTTAGAGCAGTTAGCTGTATTTAAGGATAAAAAGGTTATCAAGATTATTACTGGTGTACGTAGATGTGGCAAATCAACCTTGATGGAAATGTTTCAAACCTATTTACTTGGCAAAGGTGTAGATGAAGACCAGATTATAGCCATCAATTTTGAGGATTATGATTTTGAAGATTTGATTGAGCCTAAAAAATTGTATGCTTATGTTAAAGAGCATATGGTTGCAGATAAACAGAATTATATTTTCTTTGATGAAATTCAACATGTAAAGGATTTCCAAAAAGTAGTAGATAGCTTGTACATTAAAAAGAATACGGATATTTACATCACCGGGTCTAATGCGCATATGCTTTCCGGTGAGTTAGCAACTTTACTTTCCGGTAGATATGTGGAAATATCAATGTTGCCACTTTCCTTTAAAGAGTATGTAAGCGCAACTAAGGATAGTAATAATTTAGCTGCTAAGTATGAGGAATATGTAAAATATAGCTCTTTTCCCTATGCAACGGAGCTACAAGAAAACGATAAAGCGTTATATGATTACTTACGAGGGATATATAGTACCATTGTACTTAAAGATATTATTGATAGGCATAAAATAGTTGATACTATGATGCTTGAAAGTGTTTTGCGTTTTGTATTTGATAATATTGGTAATCAACTATCTACTAAAAAGATTGCTGATACCTTGACATCTAATGGTAGAAAAGTAGATGCGAAGACCATAGAGAAATACATTACTGCTTTTATGGAAAGTTATGTTGTGTACGAAGCCAAGCGTTATAATATCAAGGGCAAGCAATATTTGAAAACCCTTGAAAAATATTATGCTGTTGATGTTGGCTTGCGTTCAATGCTTTTAGGTAAGCGAGGTTTTGATGCTGGGCGAATCTTGGAAAATATAGTTTACTTAGAACTTTTGCGCAGAGGGTATGATGTATATGTGGGTAAGGTTGGCGATTTGGAAGTAGATTTTGTTGCCATGAACAGGGACGGTTTGGTTTATTATCAGGTTGCCGCTACTGTACGAGATGAAGATACCTTGAAACGAGAACTTAAATCCTTGCAGGCAATAAATGATTCTTATCCTAAAATAATTCTGACATTAGATAAAGACCCTGAAGCTGACTATAATGGTATTCGTAGGATGAATGCCTTGGATTGGCTGATGCAATAGTTTATGAATGGCTCTTTCAAAATGGAAGAGTCATTTCTTTATCACAACTTTCACCACTTTGTCATAGCTTTGTGAGTAGATTTTGTTAGTGCTGTAACGAAACTGCTAAACTTTTTGCAAACATTGCAATAGAATTTTTGCAGGAGTACAATGCAGGTGTGATACAAAATCAGATAAAAAAGTATCACTCCGGTATGGAGCTTGTGTGGCAGGTATACAGGCATAATTAGAGGGAACAAGGAAACTCTAAGCTGGTGCTTATCTCTCCCGCAAGCTTTTCCAAAACGGGACAGGTCAAATGAGGAGGAACAAATCATGAAAAAGACTATGGTACTGGCAATGGCGATGGCATTAGGCGTAACCGCATCTGCTTATGCAGCTAACCCCTTTAGTGATGTGCCCGCAGGTCACTGGGCATACGACAGTGTTGCAAAACTTGCTGCTGCCGGAGTAATTGATGGTTATCCCGATGGCCAATTTGATGGCGACAAATTGATGACTCGTTATGAAATGGCGCAAATCGTAGCCAAAGCCATGGCGAAAGGTGCCAATGTAGATAAACTGGCAGCGGAATTTGCTGACGAACTGGATACCTTGGGTGTGCGTGTTGCTAAACTTGAAAAAGACAGTGACGCTGTAAAAATTGCTGGTCAAGTTCGTTACAGCTACGCAGATTATTCCGGTGACTTGAATGGTTATGGCAACAAGCTGCGTTCCCGTATCTGGGTAAAAGGTCAAGTAAATGATGACTGGACCTATACCGCGATGCTGCAAAATATCCAAAACTTTGGTAATGATGAAGGCGACGAAAAGACTGATTTCCAACGTGCCTATGTAAATGGCCAGCTTGGCGGTACTAAGGTTGAAGCAGGTCGTTTGCCCTTGTACTTGGTAAACGGTAACCTGTATGATACTCGTGCTGATGGTATCGTAGCAACCTATGGTGATAAATATAAATTTACCGGTTTCTATGTAAAACCCACTGACCAAGACCGAAACTTTGCTAAATTTGCTAACGATGACACCATTACCGCGGAATACGGCAAGGCTTATGGCGCAAAGATTGATGGCAAAATTGGTTCTCATGTAAAGACAACCTTGGGTTATACTGTTTTTGAAGACGGTGATGCTTACTACAACCAAGGCTGGAACGGCACCGATTTTAATGATACTACCAAACTGAATCTGGATAGTGATAAGATTTGGAACATTGGTGTAGAAATGGATTTCGGTAAAGACGTAACCTTTACTGCCGACTATCTGAAATCTGATTTTGACGGCTTTACCGGTGAAAACGGCAAGCATTATAAAATGGATGATGATGGCTTGATTTTGGGCTTGAGCTACAAAGGTGCGAAAGCTTCTGACCCGGGCAGCTATGGCTTATACACTAAACACTATAACCAAGGTCGCGGTACTGTAATTGCTCACACCATGAATGGTGACTACGGTACTACCGGTTTTAAAGGTTATATGGTAGGTATGAACTATACCTTTGCTAAAAATATCGTAGGCGCAATTGAATGGTACGATTTGGAAAGCAAGGCAGTAGGCAGTGACATCGGTAGCAAAGACTTGCATACCTTGTGGAGCCAATTGGTATTCACTTTCTAAACTTAATAGCTTGTAAAAGGGTGGCGCAAGCCACCCTTTTTGACTTGCTAGTCAAAATATTTTTATCTTCCTATATGCATTTTGTAGATTTTTATGATAGAATATACCTATATTGATATGCAATCATTAGGAGGAGTTATAATGAAAAAAGTATTGCGTTATTTGTTAATGACTGTTATGGCATTGTGCATCAGCCTTCCCTGCCTGAGCGCAGAAGCTGCAAGTGTTGCACTGCTTCCCTTAATTAACAATGTACAAGGCGACGAAGTAGCTAACCAAGTATTCTACAAAAATGCTATTGCTGCTTTGAACAGAAGCAAAGGTTTCGTAATGGTGGAAAACGATAAGTTGACTGCTGCTATTGAAGCTGCAAATGTTGGTGATGAAGTTCCTAGCGAAGCTGCTATGGCTAAAATCGCTAAAGACGGCGGCGTAGATATGGTATTGGCTATCCAAGTTGACGTTATCAATGACATTCCCATGCCTTCCAGCGAAGAAAACAAATTGAAAATGGATATCCAAGGTTATGCAGCATCCTATAATGCTTTGACCGGTACCTACAACAAACAAAGAATTTACAATGACAGTGTAATTCCCGAAGTATTCTCCAGCCGTTGGGATTTGGTTCACGAAGAATTTGGTCGCGAAGTTCGTAAAGCAGTCACCAAAGCATTGAAAGCAAAAAAATAATTTAACTATTAAAAGAGCAACGCAAGTTGCTCTTTTTTTATGAAATGGCTAAGAAAGCTGTATACACATTCCTGATTTGTGTATTGCACTTGTAATTGTGAACAAGCTATGATAAACTATTGTGCATAGAATTTGTGCTTGCTAACTAAAGTAGAATGTTAGTAAAATACAAAGCTTGATTTAACTTGGTAGAGGAAACAAGGCAACTCTTACTATTTAGGTTGATTGGGCAACGTATTTGAGCGCAAACTACTTGGGAAATTCAAGGCAAATTACTAAATTTATTTCCTGAGGAGGAAAACAAAATGAAAAAATCCTTAGTACTTGCAATGGCTATGGCATTGGGCGTAACCGCTTCTGCTTATGCTGCAAATCCGTTCTCTGACGTTCCCGCTGGCCACTGGGCATATGACTCCGTAGCTAAATTGGCTGCTGCTGGCGTAGTTGATGGCTATGCTGATGGCGCATTCGACGGCGACAAGCTGATGACCCGTTATGAAATGGCTCAAATCGTAGCAAAAGCTATGGCTAAAGGCGCTAACGTTGACAAACTGGCTGCTGAATTTGCTGACGAATTGGATACCCTTGGTGTTCGCGTAGCTAAATTGGAAAAAGGCGCTGACGCTGTTAAAATCACCGGTCAAGTTCGTGCTCGTTATGTAGACGGCGCTGGCGATGACAACACCACTATGCGTAATCGTTTGTGGGTAAAAGGTGCAGTTAATGACGACTGGACTTATACTGCTATGCTCCAAAATACCCAAGACTTCGATAACGATAACGGCGATGAAGATACTGAATTCAAACGCGCTTATTTCGAAGGCAAATTGGGTGGCTTGAACGTATTGGCTGGTCGTTGGGATGAATGCACCTCTACCGCTAACATCCTCGATTCCTATGTAGATGGTATCAAAGTTTCCTATGGCGATAAAGTTAAAGTTTATGGTATGCTTGCTAAAGCTGGCGACAATGACGCTATCGGTGGCGAACTTACTTTGGATGATAACTCCCGTATCTATGTATTGGGTGCTGAAACCAAAATTGGTGCAGTTGATACCTATGTAAACTACTTCAAAGCTGATGAAGCTTCCATGAATCCTCAAGACTACGACGATAATGATGCTGACGGAGATATTGACGTAGACAGACGCGAATGGGGCGAAAAAGAAATCTATAACATTGGCTTGGGCTTAGACCTTGCTAAAAACGTTCGCCTTGGTTATGAATATATGTGGGGCGACAGTGAATACAACAAAGAAGTATCCAAAGATGGTTGGGTAGCTCGTTTGGACTATAAAGGTGCTGGCGAAGAAGTTGGTTCTTGGGGCGCTTACGCACAATGGTTTGACCAACCGATTAACTGCATCCTTTCCCCGACTACTGATGCTTCCACCTTCTTGAACGAAGGTGGTTATGAAGGCTGGAACCTGGGCGTTCAATACACCTTGGCTAAAAACATTCTGTTGGATGTTAACTACTTCGATACCGAAGCTAAAGCTGGTAAATCCGAAGACCAATTGCTTTATGTAGACGTTTACTTCTCTTTCTAATCTGAAGCTTTATACAGTTTGACTTTAAACAGATACACTATGCAGCACGGCGAAAGCCGTGCTGTTTTTGTGTGCGAAAACATATGCAAAAATTTTCTGTTTGTGTTAAAATAAGTACATCTTATTTTTGAACGAGGTGTAAATAATGAAAAAGGTATTACGTTATTTAATTTTAACTGTTATGACATTGTGCTTTAGCTTACCTTGCTTTAGCGCAGTTGAAGCTGCTACCGTAGCAATTCTGCCGTTAATCAATAATGTTGAAGGTGGAGATGACCTTGCTAATCAAGTTTTCTACAAGGAAGCTATCAATACCTTAAAATATCAAAAGGGTTTTGTAATGGTAGAAAACGATAAGCTTAACGCTGCTATTGACGCTGCTATGATTACTGATGATGTTCCTAACAAAGCTGCTTTGGCAAGAATTGCCCAAGATGGCGACGTTGACATTGTGTTCTGCATGGAACTGGATGATTTGGAATTGAAAAACGCAAGACGCGTTGGCGAAATGAGATATTTGTTGGATATGGAAGGCGAAGCAGTTGCTTACAACGCTTTGACCGGTGCTTTTTATAAACACGAATTTAGCAGCGACAAAGAGGTTGATGCTGCTCTGACTGCTCGTGGTAGCTGGAAGCATGACGAATTTGCTCGTCAGGTTCGTCGTGAACTGAAAAAGGCATTGAATGCAAAATAAGAAAAATAGCTTGTCATAGAAATATGGCAGGCTATTTTTGTTAGGCTCCATCTTTGAAGGATTAATAGAGCGAGAGAAAACTTCTACTAATTTGGCAAGTTTTATGCTACAATGTACATATAATAGCTATGAATGGAGGCTACCAAATGAAAAGACAGCTTGTAACTTTAATGCTCACTTTTATTTTTTGTGTAACTGCAGTAGTGCCTGGCTTTGCAGCAAGTGCCAACATTCCTGCTGCGGATAAAATTAAAGCTATGGAGATTATGCTTTATGGTGCAGCGCAGGAAGGTTCTTTGGTGCAGCGTATGGATACCATTGAATATGATGTAAACGGACTTATGACTTCCGAACCGATTTTGGAGAGAATTAACGTGATGTACGAGTATCTGCAAGGCGTTCCGGAAGATGGCGGTGCTTCTTTTGAAACTCGTTTGAACGTTGTGGAATGGCGCTTGAATGAAAGCATGAGTGGCGGTGCTGCCAAAACTCGCATCGAAGCGGCAGAAACTCTTTTGAACGGTAAGGCAGATGACGGTGCGCTCTCTACCCGCTTGGAAGATTTACTGGAGCTTGTTTCTTATGAAGGTGGCGTTGTCCCCGTACAACAAGTTACTCTGCCCAAGGATTCTTTGATTCAAATTGAGTTTACCGAAGAGCTTGGCAACAAGATTAACAAGGTTGGTGACGAAGTAAGCTTTAAGGCAGCGGATAACCTGTATGTAAACGACGTGCTGGTACTTCCCAAGGGAGCAACCGGTATTGGCAAGGTAAAAAAGGTTGTGCAGCCCGGTATTTTTGGTAAGGATGGCCGCGTAGATATTAATTTTATGTACATCAACGGTGTTGACGGAACAGAGATTCCTGTTTTCGTAGGTGAACTTGCTAAACAACAAGCTAAATCTATTGCCGGAGCAGCAGGTGCTGCCATTGGCGGTATGATTATCCTTGGACCTATTGGAGCAGTTGGCGGTGCCTTCGTTAAAGGCAGCAGCGTGGTTATTCCTGTAGGAAGCACTACCTATGTGCAGGTTAGCGAAGATGTTACTATGCAAGGCGTAGTTTACACAGATTAAACTGGCTATAAGAGTACCGTTATGCTTTGGCGTAATTCTACGTACGTCAAGTACGCCGTTGCGTCGCAAGCTTCATTGCTTCGTGCCTTCCGGTACTGCTAAACAATTTTATAGAAAAGGTAATAAAATAAAAAAAGCTCGTCGAAAACGATGAGCTTTTTTATTTTATGTGTTATAATGTTGAGTGGATAACTATATGCATTTTGAAGATAAATATTACGAGCGAAGGAGTTAAACATGAAAAAGATGTTGTTGGCAGCTACTTTAGCTGCAAGTATGTGTGTTCCCGCTTATGCTCATTACGCTAACAGTGGTGATGCGGTTTACGATGTTCCTGAATTTGATCAAGAAGTAAATGAGGTTCAAGTTGTTGAGCCTACTGAAAAAGAAAAGAATATGGATAAACCTATGCCTATTAACTTTACCGGTGATAAGGCTGAATACGATAGTGTAAGCGGCGATTTTTATTTGAGTGGTAATGTTGTTATAACTCAAGGTCGTGAAAAGCTCATTACCAATTATGCACAAGGCAATATGAAAACCGGTGATGTATGGTTGGAACAAGGCGGTACTATTGTAGAGCCTGGTTCTACTTTGAGCGGTAAGTGGGCGTATTATAATTTCAATACCAAGACTGGCGAAATTAAAGAGGTAGGTGGAACTGGCGATAAAGATTGGTACACAGCTCCTCATGCTACCATTCACCCTGACAAAATGGTGATGGATGAAGGCGGCACGATGTCTCGTTGTCCTGCTGTTAATCATGTTCCGTGCTTGTCTGTAACCGCTAAAACTTTTGAGATTTATCCCAAACAGAAAATGGTGGCTAAGGACGTAAAGGTTTATATCAAAGGAAAGCACATTTATTCCAAAGATATTTGGGTGAGAGATTTAACTGAAACCAATAAAACACGTATTGTTCCCAGAATCGGGTATGATGGTAGCGATAATGGTGCTTTCATTAAAATTGATGCGGATTGGCATTTTGGTGAAAAGACTAAATTAAGTGCAGAGCTCCCTTACTATACCAAGGCAGATTTTAAACCTGTGGTTGAAGTAGAACATGATGAACGCAACTTTACCTTAACCTACAAAACTGGTTGGGAAGAAGATGACGATGATTGGTACAAAAAACAAAATAACTGGAAGTTCGAGTACAAGCCTCACCACTTTATTGATGGTTTGCCTTTGGCATATTCCGGTTATTTTGAATATGGCTTGTGGAAAAACGATAACACTGGTCGTAAGAGCTGGCATAAAGAATACGCTGCTTTCTTGAAACATGATCCCATTTATTTGTTTGGTTCTAAGAATACTGTGCTGGATTTAACTGTAGGTAAAAAGTGGGTACACGAAAGCTTTACCGACGATACTAATTCCACAGATTTGTACTATGCAGTGCTTGGACAAAAGCTTACTTCCAAATGGGATACTTGGGTTGGCTGGTATCGTGAAGATATTACGACTACCTTGTTCGATATTGGACAACCTGATATGGATCAAGAATTGCGTAATGGTATTCGCTACAAAGCAGATGATAAGAACACTTTCACTGTTGTCAACAGATACGATCTTGATAACAGTACCCAATACGAAACTAACTATCGTTGGTTGCATCGCTTCTGCTGCTGGGCTTTGGAACTGGAATATGAAAAAGAACATCATGGGGACCATGATGATTCCTTAAAACTTTACTACTACTTCTACAATCTGTAATTGAGGTATATTATGCAAAAAATTATTCAAGCACGTTTTGAAGAGCATTTGGCTGTGGCTAATGCTGTTATGCAAAGCGATATATTAGCGCAGGTTGAGCGCGTTGCTACTGTAGTGAAGGCTGCTTTAGCAAATGGTAACAAGGTGCTGTTTTGTGGTAACGGTGGCAGCGCTGCGGATAGCCAGCATTTGGCAGCAGAGTTTGTTGGCCGTTTCCAAAAGGAACGCCAAGGCTTGCCTGCCATTGCACTTACTGTTGATACTTCCATTTTGACTGCTGTTGGCAATGACTACGGCTTTGACAAAGTGTTTGTACGTCAAGTGGAAGCTTTGGGCAACAAGGGCGACGTTCTTGTGGGCATTTCCACCAGTGGCAACAGTCCTAACGTACTGGCTGCTATTGAACTTGCAAAGTCCAAGGGTATTTACTGCGTAGGGATGACTGCTGCAGGCGGTGGCAAGATGATGGAGGTTTGCGACGAATGTATCGCAATTCCTGCAAAGATTACTGCCCGCGCCCAAGAGATGCATATTTTGATTGGTCACATTTTATGTGAGCTTGTGGATGGTGAATAAGTTGTCAGGTTTGGCTGTAACCACTTTTTTAGCAGAAAAAATACAAAATTTAAAGATTGCTGTTATTGGCGACGTAATGCTGGACAGGTACTTTCACGGCGAAGTAAAACGTATTTCTCCGGAAGCACCTGTGCCTGTTACCAGAATAAATAGGGAGCGCTCCGTTTTGGGTGGCGCTTCCAACGTGGCTGCCAACCTTGCTCATTTGGAATGTAAGGTTTATATGGGCGGCGTAACCGGTGATGATGATAACCGCGTGCTTTTGGAACGCTTGATGGATGAAGCTGGCATTGATTACAGCGGCTTGATTAAGAGCGACAAGCGTAAAACCATTACCAAGCTGCGTGTCATTGGTGGCACTCAACAAATGCTGCGCCTTGACTTTGAAGAAACAGGGGATTTATTTCCGGAAGAAACTGCGGCTTTAAGCCAATGGCTGCAAAATTTATTGGATAATGGCTTGGATGGCATTATCGTTTCTGACTACGCTAAGGGCGTATGCTCCGACAGCTTTTGCCAATGGGTAATTGCGCAGGGCAATGCCTATAACATTCCTGTTTTGATTGACCCGAAGGGTGCTGATTGGACCAAGTACAGCGGCTGTGACTTTATTACTCCTAATTTAAAGGAGATGTGCGAGGCAGCAGGCTGCCAACGTGATAATGAAGATGCTGCTGTTGTGGAGATGGCACGCGCCGCTAAGGAAAAATTTGGCATTAAGAACGTGGTTGTTACCCGTAGCGAAAAGGGTATGACCTTGGTTAATAATAATGAAGTAATTCATAACCCTGCTACTGCGATGGAAGTGTTTGACGTTTCCGGCGCAGGCGATACTGTGGCAGCAACCTTGCTTGCCGGTGCCGCAGGTAAGCTTGATTTGCAAGATGCTGTGTTCATGGCGAACCGGGCAGCAGGTATCGTAGTGGCGAAGGCGGGTACTTACCCCGTCCATCGTGACGAGCTGCTGAAGGATTTGCTGACGGAAGAACGCAAGCAGGGCAGAAGCTACCGCACCTTGAGCTGGGAAGAAATTGCTTCCCTTGCTAAAACCTGGAAGGCTTGCGGCGAGAAGATTGTCTGTACCAATGGCTGCTTCGATATTTTACACGTAGGTCACGTTACCTATTTGGAAAAGGCGAAGAATCTGGGCAAGCACTTAATTGTAGGGCTGAACACTGATGCTTCCGTGCGCAGGTTGAAGGGCGAAACCCGTCCCTTAGTACACGAGCTGGACAGAGCTCGCGTTCTCGCAGCGCTTAACTGCGTGGATGCTGTGGTGCTGTTCGACCAAGATACTCCTACAGAATTGATTGAAAAAATCCGTCCTGACATTCTTGTCAAAGGTGGCGACTACAAACCGGAAGAGGTTGCCGGTCGTGAATATGCAGGCGAAGTTAGAATTATAGAATTTGAAGATGGGTATTCCACTACGGGCGTAGTCGAGAAGATTGCGCGTTTGGTTAAGGAGGGCAAGATATGATTATTGTAACCGGTGGTGCAGGCTTTATTGGTAGTAACATTGTTAAAGGCTTAAATGAACGCGGTCATGACGATATTTTAGTAGTAGATAATTTAACTAATATGGTTAAGTTCAAAAATATCCAAGGCTTAAAGGTTAAGGATTACATGGATAAGTATGCCTTTAGCGAAGCTTTGGCTGCAGGCAAATTTAACCACGAAAAAATTGACGTTATTTTCCACGAGGGTGCTTGCTCTGACACAATGGAATATAACGGCAAGTATATGATGGAAAACAACTTTGAATACACTAAAAACGTTCTCCACTTCTGCTTAGACAGAAAGATTCAAATGCTTTACGCATCTTCTGCTTCTACTTATGGTAGTGGCTTGCATGGCTTCCGCGAAGAGCCTGCCTGCGAAGAAGCGTTGAACGTATACGCATTCTCCAAATTGTTCTTTGATAATTACCTGCGCCGTTTGCTTCCCCAAGCACAAAGCCAGGTTGTAGGATTGCGTTACTTTAACGTATATGGCCCGCAGGAAAATCACAAGGGCAAAATGGCTTCCATGATTTACCAAATGTATAACCAATGGAAGGCAGAACACAAGGTAAGACTGTTTGGCGAGTACGATGGCTACGGCCCCGGCGAACACACTCGCGACTTTATCTATGTTAAAGACGTTGTGAAAGTAAACTTCTATTTCTGGGAACATCCGGAAATTAGCGGTATCTTTAACTGCGGTACCGGTCACGCTCACCAGTTCAACACCTTGGCTAATGGTGTGCTGAAGCATTTTGGCAGCGGTGAATTGGAATATGTACCCTTCCCGGAAGTGCTTAAAGGCAAATATCAAAGCTTTACCCAAGCAGATACTTCCAATTTGTTAGCAGCAGGCTATGACGGCGGCTTTACTCCTATTGAAGACGCTATTGCGGAATACTGCGCTTTGCTTGATAAAACCGGCGGTTACTACGTTTATGAAAGATAAGGCAGTGCTCTTTGACCGCGACGGCGTATTGAACGTTGACGTGGACTACTTATATAAAATTGAAGATTTACAATGGGTAGAGGGCGCACGAGAAGCTTTGGGGTATTTGTACCAATTAGGCTACAAAATTTTTGTGGTAACCAACCAAAGCGGCATTGCTCGTGGCTACTACACCGTTGAAGATATGAACAAGCTGCACGCCCACATGGCATCTGAATTGGAGAAATGTGGTGCGAAGGTAGAAAAGTTCTATTATTGTCCCCATCATAAAGAGGGCAAGGTTGCAGAATACACCTGTGACTGCGACTGCCGTAAACCTAAACCGGGAATGTTGCTGCAAGCCTTTGCAGAAAACGACTTGGACAAAGAAGCTTGCTTCCTTATTGGCGATAGCAAGCGTGATGTGGAGGCAGCAGAAGCGGCTGGAATTAGAGGTTACTTGTTTACAGGTGGTAACCTCTTAGATTTTGTAAAAGCCTTGCTATAAGTACTGTTATACTTTGTCACAGCTCGCTTACTTGCTTGACGTACGCGTTAGTACGCCGTCGCTGCGTAAGCTTCGCTGTTCCTCGTCTACCAGTACTTCTAACAAGTCTTAAAATGAAAGATAAAAAGGCGATACACATGGACTACAAAAATATTTTACTAATCAAAATGAGCTCATTAGGAGACGTTTTACATACTTTGCCCTTTGCTTGGGAGCTGCGCAAGCTGTACCCCCATGCAAAAATAAGCTGGCTGGTACACCCGCAGTTTGCAGGCTTTGTGCCTGACCCGCCTGTCATTGACGAAGTTTTGTATTTTGACAAAGTAAAATTCAATAAGATGAGCTTAGGCGATAAAATAAAATATTTTAAAGAGATGCGTGACCTGCTCCATAGCAAGCATTTTGATTTGGTAATTGATATGCAGGGCTTGTTCAAAAGCGCAGTAATGGCTGCCATTAGCGGCTGCAGTAACAGGATTGGTTATTGCGAAATGCGTGAAGGCAGTGGCTTGGTGAGCAAGGCTATTGGCGGCAGTCACAGCAAGGACCATGTAATAGAGCGTTACTTAGACGTTGCCCGCTACCTTGGCGCAAAGGTTGAGGAAGTAGAATTTCCCATGCCGGATTTAACCAAGGAAAGCAAAGAGGTAACAAAAAAATTAGCGGCGAAAGGTGTTAAGGGCGATTACGTTGTTTTTGTACCCGGAGCACGCTGGAAAACTAAAGAATGGCCTGTAGAGCATTACGCAGAACTGGCGAAGAAAATCGTTGCAGACGGGATGTACATTGTTTTGGCAGGTGGCCCTGATGATGCTCCTAAAGGTGCGAAGATTAAAGAGCTAAGCGGCTTGGAGCAAGTAGTTGATATGACGGGGCAGACAACCCTGCGGGAGCTTGCTGCTCTTATCAAAGGCTGCAGGTTTTACATTAGCGCAGATACTGGACCACTGCACTTTGCAGCAGCTTTGAAGAAGCCTTTGGTAGCAATGTATGGACCTACTAAGGCAGATAGGACAGGTCCTTACGGAAGTAAGAACTCAACTGTAATGATTACCCCTGCCAAATGTGCAGGTTGCTTGAAGAAAGCATGTAATGATTGGCATTGCATGCACGACATCACACCAGAAATGGTTTATGAAGTTTATAAGGAGAAACTGGTGAAATAATGGTAGAGTTAAATGGTAAAAAAATATTAGTAACTTTCTTGATGCATTTAGGAGACTTAACCTTAACTACTCCTTTCATCCACGCATTGCGTAAGGCTGCTCCTGATGCGCATATTACATTTTTGGCAGATGAAAAATTAAAAGATGTAATACTGTATAATCCGTATTTGGATGAAGTAATTACCATTGATAAAAAAGGACGTGACAACAGCTTATTAGCTTTAATTGCGTGCGCACGCAGGCTTAGTGGGATGGATTTTGATGTAGTGATTAACCTGCATCCCAATGAGCGTTGTTCCTTTATTTGTGCCCTTACTAAAACTAAATTGCGTGTTGGCACAACCCACACCATGTTCAGACCTATGTGGGATCAATACATTCAATTAGATAGAACAATCCATGCCGCAGATATGTACTTGGACGTATTGCACGAGTTGGGCGTAACCAATATACAGCATAATGGTTTGGAAATTTTCCCCAGCGTAGAGCATATGCAACAAGCAGAAAACTTCTGGCGTGATAATGGCGTTTTCGCCACAGATAGATTAGTTGGCTTTAATATTGGTAGTGCAGTTGTTACTAAACGCTGGGCTCCTGATAGATTTGCCAAAGTAGCAGATGCTATGGCTTTTAGAGGCTATAAGCCCGTATTTTTTGGTGGGACTATGGATGAGGCAATGGTGCAGGAAGCAGTCTCCTTTATGCAAACCACTCCCATTGTAGCAACAGGTGCTTTTACTATTGGTGCTTTGGCTGCAGCAATGCGTCGTTGTAGTTTGATTATTACTAATGACAGCGGACCTATGCACGTTGCTATTAGTCAAAAGGTTCCCATTGTGGCAATGTATGGCCCTTCCAGTCCTAAACTTTATGGACCCTATACTAAAGATGCCACCATCGTTACTGCAGTGCCGCCCTGCATGGGTTGCGCAGGTGGAATGAAGCATAAATGTGATGACATGCAATGTATGACCCGTTTGACCGTTGACCAAGTTGTGGAAGCAGCAGTGAAAATGCTTGCTCAAAATGGTAGGTCGCAATGACTGCTCGTTGGGCAGTACACGACAGAATTATAGTTTTATGCGAGCGCTTAGAAATTGCTGCGTTCGTAGATTATTACATAAAATATTTGCGTAATCAGGGCGAAACTTTACCAGAGCTACGTATTGTGAATATAAACAGCTTGGAAAATTTGCTTATGTATTTGCAAAACCTTGAAGCCGCAGAAGGCTTCGATAAGGTAGAGAAGATTTTGCTCGTTGCAGATGCAGGCATAAAACGTAGGGTAACGGAGCATCATATCTTCAAAATTAAAAAACACAGTTTCTTACAGGATTTTGATTTTGAAATGTACTTGTTTCCATATAAAAGCGAAGTAGGAAACTGGATGCCGGGCTTTTTGGAAGACTTGCTTTTACAGGCATTGAAGCAGGAAACTTCTGAATACAGTAATTTTTATAACCTGCAGAATATAGCCCGCGAATACCTTTTTAGTGTGAACATTAGCCGCAGTAAGGAAAAACGTTTGCAAAACTACAATAGAAGCTTTTTGTACAGCTACTTCGCCGGTACAGAAAAGTTCGTAGGCTTGCGGATGAGCGAGGCGGCGGCTAAGGGTGCCTTTGATTTAGAATACAAGGGCTTTAAAGATTTACGAGAGTTTTTGACAGGGTTGGAGAAATAGGATTTGAACAGATTTGCTAAATTTTTTGAAGGATTACAACAGGATTTAAAGGCCTTTGCTTTTTGGTGCGTGGTTTTTAGTATCTTTAGATTTGCTTTTATTGCTATTTACAGTTCTCAAATTGAAGGACTGTTTAGCGACGAGGTGTTTAAATCTATGTGGTTGGGCTTGCGTTTAAGCCTTAAAACCACGGGCATACTGGTTCTGGTTGGCGGCGTATTTGCTACCTTGCCTGGAATTTTTTGTAAAAACTGGCCTGCTGCTACGATTAGGATGGTGTGGCATGGCTTGGCTACAATATTTTTCGCGGTTTTGTTTTTCACAAGGATTCCCTATTATCAAATCTTTAATGCAGGCTTTAATATGATGATTATCAATGGCATGCATGATGACAAGTACGCCATCCTAATGACTGCTATTGATGAATACCAAATGTTGTGGCGTTTACCTGCGGCGATTGTCACAGGGTTAATTTTAGCCTACATCTTAAAAGTAATCTTCAAAACACCTGTTATTAAATTTGCAGATGTTAAATGCAAAAAAGTTGTTGCTGTTTGTTCAGTACTGCTGGTATCCTTGCTGTGGGTATTTGTAAGATATGGCGGTGCGTTTACCTATTCTAAGTCCATCAATTGGGAAAGCGCAGCGCGTTTGAAATCTAATTTGCTTAACGAAGCAATTTTAGACGACGGGCAAGCTCTGTATCGTGTATATGCAATGAAGCGTAAGCTTGCCAAAGATACAAATGTTAATATTACTGTTGACGAACTTAAAAAGAAAATAGCAGTAGTGGGTGGTAATCCTGGCGCTGCAACTATAGATGAAGCCTTTAAACGTAAGGTTGTTGCTCCTAAAATAGCTAAGCAGCCTAATAATATAGTGCTTATTGCAGGCGAAAGCTTTGGCTTGTGGCCCTTCTTGCCCCAGTTTAAAGACTTGGGCTTGGTTGACCAAACCATTGCCCTGCAAAATTCCGAGCAGGGTTTTGCAATAGAAAACATGCTTGCCGGTGCCAGTGGAACAATGCCTTCAATGAATGTTTTGCTCACAGGCTTGCCTAATACCGGTATTTATGAAAACTATCAACCCAACAGCTTCCAAACTAAATACCAAATGGGTATTGGCTATGTAATGAAAAAGATGGGTTACAAAACCATCTTCTGGTTTGGTGGCTTTGGTGGCTGGCAAAATTTTGAAAACATGGTCTTGGCACAAAGCTTTGATGAGTTCCGTTGTGCTGATGAATTTAAATATAGCGGTGGTAACTCTTGGGGTTGCCCCGATGCAGATTTGTTTAAAGAAATTAGCAAATACATTGCTAAACAAGGTGACGAAAAAGTATTCCATATGGTGCTTACCACTAATAACCATCCACCTTTTATCATTGACGTGGATAAGGAAGGCTTTAAACGTAGCGAAGTAATGGCTAAGTTACCTGCAGATATTAAAAATGACCCTAAAACCATCACCGAGCTTGGACATATTTGGTATACGGATAAAGTAATTGGCGAGTTTGTAAAAACTACGGAAGCAGAGGAACCGGACAGCTTGTTTATAATTACCGGTGACCATAGTGAACGCTTCCATTTCGCCAAAGAGCAAAATACTAAAACCCGTACCGCAATACCCTGCGTATTCTATGGCGCTGGCATTAACAAGGAAATGTTTAGCAATGTTAAAGTAGGCGTGCATAACCAAATTGCAGGAACCATTGCAGAACTGATTGCTCCTGCAGGCTTTGAATATAGTGCTATGCTGGAAAGCATGTTTAAAGAGCAAGTAGTCTATAATGGTCATTTGTATGCTACCGAAGAGGGCGTAAATACTTTAAATCAAAATAAAGCGTTGGATGCTAAAGTCCTTGAAGCTAAGAAAGTAGCAGCTTGGAGAGTATTAAAAGAGAAATAATAGGATGGGATTTTTTAATGGTTGATCAAGAAATGCTTAGGAAAGCTCAACTTAAAATGGTAGAAATTTTAGAAGCCATTGACGCAATTTGCCAAAGGCACGATATAAAATACTGGTTGTGCTATGGCACCTTGTTAGGCGCAGTACGTCATAAAGGCTTTATTCCCTGGGATGATGATTGCGATATTTGTATGATGAGGGAAGATTTTGAGAAGTTCTCTCAATATGTAAATGAACTGCCGGAAAACCTGTTCTTGCAAACGGATAAGAATGACCCTCATTACACTAGAAAAATAATGAAAATTAGAATGAAGAACACCAAGCTAGTTGAGTTTGATGAATCTGAAAACGAAAAGTATCATCAAGGCATTTTTGTAGATATCTTCGTTTGGGACTATTACGACAGTGCAAGCAAAAACCTGCTTAAAAAAGTTAGCAAGGTTAATGAATGGAAGTATAAGAGGAAAAAATACCCCAAAGGACATTGGAAGCGTGCTGCCATCCAAGTGGCGGTTGCAGTGCCGTTTTTAGGATATAATATAATCAACAAAAGTATGAGAATTACTAGCCGTATGTATAGAAAGAATAGTGATTTGAAATACATTGGGCAGGAGATTAGGGTTTGCGACTACAATTTCTTTGATAAGAATATCATCTTCCCATTAAAGAGAGATATTCCCTTTGAAGGCAAGTATTTTTCTGTGCCTAATGATGCTGACGCATTCCTAAAATTAAAATACGGAGATTACATGGTTTTGCCCAAGCCGGAAAACAGGCATTGGCATGCTAAACAAATAGAGGTTTAAAGTTTTTTGCAGGTGCTTCTGGTGCTTGCAATTATAAATACACTTTAAATAAATATAAAGAGGTTAAAGATGAATAGTAAAATAAGCGTTTTGATTTTGGCAAAAAACGAAGAAAAGAATATGCAGGAATGCATTGAAAGCTGTTCCTTTGCAGATGAAGTAATTGTAATTGATGACAATAGCGAAGATAGAACCAAGGAAATATCCGAAGGACTTGGTGCAAAAGTTATTAACAGAAGCATGAACGGAGATTGGGGCGGGCAGCAAACCTTTGCCATCCAGCAAGCTTCTTGTGATTGGATTTTCTTTATAGACGCAGACGAAAGATGTACCCCTGCGTTGTGCGAAGAGATTAAAGCAGTTGTTGCCAAAGGTGACAAATATGGTTACTGGGTAAGGCGCATCAACCATTTTAAACATAAGCTTGTTAAACATGGTCCTTTAAGTCCGGACTGGGTATGCCGTTTAATGCCACGCGAAGGCAGCTATGTGGAAGGCTTTGTTCATCCCAAGATTGTACATCAGCATAAAGATAAAAAGCTTACCAAAGACATGCTGCATTACACTTATGAAACATGGGACCAATACCTGCGCAAGATGAACCAGTATTCCACCCTTGCTGCAGAAAAGAGCAAGAAGGAAGGTAAGTCCTGTAATTTTATTTTTGATATCATCATCAGACCTTCCTTTGCCTTTTTCAAAATGTATATCTTGAAATTGGGCATTCTTGAAGGAAAGCTTGGTTTTATGTTATGCGCCAACTACGCTAACTATACAATGAACAAGTACATTAAGCTGGATTATTTGAATAAATAAATTTGGAGGCGAAGTAATGCCTAAACTTTCAATTATCGTACCTGTCTATAAAGTTGAGCAATATATTCATAAATGCGTGGATTCCATTCTAAAGCAAACTTTCACAGATTTTGAGCTCATCCTCGTAGATGACGGTTCACCGGATAACTGCGGCAAGATTTGTGATGAATACGCACAAAAGGATGAACGCGTAAGAGTAATTCATAAAAAGAACGGTGGCTTGAGTGACGCACGTAATGCTGGTATTGATGCTGCACAAGGAGAGATTATTGGGTTCATAGACAGTGATGATTATATAGAACCTAATATGTATGAAGAATTAATAAGATGTTTAGAAGAAAATAGTTGTGACATTGTAAGTGGCGATACCTATGTAGAACGTGATGGCAAGAAACGTTTTAAAGGTAGATACACAGAAAATCATTTGTTTAATGGCGAAGAAGCAATTTGCGAGATATTGAAAGTTAATATGGATAACTCTGCTTGGAACAAGATTTATAAACGAAGCATCATTGGTAATATCCGTTATCCAAAAGGAAGAATTTATGAGGATGTTGCTACTACATATAAATTTGTTGCTAACGCCAAAAGAGTAGCTTACATTTGCAAGCCTTACTATCACTATATAAAAAGAAAAGGAAGTATAGTAGCTTCAGGTTTTAATAGCAAGAGCAGATATGATTGTTTCCTCGGATATAGAGAAAGATTAAATTTTGCTAAAGAGAATAATCTTAGTTGCGTTAACGACTGCGAATTACTTGCTTTGGAAACAGCTTTGGCAGTGCTAACAGCTTTTTACGCTAATGATGAAGATAGAAATTCTGAAAGATTTGTAGATGTTTCTAATTTTATAAGTGAACATCTCAACATCAAATATATTAGCAAGATGCGCTCAAAACATAAATTTTTGCTTTGGAGTTTTAAAAATTGTAAGAGTGCACATAAATTGTATGCGAAATTGTCTGGTATTGGGAAAAGAGTTAAGTAAGGTGAGTGTTGTATGCCGAAGGTTTCAGTAATTATACCTGTTTATAACGTTGAAAAATTCCTAGCAAGATGTTTAGACAGTGTCATAAACCAAACTTTTAATGATTTCGAAATAGTATGTGTCAATGATGGCTCGCCTGATAATAGTGCTACTATTCTAGAGCGTTATATGAAACTTGATAAAAGGGTAAAAGTTATTACTCAAGAAAATCAAGGGCTGTCTATGGCAAGAAATAATGGTGTTGAAAATGCAAGTGGTGAATATATTTGCTTCCTTGATTCTGATGATGTTATACATCCTCAATGTTTAGAAGTTGCTTCATCATTAGCTGAAAAGTACCAAGCTGAATTGGTAAGCTATAAACTGCAAAGTGTTAGATTAGGAAATGATACTGAACTTTTTAAAAAGAGAGTAGATATCAATACTTTAGATATTAAAGTTACGGATAAGCCTGTTTTCTTGGGTACTCATAGAGAAAAATATAAGATAGATTTTTCTGCCTGCTGTAAATTATATAAGCGTTCAATTTTGGAAGGCATAAAATTCATATCTGGAATAACGATGGAAGATTATCCGCATACATATGCTGTTATAGCCAAATCACCAAAAACTGTTGCGGTGAATGAAGCTTTCTACTTTTATACGGTCAACGAAGAATCTATCATTCATAATAGTGGTAAACCCAAAACTATAAGGGATTATCATATTGGAATCAACTCGATTTATGAAATATATAAACAACCACATCTACAGAAAGAGTTAGATTTTTTGATTAAGAATTTTATACCTAATATTTTGAATCAGCAGCTTGCAAGGTGTAGGCATGCAAATAAAGAAGTAAGACCCTTAATGTATAAAGCTTTTGCTGAAGAGTTGAGGGATTTGCACACAAAAAGACTACTTTGTTTTAAGCAGTACAATGTATTAAAAAGTTGGATTTATACAAAATTAAACAGTTGAGGTTTGGTGATGAATAGTTATATTCCTAAAAAGATACATTATGTTTGGGTTGGTGATAAAGAGAAACCCGCTCTTGTAGAAAGCTGTATTCAAAGTTGGAGAAAATACTGTCCTGATTATGAGATTATTGAATGGGGAAATGATATTCTTAAAACAATTAATAACACTTATGTACAGGAAGCATACGAAAATAAAAAATACGCCTTTGTTTCAGATTATTTGAGGTTGTATGTGCTGTATAAATATGGTGGCTTCTACTTTGATACTGATTTAGAGATTACAAATAATATTGATAAATTTAG
Organism: Phascolarctobacterium sp.; assembly: GCA_017467905.1. Classification (GTDB taxonomy): domain Bacteria; phylum Bacillota; class Negativicutes; order Acidaminococcales; family Acidaminococcaceae; genus JAHHUH01. Next base: position 22,121 of record JAFUKD010000032.1, read on the forward strand.
AGAATATGATGCATTAGTTTTGGGGTATGAAATATGGAATGGGGAGGTATCTCCATTAACTGCATTAATAGGTTCAACAAAAGGGAATAATGTTATTAGAGAAATTCTAAATCTTTACGATAATATAACTTTTATTAAAAATGGTGATTTAGATGAAACTACCAATGTAGTTAGAATAGCCAAATTTTTGGAAGAAAGATATGGTTTCAAACAGCCTTATGACGGGACTAAGTTTACCAAGTTAAAAGAAGATATAGTAATCTTTCCTTATTATTTTTTTGTACACCAGAAAACGGAAAAGAGAATTATTCTATTCATCATTTTAATGGGTCATGGATTGAGCCTTATTCCAGAAAGTGTAAATTTACAATAGGAAAATATAAAGTTGTAAGATTTAGGAAACGAACTGATAGAGAGGGAGAATCACTACCATTGATATCAAACGAGGTGAAACTATGCGAGATAGGTTTACTTAACAGTAAATATTGTATTTTGAAGACAAAATAATTTTGAGGTGGAATATGATTTACTTATCTTTAATAGTTCCAATTTATGGTGTAGAAAAGTACATAGATCGGTTTTTGTATTCGCTAGAAAAAAATTTACAGTCTGGTATCGAGGTATTATTGATAGACGATGGAACGAGAGATAATAGTGGTAAAATTGCCGATAAATTTGCTTTATTACACGCTGACAATGTAAAAGTTGTACATAAGGAAAACGGTGGGGCTAGTAGTGCTAGAAATTTAGGTTTAGATATAGCAAGAGGCAAATATGTTATTTTTCCGGATAGTGATGATTATTTATCTGAGGATTATGTTGCAGTTATTTTAAATAGCATAAAAAAATATAATGAGCCTGATATGATTTTTTTTGACTACTATGTAGTTGAAAATGATAAAGATAAAAAATTATGTACTGTTCCAAGTTTTGGAGAGGGAATTATTGATAAAGAAATGTTTTTAAAGGAATTTGTTAAAGATAAAGAAATAAAAAGTTTTTTAGCAAATAAAGCTATTAAAAGAACTTTTTATAATGGATTAAAATTTAATACTGAAACAAGAGTTGCTGAAGACTATGAATTATTGACTGATATAGCTTTATTGATAAAAAAATAATATATATTCCAATACCACTCTATTTTTACGTTATGAGGACGGCTTCATTAACACATACAATGCTATTGAAAGATAAGTTAAAGTGGTTCGAGCTAAGTGTAAAAAGATATAGAAACTTTAAGGATTTTAGTAGTAATCTTAGCTTATATGGTTTAATTAAAGTTGATTTTTCTATATTGAGAGAAATATATCTAACAAAGGTAGATGTGGATGTATCAGTCTATGAAAATGTTATAAGGAAAAATATTTTGAAAATTATAAAAGACAGATCGTTTAGTGTAAATGAGAAAAAACACTGTTTATTGGTTTGGTTATGTATATATCCCCAATATTGGCGTCTGAAATATAAAAAGCAGCTGATTTTTAATGATATTATGGTGAAATAGGGTGTTGAATTGAAGGTTTTGTTAGTAAATTTAAAGGCTTATGTTAATATACAGGGAGGAGTCGAGAAGGTATTTTGCTCAATGGGAAACTATTTTGTCTCAAGAGGGTATGAAGTAGCATTTGTTGGTATGGATACACATAATGGTGTACCCTATTTTCCTGTTTCTTCTGAGATAAATTTATATAACATAGGTGGTAAGGATACAAATAAACAAATTATGTTAAAGCTCAAAAGACTGTTGTATATTAGCAAGAAAGCCCGACATAAATTTGATAGAGATTTAGCTGCTAAATCTATTGCTTCTAAATTAAAGAATATTATTTTTAATGAAAAGCCGGATATTATCATATCATTTCATATTAAAGATACGTATATTATAAAGAAGCATATAGAAATAGATTGTCCGGTCATTACCATGTTTCATTGTCAACCAGAAGTGTATTTTAAAGAGATTTTGTTTGATACAGAAGTATTAAGTACAACGCAGCAGTCTGATTGTTTGCAGGTATTATTGCCAAGCTTTATTGATAATGTTAGAAATTATATAAAGCATGATAATGTGGTATCAATAGGGAATGTAGTAATACCAAGTACAAATATAAGTAATGTAGAAAATAGTAAGATTATAATGCATATAGGGCGTGTTAGTAGAAAAGATAAGCGTCAGCATTTGATCATAGAAGCTTTTAATAAATTACGAAATTTGTATCCTGACTGGAGCGTAGAGTTTTGGGGAGACACGCAATTGGAAGAAGGATATTATAAACAATGTTGTGAATTGATAAAAGAGTATGGACTGGGAAATAGGGTAAAATTTATGGGGACAACTACAAATATAAATGCACAGCTATCGAGAGCGGCAATCTTTGCTTTTCCATCTGCATATGAAGGCTTTAGTTTAGCATTAACTGAAGCTATGAGTATTGGATTACCAAGTGTTGGGTTCTCAAATTGTCCTTCTGTAAATGAATTGATTAAAAATGGCAGTAATGGTATTTTGTGTGGGGATACAGTACAAAAATTTGCTGAAGGTCTGAAAGAATTAATGGATGATGCCAATAAACGTAAACGCTATGGTCAACAAGCCAAAGAAGACATGAAAGAATATGCACCTGAAAATATTTGGAATAAATGGGAGGAGCTTATCCATAAAACTATTTTGGAATATAAGCTAAAAGACAATAGTAAATAAGTTTTATAGTTATTTGCAAGGGTTAAGTTTTGTAGGGAAAGTTGTGTGGTTATGATAGGAAGTGAATGTTTGAGTGGTCATAGCAATTTGGGTCATCCGTTAGTATCTATAATCGTTCCAGTTTATAATGCTGAGAAGTATTTACATAGATGTATTGAATCAATTATTAATCAAACTTACAAAAATATCGAAGTCATTTTGATAAATGATGGTTCTACAGATAATTCGCGATATATTTGTGATGAATACTCTTTTATAGATAGGCGAGTTATAACAATTCATAAACAAAATAGTGGCGTATCGGTAGCAAGAAATGTTGGTTTAAATATTTGTAAAGGAGATTATATTTGTTTCGTTGATGCTGATGATTATATTGATTTAAATATGATTTTAGACAATGTAGATTATATAGAAAAGAAAAATGCTGATGTAGTTTGTTTCAATTATTGTAAAGATTATGGAATATATCAAGAGAATGTTGCAGAATATACTGCTGATTTTACTGATGTGGATATAATAACATCTTTTTTTGAGGATAAAACATCCAGAGCTGTTTGAAACAAATTTTATAGGAAATGTATGTGGGCTACAGTACGATTTCCAGAATATATGCCGTTTGCTGAAGATTGGTTTGCATTATCATATATATATATATATGCGAGAAAGATAGTTGTACTTGAAAAGATATATTATTTCTATAATTTATGTAACGAATCTTCAATATGTCATCAGGTTAATGAAAAACAGTATTTCTATGACTGGCTGTGTAATAGACAGCAACTTTTTCTGTTAGAAAACGAATTAACAAAGAATATAGAATATAAAACTTTCTGGTATAATATCGTTAAAGAAAAATCTCACGAAAGATGTTTACAAGCATACAAAAGAAATTTATTATCAAAAGTATTAGATGTTGAACAGAAGCAAGAAATGAGAAAATGGTTGACTAATAATTTTGATTATATTGGGACATTAGAGTTTAAAAAAGGGGTATTATATTTACTGATATGTTATATTCCTTTACTGTATGAGGCAATGATATATTTACGTAATAGCAGAAAGAAACTAAGTTATAAGATTAGAAGTTGTCTAAAAAATTTTTTATAATAATGATCAAAAGAAAAATTAATATATATTTTTTTAAGAGTATAATTAATTGTTGAAGCAAGTAATATATTTTGGTGATGGAAGATGGATTTTATGACAATCATCATCACCGGCGGTGCCGGATTTATAGGTTCTAATTTTATATTTCACATGCTTGCCAAGTATCCTGATTATCGCATCATCTGCTTGGATAAGCTTACTTATGCAGGCAACTTGTCTACATTGGCAAGTGTGATGGATGCTCCTAACTTCCGTTTTGTGAAAGCAGATATCTGTGATCGCGAGGCAGTGGAGCAACTTTTTGAGGAAGAGCATCCTGATATTGTGGTGAACTTTGCTGCGGAAAGCCATGTTGACCGCTCTATTGAAGACCCTGGGATTTTCTTACAGACTAACGTAATGGGTACTGCTGTATTGATGGATGCTTGCCGTAAGTTTGATATTAAGCGTTATCATCAGGTGTCTACTGACGAGGTTTATGGTGATCTGCCTTTGGATAGACCAGATTTGTTCTTTACTGAAGAAACTCCTATTCACACAAGCTCTCCGTATAGCAGTTCTAAGGCTGGTGCGGATTTATTGGTGCTGGCTTATCACCGCACTTATGGTTTGCCTGTAACTATCTCTCGTTGCTCCAACAACTATGGTCCCTATCATTTTCCGGAAAAGCTCATTCCTTTGATGATTGCTAATGCTTTAAATGATAAACCTCTGCCGGTTTATGGTGAAGGCATTAACGTGCGTGATTGGCTTTATGTTGAAGATCATTGTAAGGCAATTGATTTGATTCTTCACAAGGGCAGAGTAGGCGAAGTTTATAATATTGGCGGTCATAACGAGATGCGCAATATTGATATTGTTAAGCTTATCTGCAAGGAACTGGGCAAGCCGGAGAGCTTGATTACTTATGTTACTGACCGCAAAGGACATGATATGCGTTACGCAATTGACCCGACCAAGATTCATAGGGAATTAGGATGGTTGCCTGAAACTAAGTTTGTGGATGGTATCAAGAAAACAATTCAATGGTACTTGGATAATCGCGAGTGGTGGGAGAACATTATCAGCGGTGAGTACCAAAACTATTACGAGAAGATGTACGGGAATAGGTGAGGAGCTTGTTCTTTAAATGTTTCACGTGAAACATTTTGTAGAGGGGGATATGCTTTTAATAAAAATTTAATATTTCTTTTGGGGAACAAGGTTAGTAACGCTTACGCATTACTTAGATTAAAGACTATACTAAGAAAAAGGATGCAA
>JAFUKD010000033.1 GCA_017467905.1 Phascolarctobacterium sp.
CGTAAATATAGGTTGCTTTGGACAGGTTAATGTTAGCGCCTACGCCAACTTCCCACCAGCCGCCACCGAAGTCTTCTTCAATGGGTTTACCACCTTCAAATTGGGTAGTGGTCTCACCATCAAAGTCATACAGGTAGGATGCACGAGCATAAACATTACCTTGTTTAATATCTTTACCCAGCGCGAAGCCTGCACGAGCGATAAAGGAATCTAAGCTGTCATAATGTGCTTTGTATTTATTACCTAAAACAACATCTGCGCTGTCAATAGTACCATAGGTCAATTCAACTTGCGGTTCAATCCACAAGCCATTGCCTTGTTCAATACGTTTACCAAATTCTGCACTTATAGACATACCATTAGTGCTGTAATCGCCATTACCATATACTCTATCTTCCAAATCACTTTCCAAATGAGCATAACGGGCAATCAAATCAACGAAAGTGCCATCATTGTTCAGCTTGCTGCCATAAATTGCAAATGCAGTGCTCTTATCATCAGTGCTGCCTTGAGCATAGCTTGCATCACCTTCGGAGAAGGTTACTGCTGCACCAACAGTCCAACGTTTATCAACGCTAAGCTTTTCGTCATAGCCTAATTGATATTGGTTGTATTGCATTTTAGCACCTTGGTATTCGCTTTCGCCACGAACCATACGAGTCCAAACGCCGGTTTCACCATTTGCCATACGCAGGTCGCCCATGCGTTTGTTCATATCGTTCATGTGAGCACGCCAGTGACCTTTAAGAGCCATACCAGCATCACTTACTGCGTCAGATTTGGTATTAACTGCTTGGGCTGCCTCTACACTACCATCTTCGTTAACTCTTAATGTATAAGCGCCAGTAACCATGCCTTCATCAGTAGTAATAGTATCAGTTACAGCTTCACCATCAACTTGTACACTCTCAACAACTTTTTTCATTGCTTCAGTTTGTTCTTCTCCAGAAAGACCTGCAAGGTAATCAGTTACAGTACTAGTTGCTCCAACAGTAGTAGTTTCAGAAATACTGGTAGCATCAACGGTAGCAACAGCATCTTCAGAAACCATATCAAGTTTAATAGTGCCATTACCTTCAACATTAGTAATAACGCTGTTACCAGTTACATTCCAAGTAGCTCCGTTGAGAGTAAGGTTAGTAGTAGCTCCTTCAACAGTGTTAACTTTACCAGTAAAATTAGATTCCTCACCAGTAATATTTACACTTACAGTAGATTCTACATTACCTGAAACAATATTGCCTTTAATTGTTGATATTCCAGAAGCAATTATATTTATGTCAGAACCTTTCCCAGCCGCAGATAAAACATTTTTATCGTCTAAATTTCTTATTAAAGTTAAATCTTTTGCAACAATATCTACATCTGCATTTTCACCTTCAGCTGTAATAGTTGTATGTTTAGTTGTCTCTATATATACAGTGTCTGCCGCCAAAGATGTTTTAGTATCTTTTGAACCACTATAAACCCAAATACCATTGCCACTTTTTAATACTGCATTAAATTTACTTCCTTCACCACCTTCAATATCAATAACAGTATTTATACCATGATTTGATATTGCATTACCAGAAAAAACATTCATTTTATTGCCAAAGTCAATATCTAATATTGTTCCTTCATTTGCATCGTATGGTACATAAATAGCACTACTACCACTAGTTATACTAATATTGTTAGCTTGAATATGGGAATCACCATAAATTTGAACACCAGCCCATGTAGATTCAATATTTAAATTCTCTAATCCTTCAACAGTACCAGATATATACAGCGCACCCGTAACATTCAAGGTACTCCCTTTTTGCCCAGTAATAGTAAATACTCCAGACATATCTTCAAGAAATTCTGTTGCATTTTCCTTAATAGTAAGAGTGACATTCCCTGCCATAGCACTACCAGTAATAACAAACGCCATCAACGCGCCAAGTGCCAAGCTTCTTTTCAAAATCTTTTTACTCATTAAAAACACCTCTTTCATAAAATTGAAGTATTATATTTATTACAAAGCTTCCGCTTGCCCAGAAGCAATATAACCAAAGAAAACCCTTCCACCGCTCCGCGGTCCCCCTTCAGTCAGCTAAGCTGACAGCTTCCCCAAAGGGGACGCCTTTCTAAGAACAAAATTTACTTGCTTTCCAAGCAACGATTAGCGGAAAGCAATAAATTTTGAATCACAGCCCTTTTACATCCACTGCTTTAAGCAGCCTCAAAATCTGTACCGCCTCTTCCAAGTTGATACTATTCTTCACATCAGCATTGCCAGTCGAAGCGTGCCTACCATTATCAAATTCTGTAAAGAAATCTGCCATACTGCACTCAAGCACGTCACTCATCTTGAAAAGGTTTTGTATGGTAATAGCTGTTCTTCCACTTTCCATATTGCTCAAATTAGTTTGGGATAGTCCAATCAGCTCTGCCATTTTAGTTTGAGAAATACCTTTATCTAACCGTAAAAACTTAACCCTACGACCAAGCATCTTAAACTTTTCCTTCATAAGCAACACCTCAACAAATTAATCGTTCGATATTAAATATCTCAACTTTTTTCTCAAAAAGATTTTAAATATCTCATTTGCTTCATTATACGACTTTGTATATCCTATGTCAATTTTATAAAAGAGTTTTATTTGTCACACCATCATCTTCCAATAGTTTAAAATATTTTTAGAGGAGGTGCTTAAACGTGAACGACGGCTCAAAATTTAAAGATTTTTTTGCAGAGAGAATATACCAGTTGCGTGATGAACGTAATATTTCTGCTCGTGAATTAAGCTTAATAATGGGACAAAACAGTAGCTACATAAACAGAATTGAAAATAAACTAACCCTTCCATCCATGCAAGGCTTCTTCTGTATTTGCGAATGTCTTGACATTACACCACAAGAGTTTTTCCACACGGAAGCTGTCCCATCTTATACAATCCGTTCTACAATAAAGATGCTCAACCAACTAAATGAACAAGAATTAGAAGCAATCAACCATCTGCTGATGGTTATGCTCACAAATAAAAAAACGACTGTCGAATAACCACTTCTCTCGAAGTTAGTACGACAGTCGTTTTTGTTTTTAAGTATATCTACTTTAAAAATCGTTAGAAGTACTGGAAGACGTGACAAAGCATAACAGTGCTTATAACGATTTTTCTTTGTAAGGACATTCCTGCAGCAGCACGCACTCACTACACAGCGGCTTCCTCGCCTTACAAATCTTGCGCCCGTGCCAAATGAACCAGTGATGGGCGTCGCTCCACTTTTCCATAGGGATTGCCTTTTGCAATTCCTTTTCTGTTGCCAAGGGGTCTGCTCCCTTCGCCATACCCAAGCGATGACTTACACGAAAGACATGGGTATCTACTGCAATGGCAGGTACATTGTAAATTACACTCGCCACCACGTTGGCAGTCTTCTTGCCCACGCCCGGAAGCTTCATCAAGGTTTCAATCTTGTCAGGAACTTGGCTATCAAATTCTTCTACCAGCATTTTGCAGGTGGCAAGTAAATTTTTAGCCTTAGCATGATACAAGCCGCAGTCCCTAATTTCATGCTCCATCTCCTCTTGGGTAAGCGCACCCATTTTTTCCGGAGTGTTTAACCTTGGAAAGATACGCGCCGTAATTTTGTTAACGCGCTCATCCGTACATTGAGCAGAAAGAATTACCGCCACCAGCAGTTCAAATGGAGAACCATAGTTCAAAGCAGTCTTGGTGTCCTTGTAAGTTTCTTCCAATATATTTAAGATAGCTTCACGTTTGCTTTTGCGTAACATTAGTTAGTCAAGCTCCTTACCGGTGCGGGAATACGTCCGCCACGAGAAATAAATTTTTCTGCGCTAAAATTGTTTACGGCAATGATGGGAGCGTAGCCCAAAAGTCCGCCAAATTCTACAGTGTCACCCACGCCCTTGCCCGGAACAGGGATAAGGCGCACTGCAGTAGTTTTATTATTAATCATACCAATAGCAGCTTCATCCGCAATGATGGCAGAGATTGTAGAAGCACTTGTATCGCCGGGGATAGCAATCATATCCAAGCCAACGGAGCAAACACAGGTCATTGCTTCTAATTTTTCCAAGGTAAGGCAGCCACGTTCGACAGCGGCGATCATGCCTGCGTCTTCACTTACGGGGATAAAGGCACCGCTCAAACCACCGACATAGCTTGAAGCCATCAAGCCACCTTTTTTTACAGCGTCGTTAAGCATTGCCAAGGTTGCAGTTGTACCGGGGCAACCGGTGCTTTCGAGACCAATCTCTTCCAGAATGTGAGCAACACTATCGCCAATGGCAGGAGTGGGCGCCAAGGACAGGTCGATAATTCCAAATTGAGTGTTCAAGCGACGAGCAGCCTCCTGCGCTACCAGCTGACCAACGCGGGTAATTTTGAAGGCTGTCTTTTTAATTGTTTCTGCAACCATACCGATATCACCATCACGCACCGCTTCCAAGGCATTCTTAACAACGCCCGGTCCGCTTACGCCTACATTGATAACAGTTTCAGGCTCCGTTACACCATGAAAAGCGCCTGCCATAAAGGGGTTATCCGTCACCGCATTGCAGAACACTACCAATTTCGCGCAGCCAATAGCGTCGCGGTCAGCAGTGCGCTCCGCAGCAAGCTTAATAACCTCGCCCATTTGCTTCACCGCATCCATGTTAATACCGCATTTTGTAGAGCCAACGCTTACAGAAGAACATACAATATCAGTTACAGCCAAGGCTTCCGGAATAGAAGCAATCAAATTTCTATCGCCTTTAGTGTAGCCCTTATCTACCAAAGCAGAAAAGCCGCCAATAAAATTTACGCCCACAGCCTTCGCCGCCTTGTCCAAGGCTTGCGCCAAGGGAACGTAATCATTAGCATCGCAGCTTTCCCCAACCATAGAAATAGGTGTCACAGAAATACGCTTGTTAATAATAGGAACACCCAGCTCAACTTCAAGGTCCTCGCCGGTTTTTACAAGGTGTTCTGCCTTTTGGCAAATCTTATCATAAATTTTTTGCGCAGTTACCTTAATATCAGAATGTCCGCAGTCACGCAGGCTGATGCCCATGGTGATGGTGCGCACGTCTAATTTGTTTTCGGTAATCATGCGTGTAGTTTCTAAAATATCCTTAGTGTTAAATAACATGGCTGCCTCCTATACGCGGTGCATAGCAGTAAAAATCTCTTCGCTTTGCATACGTATTTCCACACCAATCTTTGCACCTAAGGCATGCATTTTTTCTTTAGCCTCTTGCAGGGAAACAGTGGCTTCACTCATATCACCAATGAGTACCATGTTAAAGAAGCCCTGCATAATATTTTGATTGATGTTAATGATATTGATATTACATTCTGCCAGAGTATTGCTTACTCCGGCAATGATGCCAACCTTATCCTTGCCAATGATTGTTAGTACAACGCGCATAGATGAACCTCCTAAATATAAATGCTTTGCCTTTAGCCACAGGCAAGCCTTGCTTATAAAAAATAATAGCACCACAAAAGTGATGCTACTATTTTACCATATTCTCATAATACTGTCTGTATTCTTCTGTAAAGGAAGGTTAAGCTTTTTTCATTCCCTGCACAAAAGCATACACTCTTAATTTTTCTTCTTCGCTTAACTCGCTCCAAACAGCTAAGATTTCTTCTTGGTCTTTCGTCAAATCTAAAACCTTGCCATCTTTAGCAAAAAATTGCGCCAAGGTTACACCCAAGCCCACACAAATTTTTTCCAAGGTATGGATGGAAGGAACATTACTTCTGTTCAGCAAATTGGAAACAGAAGATTGGGACAGACCGGATACTTGAGCCAAGCGATAGCGGCTCATCTGTCGTTTTTCACGCAAAGCTTCGATTCTTTCTATAATATAGTTTTCAGTTTTCAAGCGCTTACACCTCTCTTCGACTGTGCTTCTATATATTGTACTTGCAAAACAAAAAACTTATTAGATTGTATCTTCTGACATAGCTTGCTTCGATTTTTAGCAGTATCCCTTGAGAACCTATACCATTTGTTAACGAGTAATGCTGGTGCGTAATTGAATGGCTTCCGCAATATGGGCAGCAGTTATTTTATCGCAGCCTGCTAAATCCGCTATGGTTCGTGCCACCTTTAAAATGCGGTCGTGACTGCGAGCGCTTAAATGCAGCGCTGTAAAATATTTTCCTAAAACAGCTTGTGCCGCTTCGTCCAAGAGGCAGTGCTGTGCAACCTCTCTTCTCGTCATCTGGGAATTGCAGTATATACCGCTCTCTGCAAATCTTTCCAGCTGACGGTTGCGCGCCGCCACAACACGCTTTCTAATTTCAGCGGAAGCTTCCCCCTGCGCTTTGCTTTCCAGCTCGCTGAACTCTACACGCACTAAATTTATCTGCATGTCTATTCTGTCAAGCAGCGGTCCGGAAATCTTGCGCCTATAATTATCAATATCCTTTTGCTTACAGGTGCAGGAATGATGCTTATCTCCCAAAAATCCACAGGGACAAGGGTTCTGCGCCGCCACAAGGAGGAACCTGCTGGGAAAAGTTGTCGTTGCCTTGACTCTGGATATATTTACCTCTCCGTCTTCTAAAGGCTGTCGCAGCATTTCCAAAGTGTAGCGCTCAAATTCCGGAAGCTCGTCCAAAAATAGTACACCGTTGTGGCTAAGGGTAACCTCTCCCGGACGCGGGTAGGTACCGCCACCTAACAGGGCGCTTGCCGAAACACTATGATGAGGACTGCGGAAGGGACGTTCCACCATAACGGACTCCGTATCCGGCAACATATTTACAATGCTGTAGATTTTGGTAATTTCTAAAGCCTCTGCTTCCGTAACCGGCGGCAGAATGGTGACCAGCCGTCTTGCCAGCATGGTCTTGCCGCAACCGGGAGCACCCATCAGCAAAATACTGTGCCCACCTGCCGCAGCAATCTCCAAGGCTCTACGGGCAACGGGCTGGCCTTTTACATCAGCAAAGTCAACATCATAGGCGCGTTCCAAATTGCGCAGAATGTTTTCCTTAGGCAAAGGCTCCAGCTTTATGCTGCCCTGTAAATGCTGTACAAGCTCTCGCAAGCATTGGGGAGTGTAAACATCAATGCCTGTTACCAGCTTGCCTTCGGCAGCGTTGTCTTTAGGAATATAAATCTCTTTGAAGCCACTGCGTTTAGCTTCCATAATCATGGAAAGCACACCATTGACCTTGCGCAAGCCTCCGTCAAGGCTAAGCTCTCCTACAAAAATTTTACCTTCGGTCTTTTCCTGACCTATATACTTGGCGCTAACCAAAATTCCTATGGCGATGGGCAAATCCAAACCGGAACCTTCCTTCTTTAAATCGGCAGGAGCAAGGTTCACGGTAATATGAGTCATAGGAAAGGGGTAATCGGAATTGCGCAAGGCAGATTTTACCCTTTCGCGAGCCTCGCGTACAGACATCGTAGGTAAGCCCACAATGTCGAAAGCAGGCAAGCCATTAGCCACATCAATCTCTACATTTATTTTAACGCCTTCAATACCACAGGTTGTTTCTCCAAAAACATTTGCAAACATATCCACATCTCCTTTTGTTCAGAAGCAATGCGGATAATGATGCATATCTTTAACCGCAGTACCTTCCGTAATTATTTCTATAACGTCAAAAGAAAGTACCGGCATGGTTAAAATTATACCTTTGGACTGCATATAAAGTTCAGCACAGCGATAAATCTTTTTCTGTTTAGCTTGATTTACTGCTTCTCGCGGCATACCGTAGGTTGAATTGGACTGCCTGCGAGTTTTGACTTCGATAAAGCTCAAAACATCATTTTTAACTGCTATAATATCAATTTCGCCTAAGCGGCAACGAAAATTCCTGTACAAAATTTTGTAGCCTTGCTTTTGCAGATAGCTACAGGCGAAATCTTCACCAAACTTTCCTAATTCAATTCTGTGGTTCATATTCGTATCCATCCTTAATAGGTGAATACAAAATATTCTCCTGTTTTTCAACTGCTTTTAGATTCATGCTCTTAACAGGCTCATAGCTGCGACGATGCCAAATGGTAGCGCCTTCGTAATCTATTGCCTGCATATGCTCTCTACTGCCATAGCCCTTGTTACCTGCAAAACCATAAGCAGGGTACAAAGCTGCCAGCTTTTCCATAATCCTGTCACGAGTAACCTTCGCGATAATGGATGCTGCCGCAATGGACGCGCTCAAGGCATCTCCATGTACTAAGGCTACGGTCTTAATACTACCTGCTTCAACGGGCATGGCATCAACAAGTGCCACATCAGGCTTGATGTCAAGGTGTAACAACACTTCCGCCATTCCTTGTTGGGTTGCGCGATAAATGTTCAGCTCGTCAATATTGCTTACACTGACAATATTTACACTTACGGCAAGCGCCTTCTGTAAAACCTCGTCATAAAGCCTGTCCCGCTTGCCCGCCGAAAGCTGTTTGGAATCGTTCAAGCCACTGATAAACACATCTTCCGGCAAAATGACGGCAGCAATTACCAGTGGTCCAGCTAAAGGGCCACGTCCTGCTTCGTCAACGCCGGCAATAAGCTTGGCGCCTTCACCATAGTACTGCCTTTCATAGCTCAGCATCTTGTAAAACCTTTCTCGTTCTACTTCGGCTTGCCTTTTTCTTTTGAAATAGGCTGCGAGCAATTTTTTGACACCAGCGCGTTCATCACGCCCTAAATCTGCCAATTGCTCTTCCGTTGGTTCACCCAACAATAGTTCTCTTACTTCTGTGATGTTCATTACAAATACTCTCCTTTCCTCTAAAAGTCTTGTAAGTACCTCAACAACTGCTCTTGCGACACTCCAAAAACTTTTGGGTACTGCATAAAATTTTTATAAAAAAACCGCCTGAATAACAAGCGGTTTGATTATCTTAGAATTAAAGAGGGTCTTAAGGTTCGTCCAGTGTGAAGCGCCCCAAGCGTCCTGAACGAAAATCCCTTAAAATCGTTTGAATAACTCTATCCAAATCTAAAACACCGCCGGCTTTAATACAGCCGCGAGAGATCGCGATTTTCGTTACAACTGCTCTAACCTCATCACTATTCTCAAATTCTACTGCATATTTACTTTTCAATTCCTCCGGATAGCGTTGCATCAGGCGCTCAACCAAAAGCTCCGTTGCATCTTCCCTATCGAAAACATCCTCCTTGATGGCACCAGTCGCCGCTAAGCAGAAGCCCACCTCCGGGTCTTCAAACTTGGGCCACAGTACACCGGGAGTATCCAAAAGCTCCAAGCCTTTGGCAATGGTAACCCACTGCTGCCCACGGGTTACACCCGGCTTATCGGCAGCAACAACCTTATTTTTTCCTACCAGGCGATTGATAAGGGTGGACTTGCCCACATTAGGAATACCTACAATCATTACGCGTACGGAACGATTACGCACGCCCTTCTTCAACCATTTATCAAGCACAGGCTTTGCTGCTGCCTGAATCATTCCAATTAACTGCTTCACACCCTTGCCGGTAGCACAATCTACCTTGCACACTGGCAAGCCGCTGTTTTTCAGCTTCTGCATCCACAATTCAGTCTTGGCGTTATCTGCCATATCTGTTTTGTTCAGGGCAATTACCTTGGGCTTATTACCTAAGACGTTTATCAGCATGGGGTTGGTACTGGAACGGGGAATGCGGGCATCCAGCATTTCCACTACCACGTCCACCAATTTAATCTGGCTTTCCATCATGCGCTTCGCCTTAGTCATATGACCGGGGAACCACTGAATTTTAAAATCTTCTATCTTCATTTGCGAGTACCTGTATCAGCGCTAATCATACGGAAGCTGTCCAAAGGCCAAAAAGCCATAATGGCTCTGCCCTTTACAAGACGATGGGGAACAAAATCCACACCTTTGTAGCGGCTGTCCTCAGAATTATTGCGGTTATCCCCCAAAACGAAGATATGTCCTTGGGGAACTACAGATTTACGATAGTTGGACATGTTACGACCTTTGGGGTCATCCTTATAAATATAGCCTTCTTCGATTTCAGCTCCGTTAACGATAACCTGACCATCACGCATTTCAATGGTGTCACCACCCACTGCGATAACACGCTTAATGAAATCGCGGCTTTCATCCTTGGGATAACGGAACACTACAATTTCTCCTCTCTTCGGGTCTGTAATAAAGTAGCTGAGTTTATCAACAATTAAACGTTCATGGTGCTTCAAAGTAGGATACATAGAAGAGCCCTCTACCATATAGGGTTCAACTAAAAAAGTACGAATGCAGAAAGCCAATGCCACTGCCACAATAATAGAAATCAGCCAATCGCTGGCTGCATCTTGCCAAGAGGAAGAACTGTTTTTACTGCTCATTGCAAGCACTCCTTTCAATGGGACTAAAGAATTCGCTTACTATTGTAACATAAATTCCTGCAACAGTCAGCAGAAAGGGATAATTTCCTTGGAAATAATAAAAGGGACTGTACTGCACAGTCCCTTCCATTAAGAACAGAATTAAGATTAGCGGCGTTCTCTGATACGAGCTGCTTTACCGGTGAGGTTACGCAGATAGTACAGTTTAGCGCGACGAACGATACCACGACGAGCCACTTCGATTTTATCGATACGCGGGCTGTGAACGGGGAAAGTTCTTTCTACGCCAACACCATAAGAGATACGACGAACGGTGAAGTTTTCACGTACGCCGGAACCGCTGCGGGAAATTACAACGCCTTCAAATACTTGGATACGTTCTCTGTTACCTTCAACGATTTTTGCGTGAACTTTTACAGTGTCGCCTGCACGGAATTCAGGGATGTCGGAGCGGAGTTGCTCTTGTTCCAATACTTCAATAATGTTCATTTTTTCCTCCTAAAATCATAGACGTTCATGTGCGAACTTCACAGCGGACCGTCCGTATTACACAACGTGTATTGTACCACATATATACTTATAATGCAATGAAATTTTGCATAAAAGTTAACAGAAATTCTACTCTTTTTCCCACCAGGCTTCGCCTGCCAAGCGGTCTAAAATAATTGCTGCCGCACTGCGCACGCACAGGTGATTGTAATCGCAGGCACCGTAAATAGGCTCCAAAATATAATCAAACCTGCTCATGGTTTCTGCTTCAATGCCAAAGCCCGTGCCAAAAAGTAGGAGGATTGGTCTATCCCCCTCTTGCAGCTGCTTACGCATAAAGCCATAGGAAACTGTGTTAGGATAAATTCTCGCATCAGTGGTTACGATGTAGGGTCGCTTACCGGTTTGCGCTTCAATGTCCTGTGCTGCAGCTTCAATATCTGCCTGCCAGCAAACAATATCAAGAGCATTGCTTCTATCAGGGTTATAGGTTCTTCCATAGCCATCCTGCCAGTAGCCGATAATCTTCTTGATAATATCGCGCTGCACATCCAAGGGATGGATAATGTAGTAACGGCGCACATCATAGGTGCGACAGGTACGAGAAATATCGTGAATGTCAAAATTAGTTACTGCGCTGGCAATAACCTGCATGCGCTTATTGTAGATTGGGTAATGAACAAGACCTACATATAAATCAGCCATCTTATTCACCTTCATTAGCTTGTTCTGCGGCTAACTCTTCCCTTACCTCAGTATAAAACTTCTTTTCATCCTTCTTCATATCACGAGGAACCTTGCCGTGGATAGCATCAAGAACCTCTTGGGGAAGCAGGTCGGGGCGAAGCTTATAGGTTGCCTTTAAGGATTTCTTCCTACGCCAACGATTGATGAGCGCGTGGTTGCCATTGCGTAAAACCTCCGGCACCACCAAGCCTTCAAAATCTACAGGGCGGGTGTATTGGGGATATTCCAGCATGCCTGTACTAAAGGAATCTTCCTCCGCACTGGCAAGCTTGCCCAACACTCCGGGGATAAAGCGGCTTACAGCATCCATAATAATAAGGGCAGGCATCTCGCCGCCGGTAAGCACGTAATCGCCAATGGAAAGCTTCTCGTCCACCCAGTTAAAGATGCGTTCGTCAAAGCCTTCGTAGTGACCACATACAAAAATTAAATCCTGTCCACTGTGAGCATATTCTTCCACAATGCTTTGCTTCAAGGTGCGACCACCTGGGCACATGGCAATAACTCGCCCTTCGGGCAGCTGCTCCTTCGCCCTACGGATGGCTGCCACCATGGGTTCAGGCTTCAAAACCATACCTGCGCCGCCACCAAAGGGAGTATCATCAACGGTGCGGTGCTTATCAGTGGTGAACTCGCGTGGATTGATACAGCTTACTTCAATTAAACCCTTATCAATGCCACGCTTAATGATGCTGTGGGAAACAGCCTGCTCAATTTGTTCAGGAAATAATGTTATAAAGAGAAATCTCATTCTTCATCAGTCCATTCCGGTAATTGTACCACAATGCGCTTTTCAGCAAGGTTGATTTCTTTAAAATACTCTTTCAAGGCAGGCACTAAAATATCCTTCGCTCCAGGAACAGCAATAACGTACACGTCGTTGCTACCGGTAGAAAGGGAATCCTTAAAGGTACCGATTTGCTTGCCTTCCAAGTCATAAACAGGAATGCCTACAAGGTCAGCAACATAGAATTCGTCATCCTCCAGCTCCGGCAAATCCTCTGCCTTGATGTAGATGTATTTATCGCGCAACAGCTCCGCGTCGTTCATGGTGGTGATTTCCTTAGTGGTTACCAGCACCATGCGTTTATGGAAGCGTGCGCTCTTTACTGTTAATTTTTTGCCACCCTCTAACAGCAGATAATCTAAATCTAAAAACAAGTCCGGCTTTTCTGTTAAGGGCATAATGCGAATATCGCCCCGCACACCGTGCGGAGCGACAATTTTACCGATAATTATTTCTTTATCCATTATTCGCGGAAAGCAATTACTTTGCCATCCTCGGTAAGAATCTCTGCGCCCATAAGTGCGTCCAGATTGGTACCGATGGTGATTTCTACGGTACGTTCCAAGGTACCGTGACCGATTTCAGCGCCCAGCTCCAGTGCTTCTGCACGTTTCAGCTTAGCTTCTGCATCGTTTTTAGCAGCAATTCTTTTATTTCTCTCTGCATCGATTTGTTCGCGTAAAGCCGGAAGCACGCTCAAATCGCTAGCTGCCTGGTGCAGAGCTTTCTTTGCTTGGAACTCGAATTGTTCAAGGTCCAATTCCATTTGTTTTATAGTATTTTGGAGATCTCCAATAATTTTCAATTTTAAATCTTCGGTTACTTTAGCTTTAACTGCAACAGGAACTCTAACAAACATTTTATCCATTAGTGATACCATCCTTAATTTTAAATAATTTCAACGATAACTTTTACATTCTCGCGAGTTGCAACTGCTTTCATAACTGTTCTGATCGCTTTGGCGATACGGCCCTGTTTTCCGATAACTTTACCCATATCTTCAGAAGCAACATGGAGGCGAAGCACCGTTGTTGTACCGGTAGTTTCCTCCTCCACGACTACTGCAGACGGATTACTTACAAGAGACTTGGCCATTACTTCTACCAATTCTTTCATGTAGGTCACGCCTCTCTAATTATTTTGCTTTGGAATCAGCATATTGTTTCATGATGCCGTTTTTGCTGAACAAGGATTTAACGGTGTCGGTAGGTTGAGCACCTTTGGTCATCCAGTCAACAGCTTTTTCAGCGTCGATTTTTACGTCAGCCGGTTGTTTAGTGGAATCGTAGTAACCGATGCTTTCAATGAATCTGCCATCACGAGGAGAACGTGCGTCAGCAACAACAATACGATAGAAAGGAGCTTTTTTAGCGCCCATACGCATCAAACGGATTTTAACTGCCATGTTAAATTCACCTCCTTAACGAAATATCTCACAAAGTTATTTTTTATTTAATGTGTAAAGGGGAGTTTGAATCCACCTTTAGAAGCAAATTTTGCCATGCCCTGCATCTTCTTCATCATCTTTTTGCTTTCTTCAAAGTTTTTCAGCAGCTTGTTAACGTCTTGTACGCGCATACCGCAGCCTGCTGCAATACGTTTACGTCTGCTGCCGTTGATGATGTCAGGGTTACGACGTTCTTTCGGAGTCATGGAGCGGATGATTGCTTCAATGCGGTCAAATTCTTTTTCGTCCACATTAGCTTCCTTCAGCTTTTGGCTGATGCCGCCCATACCGGGAATCAAGCCCAAGATGGTTTCCAAGGAGCCAAGCTTCTTAACCTGTTGCATTTGGTCAAGGAATTGCTCCAAGGTAAATTCATCCTTGCGCAGCTTCTTCTCCATCTCCAAGGCCTTAGCCAAATCAGTGGTAGATTGGATTTTTTCTACCAAAGTAAGGATATCGCCCATGCCCAAGATACGGGATGCCATACGGTCGGGATGGAAGGGTTCCAAAGCATCCAGCTTTTCACCCATACCAATCAATTTTACCGGCTTACCGGTTACTGCTTTTACGGAAAGTACAGCACCGCCACGAGCGTCACCGTCCAGCTTGGTTACAATCAAGCCGTCAATGCCCAGCTCACTGTTGAAGCTTTCTGCTACGGTTACTGCATCTTGACCGGTCATTGCATCAACTACCAGCAAAATTTCGTGAGGATTAACGGTGCCCTTAATATCGCGCAGCTCGTTCATCAACTCTTCATTAATATGTAAGCGGCCTGCAGTGTCAATAATGATGGTGTCGCAAGCCAAGGAGAAAGCTTTGTCAATTGCTTGACGTGCAATTTCTACCGGGGAAACCTTATCACCCAAGGTGAATACAGGCACATTAAGCTGTTCGCCCAAAACCTGTAATTGGGTAATTGCCGCAGGACGGTAAACGTCACCTGCTACCAGCATCGGTTTCTTGTTCTTACGCTTTAAGTAGTGCGCCAGCTTGCCGGCAGTGGTGGTCTTACCTGCGCCCTGCAAACCAACCAGCATAATAATGGTAGGCGGTTTAGGAGACACAGCCAGCTTGCTTTGAGTACCACCCAACAATTGAATCAGCTCATCATTAACAATCTTGATGATTTGTTGGTGGGGGTTGAGGCTTTCGTTAACCTCTGCACCCAAGGCACGTTCTTTAACCTTGCCGATAAAATCTTTAACTACTTTGAAGTTTACGTCGGCTTCCAGTAAAGCCATACGCACTTCGCGTAAAGGCGCCTTTAAATCATCTTCGGTGATTTTGCCGGCACCGCGGAACATCTTTATAGCATTTTGTAATCTTTCAGATAAATTTTCAAAAGCCATTTATTTAACCTTACCTACTTTCGCCACACATCTCCTTGAGGATCTGAATGGCTTTTTCATTTTGCTGCTTATCAGCCAGCAATTTTATCACAGAGCGTAAACGCTCTTTATCAGCTTCGTCGCGAGCCAAAAGCCCAAGCTTCTTTTCGTTGCGTTCCAAGGTCTGTTCCACACGCTTCAATAAATCGTGAACAGCCTGTCTGGAAACGCCCAGCTCTTCGCCTATTTCCGTCAAGGACAGGTCATCGTAGAAATAAAACCTCAAGCACTGCTGCTGTTTTTCAGTTAACAGGCCGCCGTACATATCAAACAGTCTGCCCAGCCTCATTCTTTGCTCAAAATCTTGCTCTAACAATGTTCTTTCCTCGCTCAAAATATCCGACTGTGCTATTATACTAAAAAAGCTTGGTGGTGTCAAGTATTTTTACTTGTCAGTTTCAAATAAAGCTTCAACAAATTTTTCAGGCTCGAAGGGACGGAAGTCCATGATGCCTTCGCCTACGCCAATCCATTTTACAGGCAAGCCAAGCTCTTCCTTGATGGCGATAACCACACCGCCCTTAGCAGTGCCATCTAATTTAGTAAGCACTACGCCGGTAACATTAGCGGTCTCCATGAACACCTTAGCTTGGTTGATTGCGTTTTGACCGGTAGTAGCATCCAGTACCAAGAAGGTTTCGTGGGGAGCTTCGGGAATCTCACGCTTGATGATGCGATGAACCTTTTCAAGTTCGTTCATTAAATTAGCCTTGTTATGCAAGCGGCCTGCTGTATCAATGAAAAGCACATCCGCCTTGCGGGCAATGGCTGCCTTCAAAGCGTCAAACACTACTGCCGCCGGGTCTGCACCTTCTGCGTGGCGAACAATGTCGCAGCCTGCACGCTCTGCCCAAATGGTAAGCTGTTCGGAAGCAGCAGCACGGAAGGTATCACCCGCCGCCAGCACCACCTTGTACTTGAACAGGGTGAAGTAATTTGCCAGCTTGCCAATGGTGGTTGTCTTGCCCACGCCATTAACGCCCACCACCAAAATAACAGTGGGCTTTGCGCCAATGCGGGTACGCTGTCCGCTATCTGCCAGCATTTCGGACAAATATTTTTTCAGGAAGGGAATAACCTCTTCAGTACCCTTGATTTCATTTTTCTTCGCAGCATCACGTACTGCTTTAATCAATTTTTCTGTGGTCTTAACGCCTACGTCCGCAGAAAGCAGAATCATCTCCAGCTCTTCTAAAAAATCTTCGTCAATCTTTGCGGAAAAGCTTACTAATTCCTGGATTCTGTCGGTAAAATTACGGCGAGTTTTAGTCAGACCTTCTTTTAAACGCTCAAAAAATCCCATCTTCAACTACTCCTTTTCGCTTATCTTTACAGAAAGCAATTTCGATACACCGGATTCTTCCATGGTTACGCCGTACATAATGTCCGCACATTCCATGGTCCCCTTACGGTGTGTAATGATAATAAACTGTGTATTTGTTGCGTAATCACGCAGGAAATTAGAAAATCTCATAATATTGGCATCGTCAAGCGCCGCATCTATTTCGTCCAAAATACAGAAGGGAGACGGCTGGTAGCTTAACAGTGCAAAAAGCAAGGCGATAACCGTCAAGGCACGTTCCCCGCCGGACATCAGGTACAGGCTTTGTAAACGCTTGCCGGGAGGCTGCACCTCAATATCAATACCGGAATTTAAAATATCTTCCGGATTAGACAGCTTCAAGACAGCAGTACCGCCACCAAAAAGCTTCACATAGCAATCAGCAAAGTACTCGTTAATCTTGTTAAAGGCTTCTTTAAACTTCTTGGTCATGCCGGAGTTAATCTCGCTGATGACTGCTTCCAGATTTTCTTTAGCCTGGCACAAATCATTGTACTGCTTCGCCAAAAATTCACTGCGCTCTTTTGCCGCTTGGTATTCTTCAATAGCAGCAGGGTTGATGGGTCCAAGGTCAGATATCCTTACGCTCAGCTTGCTTTCCAACCTTTGCAACGCCTTGGCATCCATATCCAGCAGCTCTTCGTTGCGCGCAGCTGCCACATCCATATTGTACTCACTGCCCAATTGATTCAAGGCGTGCTCGTAATCGCTGTTATGCCTTGTCATCTCCAGCTCAATCTGGCGCAGCTTGGCTTCACTGCTATTAACCTGCCTTCTCGCTTCGGCAATCTGCTGTTCTGCAATCTGTTGTCGTTGGTTGATTGCGCCACGTTCTTCGGCAAAGCGTTCCTTGCCGCCCACAACATCCTGCAGTTCTTCCATTAAGGAATTGCATTCTTCCTTAATTCTTACCTTTTCTGCTTCGGAAGCAGCCACTACCTTGGTCAGGCGTTCCTGCTCTTCCACATTAGCTTTAATATCATTGCGCAAACGCAGGGTATCACTGTCTAAATTACGCATGCGTTCACTCATGTAATTAGTTTTCTCAGCAGATGTTGCCAATTTAAGCTTGGCATCCTGCAACTGGTTATCCACCGCAGTCAGCTCGCTGCTCTGCCTTGCAATTTGCTTTTTCAAATTTTCCAGCATGGTTTTGGCTTCGCTATCCTTGGCTTCCATTTCCTGCACATTGGTACGCAGGCTTTTCACCCT
Source organism: Phascolarctobacterium sp. (assembly GCA_017467905.1). GTDB lineage: Bacteria > Bacillota > Negativicutes > Acidaminococcales > Acidaminococcaceae > JAHHUH01. Next base: position 17,723 of record JAFUKD010000033.1, read on the forward strand.
GTCGCGGTTAGCCATGTATTCATTGGCAACTGCAGTCCTGCTATCGTACAACAGTGCCAGTCTTTCGTTTTCACTTGCCTTATCCTTACCCAGGCGCTGGTTCTGCAGTTCTAACTCATTAGCCTTTAATTTACGCTGCTGTAATTTTTCTGTAACAGCACGCAATTTTTCCTGCAAATCCTTCTGTACGGTCTCTACTTCTTCCAGCTGCTCCTGCCAGTTCAGCATTCCTTTGCGCAGCTCGTCAACTGCCACGCCCGCCTGCTGAATTTCCTTGGCACGGCTAAGGTAGCCTTCTCTTTGCTTACGACTGCCGCCTGTCATACTGCCGCCCGCATTAACAACGTCCCCTTCAAGGGTAACTACTCTAATACGGAACTTGCCGGCTTTTGCCGCCGCTAAGGCAGCATCTATGTTTTCGGCAACCAGTACACGCCCCAGCAAAAAGCGGATGGCGTTTTCTGCTCGCCTGTCATATTGCACTAAATCTACTGCGTAACCGCACACACCCGGCAAATTTGCCAAGCGCTCTTCCTCTACAGAAAGGCTACGAGGTTTAACGGTATCCAAGGGCAGGAAGGTTGCCCTGCCTGCGTTATTTACCTTTAAATAGGCAATGGCGCTTTTAGCAGTTGCCGCATCTTGGGTTACAATGTTTTGCGCACCTTCGCCCAAAGCGGTTTCCAAGGCGGTAACATACCTGTCCTCTACTTTAAGCAGCTCTGCCGCTACGCCAATAATGTTTTCGCGCCAGTACTCTGCGGCTTTCAGCACTGTCTTAATGCCGTAGCCAAAGCCTTCGTAGGCAGCCTGCATCTTTTGCAGTGATTGCTCCCTTGTTTCTGCGGCAGTCAAACGTCTTTGACATTGCTGCTGGCTATTTAAAACAGCCTTTAGCTGTCCATCTATCTTGGTAAGCTCCTGTTGCAGGGAATTGCCTTCCCTCGCCAAAAGCTGTCCTTCATTATTATTACGTGACTGAGCTTCCAGCACCTTGCGGTATTCCTCTTCCAAGGAATTTACCAGCGCTTCGGTTTCTTCAATGTCGTGCTTCAAGGCTTCACGTCGGCGCACCCGTGCTTCCTGTTCCTGCTCCAGCCCTCGTAGCTCGTTACGCAGGTCAAGCAATACTCGCATGCCCTCGAACATATCAGAATCCATGTTTTCAGTTTGCGCCCTTGCTTCCTCCAAGGCAAGCTCCTTGGCTTCCTTTTCCTCAGTCAGCTTACGCACGTTAATTTCGGCAGCAGCACGAACCTTTTCCAGCTCGTCAAACTCTACTGCCTGCTTTTGCATATCCTTTTCTAAAGCATCTGCCTGCTCATTCAGGGCTGCATTGCGTTTTTCAAAACGCTCCATCTGGTTCTTGCTTTGGCTAATGCGTTCGTTCAAGGTGTTTTGCTTGCCACTTAAATTTTCCAAAGCAAGCTCTTTATTTTTAATCTCTTCCTGCAGCTGAGCATAGCTCTCTCTCAATTTGTCCAGCTCCAGCTGTAATTGAGCAGCTTCTGCTTCCTTAGTACTTAAAATAGCGCTCTGCTCAGAAAATTCCTTTTCCAAGACAGCCTTCTTCTCATCTAACTGCTTGCGCACTTCTTCAATGCTATCAATTTTACGCATGAAGCCTGTCAAACGGCATTGGCGCAGCTCCTTGCTCAAAGCATTGTACTGAGTAGTCTTTTCTGCCGCCAAGCTTAAAGGTCCAACCTGATTGTCAACCTCTGTCTTGATATCGTTAATACGGGTCAGATTGCCGGCGGTATCGTCCAAGCGGCGCACTGCCTCCTTCTTACGCAGGCGGTACTTGGCAATTCCTGCAGCCTCTTCAAAAATAGTACGGCGTTCTTCCGGACGGCTGTTAAGAATTTCATCTATCTTGTTTTGCCCGATGATGGACATGGAGCCCTTACCCAAGCCGGTATCTGCCATTAAATCCACAATGTCTTTCAAACGGCAGCTCTTCTTGTTAATAGAATACTCGCTGTCGCCACTGCGGAACAAACGTCTGGTAAGGCTCACCTCTTCAAAATCCAAGTCCAAGGCACGGTCACTGTTATCAAAGTTTAGGGTTACTTCTGCCACGCCCAAGGCTCTGCGCTTGCTGCTACCGGAGAAAATAACATCCTCCATCTTGCTGCCACGCAGATACTTAGCGCTTTGCTCGCCCAACACCCAACGGATGGCATCAGAAATATTGCTCTTGCCAGAACCGTTAGGTCCAACAACAGCAGTAATCCCCTTGTCAAAGGTTAATTCAGTTTTATCGGCAAAAGATTTGAAGCCATAGGTCGCGAAGGACTTTAAGCGCACGCATAATCACCCATTCTATATATTGTATCGTATTATTTTATCATATTTCCTACTTAATTCTCAACCTCTAAAGCCAAGAAGATGTGGCTTGACACGAAAATAACGCTAAAACAAAAATGCTACCCCTTCATAAAGTAGCATTTAAAACTTCGACATAAAAAATTACATATATTCCCGCAACATGGAAACCGCGACGCTCCTTTTGGCAGAAAATATCACAGCTCGCTATTCGCTTCTTAGCATCTTTCATAAGCTTAGAATACTACAGCTCAGACCTCGCTTTGTGATATTTTCTTAATCTTGTGTCGCTGCTTTTTCCAAATCGTTGCTTGGAATAAATGTAATTTTCATTTCGCTAACTTCTGCATTCTTAATAGTAAGCTCCCTAGGAGCAACAAGTTCTTTCCAATAAATAATGTTTGAGTTCCGCAAACCACGAACCTTGGATTCCAACCTGCAGGGACAGGAAATGATAACGCCCTCTCCGTCGCGGGCAGCTTCTAAAATTTGAGGGGTAAGTTCTTCGCGGAGCAGGTAGCTTTGGACAAGCTCCCCCATTGCAGGGTGGAAGGGGCCTGCCAATATATTACCTTCGGCGCACAGCTCGTCATCTGCCTGCAAGCCTACGCGGATAATCTTCACCCCTGCTGCCCGTAATTTTTTATAAATATAGGCGCTTTGGCGCACTGCTTCTTCTAAAGTAAGCGGTACAAATTCCTCGCGCTCATAGCTGTGGGCAAGAGGCGTTCCCTTAATCACAAGCAAGGGGTAAATACGGGCAACATCAGGCTGCAGCTGCAAAACCTGTTCCACAGTTGCCTTAACGCTGGCAAAGCTTTGCTCCGGCATACCAACCATCAGCTGCACGCCAACAGCGAAGCCGTATTCTTTTAACAGGGCAACGGCTTCCACAACCTGCTTGGCGCTGTGCCCCCGCTCCGCCGCAGCAAGGACCGTATCGTCCATGGACTGCACTCCCAATTCCACCAGCTGCACTCCGTGAGCACGCAGCAGCTCTAAACGCTCTGCATCAATGTAATCGGGACGGGTGGAAAGGCGCACGCTACCAATAGCTTTTTTAGAACGTAGTTCGTCCGTCAAAGCCAGCAGCTCTTTTTGCAGGGCAATGTCCAAGCCGGTAAAGGAGCCACCGTAAAAGGCAGCTTCATTTTTCACAGAAGGCTTCACCCATTCTAACCACTTTTTAATTTGCTTCCTTGCTCCCTCTACTGCCGCAGTTTTTTGCCCGCTAATGGTCTTTTGATTGCAAAACACACATTGGTGGGGACAACCGGCGTGGGGAATAAAAATAGGAATAATAGCCATAGCTTACCCTTATTCTTCCGGAACAGTAACCTGCTGAGTCAAAATAGCTTCTACCACCAGAGCAACACCGTCATCATTATTAGAAGCAGTAACAATTTTGGCGTGCTCCTTTACGCTTTCCTTAGCATTGGCAACCGCTACACCAATGCCTGCGTTCTTAATCATGGCAATATCGTTGTTAGAATCGCCAATGCACATAATCTCTTCCGGTTTTATCTTATAGCTTGCCGCTACAGATTTCACAGCTTCCCATTTGTTAACACCCGGTTCCATCAGCTCCAGGAAATTGTCCTTGGAACTGGTTACTACCAGCTTGCCTGCAAATTTTTCTGCAAAATCCTTCCACGCGGCTTCAAAGTCTTCGTTTTCGGTCATCACCAAAATTTTATAGGGAGCTTCCTTAATATCATAAACAGCCTCGCCAATAACGGTGATGGGTACGCCAATAACCTTGGCATACATATCGGACCACTTGCCCTTTTTATCTACAAGGATGTCATCACCAATATAAACCTGGGCGTAGTAATGCTTCTCTTTACAGTAGGCAAGCACTTCTTTGGCAGTATTAAAGTTTAATTTATGCTCGTAAAACACCTCGCCGCTTTTACTGCCTTTAACCAAAGCGCCGTTGTAGGTTACAAGGGGAACGTCCAGCCCCAGGTTCAGCGCATGAGGGCGAGCGGAGCAGTACATTCTGCCGGTGGCAAGCACAAAAAGCAAGCCCTTATCCATAGCGCTTTGTATAGCCTTGGCATTGCGCTCCGAAATTACAAACTTATTATTCAACAAAGTATCGTCCATATCACTGGCAATCAATTTAATTTGCATCCTCATACCTCACTGTTCAAAAATCTTCCTATATAAATAGCGATGGCGCTGTAAATTATCAGGCACACCACCAAAAATTCCGAAGGCTCTACCTCGTAACCAGGAAGCACCGCGCTCAATCCCTGCGCTCCCAAAAGCACTGCCGCACACACGGCTGCCTTGCCTGTAAAATTAGGAAGCCTGCGTGCCAAACGCTCTGTCAAAGTTGCCCAAGCCCCAAATAAAAAGGAGCCTGCCACCAATCCTCCCAGGGTTACAACCTTTATAAATTCCAAGGCGTAATCTGCCACAAAAAATATTACACTTAAAGTTAAACATTGCGTAAATAAATTGTACATACCTATCATCCTTTGTGAGTTATATTATAACACAAAAATATTGCGTATTCTTGCAAAGTATGTCAAAATAAAAGCGACGCGAGTGCTCTGCACCGTGTACACTTTTGAAGGGAGCTTTTTTCAAGATGAAAAGAAGCGAAAAATTCCGCCAAGCTAACCGCGAGGCAATAGCAACCGCTCTTGCCACCGTCGCCGTTATTGCTTTCTGGTGGGCTGCAGGCTTTGGGCTTGCAGATGTTGATGTCTCTTATTTGCATACTCCTCTGTGGGTATGGGGAGGTTGTCTGGGAACTTGGATCTTTGCGATTTTGGTAACCCTGTACCTCACCAAATGTGTCTTTGTGGACTTTGACTTAGACGACGAGGAGGAACCCAAATGAGCAGCTTTATCAATCTTCTTCCTGTAATTGCGTTCCTCGTGCTTATGCTTGCCATAAGCGCATATGTACAGAAGTCATCAGCAGATGACCGTCAAAAAAACTTCGCCAAGGATTACTTCATTGGCGGCAGAACCTTGGGCGGCTTCGTACTGGCAATGACAACCGCCGCCACCTACAGCAGTGTTAGTACCTTTGTAGGCGGTCCTGGCATGGCTTGGGTAATCGGCTACGGCTGGTTGTACATGGCAATCGTCCAGGTTGTAGTAATCTTTCTGGTTTTGGGCGTATTCGGCAAAAAAATTGGTCTCATTGCTAACCGCATTGATGCAGTAACCGTCATCGACGTACTGCGCGCCCGTTATAAATCCAACTTCCTTGCAAATTTCGCAGCCATTGTTATTGTAGGCTTCTTCTGCGCTACCATGGTTGCCCAATTCGTAGGCGCAGCCAAGCTCTTTGAAGCGGTAACAGGCTACTCCTACTTGACAGGGTTAAGCCTTTTTGGTCTTATCGTAGTCTTTTACACCACCATTGGCGGCTTCAAAGGCGTTGCCATTACCGACTCCTTCTGCGCCATTGCCATGATTTTAGGCATGTGCCTGCTCTTTGGCGCCATGATGGAAACCGGTGGCGGCTTCGAAAATATTATGAAGCATATCAGCACCAACCATCCGGATATGCTGGAGCCCCTCTCCAACGGCAAAATGCCCATCTCCTTATACATCAGCCAATGGCTGCTGGTTGGTATCTGTACCTTGGCATTGCCGCAATCCGTTGTCCGTGGCATCAGCTTTAAAAACACTCAAGCCCTGCACAAGGCAATCGTAATCGGTACCATCGTAATCGGTGCCATGACCTTAGTTGCAACCATCATCGGTGTTTTAAGTAAGGGTATTCTTACAGGGGATTTGGCAAGCTACGGCGGCAGCGTGGATAACATCACCCCCCTGACCATCGTTAAGAGCATGGGTCCCTTCTGGGCTGGCGTTACCATTATCGGTCCTATTGCAGCAACCATTTCCACAGTATCTTCCCTGCTCCTTGCGGCATCCTCTTCCATAATCAAGGACGTGTACATGAACCACTTGGCAATGCAGGGCAAAGAGCTGGCTAATGACTCCGTTCGCAAGCTGAGCCTTGCGGCAACCGTCATCATTGGCTTGGCAGTTTATGTGATTGCCATCACCCCGCCCAGCGTTATTTGGATTATCAACATGTTCGCCTTCGGCGGCTTACAAACAGCCTTCTTCTGGGTACTCATCTTCGGTTTGTTCTGGTACAAGGCTAATAAATACGGTGCTATCGCAGCAATGGTTGGCGGTGTAATTGTTTACTGCGCTACCATGGCACTGAAAATTAAAGTGCTTGACCTGCACCAAATCGTAATCGGCATAGGCGTATCCTTAATCTTCTTCCTCATAGGTAACAGCTTCGGCAAAACTGTTGATGATGAAACCTTGGAAATCTTCTTCCCCGAAAGATTCGACTAATAAATAGCAAAGCTCCCTCGAACGAGGGAGCTTTTTATTGTTTTGCAAGCAAAAACGGCGAGCCGCAGCCCGCCGTTTTATTTTTATGTTGCTCCCCGCAACGGGAGCGGTCATAAATTAACCGAGTGGTTTATGAAATTAGAAGCTGTAGCGTACGCCCAAGTTCCATTGCCAGTTGGTGTCTACTTCACCGCCAAAGGTCTTTTCAACATCAGCATAGATATAGGTTGCTTTGGACAGGTTAATGTTAGCGCCTACGCCAACTTCCCACCAGCCGCCACCGAAGTCTTCTTCAACAGGTTGACCGCCATTAGCAAAGGTAGTAGTAGTTTCACCATCAAAGTCATACAGATAGGATGCGCGAGCATAAACATTACCTTGTTTAATGTCTTTACCAAGCGCGAAGCCTGCACGAGCAATGAAGCTATCCATGCTGTCATAGTGTGCTTTGTAAGACTTGCTAAAGGTAACATCTGCACTATCAACAGTACCATAAGTCAATTCAACTTGCGGTTCAATCCACAAGCCATTGCCTTGTTCAATACGTTTGCCAAATTCTGCACTTACAGACATACCATTGGTGCTGTAATCGCCAGTGCCATAATTGTTGTCATCCAAATCACTTTCCAGATGAGCATAACGAGCAATCAAGTCAACGAAAGTGCCATCGTTGTTCAATTTAGTACCATAGATTGCAAATGCAGTGCTCTTATCATCAGTGCTACCATAACCATAGCTTGCATCACCTTCGGAGAAGGTTACTGCTGCGCCTACAGTCCAACGTTTATCAACGCTAAGCTTTTCATCATA
>JAFUKD010000034.1 GCA_017467905.1 Phascolarctobacterium sp.
AACGCCTAGGAAAGCCTTCCATATTTTCCCTTTTCAAAAAAGTTTTTAATCAACAATATATTATAGCTGAAAAATTATCCGATTAGTTGAGGCTAGCCTTGACGTTACAGCCCTTAGTGGCAAACGCCTAGGAAAGCCTTGAAAATTTACTTTTTCAAAAAAGTTTTTAATCAACAATATATTATAGCTATAAATTCATTTGATTGGTCGACTTTAGCCTTGGCGTTTTAAGGTCTTAGGCACAAACGGCTATAATCGGTCGCAAATCGAAAACCAGAAGTAATAAGGTAGTTAAATGGCAGTGGCATTCAGCTCCTGCCATTTAAAATATAGGGCACAAACGGCTTCGGAATGACCTCTCTGGCAGCTAGTGGTCCCCAAAAACCTCCGTATGAAAAGTAAAGAAGCAATATGCGAGGGTTAAACGATGAAGTTATCGGGTTGCTTTTATGATGGTGGCAATAAATCGATGCGGGACATCGAATTGGCACAGAAGCCTATTTCTTCATATCAAACAAAAGCTTACGGTAGCCCTGTGAATAGCTTTAAAAAGTTATTCATCTATAACGACCTTAAGCTAAAAACAAAATTTTTAAGAAGGAGGACTTTGTTATGTCCGAAAACAAAAAATCTATTGATTCTCTCTTCGAAGCGTTGATGACTGCTGAAGCCCCTGATTTGGCTGCACCCGTAGGCAAATACAGTATGGGTATTGTGAACAGCAAAAGTAATGGCAGACGTCTAACTTTGAGTAAATCCATCGCTGACAAATTGAAAATTGATGATGAACTTTTTGCAATGCCTGCAGAAGGTGAAAACAAGCTCGTCATCACCAAAACTAAGGTTTTCCCCAACTCCGTTAAACTTACTGCGTGTGGTGAAGGAAAAAAGACCATCTACTGTGGTCCGTTAGTTGAACTATTAACCAAAATGTTTAACCTGGATTTTTCTAAGCATGTTAGTCAAACCTACTCTAACGTTAGTTTTGAAGAATTCAAAAACGAACAAGTTGCTGTCATCAGTTTCTCCTAAAAGTTCCATCTAAGGCAGTATCTTTTGCGGCTGTCTGTTTCAGGCAGCCGCAACATTAATATCATCAAACCACCATGCAATGCATGGCTATTAAAAAATATTTTAAAAAGGAAGGTAAAAACAATGAAATTACCAAATATCAAATCCTCTAGATTCTCCGTAGCCCCCAAAGGTGAAGACATTTTAATCGTTGATTCTGTTTCATACATTGAAGAAAAAAATGCTGTAAAAGTTACATACCGCATGCGTAATGCTAACCGTAAACACACCGAGTACTATAAGCTCGACGTAGAATTTCAAGTTAATGCACTTGGTAATATGCTCAGAGCTGCTTACAACGATGAGTCCATTGACGATATTAATGAAGATATCCTCAATGGTTCCGTCGGTCGTCAAGTGCGTGGTGACATAGTTCATCGTGAGTGGATGGGTAAAACATACGCTGGTATCGATGCATTTTCCTACGCTCCTGTAGACGAGCTCTTCAGCTTCGCTAAAAGCATCAATGATATCATCCATGACGAAGAAACTGCGTCCATTATCAATAACTCAGAAAATATTGCTTAAAAAATTTAAGGGTTGGTTCTTGGCAACCAACCCTTTTATTGACCCTTTGGAGGTGAAACAATGGCTACTCCATCTGAAATAACAGCCTTCGTTAAACAAAAGCTTGATGGAATCACCACCTCATTTGGTTGGACTACCATCACTAACGAAGACTACGTGGGCGTATTGGCTGATAGATTCTCAGTATTTTCTCGTGAACGCTGTATAAATGACCTAGGTCTTAATGGTTTTGATGATTTTACAAAATATCAATCACTCATGAACATTCGTGGAACGGGTGAATCTATCATTTTTGCTTGCGACACGGAATGGGAGACTGTTAAAACTCGTAACACCAGCTGCCGCTTTATCATCAGTTGGCAATTCAGCTACATCAAAGATGAACAGCTCACCGAGATAATATTCGTAGCTAAGACCGAAGAAAAGCTCGCTATCTACGACGCTCTTAGCGTTTTGTATGCTCACTACATGCGAAATTCTAAGCCTAAAGCTGTTTACGTTAAAACCATCAGAAGATATTTGGTGGAACATAATGTTAACGGTCGCTTAGTACAAGAAAAATTCAAAACCATGAAGGAAGCTACAGAATTTGCTAGCACAGTCAATGTTGTTGGCAAGGTCACACCTGTCGATAACATCGCTAAAAGTAAGTATGTACCTATATGCTTGCTTTTTCACGCTGGATTCGTAGATATAACGGCTTTTAGTCATAAGAACTTAGTTCCTATACTAAAACGTCTTACAGTAATTCAAAAGGGCTTATGCTCACTAAAGGAAATAAAGATTACTGCTCAACTGAAAAATAAAAAGTACAAAACTCACGCTCGTGTGTTTCCATTCTCTCTAATCGTTCGCGACACGATGTGCTTGGGACCACCAGGAAGCAGACAGCTCAAGGCTTATGGTGAAGCCATAGGCTTTAACAAAGTCGAGATCGGTAACTACATTGAACGCATGGGTGAACTGTTAATCGATGATCCGCAGCTATATTTTGAGTATGCTTCCAGTGACTCTGTAATTACATTGTTATATGCTGCAGCCCTTTATGACAGTGGATCCGTTCCCGACGTAACGCTTACTTCATCAGCAGCAAACGTAATGCTTGGTACATTAGCTGATTATCTAAACGCTGATAGCCTTGAAGAATTCGATGCAATATACAGAGGTTTGAAAAAGGTTGATATGGGTAAGGTAAAAGTAAAGCAGTCCTATTCAGGTACGGCAGATATGGAAATCCCCTATATACAAGCTACTGACTACGAACCATTAAACTTGGATGCTCAAATCATCCAATACATAGCCAGCAAAGCTTACCACGGTGGATATAACATCTGCACTGAGGTTGGATTCTACGATAATCAGACCTATGACTATGACTTGAAGAATGCTTACCCTACTGCTATGTACCCAATAAGTGACATAGACTGGAAGCAACCTATTATAAAAACGTATGAAAATGCGTTACTGTCTGACCTTGCTCCAGAACTATTTGAAGGCACATCGCCACTTCAGTACATTTTAGCTGAGGTTGACAGCTTTACCTTTCCTCAAGACACCCCATACCCATGCATACCTTTGATGGTAAAGGGTATTCCTGTCTATCCATTAGAGTATTCATCCTCTAGTCCTGAATGTATGAAGGTTCCACGAGTATGTATAACTGGTGCAGAACTATTTCTTGCTCATCAACTTGGTGCTGATGTTAAGTTACATAAGGTGTTTATCCTTAACACTCTCAAAACCACTGATGAAGATGGCAATACTACCACCAGCCAATCCCTTGCAGTAGCGGTAAAGCAACTCGTAAGCGATAGAGCTCGTACTCCTAAGAAGTCACTCTGCAACACGATTTTGAAGGTAATGGTTAACTCTTGCTACGGTAAGATAGCTCAGAACGTTATAAGCAAGAGCACTTGGGATGCGTATTCAGATGAAATGATGGAAATTGGACCAAGTAAAATATCGAACCCTGTTTCAGCATCCTTCATAACAGCCATAGTGCGTTGTACTCTCATAGCTGCTCAAAACGAAATTACCAAGCTTGGTTATACCATATATTCCGTTACCACTGATGGCTTTATCAGTAACGTTCCTGAAGATATACTAAAAGGTCTACCATTGCATGGCTTCCGTCAGCTATTATACGATGCTCGCATGGGTTTAACCGATGGTGAGAGTGGTGAGATTTGGGAGATAAAGCATAATCAGTCAGACCTACTTAACTTTAACACCAGAGGTAACGTATCAAGAAGTCTTGAAGGTGTTTGTGCCCATTGTAGTGCTCGTAGTGATTACCCTAAGGACTCTTTAGAGGATAGAACGTGGCTGATGACTCAAGTACTATCACGTACTGGCAAGATACTTTCTGCTACGCCAGTATGGGTGACTTTTAAGGATTTCTTGCAAGGTAGGTACAATGATTTCGATGTATTCAAAAGGGATCGCTATCTCTCTATGGACTACGATATGAAGCGTAAGCCTGAACGAGATTCATTCCTCACAGTAAAGCCTATGATTGAGGGTATTGAATACGAGACTGCAAACTTCACTACCGTTCCCTATAAAGATGTTGGTGAATTTTCATTATACAGAAAGCTGAAAGACCTTATCGTCAAAGAAACCAAAAAGAAAGTTAGTATGGCTCTTCGCACTAAATACGATTGGGACATGCTCTTTTGGCAAACCTTGGACAGAAGGGAAAAGCGTATCTCTAAAGGTAAAGCAACAACAACACAAACAAGCTCTGTTGGTAAATGTAAATCCTCAAATGCTTCTCTCGATAAAGTTAACAAGGATAAAATACGTTATTGCTTGTATGCTCACTATGCTGGAGTATTCGAAATACCATTGCTTAAACAATCCAACAAAAATTTCTTGACTGAACTGAACAAGCTGGCTCTAACTCCTTACGTGTTTAAAAGTAACGACCTGAAGAACTATGCTAAGAAAAACAGACACCCGAAGATTTTAGAATCAAAAGAACCTGACTATGTTAAGCACTTCTTGGAAGACCAGGAACCTATCACTGGTATCCTTTCCTCATTAGGTTGTAACCCAAACAGTGGTAATGCTTCTAACCATTCGGGAAATTTATCGCAGGTTTCCCAATCGCAATCTTGAGAATCCCCTTGTGGTATGAGGTAATTCTGTGGTGTCAAAATCACCCCCTATGGGAAAGAAAAGAGGATGTAATTCCAAATGACTCCTCACGTTCCAAGCTATGTACAAATTTATCACTCAATGGTACACGCATCATTAAGAGCAAAGTACCTGTAACTACGGTTACGAGCGAATGACCTTTTTGATTGATTATGAATTTTAGAATGAAAATATCAGCTGGTAACCAGTAACAATCCTACCGGCTTTAACTTTAAAAGATACATTGAACCGAAAAATGTAATTTTACGTATTAATATTATTATTTTGAAGCAATAAGAAAGGAGCATATCATATGCAAAAACAAAAAGTTGAAGCTAATGACCTAATTTACACTGAAGAATTCATCGAAATGCTTGGTGGCAAAGTTACCAAACGCATCATTTACAACTGGATCCGTGAAAAGAAAATTCCTGCCTTCAAAGTAGGCAACCGTTATGTTTTTTCTAGAAAACGTGTAGACGAATTCATCGCTAAAAAACTTGGTATTGCTTGCTAATACCATTGGCGCTAGCGGTTATAACGCTAGCGCCATATTTTAATATTGGAGGTCAATTATTATGCCAGGTTCCAAAATACCTTTAGATAGAGAAGCTGCTAATGCAAAGCGTGACTGCAAATGGCGTTTGTCAGTCAGCAACAAATTTCGTCCTGACGGTAAACCTAATCGTGCTACAAAGACGATTGGTCCATGCTCAGAAGCACAAGCCGAAAAAGAACTGCAAAAATTCTATGTTGCTTTTCAAAACCAAAGCCCATCTTCAGGCAAAAAAATAACCTTCGCAAACTTTGTTGAAGTCTGGAAGGTTGAACATGTAGCTGGTTTAAGCCCGAATACCAAGCAAGGACACTTATCATGTGCTGACACAAGACTGCTTCCCTACTTTGGTCGCATGCGTTTAGCTAAAATTAAGGCTGAAACGATTATTGATTTCATCAATGATATGAAGCTTAACGGTGAAAGATTAGATGGCAAGGCAGGAAGCATTACTCCTGGCAGCATCTACGACTTTTATAAGATACTCCGCTCCATCTTTAACAAAGCTGTTGAATGGGGTTACTTATCAGTCAGTCCTTGTGATAGTATTCCGAAGGATAAACGCCCTAAGGCTAACTATACTGCCAAGCCTATATTGGAAGAAGTAGAACTTGGTAAGCTGCTTACCGAACTATTTAAACTTAAACCAACATTAACAAATGTTAAGAATCAACTATTCTTCTACCTATCACTTATAGATGGTTGTAGAAGTGGAGAACATCTTGCCTTAACTTGGGATGACATAAATTTCACTGGCAAGAAAATTACCATCAGCAAAAACATCTATGCTGAAGGTAGTAAAACATTAACACGAAATACTACTAAAGGTGGTACTTCCAGAATCGTTTATTGTGATGACCTTTGCATTGAACTCTTGAAAAAGCATAAAGCTTATCAAAACGAGTATTTAAAGAAGAATGGTCTGTCCAATCCTAACAAGTATGTCTTTCTCAAACGCAAGCGTACAGGAGATGATATGGTTGTAGAACTACCAAGCAGAAGCTCATTCAACCATTGGATGACCAAATTTCTTAAAAAGTTAGACCTGCCTCATATAGATGTTCATTCGTTCAGAAGAATGACTGCAAGCTATTGTCAGGATAATCAGGTACCCCTTACCGTAATCCAACAAATGTTAGGTCATAAGAATCCTAACACTACCATGATATATCTGAGATCCTTGTCTAATGCTAAGCTTAAAGGTGTTGAAGCTCTGTCCAACACATATCAGCAGCTTATACATAATGATATCGAACCCAACTCAAACAACCTTTAATCATCCGTTTTAATTAACCCTTAAATTAAACAAAGAGCAGAAAACGCACTACTAACGAAAGTAGTGCGTTAATTTTTTTAACTGGTGACCCCGCCCAGATTCGAACTGGGGATCTTCGCCTTAGGAGGGCGCTGCATTATCCAACTGTGCTACGGAGCCACATCTATATTAAATTTACAAATCAATTCCTAAACATCTTCAATTAACTGTAAGTTCCGAGAAAAGTTGCACAAAAAGTTGCACGAGGTGCTTTTTCGAACTATTCCTCAACCTCCAAAACCAGCTCTGTGACTGGGTTTGAAACACCTATGTAGGATTATAGGTCTACTTCTTAGGAGGCAGTTGCTCTATCCTACTGAGCTACGGAACCAGAGTATTAAATTACAAATTAAAGAGTTTCCGCTAATCCCGGAGGCATGCTCCATTCAACACGAACACCGGTATTAACCCACAAGCGGGTCATGCAGGTTTTGAAATTTTCCAAGCTTGCCAAGGGCTCCAAGGTTTGTTCAGCAAAGCTTCTAATGTCTTCGCCAACAGGAATTTCTAAGGTCAAGGGCTTAGCTAAAAATCCTTCTACCAGCTCTTTCGCTTCGTCAGAAGCAATGGTTACAACGGCAGTCTTAGCTTCAGGGTCATACTCCACAAAGCCATAAACGCCTTTAAGATTTAGGGTAACACTATATTTTTCCATATCTAACCCTCCTAAACTAACCTTTATTATAACAACTTCGGCCAGTTAGGGCAACATCTATTTATCTGCGGCTGTGCATGGGCTGCAAACGCGCTTGCATGGGAAGCTTATCTGCAGTTGCAGCAATCTGCGCCAGCTCATACAAGGTGCTTTGGGCGCTAACCACCTCTGCTCTACTGCGTACACGCCTGTAAGTACCATTGGATTGCATCATGTGCGCACCTACGTTGTCACGCAGGTACAAATCCAGCAAACTCTTTACCCGTGCAAGGTGCTCTTCACTTTCCACAGGGAAGAACAATTCCACACGGTCATTAAGATTACGGGGCATCCAATCTGCACTGGAAAGATATAGCTGCTCGTCGCCACCATTGGCAAACCAGAAGATACGGCTGTGTTCCAGCTGTCGTCCCACAATGCTACGCACCGTAATATTATCGCTAATGCCTTCAATGCCGGTACGCAAGCCACAAATACCACGAACGATCAGCTCAATTTCCACACCGTTAGCAGAAGCCTCATATAATTTTTGGATAACAGGCTGGTCGATAAGGGAATTCATTTTGGCAATGATGTGCCCGCCCTTGCCTGCCTTCGCCAAAGCAATCTCATTATCAATAAGGGCGTAAATTTTTTCACGCAAACCCAAGGGCGCCATTACCAGCTTGTTCCATACAGGCGGCTCCGAATAACCGGAAAGCAAATTGAAGAAGGCAGAAGCATCACTGCCGAACTGGTCGTTAGCCGTCATAAGCCCTAAGTCCGTGTACAGCTTCGCCGTATTATCATTGTAGTTACCGGTTCCCAAATGCAGGTAACGCTTAATACCTCCGGCTTCCTTGCGCACAATCAAAATAATTTTGGCGTGAGTCTTTAAGCCTACTAAACCGTAAATTACATGGCAGCCTGCCTGTTCCAAGCGACGCGCCCAAATAATATTATTCTCTTCATCAAAGCGCGCCTTCAATTCTACAAGCACTGTTACCTGCTTGCCGTTTTCTGCCGCCTTCGCCAAGGCAGCTACAATAGGAGAGTTACCGCTCACACGATACAAAGTCTGCTTAATCGCCAGAACATTAGGGTCGTTGGCAGCATCATTCACCAGCTTCACCACCGGGTCAAAGCTTTCATAGGGATGGTGCAGTAAAATATCCTTGGCGCGAATGGCAGCAAACAAATCCTCGTCCTCAGCAAGCTCTGCCGGTTGCTGGGGCTTGAAGGGCTCGTACAGCCAAGGCCACATTCCCGGCAAGCCTGTAAATTTGAAAAAGCAGGTAGCATCAAGAGGAGCATTGATTTCGTAAACCTCCATCTCGCTCACGTCTAAGTTTTCTTCTAAAAACTTCTTGATGCGGCTGTTATTGGTCTTGTAAATTTCCAAACGCACAGGTGCGCCGCGCTTACGCTTACGCAAAGACTTCTCTACCTCTTTCAGCAAATCATCAATATCGTCCTCGTCCACGTCAAGGTCAGAATCGCGGGTCACCCTAAAGGGAACCATATCTAAAATTTGGCAACCATTAAATAAATCAGCACAATGGCTGGCAATAATATCTTCTAAAAACACGAAGGTACGCTTAGCTTCGCAGGGAACCTCGGTAATTCTGTCCAAAACAGAAGGCACCTGCACTAATCCCATACTATGCTCACCTTCGCCATTGATAAGCTCCACCGCCAAATTCAAGGTTTTATTTGCCAAGAACGGAAAGGGTCTTGAAGCATCCACTGCCATGGGAGTAAGAACGGGATAAACCATTTCCCTGTAGTATTCTTCCAGCCAATCCTTACCCAAATCGCTTAAATTTACCACGCGTTTAAAATGCAAGCCCACGCCGTCCATTTCCTTAATCAACGCCAGCAGATACTTGCTTTGGGTCTTTACCTGCTCGTGAGCAGATTCTGCAATGGCATCCAACTGCTCCTTCACGCTCATGCCGGAAGCATCTCGTTTTTCTACGCCATTATCAAAATTATCCCACAAGCCTGCCACACGCACCATAAAGAACTCATCCAAATTAGAAGCAGTGATGGCAATAAACTTCAAGCGCTCCAAAAGAGGAGTGTCCTTGACGGAAGCCTCTTTCAAAACGCGCAGGTTAAACTTTAACCAGCTTAACTCTCTATTATAAAAATATTCAGGTTTAGTTAAATCTAAAGCTTTCATTAGTCCTCCACCCGTTGTAATTTTGCTTCCAAGCCGTAAACCTCTTCAAAAAAGCTTGCCTTAGCCGCAAAAGTCCATTCCTCCAGCGCCAAATCCTTCTTGCTGACAGCCTGCACTATCATAGCTTTATCCTTAATGGTTACGCTGCACTGCCTAATCTTTTGTAAATAGCTGCGGTCCAGGGCATCTGCCAAACGGATGATAGCCGCCAGCTTCGCCACTATTGCCACCATATCCTTATCAAGGGCAGGTGCCTTGCTATTATTTTGGTCAAACAATTTATTAGCGTGGTAGTAGGCAGCCAAGGCGATAATTTTTTTATCCCTGTCGCTAAAGCCAATAATATCCGTCGCCATAATCAGTTCATAGGAAAAAGCAGAATGGCTGCGCATACAAACATACTTGCCCAAATCGTGCAGAATAGCCACGCCTCGCAAAAGCAAACGCTCGCGCTCGCCCATACCATAATATTTCGCCAGCTTGTCGAACATCAAAAGAGCAAGGCGCTCCACTTGGTTCACATGCTTTTTATCGTACAAATAGCGCCGCCCAATGGTATGGAACAGGCTTATAAGCTCCTGCTCCCAATAACGGCACAAGGCTTCACTGGTTTTCGTACCAATGTGCAGCAGCTGCATTCCATCAATAAATCTATCCGCTGTTACAATAATTTCCCTTGCCGGAACCAAATCCAGAAGCTGTTCGTACAAAAGCACAGTAGGCAGTACAAGCTCTGCCACGCTTTCAGGAATATTATAAACCTTAATCAGCTGGGGCAAATTAAGCTTGCGCATCTTGCTGAAAAAGTTTTGGAAATCCTCTGCCGCAATGCGATGCACCTTCTGCATTGGGTCAAGCTCCAGCATTTTCAAGACAAGCTCTGTTTCTGTTCCGGAAAGCACCAGATAACGTACATGGTCCTGCTGCAGCTCTCTACGCACAGAGCCAATGGTACTGGAAAGAAATTCTGTCAACGCTCTGTTAAAGTACATGCTTTCCCGCCTGTTGCGTTCAAAGCTTTCCTTAATACGAATAATGCCAACGTGCAGGTTCTGCTGGTATCTAATCTCCTCGTCCTGTACGAAAGTAATACCCAAGCCACCGGAAGAGATGTCCATCATCAGCATGCCTTCTCGCTCGCTGGTAATATTACTTTCTTTTAAGGTATTGCGGATGGCAACAAATTTAGTATAAATTTCTCGCGGCATATCTACCACGTCCACCACTAAACCTGTTTTGCTGTAAATTTGGTCCAACAAAAAGATTTGGTTGCGCGCTTCACGCACGGCAGTAGTAGCCTGCATTTTATATTCTTCTACGCCGTACTCTTCCATCAGCGATTTGAAGCCCTGTAAAATATCGCAAATCTCATTCACCAGTTTAAAAGAAATAATTTTATTTTTGAAGGCTTCTTCACCTAAACGGATTCGCTTATTACAGCATTCTATAATTTTATATCTATCAACACCACGATATTCAGTAATCTGCATGCTAATCATCTCGGAACCTAAATGGATAGCAGCAAAAGTGGTATAAGTCTTACGCTTCATGGCATAATCCTCCTTAATTCGTGATAAAGACTTTCGCTACGCCAACAACAAATTCCTGCGACGTTACAGATTTTTAACAATTAAAAAATGTCCCCCTTTACTGAATGTTTCACGTGAAACAATTAGATTGCAAGTATTATAAGCTTTATCTTGTTTTGGAAGCAGGAATTTTACGAAGAATGAAAAATATATAAAGTATCTACTCTCACCTGCGAGGTACAAGCTATGCAAAGAATCGCAATCATCGACATAGGCTCCAACTCGGCACGCCTTGTCATTAGTCATATTTATAAGAACGGCGCTTACAACATGGTTTATAACCAAAAGGAGGCTTTGCGTTTAAGCCAGAAGGTGGATGGCAAGAACATGCTCACCGAAGCAGCCTTCCGCTCCACTCTCGAAACCATGAAAAGCTTTGCCTATATGTGCAAAATTTATCGAGCAGATAAAACCATTGCCGTAGCCACTGCTGCAATTCGTAATGCCTACAACGGCGTGGACCTTGTTTCCAAGGTAATGGAAGAAACCGGTATTCAGCTGCACATTATCTCCGGCAACACGGAAGCCTACATCAGTTACTTGGGCGTAATCAACACCTTGGACGTAAAGGATGGTATCATCTTTGACCTTGGTGGCGGCAGTACAGAGCTTATTCTTTTCCAAAACCGTCAGATAGTAGAATCTGTTTCCCTGCCGTTGGGCGCAGTAAACACTACGGGAATGTTCAACACCCGTAACGAAATGCCTCCCAATGTTTTCAGCGACATCAACTTTTTTATCAAAAGCCATTTGGAACGTTATCCCTGGTTAAAGCAGCAGGGCTTGCCCTTGATAGGTGTTGGCGGCACGGCGCGTACCTTTGCCAAAATAGTTCAGCGCAGCAAAAAATACCCTGCCACCAAAATTCATAACTACGCAATCTCCGCGCAAATCTTCCGTAGCTACTTTAACAAGCTACGCGACACCAACCTTGAACAACGCAAAAAAATTTCCGGCTTGAGCAGTGAACGTTCTGATATAATTCTTGCAGGCTGCAGTATCATTAGCTGCCTGTTCGATATCACTGCCGGCAAAAAGCTTATTGTTTCCGGCTGTGGCTTGCGTGAAGGTCTCTTCTTTGACTATTATTGCAAGGCACACAACCAGCCCCTCGTTGCTGATAATATTTTGAAACGCAGCTGCGAAAATATTTTGAAGCTGTACACCGCAGATACTTCCCACAGCAAGCACATCACCGCTTTGGCGCTGAACATGTTTGACAGCTGGCCCAAGCTGCACGGCTTGCCCAAAAGTAACCGCAAGCTTTTGGAAACCGCAGCTCTCTTACACGACATTGGCATCACCATCAACTTTTACAGCCATGCCCGCCACAGCGCTTATATGATTCAGAACGCTCAGCTTTTTGGTTTAACCCACAGGGAACAAATCATGGCGGCAGCAATCGCTGGCTGGCACAACGGTGTTTCTAAAAATTATTTCCGCGACCGCTTTTACAAAGAGCTCCTTGACGACGAAGATTGGGTAATCGTCAACAAGCTGGCGCTGCTCCTCGCCCTGGCAGAAAGCCTTGACTATTCCCAAACCAATCAAGTAAGCAAGATTCATCCCTACCTTGACAAGCGTGGTGCTATTATCAAAATCTTTGCCAACGATATTCCCAGTATCGAAATGCATCAGATTGAAGGGCACAACTCCTGGTTCAAGAAAATCTTTGGCGCAGAGCTAAACGTAGAGCTGGCAACTAAATAAACCTTTAAACTAAAAAGCTGTAGTTAATCGTCGTGATTAGCTACAGCTTTTCTTTTACCTCATCCCATTAAGCTTTAAATTCAATGAAGTAAGCAGCTCCTTATTTTCTGCTACAAACTGCTCGTTCATCTGGGGAAAAATATCCCTGCTAAACTTGGCGTTATGTCTTACCCCTGCCAAACGCAAAACAATTTGCGGCAAATGGTAATAGGTAATCTCATCAGCACTGTCCAAATTGGGAATAGTTTTATTCGTAAGTAAAGCAATCCTACGAGGAGCATTGTCAAATTTTTTCAAGATAGTCGTGTGCCGGAAATCTCCCATCAGCAAATGGTCGCCTAAAATTACAATCACAGTATCCTGCGCCTTAGGCTGAGCTTCCACAAATTTAACGAAGTCTCCCAAAAGATAATCCAAGCTTGCCAAGGCAAACTCATGGCTGCCATCAGCAACACCTGCATTTACGAAAGGACGCATCCTTTTGTCAGGAACACCTTTGGGAAAATGGGTATCCACTGTTAAAAGCGTAAGGTTAAAAGGCTCATCCCCCTGCGCCAGCTTGGCATACTCCTGCTTCGCCATACGAAAAAGGTCGTAATCGTGAACTCCCCAAACAGTTTTCACCGCCTCCTGACAATGCTCATAACCTTTCACCTCGTACCCGAAGCGCTCCATAATATTGCCTGTTCCTGCAAAATTCATATCGCCATTGGAAAGTAAAATATTTTTGTAGCCAGCCTGCGCCAACACTCCGGCGTAGGAAACAGCTTCGGTTTTACGCACACCACTAAAAAGCGTATCACTATTTGCCCCAAGGTAAGCAGGCAAGCCTGTTTGGGTAGCGTACAGCGCGCCAACAGTCCAATCCGCTCCATCAAGGCAGCGGTAATTAGTATAGCGTTGCCAGCCTTGGGCAAGCAAATTATTCAGACGGGGAACCTCATCAGCAAAGGTTTTATTTTGCAGGAAGTTATCCTCTAAAGATTCGCAGTAAATTATTACAAGGTTCTTTCCAGATTTGGCAGTGGTCTTAGAAACTTCAAGATACTCTCCTTGAGCGCCAAGCTTTGCCAAAAGCTCCTCCTTGCTCAAGGAAAAGCTTTGCTGCAACTGCTTGGCAGAAAACAAAATATTTTTATACGCCTTCCCCGTTGCAGAAAGGTTAAGGCAAACCAAAGCAACCACTACTAAAATTGCAGGTAGATATTTTCCCTTTGCTTCATTCATATTTTGAACGCCGTCATCATTCTGGGCAGCGCTATCCTTCTGAGCAGAGTTATCCTTCGCAGGCAATGTAAATTTTTTATAAGCAAAGTAGTGAAGCACTGCGGCAAGGAGCACTGCTACAATGCCACCGTAAAAATAAGCAGGCGTAACCTGCGGCGCCATGGCAAGCATGGTTCCATCAATACGGGTGATGGTAGCGTAATCGAGATGCTGCCCCATAATTTCTTGGCACACAAAATCCATCCCCGCCAAAAGAAAGCCAATAAAGGCAAGCACCGCACCAAACTTTTTATTTTTTAAAACACCAAAGCCTAAAATGGCAAAGGCCACATAAAAAAGCAGAATGTCAAACATAGAACGCTCCTAAAAATTTTATAACCCCATTATAACACAAAAGCACTGCATAACTAAGCTGCAGTGCTTCTTCTAATTTTTACGCCAAAAATTTAACCGGTGTTTCTTCAATTTCAATTTTCAAAGGAGCAACAGTAATGGCATCACCGTCAAGCTCTGCCGCAAAATCTTTTACATTACAACGAACCTCAAGCTTTTGAGCTGTTTTGAAAAGAATACTCTTTTCTAGATGTAAGGCTTCCATGGCAATGCATGCAGCGTACTTTAAAAAATCATTCCTTGTATTCCCTGTGAAAAGTGCCACATAAAGCTTAGGTTCCGCCAAAGAAGCTCCGTTAAACAAAGAATAACGCCCCGCATAATAACGACTCTTGCCCACAATAACAGAGGAAGCTTGTTGCCAAGTTTCTTCTTCATCAACACGCACCTCAAATTGATAACGCCAATCACTAAAAGCAAGTTCTTTACGCATTACCTCAGCACCTTGTACAGCATACGCCATTTTATTCAAAAACTTCTTAGATTCTTCCGTAACATTATTTACCACCAAAGAATCAAACCCAATACCCGTCACAGTTAAGAATACATGACCATTGGTGCGCCCTAAATAAACTGGCGCAACAATCCCTTTAGAAACACGTCTAATCCATTTTTCCGGTTCATTGCTCATCAACAATTCTTTAGCGACCAAGTTTACCGTTCCTGCCGGGAACACACTAATATAAGGCATATACTTATCGTTAGCAAACTTCTCTATCAAAGTACGAATAGTTCCATCACCGCCAGCGATAATAACCCAATCCACTTTTTCCTCGATTACTCGCTTAGCAATATTATCTAAATCAGCAAAGCTTCTAACATCATATATTTCGGTGTGCTTTGCACCTACAATACTCTTGATACGTTTATAAACTTCGTTAACTCTTGCAAACATACTGGCAAAAAGCTGTTTCCCTGAATTGCGGTTATACACCACAAAAACCTTATTAAATTTTCCTATTTCCACACGGGTCAAAGACATTGTTAACTCCTAAAAGATAGACTTTCTAACAAAATCACCTATTATGCTTTCCCAAATCTTTTACTAAAATTACTTTTATCCTTCTATCATTTCTGATATCAACATATTTTCTGAGCGCCAAAACCTCTAACCACTCCTGTCCATTCAACCAAGACAGCAGTACAATACGGGGGGGGTAATTGCAATGTGTTTATAAAATTGTAATACCCACCATAAAAAGAGATTGCATCAACATATCCTGAACGAGCAATCCTTTCTGTTTTTTTCTTAGCAGCTTCAATTTCTTCTCCACTCATTTTGGCAAAATTGTAGTAAGGAAAGTAATAACTTGTCTTGAAGCCTGCTGTTTTAAAAATATTTAGTGCTTGCCAGTTGGAGCTTTCTACCCAAATTTTACTTTTATCAACGTTATATTTGTTCAGCAAACCTTCCAGTACAAAAAGAGAATCTTTTTTATTGCTCTCTGTAAGATTTTTAAAATCTAACCACATGCCATTTTGCTTTTTCAAATCGCGGTAAACTTCCAATTGTTTTTCAAAATTAAACTTTTCCAAATTGTCGAGGTCATGTGAATTTTCAAAAGCCATTTCTTTAGAGTGAAAAATTATATCAAACTCTAACCCTGCATATTTAGATGAAAACTCCTTCTGTTTCTCAACAGAGTTTACTCTATGAAGCCAAAAGGTGTTCGGTAAAAACTCTTCCGCTAACGCATTATCTATTTTGTTAGGTAAACGCTTGAGAATTTTAGCAGTTATTTTATCGTAATTAAATATTCCAACTATCAGAACTGCACTTAGCAAAACCAATAAATATTTTTTAATCACTTTTTACATCCTCTCACTTACAATTTTCTTCTTCCCATATAGCGTTCTAAATCTTTGCGCAGTAGCATCATACTTGTCTGAAAAAATATCATTGTATTCTTCGTACACACCGTCAACACGCACATCCATAACACTAAGTATGGTATTAAAAATCAAATCATTAGTAACAATAGATTCCTTTGCATTGATAATGCTATCAAACTTTTTGTCAAACTCACTTATATACGCATCAGAAAAATACATATACATTGGCACATGTGTCATCTCCGGCACATACTTACTTGCATCATGCCCCAAGTTTTGTTTTACAGCATCTGCATGGTCTGCAAAATAAACAAGTCCTTTAAAATTAGGCAATGCTTTAACTCTATCAAACAAATTCTTCATTACAAAATCATTATAAAAAATACTATTATCGTACTCATCCAATGTTTTAGAGCCTTTAAACAATCTAAAATCATTTGGATAGCGTTCCCTATATGAGCCATGATTTCCCATCAGATGAAATACTATTAGCATTTTATCTGACATTTTTATTTTTTCTATACTTTCTACAAGCTTCAAGTCATAATGATTGGTTGCAGTTTTTTCTCCAACATTTTTATTATGCCAGAACTGTTGATTAGCTTCGTCAGCAATAACTGTTATCGGAGTATCCCAAGCACTGTATTTAACTTGGTTACTAATCCAAACAGTTTCAAAGCCAGCAGCTTCCGCAACTTCTAAGAGTGAGATGCTCTGTGCCAAATCTAAGTTATTATATTGATTCTTAGCAGTTAAAGCATAAGTCAAGACAGGTACAGTATGAGTATGGCAGGAATAAACATTTTCAAACAGGATAAAATTATTATCACTCTTTATAGACTCAAGCCAAGGAGTTGTTTTACGTTGATATCCATAAGCTGACATATTGTCTCTATTCTGAGATTCACCAATAACCAACACATATACACCTGTACTATCATTTTCAATACTTAGCAACGAATTTTTTAATGCTTCCTTACGCGCAACTTTTTTGTTTTCAAAGTCCTTATACTTTTCTGTATATATCTTAGTCTGCAAAGCAATGTCTACCATAATATTATGTCTATGCCTATATGCAAAGTAACCACTCATCATAATAAACATTACTAAGAAAATACTACCACACCCCAAAATATTCTTTTGTCTCAAATTTATTGAGATATACCCACAAAATAATATAGCAACTAATAATACAGACATACCCATCCAATCAGAAGTAGTCATAAAATCTGACATATACTCTTGGCTTTCACTAACATTAGTTTGCAGCACTGCCATAACAGTATCAACACTAACCCATGCGCCAGAAGAAAGATAGTATCCCCACAAAAACATCACAGGCAAAAAAATCACTATCACTAATAACCACTTCGCAAGCTTAGAAAGTATTGATGTTCCTGCTAACATAAAAAATACTAAAACTGCATTAATTATACCAACAGCAAAACTAACCAACTCGTTATAGCTTGCCAAAGTGAGTGCTTCTGATGACAAAACCTTTATGTACAAAACTGAACAGAACAAGCTAAGCATGCAAAAAACACTCGTATAATATTTCTTCTGACTTAAACTAAAGCATCCACCTAAAACGATAAGAACACTTGATATAAGCAATGGTCTTGTTGATTTTAGATATATTATTTCCGTAAGTAAACATCTCAAAATAAAAAATACAGCAAAAACCAATACTGTCTTCAAAAACATTGACCCAAACAATTTTAAGTATTCTTTTTTCACAACACCGCATCCCTCAATACCATAATTTTTAAATATTATAGCACCTTGTCCCCCCCCTAACAAGCAAAAGTTCGCATCGAGCTGCTTTTGCTTGACGCTTTGCTGAGTGCTTTCTATCCAAGCTTCATAAAAAAACAGTGAGGTGGACCTCGAAGGACTGAACGCAAAAAATAAAAGCACTGCATCATTTCAGATACAGTGCTTTGAATTTATTACTCTATTATTTTTCTACAATAGCTACTCAACTCAGGACAATCATAAATTATTGTATCCCATACAATTTGCGGAGCTACATTATCGTACTCATGAGCATAAATGTTACGCATAGCTTTTATTTCACGCCAAGGAACACCGCTGTATTCAACAATAAAATCATCACTCAATCGTTTCGCCAATTCTCCAATTTGTTGGATATACATCCCAGCTGCAGCTTGATAATCCTCATCTCTGACAAAATCGTCAAACCCACAACCAAATCTCATCTTCAAGGCTTCAATTCTATCGCAATACTGACAAATCTTTTTAATTATTTCCCTATCACGCTGACTGAGCATAAATTAAAATCCCATCCTTCTGTATAGCATCACTGATATAGTCATCAAGTTTTTTATGTCCTTCTGGATCAATAACAATATCAACCTCTTTGCTAAGACAAGTTTTTAAATCCAGAAACAAGCCACTCAATTGGAACATTCCTCTAAGCTTGCCACGTTTTATATAAAAATCATAATCGCTATTTTCGTTAGCATCATCTCTAGCTTGCGAGCCAAATAGATATACAGCTTCTAATCCATACTTTTCAGCAATAGGCACAACCTTTTCTCTTATTTCATCTAATCTTCTGCACATCTATCTCACCGACCTTTCTTTTTTATTATAACATTTGCTAATATTCCATTGCAAACAAAAGCACTGCATCCTTTCAGATACAGTGCTTTTAAAAATCATACGTTAAAATTATTTAAAAGTTGCGGAACTGCGACAAAGCACAACGGTGCTTATCACGCTTTTTCAGTAGCCGCTTGTAAAATTCCATACACCATCAACGCAGAATTGTAAAGGTCATCCTCTTTCAGATACTCATCTACAGTATGTACATTTTTCATACCAACACCCAAGATTACGCAGGGCACACCATAAGCATTAAAAAAGTTAGCATCGCTGCCACCACCAGTTTGGGTAATATCCGGAGTAAAGCCATAAAGCTGGCAAGCACGTTCTGCCAATTTTACTACGGTGCTGTCAGCATCAATAAAGAATCCGCTGTACTTGTGCTCTACTTCCGCAGTTACCTTACCGCCAAATTTTTCTACAGCATTGCAAATGGTAGAAACAACTTCCTCGCGAATTGCCTCTAACTTTTCATTATCACGACTGCGAGCGTCACCTTCAATTACAACTAAATCCGGAACTACATTAGTAGCCACGCCGCCACCAATGATACCAATGTTGCAAGTAGTTTCTTCGTCGATACGTCCATAGCGTTCCAATTCTGCCAATGCCTTTGCTGCAATCATAATGGCGTTAATGCCTTTTTCCGGCTCTACGCCACCATGAGCAGTTTTGCCATGTACGCTAATTTTATATTTATATTGACCGGGAGCACCAATGACAATTTCTCCGGGAGCACCTTCGCCGTCCAAAGCGTAGGCAACTTCTGCTTTCAGCTTGCTGCGGTCCATGCAGCGGGAACCGTTTACGCCGCCTTCTTCCGCAACAGTAAATAAAATCTGGATATCGCCGTGTTCAGCCTGCTCTTCCACAAGCATGCGCACGCCCTCCAAAATGCCTACCACACCAGCCTTGTCATCACCGCCCAAAATGGTAGTGCCATCACTGTAAAGCACGCCATTTTTTTGTACAACGGTAGTGCCACCGCAAGGTTCAACTCCATCCATGTGTGCAGAAAGCAGTACGCTTACCGCGCCAGCCTTATTGGCAGGCAAAAACGCCCACAAATTACCGCAGTTTCCCCCCAGCTTTTCTCCCGCATCGTCTTCTTCCACAGTAAATCCAAGAGCTTCCAATTTACTACGCAGCAGTTCGAAAACAGGACGTTCCTGCAAGCTATGACAGGGTACTGCCACAATCTCTTTGAACTCTGCTAACATTCTTTCTTTATTTACTACTTTCATTTTATCAACCTCGCAATCACAAAATGCCCATATGTTCCAGTAAAATTTTAGTACCAATAAAAATAAGCACTGTACCACCGCAAATATTTGCCTTCTTACCAACTGCACTACCCAATTTGAAACCCATGATACCGCCAAAAGTGGCGATACCAAAAGTTACCAAGCCAATCACCAGCGCCGCAAACATAATATTAGTATTCAAAAAGGCAAGGCTAATGCCAACTGCCAGTGCATCTATGCTGGTTGCAACTGCCAAAACAAACATTTCCTTGGTGGTGTAGCTTTTCTTAATGCGGCAAGCTTCAGTTGCTTCGCTAATCATATTCCAGCCCAAGTAAGCGAGCAGGGCGAAAGCAATCCAATGGTCATAATCAATGATGTAGTTACGAAAGGTTAAAGCCCCCAAGTAACCCAAAACAGGCATCAACGCCTGAAAAGCACCAAACCAAGAGCCAAAACGCAACGCGCCTTTAGTCCGGTTATCCGGTGACAGCACCATACTACCGCAAATAGATACTGCAAAAGCATCCATTGCCAAGCTTACTGCCAACAGCAATAGTTCAGCAAATCCCATTTTTCTCCATCCTCATTCACTTACACAATAATCTTCTTTTATCTTTGCTCATCTTCACAACACGGAAGATACTCGCCACCATCATCATTCCCAAGGCAATGGCAGCAGAATCGGTGCAGGCAGTAAGCATAATGGTCATGCCCGCATCGTAGCTTTTATCTATAATTTGGGTCATGCCACGATACAACCCCAAGCCCGGAACCAAAGGGATAATTCCCGGAATAACGTAAATGGTTACCGGCTGCTTAAAAATGCGTGCAGAAAACTCGCTTGCCAGGGCGAGTACAACTGTCGCAAAGAAATTGGCGTGGAAGGAATTGTATTCCAAATGTTGCCGCAAATACACAAACACAATCCAGCCAAGAGCACCAATGACGCCACTTGTAATTAAAGTACGCTTTGGTCCATGAAAAAGAACGCCAAAGGCAATGGTTGCCAAAAAGGAGTACACGAAGGATTCATATAAACCCATTACCATAAATCCCACCCCCAATTACGCCATGCCTGTAAAACAAATGCCAAGCCCACCGCAATGGACGAAGCAAAGAGTAAAGCTTCTGCAATACGCGAGTTACCGGAAATCAAATCTCCTGCCATATAGTCACGCAAGCCATTGGTAAAGGCAACCCCCGGAACAAAGGGCATTACTGCACCTACGATAATTTTTTCCAAGGTACACTGTACGCTTACGGAGCAGCACATCAGCGCTAAAGCACCAATGGAAGCGCCGGCAAGAGCGTTTTCCCAAAAAGCATCAGGACGATAGCCAGCCAGCTGCTTCAAGATTAACATAGAGAAGAAGCCTGTGACGAAGGCTGCAATAAAATCGTGGCTATTGCCTCCCAACATTCCGGAAAACCCTGCCGAAGCAAGACCGCTGGCAAGGCACACCATCCATTTATTATAGGGCGGTTCTTCCTTTAGCTTACCCTCCAAGTAAGCCAAGGTTTCCTCGTATCCTAATTCCCATTTATCTACATTGTAGGAAAAATCGTTAATCTCGCTGATAATGCTTAGGTTAATGCTGCGAGAGCGAATACGGCAAACGCAGTTGTATCCGTCAGGCTGTTCGTCCCCAAGAATGATAACCGTTGGCGTAACAAAAACATTGACGTCCTGGCACTGGTTCTTCGCGCAAAAACGTTCAATGGTATCTTCCACACGAGAAGTTTCCGCACCATTCTTTAACAGCACCTTGCCCAGAGCCATGGCAATATCTAAAGTTTGTTTACGATTTAAATTTTTCAGACTCATTTTCCCTGTTTCTCATTTGTAAAAATTTCCGCAACTGCTGCCTTGAAGCGGTTAGCACCACCCATGGAAGGATGAGGAACAGCCACGCATTCCACGCCATAACGTGCCAAGGTGTTAGCTGCCTTCTGACCAATGGCAACAACCTGCATGCCGGGCACAAGCTCCATCAACATTCTTGCGTACTCAATCCCCTCGTCCAGCTCCCCATTAGTCGGAGTTCTGTTGGAAAGCAGGTTGCCTTCCTTATAAGGGTGGAAAGGGAAAATATTCCACAAGATAACATCAAAAGCTGCCAACCCGTGGCGATTAAGTGCGTTCCACACAGCAGTATCCGTGGGCTCATTAAATCCCTTTTGTTTTTGACTATTATTCAGTAGCGGGCTTTGAGGGTCGCTGGTACGTTTGTACTCCCATTCGCCCAACACGCTTTTGTAATCTACATCGGGATGATGACCGAGCAAAATTCTTTCGGAAGTAATGGCAATACCACTAAAGTGACCGCCCTGATAGCCCAAGCCTTCCGCAATAAAAAGATACTTCGCCCTCGTACGCAGCTGCAGATAACGTTTTAAATTATTACTGCGAATTACGGGAGCAGGCTCCCCAATGTCGCAGCTATCATCAAATTCGCTCCAAGGATTGAACACCAACGGTGCATGATATTCCTGCAGCTTATCTAAAAAGGTTTGTATGTCCATAACAACCTCCACAAATTCATTATAAACATTATAACCTTTACCAAACAAAATAGCCACACAAAAAAGCGCCTCGTCGTTTACATCTCTGTGAACAACAAAGCGCTTTTATTAACCAACAATCCAATTCTCAATTATTATTTTCTTTTTTCGCAACGTCTTCAATGAGTTCAGTAATGATGGAGTTAAGCTGATTGGCATTTTGGGGTGTTATTACTTTTCTTCCCGTATCTGCCTCAATAGCCTTTCTCGCATCTCCGGCAACTTTACCACCACGTTTAGCAACAACCTGATTCTCTCTTAAACCATTTGGGTTATGAACCTTTGTCATTTCTGCCGTAGTTGCCTCCGCCAACATATTTAAAGCCAATTCAAGCGTACTCATATTATCACGAAGACTCTCTTTTTTTATCCCTTTAAAATTTTTATATTGGCGAGTACTCATCCCAGACCAAGCTTTTGTAATCTCATCAGTCAATATTGCATATTCTCTACCCTTTTCTACCCCATGAGATTGCCATTCATCAGTCAATTCTTTTCTAACTTGAATAGCTTGTAACCGTTGGTTTATCCATTCACGAGAATAACCTTTCTTTTGATATGTTTCTAATGCTCTATCTATAGTAATCTCTGGATCTATAGTCTCTTCAATACGTTCAGATCCAACTTGTGCTAACCATATTTTAAAAGGCTCAGCTTTAGGAGAAGGTATTGCTTGAATAATCCTTAACATTCCTACAATATCAGCAACATCTGTTTTATAATACTTCTTATCCTTTGGGGATTGCATCTTCAGTTGGTGACAATATGTCACCAACTGGCTACCTTCATCATTTAACCTTTGTTTTAATTTATTCCAATATTTTCTAGCTTTGCTATATTCTTCTTGTTCTGTCAATACTTGAACAATATCAACTATAGAAAAATACCATTCCTCTCTCTTCTCATCCCAAATACTTCTAATTTCTTTCTTTTCGTAAATTTTGATTTTTTCAATGTTACTCATTCTAACACCTCCAATATATAGCAAAAAAGAGAGCTATGTACAGCTCTCTAAAATACTAAATTTGGTGCGGGTGACAGGAATCGAACCTGCACACCGTAAGGCGTCAGATCCTAAGTCTGATGCGTCTGCCAGTTCCGCCACACCCGCACATTACATTAATATGGTATACTAAACTTTCCAAGCTGTCAATCATAGCTTATTGACTATTTTTCAATTATTATTCCTATCATCATATTCTTCTAACGCTGAAGCATATTCATCTAGCACGCCATCAAACTCATCAGATAATTCTTCCCCACTCATATCAGAACCATAATACTCCATATCTTCTAAATCAGAGATTTGTTCCTCATAATAATCATGTGGAAACTCATCAATTAATTTGTTTCCGGAATTGTTTCTCTCATAATGTTCAGAATAAAGTTCTCTAAATCTATCATATCGTCTCCATTCAGCTTCGTCACTTCTATAGTTATCAAAGTATATACCTTTAAACTCAATGATATTATCAACTGAATAAATTAAACCATTATCAAGCAGGCTCTGAAATTCATCGTAAGTAACATATTCGGGATAATCTTTACACATTTGAGTGTATGTATCTACATTCAATCTTTCCATACGTTCTTCCAAAGAATGGTTTAAAAAATCATCAGTGACTTCATCCAGAGAAGAATTTAATCCTCTATCCACCGTTTTTTCAGATGTAAAATCACCTTGTTCTAGCCTATACAATTCCAATTCATTGTATTCTTGCTCAGTTATATATTGCGGATATTTTTTGTACATCTCTGCATAATTTGTTACCCCTAATCTCCACATCCTAGTGTGCAAAGGATACATTAATATTGAGGCGGAATTTATTTTTAAGTTTCTATCGTTTTTGGGAACAACATCTTTTGTATAAAATTTTTCTATTTTACAATCATCTCTTAACCTCAACTGCTCTTCTGCACCAATACGCTGCGTCCTAGAGTTATGATTTATTGCCTCAATAGGTTTAACTTCCAGATCAGGATTCATATGTCGCATGTAAAGATATTTCTTTTCTTCATTAGCTTCCGCAGATATTTTGCTATCGCCATCGAAGTCAATAGTTTTTGTTGTTACATTACTGTGTGGCATAAAAGGTGTAGCCTCAACTAAAATGCAATATGTTTTAAAAATTTCTAAACACACCCAACCTATAATAATCAAAGTCGTTGTCACGAATATAACATTATCCATCGAATCACCTCTTCAATACAATGCCTGCAACCATTATATCACAGAATAATTCACAGTCTCTTATAGTAGAAATTTAATATACAAATCTTTTCGTGAATCATGACCACCCGTCAATGAGGTGAACCCCAAATTTTGGACAATAAAAACCCTTTTATAGACCTATAATGTTTTTGAAAGCCTCCCGATAT
The DNA here is from genome assembly GCA_017467905.1 of Phascolarctobacterium sp. Lineage (GTDB taxonomy): Bacteria > Bacillota > Negativicutes > Acidaminococcales > Acidaminococcaceae > JAHHUH01. The sequence goes on from JAFUKD010000034.1 coordinate 24,996, forward strand.
TCAACTGGAGACATCCCGTTTAATCTTAACTTTATACGCCTATTATTATAATACTCTATATAATT
>JAFUKD010000035.1 GCA_017467905.1 Phascolarctobacterium sp.
AATTATATAGAGTATTATAATAATAGGCGTATAAAGTTAAGATTAAACGGGATGTCTCCAGTTGAATATCGGGAGGCTTTCAAAAACATTATAGGTCTATAAAAGGGTTTTTATTGTCCAAAATTTGGGGTTCACCTCATTCTTGGGTGGGCCTGCTTACTACATTAAAAATGTATTGGGCAACAAAGCAATGGCAATTCTTTTTGCCGTATTGATTTCTGTAACCTATGGTTTGATTTTTAACTCTGTACAATCCAACACCATTGCAATTTCCTGCTCCAATGCTTTTGGCGTTGATAGGGCTGTAGTTGGCGGTATTGTTACTGCTTTGACTGCGTTGGTAATTTTTGGCGGTATTACCCGTATCGCTAAGGTGGCAGAAATGATGGTTCCCTTCATGGCTGGCATCTACCTGCTGGTTGCCTTCTATGTTGTAATTACCAATATTTCTCTTGTACCGCAAATGTTTGCCGATATCTTTAAATCTGCCTTTGGCTTGGACGCTGCTCTTGGCGGCGGTTTGGGTGCGGCAATGATGCAGGGCATTAAACGTGGTTTGTTTTCTAACGAAGCAGGTATGGGTGCTGTGCCTAATGCGGCAGCGACTGCTACTACAAGCCATCCTGTAAAACAAGGTTTAATTCAAGCCTTCGGCGTGTTTGTAGATACTTTGTTAGTATGTACTGCTTCTGCTTTCATTGTGCTTTTAACCCAGGATTATACTGCCAGCGGTAAAACCGGTATCGAGCTGGCACAATATGCTTTGGTAGAACACATTGGCAGCTGGGCAGGACCTTTCCTGGCGCTGATGATTATTCTTTTTGCTTTCAGCTCCATCGTTGGCAATTACTATTACGGAGATATTAACATGCCCTTTATCTGCGCAAGCAAAACTGCCTTGAACGTTTATCGTGTAATGGTAGTTGGCATGGTTATGTTTGGCAGCGTTGCAGAAGTTCCCTTGGTTTGGAACCTGGCTGACCTGTTCATGGCTTTGATGGCGATTGTAAACTTGATTGCCATTGCGCAACTGAGCAAATTTGCCTATGCTGCCTTGAAGGATTATTTGGCGCAAAAGCGTGCCGGTATTCTGGAACCTGAGTTTGACCCTTCTGTAATGCCTGACCAAAAAGGAATTTATTGCTGGGGCAACGAAAAGAAATAATGAGTTTAACTTACGGGGTGCGTTGTAAGACGTGCCCTGTTTTATTTTCCCGTCTAAGCCCAAAATGAAGGAAAAGTTTTTTGATTTTCTGATTTTTATGTGATACAATGAAAAATGCGTTATAGGCTAATTAAGGCGGGAGTGTGTCTTTTTGTCTTTTTTGCTGAGTAACAAATAGCTATAGGCGTAATTTTAAAGGGGATACGATGTGGAATAAAATTTCAAACTACTGCGAGAAGCTTCGTAAGTTCTGGCAAGAAGATGGTTCCTACACTTTTATCCTTGTACCTAACGATGGTAAGGAATTTAAAAGGAAAACCTATCATAATGAATATTTGAAGAAATGTGCGCGTGTTGCAGGTGGCTGTGCCATTGCCTTTGTGGGTAGCCTGGTTGTAATGTATGGTGTAATTTTTAAATGTGTGGCAGAGCAAAGCGAGCTTGCTGCTTTTAGAGAAAACCATGCGGCACAGGAACAAAAGCTGCAAGAGCTTTCTGTTATGTCTGAAAGAGTGCAGAAGGATATGGCTTCACTTGCTGAGATTGAAAAGAAAGTACGTACACAGATGGATAAGTATGGCTTGTGTTTGAAGGAAGAATGTAAGCCGGAAGAGAAGCTGGTTGGTGTTGGCGGTCCTTCTGATGTAGAAATTTCTGAAACTACTGTATTGCTGGAGCAAAATAAAAACCTGCATCAGCAATTACAATACAAAACAGAAGACTGGAACAAGCTGCTCACCAAGCTGAAAAAAGAAAATTATCGTAAAGAGATGACTCCTAACTTGTGGCCTACTAACAGTCATTATGTTACTTCCGAATTTGGCGGACGTTACAATCCCTTTGACGGGTATTCCAGTGATTGGCATGGCGGCTTGGATATCGCAGATAGCTACGGCGCTCCTGTTTATGCAACTGCTTCCGGTTATGTGGAATATTCCGGCTGGTACTATGGCTATGGCAAGTACATTCGTATCAATCATGATTATGGCTACAAAACAGCGTATGCTCATATGGCAGAGCTGTACGTAAGTCATGGTGATTACGTTACTAAAGGCGAAGTAATTGGCGCTGTTGGCAGTACCGGTTATAGCACCGGTCCCCATTTGCATTATGAAGTTTTGTTGTGGGGACAAGAGGTTAATCCGCGTGAATTGATGTAAGATTTTGTTGTTGTAAATTAAAGGTTCTTCTGTGATAGAGAGGTAAGTTAATGTTTCAACAAATTCGTCAGCTTTTGAATTGGGTGCGTGAATCCCTGCGCAACGATAGTTCTTATACGGTGATGATGGTTCCTGACAATGGCAGTGAAATTAAAAAGAAAGCCATCGGAACTGAACATTTTAAAAAATTTGCTTATATCGCCGGCGGTGCTGCAGCATTTTTTGTAGTTAGCCTTGGTGCGGCATATTATTTAGTTTCCCAGAGCAATGCCAATGCTGCGGAATTAGCAGAGTTCCGTCGCACGAAGCAGGCTCAGGAACAAAAATTACAAGAGCTTTCTGCCATGGCTGAAAGTGTGCAAAAGGATATGGCTGCCCTGTCTAAGATTGAGGAGCAGGTGCGAGACCAGATGGAACAGGCTGGCTTAGAGGTTCCTGCACCCGTGGCAAGCAAGAAGGAACAGCAGCCTAGCTAAAATATGATTGGGGGAAAAAGACATGTTTGGCTTTGGCAAGAAAAAGGAAGAACAGAAATCGGTAGAAAACGCAGTTGTAGTTTCTAACCCGGACCCTGTAGTTGTTGTTGAAGAAGTAAAGAAACCCGGTTTTATGAAGAAAAAGGAGTATGGAAAAATGGAATATGAAGTATTGATTGGTAAAAACACTGCTATCAACGGTAACATCAATATTAATGGCTGCACCCGTATTGATGGTGTGATTGACGGCACTCTGGCTGTTGACAGCGACCTTTTCATCGGTGAAACCGGTGTTATCCGCGCAACCGTTTATGCGCAAAACGCTAATATCTCCGGTACTGTTACCGGTAATATCGTTTGCCGTGGCCGTTTGGAATTGTTGTCCACTGCAAAAATTACCGGTGATATTAAATGCGGCACCTTAGTTATTTCCGAAGGCGCTGTATTTAATGGCAAATGTGGCAGCATTGAGTCTGCTCCTGAAGCCATCGAAGGCTAAACAGTAAATGCGTGATAAGGATTCAAAACATACTCGTCGTTGACGGGTATGTTTTTCTTTATTTTGAGGGAAGTTCATATTATAATAAAAAGGCTACAATAAAATTAGAGTGAGGTTAGAAAATGCGTTTAAGAAAGAAGCCTTGGATCGAAAAGGCAATGACTGAACTTATTGGTAATTATGTATTGATGCACGATTTGGAGCAATATAAAGGTAAATGGCAGGAGCTGTTCCCTGGCAAGAAGCTGTGCCTGGAAATTGGCTGTGGCAAAGGACGTTTTACTATTGGCATGGCAGAGCTGTTTCCTGAAAAAGCCTTTATCGGTATTGAGACCCAGCATGATATTGCCTATTATCCGGGCAAAACTGCCAAGGATAAGGAGCTGGATAATGTACGCATCATCTGCGCTAATGCAGAGGCGTTGAACGAATGGTTCGAGCCCGGTGAAATCAAAGAGCTGTATTTGAATTTTAGTGACCCGTGGCCCAAGGCGCGTCACGCTAAACGTCGTCTTACCCATCGTGGCTTTTTGGCAAAATACGCACAGCTTTTAGGACCGGGCGGGCATATGCGCTTTAAAACAGATAACAGAGCGTTATTTGACTTTTCCGTAGAAGAGTTCAAGGAGTTTGGCTGCGACATTGTCGCTTTAAGCTACGACCTGCACAATTCTGAATACGATAACCCTGTGCAGACTGAATACGAGCAGAAATTCAGTGCCTTGGGTACTCCGATTAACTTCTGTGAAGTAGTGTTTAAATAATTTGTTATTATACTCTTGCGCGTGTTTTGTGGTGTGGAGTGAAAATGATGAATAAAAAGTTCTTGTTTTGGGAAAATCCCAAACAGGCAGTGTGGCACGCCATGTTTGCGTTGCTTGTTATTGGCTGCATTAATATTTTTAGTGCCAGCTACATAAGGGCAGAGGCTGATGGCAGCAGCACTTTCTTTTACTTAATTAGATATATAGCCTATTCCTTTATTGGCTTGGGTGCGATTTACATTGTGCGCAAGCTCAACTATCGTCATTTGCTAAGCAAGAACGCAGTTGCCTTTGTGTATTTTAGTACCTTGGCTATGCTGGTGCTGGTAGATTTCATTGGCTTGGAAAGTGGTGGCGCACGTCGTTGGCTGGGTATTGGCGGTTTAACGGTGCAGCCTTCCGAATTTGCCAAGCTGGCGATTATTATGATGTGTGCCCGCTATTTGGGAATGCAGCTGAAAAAGGGTAAGCCTGTAAGCTTTTTAGAAGGTGACGGCAGGATGTGCCTTTTTGCTACCTTGGCATATGCTTTCTTAGTACAGCAGCAGCCTGACATGGGCACTGCTGCCATTATCGGGGCCTTGATGTTCTGTATGTTCTTCACTGCAGGCTTGCCCTGGAAGCAAGTGTTTTCTGTAATTGTGCTGGCTATGGCAGCGGGAACATATCTAGTACTGGTATCTGAGTATCGTGCTGACCGTATTAAGGTGTGGCTTGACCCTTGGCTTGACGAAGTGGGGGACGGTTATCAAATGGTGCAGTCCCTGCTTTCCATAGGTAGCGGTGGTTGGATTGGAACAAGATGGGGTGAAGGCTCCTCGAAGTTTTTCTATTTGCCGGAAGCCCATACGGATTTCGCCTTTGCTGTGTTCTGCCAGGAAAACGGTTTTTTAGGTGCTTGCCTTTTAATGCTTATCTTCGTTGTTTTAGGCTGCGCCTTGCTGCGGATAGCTGTATGCGCCAAGGATGAGCGAGGCTTTTTGCTGGCGGCTGGCGTAAGCCTTTTAGTAGTGGGGCAGGCTGCTGCCAACATGGCTATGGTATGTGGAATTTTGCCGGTAATCGGGGTTCCCTTGGTGTTCATCAGCTACGGCGGTTCATCGCTGCTGATTTCCATGGCAGCCATTGGCCTTGCGCTTTCGGTTTACGATGATGAGGTAGAGCGTGCAGAAAAGGAAGCTGCTGCTCAGCCTGTGGAGCGTCGCAATGACCTGCGTGTTGTAAGCAGGAGGTGGCATCCCCAATGAGAAACGTGCGTGAAACCAGAAAACGTTATGCCATTTTATGTGGAATTATTTTTGTACTTTTTATAGGCGTAATGCTGCGCCTGGCATTTTTACAGCTGTGGGATTCTGAACGCTTAACTAAATTGTCAGAGCAGCAGGTTACTGCGGATATTACCCGTGGCAATCCCCGTGGCAAGATTTTGGACCGTGATGGGGAGGAGCTTGCCGTAAGTATTATGACCAGCTCCCTTTATGTTGACCCTATGGAGATGGTTGATACCTTAAAAGGTAAAAGACAGCAGGAGCCTGTTCGTGACGTAAAGCGTTTAGGTGCAGATTTGCTGGCGCCTGTTTTACAGATGAGCGCCGAAGAATTATACCAGCTTTTCAGCTCGGAAGGACGCTTCTTGTGGGTGAAAAGAACCTTAGAGCCCAAGGAAGCTGAAGCTGTAAAAAAGATTATTGCAGATAACAAGCTGCCCGGCTTGCACTTCTTGGAAGAAAGCAAACGCTATTACACCAAGAAGGGCGCTGCTGCCCAGGTGTTAGGCTTTGTGGGCACGGATGATATTGGCTGGAGCGGTATTGAATACACCTTGAACACTGTGCTCAGTGGTGCAGAGTCAAGACATGAAGCCTTGTTCAACGCGTTGGGCGGGCAGATGCTTGGCAAGGATGCCAAGTCACAAAGGCAGGAAAACCTTTTCAATGTGTACCTGACCTTGGATAGCAAGATGCAGTACGTTTTGGAGGACGCTATGGATGATGCCATCAAGCGTACCAAGGCGAAGGGTGCTACTGCTATTATTATGGACCCTTACACGGGAGAGATTTTGGGTATGGCAAGCAGGCCTACCTTTGATCCTAACAAGTATCACAACTACAGCGCTGATACTTGGAGCAATAAGGCAATCTCTATGATTTACGAGCCCGGTTCTGTTTTCAAGCCCATTGTTGCCTGCATGGGGATGGCAGAACAGCTTATTACTCCTAACACTATGTTTAATGACGAGGGTAAAATTCAGATTGCTGACCGTGTGATTCATAACTGGGATTACAAATGGGAGCTAAAGGGTAAGGGACAAATACCTTTTAGTGATGTTATCAAGCATTCCGTTAATACGGGTATGGTACAGCTGGGGATGGAGCTTGGGGCTCACAAGCTTACCAATTACAGTAAGCTCTTCGGCTTTGGAGAGCCTACGGGAATTGAGCTTCCCGGTGAGGAAAGCGGTATTTTATATAAAGCAGAAGATATGTATAAGCCTGACGTTGCTACTATGGCGATAGGTCAGGGTATTGCCGTTACTCCCATCCAAATTTTGCGTGCCATTTGCGCTATTGCCAATGGCGGCGAATTGCTGCAGCCGTATATTGTCAAAAAAATTGTTGCTCCTAACGGCGATGTTGTTCGCGAAGGTGAAAAGAAGGTTATCCGTCAGGTTATTAGCAAGGATACTGCGGCAAAGATGCGCGCCATGATGGAGCAGGTTGTTGAAGGTGGCGGCGGCAAGAGTGCAGCCATCAAAGGCTATCGCATTGCCGGCAAAACCGGTACTGCAGAAAAGCTTTCGGAAAAGGGCGGCTACGAAAAGGATAAGTATATTGCTTCCTTCGTAGGCTTTGTTCCTGCGGATAAGCCCAAGTATGCCATGCTGGTTATGATTGATACTCCGCAGGGGGCCTTCTATGGCTCGCAGGTGTGCGCTCCTATCTTCCGTGATACTCTGCAGCAGATTTTAGTTGCCAAGGGTATTCAACCGGTGAGCGGTGAAGGCTTGCCTTCCTTCGAGCAGCTGGAGCAGGCGAAGTTCACTGAACCCGAAATGCCAGTGCCGCAATTGATACTGCTGCCTGATGGCAGGCTAAAGCTTCCTGATTTTACAGGCGTTGATATGCGTAGGGCTGCCGGCATTATTCGTCAGGGAAGACTAAGGCTTAAACCCCAAGGCAGTGGCTATGCTTACAAGCAGAAGCCTAAAGCAGGCTCCATTGTGGAAGAGGGAAGCACTGTAGAGATTTGGTTTAAGTAAAAATTTTACCCGCAGGGTGTTTTCTGGCAGGAGAACATTTACTGCGGGTAGAACTTTATTAGAAGCCTATTATGTTCTTAAAATAAATTATTAGGAGGGCGAACTATGTTATCCGATATCGAAATTGCTCAACAGGCGAAGATGTTAAAAATTACCGAAGTAGCTGCTAAGCTCGGTATTCCCGAAGAAGACATTGAAATGTACGGCCGCTATAAAGCAAAGCTGTCCATGGACTTGATTCGTAGAATGGAAGCTGAAAAACCCGGTAAACTGATTCTTGTTACTGCTATTACCCCTACTCCGGCAGGCGAAGGCAAATCTACCACAACTGTTGGCTTGGCGCAAGGCTTGGCTAAAATTGACAAGAGCGTTATCGTAGCGCTGCGTGAACCTTCCCTTGGTCCTTGCATGGGCGTTAAGGGCGGCGCTGCAGGTGGCGGTTATTCCCAAGTTGTTCCTATGGAAGATATTAACCTGCATTTCACCGGTGACTTCCACGCTATCACTTCTGCACACATGCTGCTTTCTGCAATGGTTGATAACCATGTGCAACAGGGCAACGCACTTAATATCGACCCGCGCCGTATCGTATGGAAACGTGTTGTTGATATGAACGACCGCGAACTGCGTAATATTGTTGTAGGCTTGGGTGGCAAGGCTCATGGCGTACCCCGCCAAGATGGCTTCGATATTACTGTTGCTTCCGAGGTTATGGCAATTCTGTGCTTGGCAACCAGCCTTCACGACTTGAAGGAACGTCTGAGCAAGATTATTGTTGCTTACGATTACGCAGGCAAGGCAATTACCGCTGGCCAGTTGAACGCTCATGGTGCTATGGCTGCCCTCTTGAAAGATGCAGTTAAACCTAATTTGGTACAAACTTTGGAAAACGTACCCGCAATCATCCATGGTGGTCCCTTTGCAAATATTGCTCATGGCTGCAACAGCGTAATGGCAACTAAAACTGCTATGAAGCTGGCAGATTACACCATTACCGAAGCAGGCTTTGGCGCTGACCTTGGTGCAGAAAAATTCTTTGATATTAAATGCCGTTATGCAGGCTTGAAACCGGACGCTGTTGTTCTGGTTGCTACTGTTCGCGCACTGAAGATGCATGGTGGCGTTCCTAAAAATGAACTGACTACTCCCAATGTAGAAGCAGTGAAAAAAGGTATTGTCAATCTTGAAAAACATATTGAAAACGTACAAAAATTTGGTGTGCCCCTGGTTGTTGCCATCAATATTTTTGCTCAAGATACTCCGGAAGAACTGGAAGCAGTACGTGAACACTGCGCTAAACATGGCGTAAACGTAGCTCTTTCCGATGTGTTTGCCCGTGGCGGCGAAGGCGGCATTGAATTGGCGAAAGAAGTAGTTGCCCTTGCAGAAAGTGGCGTTGCTAACTTCAAACCTATTTACGAAAGCGAACTGCCTTTGAAAGAGAAAATTGAAACTGTTGCCAAGGAAATTTACGGAGCTGATGGAGTAAACTTTAGTAAGGATGCAGAAAAGGCTTTGGCAGATTTTGAAGCTATGGGTTATGGCAGCCTGCCTGTTTGCATGGCTAAAACTCAATATTCCTTCTCTGATGACCAAACCTTGCTTGGACGTCCCAGCGGCTTTACCATTACCATTAAAAATTGCCGCATCTCTGCAGGCGCAGGCTTCATTGTAGTATTGACAGGCGACATCATGACTATGCCTGGATTGCCCAAGGTTCCGGCGGCTGAGAAGATTGATGTGTCCGATGACGGCGTAATTAGCGGTCTTTTCTAAAAATCGTTATAAGCACAGTCTAACTGTGTTGGAACTGCGATTGCTTGCTTGACGTACTTCAAGTACGCCGGCGCTGCACAATCTTGTTCCGCCTTGTTATCCAGCACTTCTAACGATTTTTGTGAGTATGTAAAAGTTATAGGTATAAATGTATGAGTACTATTCAAATGAGGGGTAAACCCGTAGCAGATAAATATAGGGAGCTTATTAAAAGAAAAATTCATGGGGCTAAACAAAATGGCAGGATGACAACCTTGGCAGTGCTCGTGGTTGGTGATGACCCTGCTTCCCATGTTTATAAAAATCGCTTGGTTAAGCTTATCAAGGAGCTGGGCGGGCAAGCTAAGGAGATTATTCTGCCCGCTGATGCAGATCAGGAAAAGGTTATTAGCGTTATTAAAAGGATGAACCGTAATCGCTACATTACCGGTATTCTGCCCATGATGCCCATGCCCAAGCATATTGACGGTGATGCGGTGGGAGCTGTCATTGCTGCCAACAAGGATATTGATTGCCTTAATTCTTTCAATTTAGGAGACTTCTTTGCGGGGAATAATCCCTACGCTGCCTGCACTCCTCGTGCCTGCATGGTAACCCTGGAGCATTATGGAATTGAGCTGGAAGGTAAGAATGTGGTTGTTATTGGTCGTAGCAATGTTGTAGGTAAGCCTGTGGCAATGCTGCTTTTACAAAAAAATGCAACCGTTACTCTTTGTCATTCCAAAACTCAAAATATTGCGGAGCTTACCCGTCAGGCAGATATTGTTGTTGCTGCTGTTGGCAAGCCCTGTTTCGTAACTCCTGACATGGTTAAAGAGGGCGTTGTCATTGTGGATGTCGGTATCAATTCTGTAGATGGCAAGCTGGTGGGTGATGTTGACCCTGCTGTTGAAGCTAAAGCAAGTGCCTTTACTCCTGTTCCCGGAGGCATTGGCGTTGTTAGCAATATGATGGTTATGGATGCCTTGACCCGTCATATTTAAGAGGTGGCAAAATGCAAAGATTTTTGTGGCTTGTTCTCTTAATCGTTTTTACAAGTTTTATCTTTTTCAGTTCGTCCCTGCCGGCAACGGAATCTGCCAAGATGAGCGGCTATGTGGTTACGGTATTGAATGCTGTTTTTGAAATGCTGGGTATGAGCTATGACGGCAATCTGGAATATACCATCCGCAAGCTGGCGCATTTTATGGAATTTGGCGGGCAAAGCTGGCTCCTTTGCAAAACTTACAGTGAGTTCTACGTTTCTAAACGTGCTTCCACTGGTTACATCCTGTTCTTCGGTTTGCTGACGGCAGTAGTAGATGAATACATCCAGTTCTTTACTCCTGGGCGTGAGTGTCGCGTGACGGATGTACTGCTGGATTTTAGCGGAACGTTCTGTATGTGGCTGGCTTATCGTATTTACCAATGGACTAAGTAAAACACGTGATAAGCACTGTTATGCTTTGTCACAGCTCACTTACTTGCTTGACGTACCATTAATAAATCCCCGTTACGAATTGGTAGCGGGGATTTTTGCTATTTGGATGCTTACTGCAGCACAGTAAGTTGGGTTACGCGCAGGCGTGCTTCTACAATTTCCACTAGGTCGCCCCCACTGGTTTCAATCACATTGGCGGCGAGGATGGCTTCCATGGCAGTACGTGCTTCTTCCGCGGTAATGCCTTCGCGAGGGTCAGTTACGGTGATGACCTTGGTATCACCTTCGGCGTTTTTAAATACAAGTTCTAAAGTTTGTTCCATAGTTATTCATTTCCTTTCGTTTGTTATAATTGAGTGTTATAATTGTTGCCCCCTTTCGTCACGCTACGCGTGTTGCTTTCCCAAAGGGGACAGCTTTTGTTTTAGGCTTCCCCACAGGGGAAGCTGTCAGCGTAGCTGACTGAAGGGGGATGTGTTTACCTGCGTTCCCACATAATGAGCTTGAGCAGGATGCGTGCTACCGCACGCCAAAACTTGTTCCACATAGGCAAGGTCTTAGGATTCTACAAGCTCACTGCGGTCATTAAGGGTGATGTTTACCAAGGGACTTGCCATCAAGCTTGCCAGTGCGTTGCCGGCGCTGAACAAATTTTCCACGGTGGAATCCTCCTTAATCTCGCTGTAGGTACGGCTTTTGGTGCGGGTGCTGCCATCGGCGTTCACACCGTCTTCCACGTTGATTACTAAGCTGCGTTTGATGAGTTGTTGGTTAATAGGCATAAAATTTCAATCCTTTCTGTGTTGGGTAATTTTAAAACAAGAACTTTACTACCAGGGTTCCCTCATTGGGAGTGTAGTGTACATAGATTTTTTGAGCGTTGCCTACGGTTTTGCTGGCAAGCTTGTGCAGTTCATCTTGGGTGATGAGTTTGGGTTTGTTAGGCAAGGTTGGGTTAACTCCTTTCATGATATTACCCCCCAGTCATTGCTGCGCAATGCCAGCCCCCACTTTCAGGGGGGCAATAATACCGTCCCTGAAAGGGAAGGGGGACCGCTTTAGCGGTGGAAGGGTGTAGGTGTTCCGCGCGGTTTGAATTTCACCTCTCACTTATATAGTGGGGTCAAAAATGGCAAATCGGCAAAAATGGTGCAAAAAAATTTTTTTTGAAATATTTTTCGTCCAAATTTGCCGATTTCGCTAAAAAAGACCCACTATATAGGTGAGATTCTTTTTTCCTCTCTTCTTTTATTAAATTTTCTTCTCTCCTTATTTTCTTGCCCCAATCAAGCAAAGCTTTAGCTTTGCCACCTTGTTCTAAAGAGTGTAGTAGTATGTAAGTATATAAAATGTATTACGGGCATACACAAAAACCTAAAACTGTCTTAGAAAATATTTAAGCCCTGCTCTCGAAGAACAGGGCTGTGGTAATACTAAGTGAATTTCTTTTGCAATTGTTTAATTGCCAACATTCTTTGGTAGCCTATGGTTCGCGTGGCACAGTGCATAGCCTTGGCTATGGTTTCCTGGCTTTCTTCTGCGAAGTAGTAGCGCCAAAGAATTTCAAGCTGCCGGGGCGTGAGCTTTTTAAGCTCCTGCTCCAAAGCCATATTCAGCAAAAGGTTCTGCAAAGGGTCGTAGCTTACCTTGGCATCAGATTCGTGATTTTCCAATTCCAAAACCTCATTGTCCCAAACCTTTCCCTTTTTCTTGACACAATGTTCAAGCTCATAGTAGAGGTGGTACTGGATAAGTCTTGGCAAATGCAGGAAATCTGCACCATTGTAGCGTCGGACAAATCTTAGAAAGATTATCCATGCCGTGTTGACGGCATCTTCCCCCAAAGCGTTGTAGATGGTTGGTCGGCGAGCCTCCTTGTAGATGAGAAGCTCAAACCTTTTGCAAAGGGCATCAATGGCTTTCTGGTTGTTTAGTTGTGCTTCCTGGATTAAAACTTTAAGTTCATCCGAAGGCTGCCGGGAAAAACGTGATACTGCTAAACTTTTAGAACTGCACGTTTTCTTAGCGATAAAAATCTCCTCTTTTCATTTACGACATGTACATCATCCCTCACGGGACAGGTAAACAATACCACAAAACCGCGGACGTTGTCAAAGGAAATTGAAAAATAATTTGTACGCGTGGCTTGTGGGGGGGGACAACGGTGTTATAATGACAATAAGAATTAAAAGATTTGACAAATTTAATGGTATCACCAATAGGAGCTGTGGCAAATGGAAAAGGATTTTGAAATCATAGGCAAGAGGATAAAGTTCCTGAGATTGCAAAAGGGAGTTAAGCAGACTGTTTTGGCTAATAGTATTGGCATGAGCCAGACGAACATGAGCAATATCGAAGCAGGCAGAACAGCCATTACCATTCAAAACCTGTTGAAGATTAGCCAGGAGCTTAACTGCAAGATGGCAGATTTCTTTGTGGATTTTGGCGGCGAGGAAGAGGCTGCTGCCAATGAGTTTGGGGCTGGAAAGAAGGCTATCAGCATTGAAGAGGCAGTGCAGATTTTGAGGCTGCTCAAGGCTGTGGATGTAAAAGGATTATAGAATAAGAAAGCCTCCATCCTTGAGGGAGGTGGCATCGCGTAGCGATGACGGAGGGAGTCCCATATAGGTGACTGAAAGGGGGCTATTCAAAATTTATTGCTTTCCCGCAACAAGCAAAAAGCTTCGGTGGCTAGTGCTAATTTAAAGCCAGCTTAACGCTCCTTTTGGCATAAAAATATCGCTGTCCGCATATTCGCTTCGCAGTTTCTAAAAACTTTTAAAAAGTGCAGCTCAGGATGCGGAGCTGCGCGATATTTTCTTGAATATGTGTCGCTGCTTTTTGCTAATCGTTGCTTGTAAAGCAAGTAAATTTTGTTCGTAAGTAAGGCTTCAACTCTGGTGGACATGAGGAATGAGGCGAATAAGGCTCCCTTTTGAGGGAGCTGGCGCAACGAAGTTGCGACTGAGGGAGTTTGGTTATATTGCTTCTGGGCAAGCGGAAGCTTTGTAATAAATAAATTACTCTAATTTTTGAAAGAGGTGTTTTTCTATGAGTAAGAAGATGTTGAAAAGGAGCTTGGCACTCGGCGCGTTGATGGCGTTTGTTATCACTGGTAGTGCTATGGCGGGGGAATTTGGGACGATTTATAATGAAGGTACTGATAGTAACCCTTATGGTGTTAGTACTGATACAACTGTTAATGCTAATATGACAATCTCAGGTAATGGAGATATTACTGATAAAGATTATAGTGTTGCGTTGGGGGCATATGGTGACAATTGTGAAACATATGTAGATATAGCTGATGGTGTAACTTTGAACTTGAATGCTACTTCAAATATTGCTGCACGAAACTATGGTATTATGTTAGAAAATGGTGCTGAAAAATTAATTATAAAAGGAGGTGCTGATAGCAATTTAAGTGTTTTTGCGGAAGTTACTGATGATGGTAAACGTGCTTATGGCATTCGTAACTATGCTCTCGGTGGGGTAGTGAGTATAGATGTATCAGATGTTAATATAATTGCAAATGCAAAAAAAGGTGATGCTAGGGTTTCTGCTGTTGGTATTGCAAATTATGGCAAAGAAACAGAAATTATTGCAGATAAAACTACTGTAAGCGTTACTGGTAGTGACAGGATGGTATTAGCGGTTACTAATGAATATGATAGTACATTAAAGCAATTAAATCCTACTCTTACCATTCATAATTTAGACGCAAAGGCAAAAACTAATGAAGGTGAAGCAACACCTGATGGTAGTGGCTTAAAATATTCTGTGGTTAGAGGTGTAAGTACTAGCTATGGTACTACTAATCTGAAAGGAAAAACAACAAATATTACAGTGGAAAATTATTCAGATAATTATCAAGTTGACGGTGTAATGACACAAGGGAATAATGGTGCTAATCAGAGTGCAACCATTAATTTTGATGCAACTGATAATACAACGATTGGAGTATATGATTATTCCAACAGCGCTGACAGTGTAAATGGTTTAGTGGCTAGTGGACCGGCAGGTGTTAATTTAAATAGTGTTGTTACAAGGGTTTATGTAGAAAGTGAAAATAATGAAGTTAGAGGTGTCTTAGCTCAAGGTAACGGATTGATTACAAGTGGAACTGGAAAGAATTTGAATGTTACAGCAATAAGCAATACTGAAAATTATGTTAGCGGGTTGACTGCTCTATATTTTGAGGACAATAAATCTGCTGGCTATTTTAAGCTTGAAGGTGCAACAACTATTACTGCTACTAACAACGGTACTGGTCGTGCCTACGGCGTTTACGGCAAAGATGGTGCTGACATTGATTTAGCAGACACTACCATCACCGCAACTTCTAAAGAAGGCATTGCTTATGGTGTTTATGCAAAGGGTGAAAATACTACTGTAGATGTTTTGGGTGATTTGATCATTACTGCTACTGGTGATAAAGTTGCTCGCGGTATTGAAGCAAGAGAAGGCTCTAGTGTAACTATTGGTACTGATGCTAAAACTAATAATGTTACTATTAATGCAGTAGGAACAAATGAAAACGCTTCTGATGACTGGGTAATTGGTGTATTCTCTCGTCATGATGGTTCAGAAGTAAATATTAAGGGCGATAATGTAACCATTAATGCAACCGCAACTGGTACTAATATGGCTTCTGGTATTTTAGCAAATACTGAAACTACTGCAGGAACTGCTAAATTAGATATTGATGCAAATAATATCATTATAACTGTTGATGCTACAACAGATGGCAATGCTGCAGCCATTACCACTATGTCTGGTAGTGAAACTAATATCAAAGGTAACTTGACTGCAACTGGTGATAAAGCTATTTATACTCGTGGTAATGCAAAAACTGTTATTAACGAAAGTGGAGCAGATACAGTTGTATTGAATGGCGATATTGCTTATGCTAAAGGTTATAATACTGACACAGAAGTAATAGATGCACAAGTTATAATCAATCTTAATAATGCTGAATCTGCGCTGAACGGTAGCATCTATGCTCAAGATTTGTCTGGAAAGGCGAATGCAGAACTTAAAGCAAAAGTTACTACTGGCACTACCCTCGGTCTTTCTAATGGTGCTACTTGGAATGTTACGGGTCAAAGCTTTGTAAACAACCTTAAAGGTGATGGTGGCATTATTACTGTTGATAGTCTTATTGCTGATCAAGTAGATGTTATTTCTAACGCAAGCACTAATTTAACAGTTAATGGTACCGCAACTGTAGCTGATGAGATTGCTAATTCTACTAATACGTCTGACGCATTACAAAAATTAGCTAATACCGTAACTACCACTACTAATAATGAGAAAGTAGCTGTTGCTAATTTTGTAACCACCGAAGAAGGTTTAGTTGGTGGCGCATATAGTGCACAAGTTGACGAAACTGGTAAAGTAATTACTGAATCCATTACCCAACAAGTTAATACCAAGTCTGACGCAGTAAGTGATGCTGGTATGGCTTTGAAGGCTCATTGGCGTGCTCACATGAACGATATGAATAAACGTATGGGCGACCTGCGTATGGCAAATGGTGAAACCGGCGTTTGGACTCGTATGGTTCGTGGCGAAAGCGAATACCAAGGTGCAAAAATGCAATACAACCAATATCAATTAGGCTATGACGAAAAGCTCAGCGTTGATAAACGTTGGACTGTTGGCGCAGCAGTAACCTTCTCCGAAGGTGATGCAAGCTATGGTTATGGTAGCACTGATGATAAGAGCACTGCATTTGCAATTTATGGCAGCAAGCTGAACAATGACGGTACTTTCGTTGA
>JAFUKD010000036.1 GCA_017467905.1 Phascolarctobacterium sp.
ATCACCCAAGATGAACTGCACAAGCTTGCCAGCAAAACCGTAGGCAATGCTCAAAAAATTTATGTACACTACACTCCCAGCGAGGGAACCATGGTAGTAAAGTTCTTGTTTTAAAATTACTCAACACAGAAAGGATTGAAATTTTATGCCTATTAACCAACAACTCATCAAACGAAGCTTAGTAATCAACGTAGAAGACGGTGTGAACGCCGATGGCAGCACCCGCACTAAAAGCCGTACCTACAGCGAAATCAAGGAGGATTCCACCGTGGAAAATTTGTTCAGCGCCGGCAACGCACTGGCAAGCTTGATGGCAAGTCCCTTGGTGAACATCACCCTCAATGACCGTAGCGAGCTTGTAGAAGCCTAAGCTCCTGCCTATGTGGAACAAGTTTTGGCGTGCGGTAGCACGCATCCTGCTCAAGCTCATCATGTGGGAGCGCAGGTAAACACATCCCCCTTCAGTCAGCTACGCTGACAGCTTCCCCAGTGGGGAAGCCTAAAACAAAAGCTGTCCCCTTTGGGAAAGCAGCACGCGTAGCGTGACGAAAGGAGGCAACAATTATAACGCTCAATTATAACAAACGAAAGGAAATGAACAACTATGGAACAAACTTTAGAACTTGTATTTAAAAACGCCGAAGGTGATACCAAGGTCATCACTGTAACTGACCCTCGCGAAGGCATTA
The DNA here is from genome assembly GCA_017467905.1 of Phascolarctobacterium sp. Taxonomy (GTDB): domain Bacteria; phylum Bacillota; class Negativicutes; order Acidaminococcales; family Acidaminococcaceae; genus JAHHUH01. The sequence continues at coordinate 690 of JAFUKD010000036.1, forward strand.
CTGCGGAAGAAGCACGCACTGCCATGGAAGCCATCCTCGCCGCCAATGTAATTGAAACCAGCGGTGGCGACCTGGTAGAAATTGTGGAAGCACGCCTGCGCGTAACCCAACTTACTGTGTTGCAGTAAGCCTTATTGCATAAAGTTTGATATTCCACACTACGAATACCAAACTTAAAATGCACCCATAACAATTAAAAGACGTTCCCGAAAATCTTTCGAGAACGTCTTTTACTATTAGTTTATTTGAAGAAGTCTTTAACCTTATCCATAAAGCTCTTCTCTTCGGGGTTGATATTATCTTTACTAATGTCAGCAAACTTGCGTAATGCATCCTTTTGTTTATCACTAAGCTTGGTAGGCACAACAACTTTTACGCGTACCAGCTGATCGCCACGACTGCCGTTACGCAGGCTGGGAATACCCTTGCCCTTGAGGCGCAATACCTTGCCAGGCTGAGTGCCTTCGGGAATTTTCATGGTTACCTGACCATCCAAGGTGGGTACTTTGATATCCGCACCCAAGGTAGCCTGAACAATGTTAATAGGTACTTCGCACAATACAGTAGTGCCATCACGTTCAAAGAACTTGTGGGGCTTCACATACAGGTAAACGTACAAATCGCCATTGGAACCGCCCTTTGCACCAGCTTCACCTTCGTTGGAAACACGCAGGCGAGAACCATTATCAACGCCGGCAGGGATTTTCACTTTCAGCTTTTTATTACGTTTTACAGTGCCTTTACCGCGACACTCCTTGCAAGGCTCGCTGATGATTTTGCCTTCACCCTTACATCTGGAGCAAGGACGTTCATTCACCATCTGACCGAACATTGTGTTTTGAGTGTAGCGCACATAGCCGCTGCCATTACATTCGGGGCAGGTTTCTACTTTAGAACCGGGTTCTGCACCTTCGCCATGGCAATGGTCGCAGGCTTCGTCACGATACAGGTTAATTTCCTTTTCAATGCCAAAGGCAGCTTCTTCAAAGGAAATTTCCAAATCAAAGCGCAGGTCTGCACCACGTTGGGGGCCAGCCTTGGCTCTGCTGCCGCCGCGACCGCCTTGGCCGCCAAAGAACATGTCGAAAATATCCTCCATGCCACTGCCGCCAAAGCCGCCAAAGCCACCGGCTCCTCCAAAACCGCCACCGCCGCCCATGCCGCCGTTTTCAAAGGCAGCGTGACCGAATTGGTCGTATTGGGCGCGTTTTTGGTCATCAGAAAGCACGCTGTAAGCTTCATTACATTCTTTAAACTTTTCCGCAGCTTCCGGGTTATCTTTATTCAAATCAGGATGATACTTACGCGCCAGTTTGCGGTATGCTTTTTTCAGCTCATCTTGGGTAGCTGTTTTAGACACACCCAGGACCTCGTAATAATCTCTTTTACTCAAAGTTTACACCATCCTAAATTCAATTATTTTTTGTCGTCGTCAACAACTTCTGCATCTACAACATCATCGTCAGCTTTTTTAGCGCCTTCTTGTGCGCCTGCACCTTTAGCAGCTTCGGTTTCTTTGTAGAGCTCAGCAGAAAGTTCATACAGCGGTTTGGTCAAAGCTTCGGTATCAGCTTTGATTTTTTCCAAATCTTCGCCCTTCATGGATTCCTTCAAGGTATCCATTGCAGCTTTAACTTTAGCAATCAGGTCGTCCTTGCCTTTGCCTTCCATATCTTTGATGGTTTTTTCTGCTTGGTAGCACAGGCTGTCAGCTTGGTTACGAACTTCTACGCCTTCTTTACGTTTTTTATCAGCTTCAGCATTAGCTTCTGCTTCTTTAACCATTCTATCTACTTCGTCCTTATCCAAGGTACCAGAAGAAGTAATGGTAATTTTTTGTTCTTTACCGGTGCCCAAATCTTTAGCGCTTACGTTTACGATACCGTTAGCATCGATGTCGAAAGCAACTTCAATTTTGGGTACTCCACGCGGAGCAGCGGGGATGCCGCCCAATTCAAAGCGACCGAGGGTTTTGTTATCTGCTGCCATTTCGCGTTCGCCTTGCAATACATGGATATCAACGGAAGGTTGGTTATCAGTTGCAGTGGAGAATACTTGCTTTTTGGAAGTAGGAATGGTGGTGTTGCGGTCAATGATTTTGGTGAATACGCCACCCAAGGTTTCAATACCCAAGGACAACGGAGTTACGTCCAGAAGCAGTACATCTTTAACTTCGCCAGCCAATACGCCTGCTTGGATAGCAGCGCCGATTGCTACACATTCGTCCGGGTTTACGCCGCGGTGAGGTTCTTTGCCGATAAATTTTTTGATAGCTTCTTGAACAGCGGGGATACGGGAAGAACCGCCAACCAAGATTACTTTTTGAATATCGCTTGCAGAAAGACCAGCATCAGCCATTGCTTGACGGGTGGGGCCCATGGTGCGTTCAACCAAATCAGAGGTCATTTCTTCAAATTTAGCGCGGGTCAGGTCAACATCCAAGTGTTTGGGGCCATCAACGCCTGCGGTAATGAAGGGCAGGTTGATATTGGTGGTCAACACGCCGGACAATTCAATTTTTGCTTTTTCAGCAGCTTCGCGCAAGCGTTGCATTGCCATTTTATCGTTAGAAAGGTCAATGCCTTCGTTTTTCTTGAATTCAGCAACCAGCCAATCAACGATTTTTTGGTCAAAGTCGTCGCCGCCCAAGTGGGTATCGCCATTGGTAGCTTTTACTTCAAATACGCCGTCACCCATTTCCAGGATGGATACGTCGAAGGTACCGCCGCCAAGGTCATAAACCAATACGGTGTGGTCATCAGTTTTATCAATACCATAAGCAAGAGCTGCTGCGGTAGGTTCGTTGATGATACGCAGTACTTCCAAGCCGGCAATTTTGCCTGCGTCTTTAGTAGCTTGACGTTGGCTATCAGAGAAGTATGCAGGAACAGTGATTACTGCTTGATGTACGGATTCGCCCAAGTATTTTTCAGCGTCACCTTTCAATTTTTGCAGAATCATTGCAGAGATTTCTTCCGGAGAATATTTTTTGCCGTCGATATCTACTTTATAAGTAGTACCCATATGACGTTTAATAGAGCTTACAGTTCTGTCCGGGTTGGAAACAGCTTGGCGTTTTGCCAATTGACCAACAAGGCGTTCACCATTTTTAGAGAAGCCTACAACGGACGGGGTCAAGCGGCTACCTTCTTGGTTAGTGATAACGGTAGGTTCGCCACCTTCCATAACAGCAACAACAGAGTTAGTAGTACCTAAGTCAATACCAATTACTTTAGACATGTTTTATTCCTCCTAAGAATATAAATCAATATTTATTGTAGTTTAAACTTTTACTAATTTATGGCGCCCCTGAAAGGGGAGCTGTCGCTGAAAGCGACTGAGGGGTTAATCGTTTGAGATTACTCTAACCTTACTATGACGAATCACCCTATCACGCAATTTATAACCCTTTTCAAAAACCATATCAATGGTTTCATCTTCCAGTTCAGGGTTTTGACCACGCATTACTGCTTCGTGCAAATTGGGGTCAAACTTAGCATCTTGAGCTACAATTTCTTCAACGCCCAATTCTTTGAAGGTTTCTTCAAACTGACGGCGGATTTGCTTCATGCCGGTCAGCAAGCCTTCTAAATCCGCAGTTTTTTCTGCGCTGGCTTCTGCTCTTTCAAAGTTATCAAGCACTTTTAAGAACTTGCCAACAACACCTGCGGTCACGAAGCCGGAAAGCTGTTCCTTTTCACCGGCAGTACGACGACGGAAGTTGTCAAAATCAGCCTGCAAACGCATCAGGCGGTTGTTAAGCTCGGTAATTTTTTCGTCCTTTTCGTCCACTACTGCTTCCTCTTTAGCTTCGGCTTGTTCTTCCTTAGCTTCTTCCACTACAGTTTCTTCTGCAGCAGTTTCTTCCTTTACCTCTTGTTCATTGGCGGAAGCTTCTTCAGTCGTAGTATTTTTAATATCTTCCTGTTGCAAAACTCTTCCTCCTTTTATTCTTTATCTTGCTCAAACATTGTTTTCAAATACTTATGCAGGTAATCCATTACGGTAATTACTTTTCCGTACTCCATGCGGGTAGGGCCAAGCACCGCCATGGTTCCTACTATTTTACCGTTCAAGCGGTAGGTAGCCTGTACCATACTGCAATCTTGAATTCCGGTAAACTTATTTTCTGTACCGATAGTAATTTTTAAACCACTATCTTCTCCAGCAACTAAAAGGTCGCGTACAACCTTTTCTTCCTCTAAAATACCCAACAGGCTCTTAACTCTTTCCACATCACGGAACTCCGGCTGGTTCAGCAGCTGCTTAGTACCACCCAGGAACACTCTTTGTTCGTTCTGCTTACGGCTCATGCGCTTGATTGCCTGCAGGAAGGAAGTAAATAATACTTTATCCTCTGCCACATCCATATGCAGCGCACTTAAAAGCTCGTCACTGATTTCGGAAAGCTCCTTACCTTCCAGCACCCTGCTAATCCTGCCTGCCAGGTAGTCCATTTCTTCGGGACGCATGCCCAAGGGAATTTCTACTACGCAGTTATCCACATTACCATCATCGGTAACGATGCACAGGATGGCATGACTGCTATCCAAGGGTAAAAACTTTATGTAACGGAAAACAGCTCCCGCATCCTTATTGGCAAGTACCATGGATACGTTTTGAGTCATTCGGGAAAGTATTTTCGCCGTTGATTGGAAGATGTCATCAATACTGCGACGACGTTCTTTATACCAGCTGTTTATCAACGCCATATCATTATCAGTCAAAGAACCGGGTTCAATAAGGGAATCTACATAAAAGCGGTACGCCTGCGCAGAAGGTATGCGTCCTGCGGAAGTATGGGGCTGTTCAAGATAGCCAAGCAATTCCAAATCGCTCATTTCGTTGCGAATGGTTGCAGGGCTAATGCCCAAATCATACTTGCGGGCGATAGTTCTGGAGCCTACCGGTTCGGCAGTAGAAATATAATCCTCGATAATAAGCTGGAGAATTTTTTTCTTTCTGTCATTTAACATATTCCCACCTCAGTTTATTGTTAGCACTCGTTTTGTTAGAGTGCTAACATCTGGTATAAGAATAGCACTTCCCCCAAACCTTGTCAACAAGATTTTAGGAAAAGTGCTAAACAGTCACAAATATTTCAAAAACAAGGTTGCCCAGCTCCATACCGCGCTCTGTCAAACGCAGAACCTCTGCTTCCGAATCGTAGGCAAGCATTCCTTTTTGGAAGAAGGGTTCCATTTCCCCTGCAAAGCGTTCCATAACGTCAACGCCAAAACGCTCACGCGCCTCTCGTAAATTGGCGCCACTGGTCTTACGCAAACCCATGAACAACAGCTCCCCAAGAAGCTCTGCTTCGGAAAGCTGTTCTGTGTCATATATAAAGGAAGAAAGTTGTGCGTTAATGTATGCTTCCACGTCAGAAGTTGCTGTGTAGCGGGCAGAACCATCAAAGCCACAAGCCGCTGCCCCGAAGGCTGCGTAGGGTTGATACTTCCAGTAAACCAAATTATGTTTGGAATACTGCTCCATCTTAGCGTAGTTAGAAATCTCGTAACGCTCAAAACCCTGCTCGCGCAATAATTGCTGCACCAGCTCATACATATCTGCGGCAACATCCTCGTCCGGCAAAATCAACTTTCCTTCATTTAATAAGGTTGCCAAAGGAGTGCCTTCTTCCACAATCAAACCATATACGGAAAGGTGCTCAATACCTGTCGCCACAAGCTGTTCCAAGGTTTGGCGCAGGCTTGCTATCGTTTGACCGGGCAGACCGTAAATTAAATCCGCACTTATGCGGTCAAAGCCTGCCTCCTTCGCCCAAGCAATTGCCTTCAACGCTTCCTGCGCAGAATGAATACGACCAATGGTGCGCAGTTCGCTGTCGTTTAAGGACTGCACCCCAAAGCTAATACGGTCAAAGCCTAAGGCACGCAAGGCCTTGAGCTTGTCTAAATCCGCAGTGCCGGGATTAACCTCAATGGTTGCCTCCGCAGGCTGCTGCCAAAATTTATATTCTTTTAAGGCGTTCACAATCCTTGCAATACATTCAATAGGTAAGGTTGAAGGAGTGCCACCGCCAAAATAAATGGTAGCGTTGGGGTTGATGGGCAGCTTCACTGCCCCGCCCATAGCAATCTCCTTACAAACAGCTTCCGCATAACGCTCCATCACCTGCCGGTCACGACAGGCGTAGGAGGCAAAATCGCAGTACAAACACTTCTGCACGCAGAAGGGGGTGTGAATGTAAGTTGCTTGAATTTGTTCGTATGGTTTCATTGTATATACCTTTTTTCTTATTAAAAACAAAATATACTAAAAAAGACTCTGCCACAGCAAAGTCCTTCAAAATCAAAATTCGGAAACGAAAGGTTATTTGGCAGGCGTCGCCGCTCCTGCATCTCTTTTGACCCATAGGGTGCGTGGTTGCAACGTAATTTACCACCTCAAATAACCATCCGTTATCTTCAATTACATTATAAAACAACTATTCTTTTCTGTAAAGAACTTCCTTGTTTCTAAGATAGTTAGCCAATCTACTCTCACTTATTTGCCAATATGATATGATTGAATTTTTATATCCTACCTCATCACTTGAAGTACAAATACGTAAAACAATCTGTATATGATTTCCAGAAACAGATATTTTTTTAACAACCAAACCAGTATTAGGATGTTTATCTCTAAAAATAAAATCCGGCTCAGATAAAGCTTCCGATATTGAACATCTCGCTAACTCCAATGCTTCTCTATGCCTAAATTTAATATGCTCAATTTGATTATTGGTGATGATGACTTCATCGGTGACAATATCTTTTGTGATACATCTATATATTTCTTTATTTATCTTTCCAATATATTTGCCAACAGCTTCCACAGCAATACCTCATATAGCAGAAAAGGACTCCGCATTGGTACTGCAGAGTCCTTAGGACATTTAATGATATTATAATACCTTAACTTTATAAAATAGTCAAATCTGACTAGTCCATCTTGAGGATTGCCATAAACGCCTCTTGCGGCAATTCAACACATCCAACTTGCTTCATGCGCTTCTTGCCTTCCTTTTGTTTTTCCAACAGCTTGCGCTTACGGCTGATGTCGCCGCCATAACATTTTGCCAGTACGTCCTTACGCATAGCGCGCACGTTTTCGCGGGCAATAACCTTGTTGCCGATGGCAGCCTGCACGGGAATTTCAAACATTTGGCGGGGAATAAGGCTACGCAGCTTTTCTACCAGCTGACGTCCACGTACTTGCGCTTTTTCTCGATGCACAATGGCAGAAAGCGCATCCACAGGGTCGCCGTTAAGCAGAATATCCACCTTAACCAAATTGGAATCACGATAGCCGCACAGCTCGTAGTCCAAGGAAGCATAACCACGAGTTGTAGATTTTAATCTATCAAAATAGTCATAGATAATTTCACTCAGAGGCAGGGCGTAGTGAATCATAACACGACTTTCATCAAGATAAGTCATATTTTCGTATTCACCGCGTTTTTCCTGACTAAGCTCCATTACAGCGCCAACATAATCCTTGGGTACAATAATAGTTGCATTTACGAAGGGCTCTTCCACATGGTCAATAACAGTGGGATCCGGGAAGTTGGAAGGGTTATCAACCATCTCCACTTCGCCGTTGGTACGGAACACTTCGTAAATTACGTTGGGAGCTGTGGTAATAAGGGTTAAGCCATATTCACGTTCCAAGCGTTCCTTGATAACATCCATATGCAATAGACCAAGGAAGCCACAACGGAAGCCAAAGCCCAAAGCAGTAGAGGTTTCCGGCTCGAACACCAAGGACGCGTCATTAAGCTGCAGCTTTTCCAAAGCATCACGCAGGTTGTCGTATTCGGAGTTTTCTACAGGATAAAGACCGCAGAACACCATGGGAGTAGCCTTGCGATAACCGGGCAACGGCGCAGGCGCAGGATTATTGGCATCAGTAACGGTGTCACCAACGCGAGCGTCCTTTACATTTTTAATGGAAGCTGCAAAGAAACCTACTTGCCCCACTTCCAAAGAATCTACATTCACCAGACCGGGTTTGAAATAGCCAACTTCGGTAACGTCAAATTCTGCACCAGTAGCCATCATACGAATCTTCATCCCCTTACGGATGGTGCCGTCGATGACACGCACATACAAAACTACACCCTTGTAAGCATCAAACTTAGAGTCAAACACCAAAGCCTTCAAGGGTTTTGCTTCGTCTCCGCTTGGAGCAGGAACCTTCGCCACGATTGCTTCCAAAACATCTTCAATGCCAATGCCGGTTTTGGCACTGCACAACACTGCATCAGAAGCATCAATGCCAATTACTTCCTCTACTTCACGTTTTACATGGTCAGGGTCCGCACTGGGAAGGTCAATTTTATTTACAACGGGGATAATTTCCAAATCGTTGTCCAGGGCAAGGTACACATTAGCCAAAGTTTGAGCTTCAATACCTTGGGTGGAGTCAATTACAAGAAGCGCACCCTCGCACGCCGCCAAAGCACGAGAAACCTCGTAAGTAAAGTCTACGTGACCGGGGGTATCAATAAAATTCAACATATATTCTTCGCCATTGCGCGCTTTATAGATGCTGCGCACAGCCTGCGCCTTAATGGTGATGCCACGTTCACGCTCCAAATCCATAGAGTCGAGAATTTGCTCCTCCATCTCGCGCTTGGTAAGAGTGCCGGTATATTCAATCAATCTGTCGGCCAAAGTAGATTTCCCATGGTCGATATGGGCAATAATGGAAAAATTACGGATTTTGCTTTGATCCATCATAAGCTCCTTTATAGAAAAGATTTTAATAATTATTTTTTCAGTACAGATTATTATAACATCATTCAACGATGACTGTCTACGCTTAAAATCCTCTATCCCTTGTGTTAGCGCCATCATTCCCCTACAACATTCGTGAAAAATATTTAAAACTTTTTTAGGCAAAAGCCTTGCGTAAAGCCTAAGTCCGTGATAGAATATTCGAGTACAGAAAAAATCAGGAGGTGAATTCAGTTGCCGAACATTAAATCTTCTATCCGCAGTGTAAAAACCGATGCAGAACGTCGTGCTAAAAACGCTCCGATTAAAGCTGCTCTCCGTAACGCTTCTCGTAAAGTTGTTGCTTTGACTGAAGCTGGCGCTCAAGAAGACGCAAAAGTTACTTTCGCTACTGCTTCCGGTTTAATCGATAAAGCAGCTCGCAAAGGCATTATCCACAAAAATGCTGCAGCTCGCAAAAAATCCAGACTTGCTAAAAAAATCAACGCTATGGGCTAATTGATTGAGAAATAAGTTTACGCGCGTGCACTTATTCATTTTACAAGCTGACCTGTTCTCGTAAGAGGACAGGTTTTTTTGTTGTTACAAGAAAGTACAACAGCGCAAGCCCCAGAATAAAACATCCCTCTAAAAAAGAAGAAGTGAAATTGAGATACATACATCCTCAACTTCACTTCTTATATATTTTCATACAAGGTTCAGGCTTCTTGCCTGCTTCCTACAACAAAAACTACTCGTTGCCCTCTTGCTCCAGCAATTTCGCCAGCACTTCAATCGCACGACAGATATCTTCCAGTTTCGCATACTCTGCCGGATTATGGCTAATGCCTTCCTTGCAGGGGATGAAGAGCATGGTCGTGGGTGCAAGCTTCGCCATATGCATGGCATCGTGCCCCGCACCACTATTCATATGTAAATAGTCAATACCTTCCGCCTCGCAGATTCCTTCCAGCTTGTGCGCCAGTTCTTCACTTAAAGCAACAGGCTTATCCGCAGTGAACATTTCCAGCTCAACAGCCACGCCGTCACTTGCGGCAACGCGCTCTGCTTCCGCCTTGATTGCTTCCAAAGTGCGGGCAATGCTTTCGTTATTTACACCACGCACGTCAACCCACAGAGTTACGCCGCCGGGAACAACATTGATGGAGCCCGGCTCTACTTCCACAACGCCAACAGTACCAACTGTTCCATTGTCCTTTTCTTTAGTTGCAGCAGCTTCCACTGCTAAAATAAGCTTCGCCCCGCTTACAAGAGCATCCCTACGAAAGCCCATGGGCGTTGCACCGGAATGATCTGCCATACCTTTAATATGTATCTTGAAACGGGTGGGAGCAGCAATATTATGCACAATACCTAACTGCTTGCCGGTTTCTTCCAAAACCTTGCCTTGTTCAATGTGAATTTCACTAAAGCTTTTGTAGGTTCCGGGTTTAACGATAGCCTCTGCGTAACGTTCAGGGTCACAGCCCCAATTTGCCAAAGCTTCGGTAAAACTAAGCTCGCCCTTTTTCGCAGCCTTGGAGAAGCCAACCGGACTACCGTTGCCGGTCATCAGCTTGCTGCCAATGGTCGCAAAGCCAAAGCGGCTACTCTCTTCCGCACGGAAGATAATCACTTCCACACTGCGTTTGAGCTTTACATCACGCAGCATATAGAGTGCTTCTATCGCACCCACTACACCGCACATACCATCATACATTCCACCGTGGATTACTGTATCAAGGTGGGAACCTGTTGCCACTGCCGGCAAAGACTCATCCTCACCTACACGGCGCAGGAACACATTACCCACAGCATCCTCGCGCACCTGCAAATTTAAATCTGCAATTTGCGCCAGCAGCCATTCTTGGGCAGCCCTGTCATCATCACTATAAGCCAAACGGGTAATGCCTTGCTCTGTCTTGCCAAATTCAGCCAAGCCCTGCAATAAATTATTTACTCTCTCTTTATTAACAGCTAACATACTTGCTCCTTAGAATCTAAAATCTCGGATGCCTTCTTCAATTTTCTGCAGATGGTCTGCACAAATTTCACGAACCTTCTCCTTGGGAATATTGTTCAACTCCGCTTCAATAAGCGCCTCGCCAATAGCTCTGGTTTCTTCAGAAGCATAATCCACCAAATATTCCTTCAAGGTCATAAGCGCATTGGGGTGGCAGCAGTTTTGAATCTGCTTGGATTTACACAGCTCCATGAACCTGTCCCCGGTACGACCGGCACGATAGCAGGCAGTACAGAAGGATGGAATATAGCCTAAATCCATCAGCCAATGTACTACTTCGTCCAAGGTACGTTGGTCAGAAACATCAAACTGCTCCGTATCGGTGGGACGTTCTTTCTCCGTGTAACCACCAACGGAAGTTCTGGAACCACCGCTGATTTGGGAAATGCCCAGCTTCAAAACCTTTTCACGCACGGCTTGGCTTTCGCGGGTAGAAACAATCATACCAGTGTAAGGCACTGCAATACGGATAAGCGCCACCAGCTTGCCAAAGGTTTCGTCATCAATGCCATTAGCAAAGGTAGAAGGGTCAATGTCATCAGCACGCTTGATACGTGGCACGCTGATAGTATGGGGGCCAACACCATGCACCGCTTCCAAATGCTCTGCGTGCATTAAAAGTCCTGCAAATTCGTACTTGTAGCGTTCCAAACCAAAAAGCACGCCCAAGCCTACGTCATCAATGCCACCTTCCATAGCTCTGTCCATTGCCTCGGTGTGATAAGCATAATTATGCTTCGGTCCTGTTGGGTGCAGCTCTTCGTAGCTTTCCTTGTGATAGGTTTCTTGGAATAAAATGTAGGTGCCAATGCCTGCATCCTTTAACTTACGATAGTTCTCTACCGTAGTAGCCGCAATATTAACGTTTACACGACGGATGGCACCGTTCTTATGCTTAATGGAATAAATTGTATTGATACATTCCAAAATATATTCGATGGGATTATTTACCGGGTCTTCGCCTGCTTCTAAGGCTAAACGCTTATGACCCATATCCTGCAAAGCGATTACCTCTGCCGCAACCTCTTCTTGAGTAAGCTTTTTGCGAGCGATATGCTTGTTCTTCATATGATAAGGGCAATAGGTACAACCATTGATACAATAGTTGGATAAATACAGGGGAGCAAACATAACAATACGGTTGCCATAAAAATCAAGCTTAATCTGCTCTGCCAAAGCATACACTCTGTGCAGGATACCTTCATCCTCACAGGCAAGCAGCACGGAAGCCTCTCGGTAGCCCAAGCCTTCACGTTTTTCTGCCTTTGCTAAAATTTCTTCAATAAGTTCAAAATTATTCTTGTTCTCTTCGGCGTAAGCCAAAGTCGCAAGAATCTCCTCGTGACTGATGAACTCCTCAGCCTTCATAGATTTGGGATTATACATTTTCTTCATTCCTTTCAAGTCAGCTTCGCTTCCTCGTTAGTTTATTACAGCCTAAGCGGCGAGTAATCATAAGCTATTATTGGTAGTAACACTGGAATAAGCAGTCTTAGCATTTACACCCGGCAATCTGCCAAGCTTACCACTCATGGCACTGATAATATCCTGGGGCGCATCCACTGCCACGCAGATAATACTCACACCCTTACTGCGATAAGGCAAACCCATGCGTCCAATAACATATTGTCCATAATCGTGGAGTATCCTATTTAATTGTTCCACATAACCATCGTCTGACACGATAATAGAGATAACAGCAACACGAGTTTCCATAACTACCTCCAGCATTTTAGACAAGTATATCATAAAACTATAAATTGAACATAGAAATTATTTAAAGTAGAAAACTCAGCACCAATTCCGTTGAATATGTTACAATATTAATACCACCCCAACTAAATATTTTGGAGGTACTCAATGGAATTTGTTGCCATAGATTTTGAAACTGCTAACAAATCCTACGATAGCGCCTGCTCCATTGGCTTGGTAACAGTCAGGGACGGGGCAATCGTTGACGAATATTACAAGCTCATTCGTCCTAAAAAATTATACTTTCACCCCGACAACATTAAAATTCACAACATCACCGAAGAAATGGTTGCTGACGAACCAGGCATCAACGAATTATGGAAGGAAATTCTGCCACGCTTACAAGGCAAGCAAGTGGTAGCACATTTCGCCAAATTTGACATGAATGTCTTACGCAGCTCCCTTGCTTCCTGGGGAGTACGCCTGCCGGAATTTGATTACTTATGCAGCTTTCTGCTCTCTAAAAAGGCGTTCCCTTATTTGGAAAGCCATAGTTTAAACTACGTTGCGGAATCAGTTGGCTTTAAGTTTCACCATCACCACGCGCTGGAAGATGCTAAAGCCTGCGCTACCATCATCAACAAAATAGTCAAGGAAGGCAACTACCAAAATTTTGAACAGCTTGCCAACGCCTACGGTCTTGATTTGGGAAGAATGTGGCACGGCGGCTTACGTCCCTGCGCAGAAAAACCTAAGGAAGAACCATTGATGGACAGCTTGTTTGGGTAAGCACCTTTCCCATAACTACATAACCATCTAAAAGCAAGAACCTCCGTCTAAACTAAAGTGCTCATTTAGTTTGGACGGAGGTTTGAATTTTGAACAAACCCATTCTTGTGCAAAGTCCTTTATTTCCCCATTTGACATTCTACCACAACTCCCCATATAATTATCCTATACTACTCTCACAAAGGAACTACTACCATGCTTAACATTTTATTTGCATTTTTTCTCTTTGGTATGCTGTGCGTGCTTTGCGCCAAGGGCATCTACCGCGTTTACAAATATCAACAAGGCTTTACCGCTAAAGAATATGCTTTGCTCGTAGCACTCTTCATTGGAGTTATGGCAGCAATCCATATGGGCATGAGCAAGCTAAACGGTTAATATTATTCATCTAAGAGGATGCAGCATTAATTGCTGTGTCCTCTTTTCTTTTTCACAGCTTCACTCTTTTTACATAGTAACTTCACCACTGAACTATGAGCTGTAGTATTACTGTGACAATGGTTAAAGAACAGCAAACTCTATTGAATTAGCTAATTTTGTCGCCTATAATGAAGGCGCAACAAGGTAACAATTACCCTTGTGGTAATTATATGTTTTTGTCCAATATGTAAACTTTCCCAAGAACAGGAGATGAAAGAAATGAGTAAATTTATCAACCAGCTGGCTGATTCCGTTAAAAAGATTTTGCCATACGCCGAAGAAGTCTATAAAGATTTACACCAGCATCCGGAACTTTCCTTACAAGAGAACCGCACTTCTAAAATTGTGGCTTCCCATTTAAAGGATGCAGGCTTTCAAGTTACGGAACACGTTGGTGTTACCGGCGTTGTAGGCTTAATGAAAAACGGTGATGGTCCTACCATTATGCTGCGCTCCGATATGGACGCGCTTCCCATGAAGGAAGAAAGCAGCGTACCTTATGCCAGCAAATGTGAAGCTGTCAACGCTAAGGGCGAGACTGTTCCCGTAGCTCACACCTGTGGTCATGACCTGCACATTACCTGGCTGTTAAGCGCAGCCACCATTTTATCCAGACACCGCGAGCTTTGGCAAGGTACTCTACTGGTTGTGTTTCAACCTGCAGAAGAAACAGCCCAAGGCTCTGCCAAAATGATTGAGGATGGTATAACCAGCCGATTTCCTAAACCGGATATAATTTTAGGTCAACACTTGTTACAATACCGCGCAGGCAAGGTTGGTTATCGTCCTGGTCAAATTCTAACTGCCGGTGATAGTATGCTGGTACGCTTCTTTGGCAGAGGTGCCCATGGTGGTATGCCTCAAAATGGTATCGACCCCATCGTTATGGCTTCCGCCGCAGTTTTACGTTTACAAACCATCGTATCCCGCGAAGTCGCTCCTCAAGCTCAGGTTGCAGTAACAATTGGTGAGTTCCACGCAGGCACTGCAGAAAACATCATTGCAGAAACTGCCGAAATTAAACTCAACGTACGCAACACCGATGCCGCAGTACGCGAGCATGTACTGGATGCGATTAAACGTATCTGCGTTGCTGAAGCTCACGCTTCCAATGCACCTAAGGACCCGGAATTTGAACCCATCAACAATTATCCGCTCACTGTTAACGACGCGGCAGCCACATCCAAAATTGCAGAAGCCTTTAAAGCCCACTTCGGTGACGATGCTTTTGAGTGTCCTCCCGTCGGTGCCAGCGAAGACTTTGCACGTTTTGGTTTAGCTTTTGGTAGTCCCTACGTTTACTGGTTCGTAGGCGGTACTGACCAAGCTAAATATGATGCCGCAGTTAAAAACAATACTGTCAGTGCTTTACCCGGTCCCCACTCCCCCTTCTGGGCTCCGGCAATTGAGCCTACTCTGCGTACTGGTATCGAAACCATGCTAGTAGCAGCAGGCGTTTGGCTGGCAAAATAATCTTAGAAAGGCAGATGAGTATTGATTATGAAGAAAAATACTCAAGTCATTCCTTACCAGGGTAATGACAAATTACTTTTAGGTATTGTATTGGGCGTAATTACCTTCTGGTTATTTGCCCAAACAACTTTAAATATTGCTCCCACCATGCAAGCAGAATTAGGTATTACTGAAAACTGGAGCAACATTGCCGTAAGCATCACTGCTCTGTTTTCCGGTATCTTTATCGTTGTCATGGGTGGTTTGGGCGATAGAATTGGTCGCGTAAGAATAACAATCTTAGGAACGTTTCTGAGCATCATCGGTTCTCTTTTGATTGCCATTACTCCGGCAGGTACTGTAAATTACCTGCTGGCAGGCAGAATCATTCAGGGACTTTCCGCAGCGTGCATTATGCCCTGTACCTTGGCATTAATCAAGGCTTACTACGATGGACCAGCCCGTCAGCGTGCTGTAAGCTTTTGGTCCATTGGTTCTTGGGGCGGTAGCGGCTTGTGCTCCCTTTTTGGTGGCTTCGTAGCTTCTACCATAGGTTGGCGTTGGATTTTCTGGTTCTCCATCATTGTATCCGTCATCAGCTACTTTCTCATCAGAGGAACTCCTGAAAGTAAAATTGTTGACGATAAACCGGAAGCCTTCGATTGGAGCGGTCTAACTGCTTTTATGGTGTCCATGGTTTCTGTAAACCTCGTCATCGGTCAAGGCTCCAAGCTTGGCTGGACTAGTCCCCTGATTATGTCTCTGGCAGCAATCTTCATCATTTCCTTTGTCATCTTCTTTAAAATAGAAGAGTCCAAAGAAAATGCTTTTGTTGATTTCAAACTGTTCCGCAACAAGACCTACACTGGCGCAACCATTTCTAACTTTATGCTGAATGGCGCTGCCGGTACTATTATGGTTACCTTGGCGCTGGTACAACAAGCCGCCGGCATGACTTCATTGCAGGCTGGTATGCTTACCCTTGGCTATTTAGTTGCAATTTTGGCAACCATTCGCGTTGGCGAAAAGCTTTTGCAAAAATGGGGACCTCGCAAACCGATGATTTTAGGCTGCACTATCACAGCTATCGGTATTGCTCTTAACTCTTTAAGCTTCCTGTACACTTGGCAATATGTAATTGCTTCTCTTATCGGCTTTACTCTCTTTGGTATCGGCTTGGGCTGCTATGCTACTCCTTCTACGGATGCAGCATTATCCAATGTTCCCCAAGAGCAAGCCGGTTCTGCAGCAGGCATTTACAAAATGGCGTCCTCTCTCGGAGCTGCCTTTGGCGTAGCAATTTCCGCGGCAATATTTACTGCCCTTAGTAATAGCGATACTATTATGTTCGCACATCTTTTCTTAGGACGCACAGACAACATTGATATCCGTTATGCAGCAGCAGTTGCGTTGCTCTTTAACGTATTCATGACCATTGTTGCAATCATTTCCATTGTAATGACTGTTCCCGAAGGTAAAAAAGAGTCAGCTTAACCCCATAAAAAACAGCCCTACTCGAAAGAGCGGGGCTGTTTTGCTTTCTATACAACTTGGAAGATATAAAATTTCAAATAGTAAGTTTCCGGCACGTTCCACAAAATAGGATGGTCAGGCGATTGCTGACGCGCTTCTATCTGGCGTAAGCTCACGTTGGCATCCTTCGCCGCATCGTGTAGCATTTGCACGAAAAACTCCTCCTTCATAAAGTGGGAGCAAGAGCAGGTAGCCAAGTACCCACCACGGGGCAGCAGCTTCATGGCTTTAAGGTTAATCTCCTTGTAACCACGGATAGCATTCTTAACCGTGCTTCCTGATTTGGTAAAAGCAGGCGGGTCCAGAATGATAAAATCATATTCGTGAGATTTTTTATCTGCAAGCTCGCTGAGCAAATCAAAAACATTTGCCTGCAAACCTTTGACAATTTTTTCGTAGCCATTAATCTTGGCGTTATGATCTGTCATACGCACTGCTTCAGCACTGATATCAACGGCAGTAACCTTCGCCGCACCGCCTTGAGCAGCGTTCAAGGCAAAAGAACCGGTATGAGTAAAGCAGTCCAAAATCTTTTTGCCCTTGGCAATTTTGGCAACCGCCTGGCGGTTATACTTCTGGTCAAGGAAGAAGCCTGTCTTTTGTCCATTTTCAACATCAACGGTGTAGCGGATACCGTTCTCGTTGATTTCAGTAGTGGTGGGGCAAGCAGGATCAAGCAAATCTGATTTAAAGAAGCCTTTATTTTCTTCCATGCCTTCTAAGCGACGAATCTTTACGTCATTGCGCTCGTACAAGCCACGAATTTCCTGCCCCATCTCACGCAAAATTTTAATGAGCAAATTAAAGAGCATTTCTTTACGCACTTCAATACCCAAGGACAAGGTTTGGGTTACTAAAATATCATTGAAGCGGTCAACAGTAAGACCAGGAAAGGTATCTGCTTCACCAAAAATTAAACGGCAGCAATTAAAATCCTTCTCTCCCATTACTGTCAGACGATAATCTATCGCGTAACGCAAGCGACGTTCCCAAAAAGCTTCATCAAATTTATCATTAGTATTAGTAGAAATAATGCGTACCCTGATTTTAGAAACGTCATTGACAAAACCAGTGCCTATATATTTACCCTTGTGAGTTACAACGTCTACCAAGTCACCATTTTGGTATTCGCCTTCCACCTTGGTCACTTCTTCACCAAACACCCAGGGATGTCCCGTGCGGGCTGCCTTCTCTCCTTTGGGGGTTACATAAAATTTTGCGTACTTGCGCATGCTACAACCTCTTTCGTTTTTCAGATGAGTAAAGTATATCACAGGCATCGAAAGCTGTACAGATATTCCCCTGACAATAGCCTCTTAGCTTGCCTCTGCCTCCATTACGTACCACCAAAAATAAACACATTTCCTCAGAAACATCTACTACATTTTATTTCAACCTTAACATTTTACCAATAGGTAACCTGTTTCCGAAAATGATTTACATAAAATTGTAGACAAAACTGAATTTTAGTAAGATAATATGAGTGTATCTGTTTTTATGAAAGGAAGGACTGTAGTATGTTGAACTTCAAAAAACTTATGGCTGGCGGTTTGCTGGCAGCAACAATTTTAGGATTTGGCAGCCTCGCTCAAAGCGTAGAAGCTGGCAAAGTTGATGACATCAAAGAACGTGGCTACATTGCCATCGGCACCACCGGTGACTACAAACCTATGTCTTATCTTGACAAGGCAACCGGTAAATACGAAGGCTTCGACACCGAACTGAGCCAACTTTTGGCACAATCCCTCGGCGTTGAAGTTAAATACGTTCCCACTACCTGGAAAACCCTTACCGCTGACACCATGGCAGGCAAATTCGACGTAGCTATCTGCGGTATCACCCGTACCTTCGCTCGTCAACAAGTTATGGATATGTCCACCGGTTATCTTGAATTTGGCAAAACCATTCTGTGCCGTAAAGCTGACGCTAAAAAATTTAAATCCGAAGCTGACTTAAACAATCCGAAAGTACGCGTAATGGTTAACCCCGGCGGCACCAATGAAAAATTTGCTCTCTCCAATTTGCCCAACTGCACTCTGCTGGTACATCAATTCAACGCAGAAATCCCCTCTCTCATTGCAGAAGGCAAAGCAGATGTAATGATTACCGAAACCATGGAAGCTCGCCGCTATGTTCGTGACGACGCACGCTTGGCAGCACCCTTGATTGATGACCCGTTCACCAAGAGCCAATTTGGTATCTTGATGCAAAAAGGTGACCAAGACTTCCTGAACTACGTTAACTTTTTCATGGAAGAAATGGATTCCACTGACACCATTGATAAACTGGAAGACAAATACATTAAATAAAATGTTCTACACATACGAAAGACCGACTGGCTCAAAGCCAATCGGTCTTTTTGTTTTAGAAAAATTATCAGAACGCCGGAACTACAGCACCTTGATATTTGTCTTCAATGAATTTTTTAACTTCGGGAGATTGCAATGCTTGCATCAATTTTTGGATTTCCGGACGTTTTTCATCGCCTTTGCGGATAGCAACGATGTTAGCATACGGAGATTCTTTAGGTTCTTGGAAGATAGCGTCTTTAGTCGGGTTCAGCTTAGCTTCCATAGCGAAGTTGGAATTGATAACGGAAAGATCGGTATCATCCATGGAACGCGGCAAAAGAGCAGCTTCGATTTCGATAACTTGCAATTTCTTCGGGTTATCAACAATATCAGCAACGGTTGCGTTAACGCCTACACCTTCTTTAAGAGTGAAAAGCTTTGCGCTTTCGAGAATTGCCAGCGCACGACCGCCATTGGACGGGTCGTTAGGAATAGCAATTTTTGCGCCGTCGGGAATATCAGCAATGTTTTTAATAGTTTTGGAGTAAACGCCCATGGGTTCAATGTGAACTTTACCTGCGGAAGCGAGAGGCAATTTACGATCGTTTACGAAGATTGCCAGATACGGATCATGTTGGAAGAAGTTAGCATCAATTTCTTTATCATTCAGGGACAGATTAGGTTTTACATAGTCACTGAACTCAATGATTTCCATTTTAACGCCTTGTTTTTCCAAATTAGGTTTAATGAAGTTAAGAATTTCTGCGTGGGGGACGGGGGTAGCACCTACCTTCAAAGCTGCAGCCTGTTCAGCTTTCTTGTCGCCGCCACAACCAACTGCTACCATTGCAATGCTCAACAATGCCAATGCTGCGATGAATAATTTTTTCATATAAAGTCACTCCTTTTCTTTAACACAACTCTAAGAGTATTCTGCAATAAAAAAACTCTTTCCGAGGAAAGAGCGCGCCTGCTTTCCTCTCATCTTTCAAGATAATCTTGCAGGATTTAGCACCATAGCAAAAGCCTGGTTGCCGGACGTCATTGGGCCTGTTCCCTCAGCCACTCTTGATAAGAGCGTGTCTTTAATTGAAGATATCTTAGCTCATTTATAGTACTTCTGTCAACTAAATTTTCAAAAATAGCGGAACGGATTTAATCCGCTCCGCTTTGTGTAACATTTTTTACTCTTTACTATATTTGGCAATGCCTACTTTGTAGAAGTCGTTGCCTTCCGCATCAATAACAACAATTGCCGGGAAGTCTTCTACTTCGTAACGACGAATCGCTTCAGGACCCAAGTCTTCGTAGGCAATCATCTCTTCGCCTTTGATGGACTGCGCGATTACGGCAGCAGCGCCACCAACAGCAGCAAAGTAAACTGCGCCATGCTCTTTGCAGGCATCAATAACCTCTTGACTACGCAAGCCTTTGCCAATCATGCCACGCATACCCTGCTCAATCATGGTAGGAGTGTACTTGTCCATACGTCCACTAGTGGTAGGACCGGCACTGCCAACAACCTCGCCCGGCTTTGTCGGAGAAGGGCCAACGTAATAAATTACATTGTCCTTCAAATCCAAGGGCAGCTTTTCGCCACGCGCCAAAGCTTCAGTCAAACGTTTATGGGCAGCGTCGCGTGCAGTGTAAATGTAGCCACTGATGCGCACCACATCACCTGCGTGTAAATCCTTAACTGTTTCTGCGCTCAGAGGAGCCTTAATATATTTGATAGCAGCTTGTTCGCTCATAATGCCCTCCTTATATTTCAGCTTCTGCACGACGTGCAGCATGGCAGTTTAAATTTACAGCAACGGGCATGCCGCCGATATGTGTAGGCGCATATTCGATATTAACCGCAACAGCAGTAGTACTGCCGCCCAAACCGGAAGGACCTACACCAGTTTTGTTTACCAATTCTAAAAGCTTTGTTTCCAGCTCTGCATACTGAGGGTTAGGATTATGCTCGCCTACCTTGCGGCTCAAGGAATATTTTGCAAGAAGAGCTGCCTTTTCCATATTACCACCAATGCCTACGCCCACGGTTACAGGGGGGCAGGGATTAGGGCCTGCGCTACGCACGGTGTCCACAACAAATTTGATAACGCCTTCTACACCATCAGCAGGCTTCAGCATTTTCAATGCCCCCATGTTTTCACTGCCACAGCCTTTGGGAGATACGGTAATCTTTACCTTATCACCGGGCACAATGGTGGTATGAATAATAGCAGGTGTATTATCGTTAGTATTCTTGCGGATGAACAGGGGGTCATCAACAGAGGATTTGCGCAGGTAGCCATTCACATAGCCATCTGCTACACCTGCATGGATTGCAGTGTATAAATCGCCGCCAACAAAATGTACATCCTGCCCAATATCCATGAACACAACGGTCAAACCGGTGTCTTGGCAAATAGGCACGTCCTTACGCTTTGCAAGCTCTGCGTTTTCTACAATAGTAGTTAAAATTTCTTTACCAAGGGGAGATTCTTCCGTATCAATGGATGCCTTCAATTTAGCAAGCAATTCTTCCGGCAGGTAGTAGCAGGAATCCTTACATAACTTGCTAACAACAGCAGTTACTTCACTAACATTAATCTCTCTCATAGCGTCCTCCTTAGCGACCAACGCGTTTCATGGTATTAGCTTTTACTACTTCCGGATCAACTATTTTACGAGCCAAGCCCTTTTCAATGGCAACCTTAGCCACAGCAGCAGCTACAGCCGGAGCTACACGAGGATCAAAGGCATCAGGAACAACATAGTCTTCACGCAGGTCTTTTTCGTCAATCAAATCAACGATTGCCCAAACAGCAGCTACCTTCATATCTTCGGTAATCGCACGGGCACGAACGTCAATTGCGCCACGGAACACGCCGGGGAATACAGTTACGTTATTTACTTGGTTAGGTCTGTCACTACGACCGGTACCAGCTACTGCAACACCAGCCTCCTTAGCTGCATCGTAAGTGGTTTCCGGAACAGGATTTGCCAGCGCAAACACAACAGCGTCCTTTGCCATGCTTTGCATAATTTCCTTGGTGAATACGTTAGGAGCAGATACACCAATCAAAACGTCAGCTCCCTTAGCAACATCAGCCAAGGTTCCTTGCACTTTATCCTTATTGGTTACAGTAGCAAGATAGCTTTGAATTCTGTCGAGCTTTGCATCAATGCCTTCATAAAGAGCGCCAAAGCGGTCAACCATGATTACGTTTTCTGCGCCCATGTTAACCAGCAGGCGACCAATAGCACTACCTGCAGCACCGCAACCATTAACTACGAACTTCGCAGTTTTCATATCCTTCTTCACGAAGCGCAACGCACCCATTACAGCAGAAAGGCAAGCAATAGCAGTACCGTGTTGGTCATCATGGAATACGGGGATATCGCAAATTTCTTTCAGGCGGTCTTCAATATCATAGCATTTGGGAGAAGAAATATCTTCCAAATTAATACCTGCATAGTTCGGCTCTAAGTATTTGACGGTTTTGATAAACTCTTCCGGATCTTTAGTTCCCAAGCATACGGGTACAGCGTCTACATCTGCAAAGGTTTTAAAGAGAGCAGCCTTACCTTCCATAACAGGGATACCTGCTTCAGGACCAATATCACCTAAGCCCAGTACACGGGTACCATCAGAAATAACAGCAATCATATTGCCACGGCAAGTATATTCAAAGGATAAATCTTTATTTTCTTTAATGTCTTTACAGGGTTCTGCAACACCGGGAGTGTATGCCAAAGACAAGTCATAACGATTTTCGATGGGTACTTTGCTAACAACTTTAATTTTACCGTTGTTATCCAAATGTAATTTAATGGCTTCGTCGCGTAATGTCATAATAAAACTCCTCCTAAATTTTATATTTAGTGACACTTCCATTTTAATTTAAATCATACGTCAATGCAAGTTTTTAGTTAATTAAACTTAAAAACATTGCAAAATTCCTGCAAAGATTTTAAAAACACTGTTCCAACTGCAAGCTATCTACATTCCGCACAGAAGGTGAACAGGGGCTTCTGCGCCTCTACTGGCAACTCAAAAAACTCCACCTGAGGACGCTCCCCTGCGTTTAAGGTAAGCACTGCAAAGCTTGGCTTACTGCCTCCCCGCGGGCGTGAAGGACTGCCGGGATTTACAAGCAGCACATCTCCATACCACTTAGCCATGGGAACGTGGGTGTGTCCGTAAACAACAATGCTGGTTTCCAAACGGTGCGCCCACCATGCCAGCTCACCCACCTCACCGTGATGAAAATATCTGTGCCCGTGGGTCAGCCAAATATTAAACCCATCGCGCTCAAAAATCTCATCAGGATTTGCTGCTCCGTCCTTATCGCAGTTACCACTCACCTTGATAACGGGTAACCCTGTCAAGGTTTCCAAAACATTTGCATCAGGAGCGTAATCACCTGTATGTAAAAGCAGTTCCACCGGAGGCAACAGTTGTACTGCCTTACGCATTGCCTGCTGACTGCCGTGAGTATCGCCAATAATACCTATCTTCATTTTTTCTTTTCCCACAAGGCTACCAATTTACGGATAGCCTTGCCACGATGGCTAATCTTATTTTTTTCCTGAACACTTGCTTCTGCCATACCCTTGTGCAGTTCCGTGGACCAGAACAACGGATCATAGCCAAAGCCGCCATCACCCAAAGGAGCATGAAGCAGCATACCTTCGCAGATACCATCCACCTCGTTCAGCACCTTGCCACTGGGTAACGCTACTGCCAAAGCACAACGGAAGCGGCAGGTTCGTTTTACCTGAAACTTCATGATGTGCAAAAGCTTCTCATTATTTTCTTCATCAGTTGCCTTCTCTCCGGCATAGCGGGCACTGCGTACCCCGGGAGCACCGTCCAGCGCCTGCACTTCTAAGCCACTGTCATCAGCTATGCAGGGCACTCCTAACTTTTTAGCGTAATACTGCGCTTTCAAACGTGCATTAGCAGCAAAGGTACGTCCTGTTTCTTCCGGCTCATCCACCTTATCAAAATCTTCCAAGCACTTAATTTCAATAGGCAGATCCTTCATCAGCGCTTTAAATTCTTCCAGCTTACCCATATTGTGGGTAGCAATTACTAATTCTTTAATCACTTTTTAAACCTCACTAAATTGTTTCGATGAATCCATCCACAATCTGCTGCACGAAAACATATTGCCAACGCCCCGTCTTCTTCTCTCGCAGAGCTTCATCATAAGCACGCTGCCTACAGCTTGGGCAAATATCTCGTGGCAAGCAAACGATGAACGCACTTTGGTCACCAAAGCGAGTATCCTCTGCCGCAGTTTGAATGGTGAAGTAACCGCCACAGCTCTTGCAGTAACGCACCGTCTCTACCTGCTGCTCGCGTATACCTTCCTCATCGTAGTAAATATGTTTCTTGCGCTGCCAAACGCCATTGCATTTTTGCAGCAGCTCCTTGCGTGTACGCTCACGATTAAAATACAAATCCCCCACCTGCTCAATAAGCTGGTCAACCCTCTTGTTGCAGCGTGGGTCCTGCTTGCGCAGCTCGCTCATATCGGGTTCCAGAACCTTACTATAATCCATACCTGCCATAGCCAAGATGATACCTGTGTTGACGTAGGGCAAAGCACTTTCTACAGAATAACCGCCTTCCAGTACAGCGATATCTGCCTGCAATTTATCTGCCAAGCGAGCGTAGCCCTGGGCAGTAACCGCCATGGAAGCCAAGGGGTCAGAAAAATGGTTGTCCTGACCAGCAGAGTTGATTATCAATTCCGGTTGGAAGTCTTCCAGAATATGGCTAATCAAGCCATCATACAAACGGTGCAACCCTTCGTCGCCGGTTCCCGGCAGCAGGGGCAAATTGATGTTAGTCCCCCAGGCGCCGGGGCTACCTGCTTCTTCCGGAAAGCCTGTTCCCGGATACAGAGTGCGTCCGTCCTGATGAAAGGAAATATACAATGTATTAGGGTCGTGATAGAACACGTCTTGAGAACCATCACCATGATGTACGTCCGTATCAATAACAGCAATCTTGCGTACACCATAACGGCTTCTTAAATATTCTACCATTATCGCTTCTATATTAACAGTACAAAATCCACGAATGCCATGAACAACACGCATAGCATGGTGTCCGGGCGGACGTACCAGTGCGAAGGCACGCTTCACTTCCTTACGCATAACTGCATCAGCGGCAGTCAAGCATCCTCCGGCAGAGGCAAGATGAGCAGGCGTAATCAGACGGGCAATTCCCGGTACGCCAACATGGGCACGCTGCAAATCGTTTATCTGTGCCAAACGAGGACGATACTCCTTAATCTCCTCGCAATCAAATAGACCCTCTTCCTCCAGCTGGTCGCGAGTGTATAATAAACGCTCCTGCCTTTCAGGATGGGTAGGGCTAATCATCCAGTCGAAGGCCGGGAAAAATACTAAGCCGAGAGTGTTCTTCATAACTCTACCTCCCTGCCACTAATCTTATGTAAAATTCCGGGTTTCAGCTGCATCCTCAAATTAAAGATGTCTCCAGTATCGTAATAGCTATGGATAGTACGGAAGTGCTCACAACTAATCAGCTCTACCTCCTGGTCAGGCAGCTGCCAATCTACCGCTTGCTTGCGCAACCAATCTGCTAAAAGCTTTTCCGCCACACGTTGGCTAAAGCCGCTAGGCAAACGTTCCCTTTTTCCGCTTTCCGGAATTATATAATAGCCATCCGTCGTGTCAGCACGTAAGCCGGCAGATAAAGTTGGTCTCGCCAAGGCTGCACCAATAGCATTGGCAACCATTGCTCCTTGCGGTATTTCCACAGGCAAGTTCATAGCTTCGCCCACGGCTCTTACCAATCCAAGACTACCGCCTCCCACGCCAATAAGCTGATCCGGCTCAAACTCAGTACCTCGAATAACATCATCAACTGTATAAACAGGCTGCTTCGCCCATTCAGCCAACATCTCCTTAATAGTAGCAGTAATCTGCGCCACAGCGCTTGCCACAATCTTGCGCGCCTCAACCGCAGGCTCACCACCCAATTGAGCAATGGCTTGCCAGGCTTTACGTTCATCACCAAAGCAAACATACCCTGCTACAATGAGAGCATCACTTAAAGTAGCAACACTTCCTCCAATTGCCGCTGCCGCCCCCTCACGCTCCGGTCCAACTTGATAGCTGTCAGCAAGCTTCGTAATCCTGCTATCGCCACCAATACCAATGCTCCGCATATGGAATGCTCGCACCGCCGTAGGATAACCATTTATGCTGGCACCACGCTTCGCCATCAAAGGCAATCCCTTTTCCCAAAAGGCAATATCCGTCGTAGTACCTCCCACATCTAAAGAAATACTATTTACTTTCGGAGCAGCCAAAGCTTCTATTCCCAAAACCGAAGCTGCCGGACCAGTAAACACTGCCTCAACAGGTTGCTCCAGGGCAACATCCAAAGGCAAAGTACCTCCGTCTGCTTTCAAAATATGTATGGGAGCCGTAATACACCTATTCGCCATGGCAAGCTTCACCTTTTGACAAAACTTATCAAACACTTTATATACCGCAGCCGCAAAATAGGCGGAATTAGTACGACGTACAAAGTTTAGTTCACCACTAAGCTCACTTCCTAGAAAAACCTTTGTATAACCACATTTCCTTAGCTCATGTTCCAATAAATACTCATTCTGCGGTTGACGTACTGCAAACTTACCACTTGCCGCACACACACCATTCCCTTTAGCAGCAAGCAAATCACGATGCTTAGTCCAATCTATTTGCGCCGTAATCTTACCTCTGTGGTCAACATAACCACTTACAAAATAAGGCTTTACAGGAAACTTCCCCTTTACGTTCATTCCAGGACCCGTCATAACAGCTAAAAACACAGGCTCAATTTTATTTTCAGTAAGTGCATTAGTCACAATCGTACTGGAAATTACTACTCTCTGCACAGACTGCGCCACTCCATCAAGCAGTACCTTGTCCAGCGCAGCCAAAATGCTTTGCAAAACATCCCCGTGATTAGTCGGAACCTTTGCCTGTGTCAAAATCTGTTTATCAGCAACAACAACTGCATCAGTAAAGGTTCCCCCCACGTCAATACCTAATAGCATACTTCCACCTCCTCGAATAAACTTCTTCGCTCAAACTCATAAAGTAATAATTCAATACCAACAATACAAATACCTGCACCCAAATAAAAAATCATTAGCAAGTCTAAATAAACCGAACCAATATAAGTGAAAAGAAGCACTAAGCTTTCACTCAGTGCTTCTTTCTGTTTGGAGGGAGATTGTCTATCAATCTGCGTCAAAAACGTATACAACGTTTCTGCTGGAATCTTTTTGCAATACGTAGTAATCAACGTCACCTTTGCGGATATCTTCGCGGTCAGCATCTGCGGTGATGTCTTCACCAATAGCGGGGAGAAGTTTACCATCAACCCTTACGCCTCTAAGTTGTACGAAGGGCATGCCTTTGGAATAGGTCAGACGAACCTTACCATCAGCATCGGCTTTAACGCTTTCAACTACACCATCATGGTCTACATATTCTAAGGTTGCGCCAGCTAGCGGTACCTCTTTTTCATCAACAAGTACATATACAAACTGTACCTTTCCGGGAACTGCTTCACGATGAGATTCTACTTTATATGCATTTTTAAAAGGATTGTATTCGTGAGCCAATGCCGGAGCTTCGATTGCTACGCTCATAACCATTGCCGCGAGTAAACCTAACATTAATTTCTTCATATGGAACAACTCCTTTCTTTTAGTTCATTATAACAGAGTATTCCCACCAACACAATGGGTTTATGTGAAGAAATTGAAAATAATTTTCCGTTGAAGAAAATTTTAAAAAGCAAAGAGAAAACGACCCGCAGGGGATGTTCGCGAGTCGTCTCTCTAGGAAAGCTGTTTATGATGAATTTGATGGGAAGGGTTTGTAACAAGTCTTCCTTGCTACGTCTTTAGTATACTATATAGCTGTGAGAGAACAAGGGCAAGTTAATGAACTGTTTGTGAAATCTCTACCCTTATCTTAAACTTTCGATAGCAGCCTTCACGTCTTTAGCACCATATACATAGGAGCCTGCTACCAAAATATTTGCACCTGCTTCCTTCACAAGCAATGCAGTTTTATCGTTGATACCGCCGTCAACCTGGATATCTACATCAAGTCCGGCATCAGTAATCATTTTACGCAAGCGTGCAACCTTAGGAACCATGCTTTCGATAAAGGATTGTCCGCCGAATCCGGGGTTAACCGTCATCAAGAGCACCATATCAACGTAGGGAAGAATCTCCTCCACAGTACTAAGAGGGGTTGCAGGGTTCAGAGCAACGCCCGCTTTCATGCCCTCGCCTTTAATTTGCTGAATGCAACGATGCAAATGTTTGGTGGTCTCCACGTGCACAACCATTTGGTCTGCGCCTGCTGCCTTGAAGTCCGCAATATATTTTTCAGGATTTTCTACCATAAGATGGCAGTCAAAAAACATTTTCGTAGTTTTGCGGATACATTTTACTACTGGCGCACCAAAGGTAAGGTTAGGTACAAACTGACCATCCATTACGTCAATATGCACCCAATCTGCACCGGCAACTTCAATTTTTTTGATTTCGTCTGCCAAAAAAGCAAAATCAGCGGACAAAATAGAAGGAGCAATTTTTACCATAAACGTTTACCCTCTTTCTCTTTAATCTCTTTTATTTCCTGAAGTATATCCAAATAAGACTGATAGCGGCTCGCGGCAACCTCGCCATTTGCCACTGCTTCCTTTACACCACAAATAGGTTCATGAGTGTGGTTGCAGGGACAAAACTTACAGCCATCCTCAAAGCCTGCAAATTCACGGAAGCAGGCTACAAGATTTTTTTCGTCAAAATCTTCGAAGAGCAAATTTCCAAAGCCAGGAGTATCGGCAATGTAACCTTCGTCAAAGGGCAAGAGCTGCGCATAACGAGTGGTGTGCTTACCGCGTCCAATCTTCTCGCTCACTTCACCAGTGCGCAGGTCTACGCTACTATCAATTGCGTTAATAGTAGATGACTTCCCTACGCCCGAAGGTCCGCCAAAAGCACAAATCTTGCCACGCAATCTTTCACGCAGGGCTTCTATGCCCTCGTCATTATCTGCAGAGATTGCGTAAACTTCATAGCCAATTTTTTCGTAGGTTGCCCTCACTTCTTCCAGCAAGCCATCAGGAGCGATGTCCTTCTTGTTCAGCACTAAAATTGCAGGAATATGTGCCAGCTCTGCCAAGGCAAACAGCTTATCCGCCAGCAGATAGCTAAAATCCGGAGAAGCACAGGCAAAAGTTACTACCAGTAAATCAAGGTTGGCAATGGTGGGACGGAGCAAAAAGTTCTTGCGCGGCAAAACCTTTTTAATCATACCCTCGTCCTTCTCGCCCATTTGGAAGCTTACCATATCACCGGTTGCCAAAGAAAAACGATTCTGCTTCATCTTTCCTTTAACCTTACAGGTGTAAAGCTTATCTTCCACGCTAACGTAGTAGTAGCCATTATAATTTTTTAATACTCTTCCTTGCAATTCACTCACAGAGATTTATCCTCAATTAAACTACCGTCGGCATAAACCTTAATTCTTGCGTTGCCAACGATTTCTACTTTCTTGCGAACGTTCTCGCCCATCTTCTTCTTACCGCTGAACACAAGGTCTCTGCCCTTGTCGTCCACTACGTAAATTTGCAGCTCGTACTTTCTATCCTTATTCTTTTTCAGATAGTTGGAGTACAGCTCGTTCTTTCTCTTTACGTTTTCTGCTTCTTTCTTTTTATCCTTATCGTAGGTATCAATGTAACCTACCAGCTTGTCAACGCTAAGAGTAAAGTTAACGTAAACATCCTTGGGCTTGCTTGCCTCACCGTCAGAAACAGTCAGGTCTACCTTTTCAAACTCTACAATTTTTTGACCAGCCATGGGAGTTGTAGAAATAATGGTGTCTTTGGCAGGCCTGTCTTCAACGTAGCGCACTTCACCCAAACGCAAGCCTGCTGCCTTTAACAGCTTCTCTGCTTCCTTAACCTTCTTGCCTACCAAATTAGGTACGGGCTTGTCACCTTCGTTGATTACCAAATTAATCTTGCTACCCTTGGGAAGCTTGCTTGCTCCCTTAGGCTGTTGGCTTAAAACAGTACCAATAATTTCCGTGCGCACATATTTTCTGCTAACCTCTCCCACTTCAAAGCCTGCGTATTCAATAAAGCGCTTTGCTTTTTCCAAGGTCATGGTTCTCACTTCGGGAACGCTCTTCAGCTCCGCGCCCTTACTTACAACCAGAAGCACCTTGCTGCCTTCTTTACGCTCTTCGCCCGGAGCAGGAGTTTGCTTCATAACTGTACCCGGCTGTACATTTTCACCAAAGCCTTCTTCTAAATCCACAATAAACTTTTGTGCTTCCAGCAAGTTTTGCGCTTCCACAACAGTCATCTTCAAAACATTGGGTACCTTTACTACGGCACGGTTGCTGCCAAACATAAAGTTAGCTATGAAAGAAGCTATCACCACAACCACCGTAGCAGCAATCATAATTCCGTTAATGCCTAATTTTTTAATACTCTTCTTTTTTCTTGCCATATCATCTTCACCTGTATGGTTATCATCATTGCCAACTGCTTCACTGTTAGAACGCACCGGTCGCATTATCACAGTCGCATCATCTGTTTCCGTTACGTTATAGTTAGTTTCCGTAGGAATGGCAATGGTCATTTCCTTCATATAATCATTACTGCTAAAAGGGAACAGCTGCATCTTCAAATCCAGCAGGTCTCTACGCAAAGCGCCTGCATTACGATATCTATCCCCAGGGTTCTTCGCCAAAGCAGTATCTAAAATTGCCTGCAAGCCTTCCGGAACCTCTGCCAGGTAATCGCTCAAGGGAGGAACCTGCTTTTCCGCATGCATCATGGCAACTGCTACCGCAGTGTTGCCGTCAAAGGGAACTCTTCCGGTGAGCATTTCAAAAAGCACTACGCCCAAGGAATACACGTCACTGCTGGCAGTAACCTGCCCGCCGGTTGCCTGCTCCGGAGAAAGATAATGAACAGACCCCATTACCGTAGAGGTGTAGACCATAGTTTGGTTGCTTACCATTTTAGCAATGCCAAAATCTGCAATCTTGGGATTCAAATTTTTATCTATTAAAATATTTTGGGGCTTAATATCGCAGTGAACAATGTTTCTGCTGTGAGCATGCTGCAGGACATCTGCAAGGCGCACGCCAATTTCCAGTACGGCGTTTAGGGAAAGCCTGTTACTTTGCAGGTAATCCTTCAAGGTAATGCCTTCCACATATTCCATAACTATATACTGCTTGTCACCTTCAGAAACTACATCGTAAATGTTGATGATGAAAGGGTGTACCAGCTTCGCCGCGGATTTTGCCTCTCTGCGGAACTGTTCTAACAATGCTTTATCTGCTACAAATTGGTCACGCAGCATTTTGATTGCCACATAACGATCCAGCAGAAGGTCATGAGCAAGATAAACCTCTGCCATTCCCCCTTGCCCAATGTTCTGGAGGATTTCATAGCGTCTATTCAATATGGTCTTTTCTTCCATCTTATTCATCCTCCCCTACAGCAATCATAATCAGGCTTATATTATCCTTGCCGCCATTATCAAGGGATTGCTCCATTAAATTGGCAGCAGCATTTTCAAAATCAGTTGCTTTCAGTATGCTTGCTATCTCCACATCACGCAGCATGTCAGAAAGCCCGTCACTGCACAAAAGCAGGATGTCTCCCCGCTCCAAGGCAAAGTGAATTATATCGGTGTTAATCTCCTCATCCACACCTAATGCCTGCAAAAGCATATTTCTTTTGGGATGGTTAAAGGCTTCACTATCAGTAATCTTACCCTTCGCCAGTAAATCTGCCACATAGGAATGGTCCTTGGTAATTTGGCTTAGAATATTGTTGCGGTAAAGGTACAGCCTGCTATCGCCAACATGTGCAGCGTAAGCAGTATTGTTCCCCGGCAGATACAAGGCGGTCAAAGTTGTACCCATACCATTGTAAGCATTATTCTTCTGCGCCATTTTATAGGTGTGAGTATTTGCTTTAGCAAAAGCCTCCCGTAGTACCTCCGCAGGATTGCCCACCTGACCATGACGCAGCTCATGAGTAGCAGCTTCAAATGCCTTTAGGGTTTCGCGACTTGCTACCTCTCCTGCGCTATAGCCTCCCATACCGTCAGCAACAGCAAAAAGGAAGGGCTCACGCACCAGCAAACTATCTTCATTATTATTTCTGACCATACCCACATGGGTCTTGCTAATAACTTTCATCTTACTTTTTTCCTTGTTCCTTAGCAAATTTAGCACGCAGCTGTCCGCAAGCGGCATCAATGTCCTTGCCCATCTCCTTGCGCACCGTAGCGTTCACTTTATTTTTTTGCAGTACCTTTACAAAACGCTCAATAGCATTTTTAGAAGGACGTTCAAAGCCCTTTTCAGGTACGGGATTAGCGGGAATAAGATTTACAGTAGCGTGCTTGTAACGCAGGAAGTTACTTAAAAGCTCTGCATCCTGTACGCTGTCATTTTTATCCTTAATCAAAATGTATTCGTAGGTAACCTGTCTGCCACCTGCTTCGCTGTAGCCTTCGGCAGCAGTGATAACATCTACAAAATTAAAGCCCTTATTTACAGGCATCAGCTCTGTACGCAGCTCATGCTTTACCGCGTGAAGACTTATGGCCAAATTAATTGGCTTGCCCTCAGCTTTAAGCCTTTCTATTCCCGGAATAATACCGCAGGTGGAAATGGTCATATTGCGGTAGCTCATAAAGCTGGTGTCCTCTTGATGGAGGAAGTCCAACGCACCCAGCACGCTGTCAAAATTAAGCATAGGTTCACCGCTGCCCATAACAACCACGCGGCTAACCATCTTACCGGTAGCACGCAGGCGTTCGTTAAAAAGATACACCTGCACAATGATTTCCGGCGCAGTCAAATTGCGCACACAGCCATTCAACCCACTAGCACAAAAGGCGCAATGCATATCACAGCCAACTTGACTGGAAACACACACGCTGTAGCCATAATCGTGGTGCATCAAAACAGTTTCCACAGAATTACCATCGGGAAAGGCAATCAAAAGCTTGCTGGTCATACCGTCGCTGGAGTTTTGCTCACGCAAAATCTTCAGTTCACGAGGCAGTACCGTAAAGTTTTCTTCCATTATATTAGCATCTGCCTTACTCAGATTACGCATCTGGTCAAAATCAAAGACAGACTTCTGATACATCCACTGGAACACCTGCTTTGCGCGAAACTTTTTCAAGCCAAGTGCTTCAAATTTATTTTGTAGTTCTTCTAATGTCAAACCAAAGATATCTTGCTTCATTGACTCCCTCAGTCAGCTAAGCTGACAGCTCCCTCACGAGGGAGCCTTCTCTTATTTCTTCTTCAACTTACAAATGTAGAACCCATCCACATTATCCACTTGGGGCAACAGCTGCAGTTCTTCTACCAATTCGCCGGTCAGCGGATGGGGGAATGGTTCAATGTGCCACTCAGGGTTCGCCGCCAAAAACTCCTGTACTAAATAATGGTTCTCTGCCTGCTCGATAGTACAGGTGCTATAAACCAAGGTACCACCTGCTTTTACATAGCGGGCAGCATTGTTCAAAATCTTTAATTGCAAGGGCGGGAAGATTTTTAAATCGTTCCTGGTCTTACGCCAGCGTGCCTCCGCACGGCGACGCAACACCCCCATACCGGAGCAGGGTGCGTCAACCAAAACCTTATCCGCCTTTTGCTCCCAAGCCTCTACAAATTGAGTAGCGTCTTGGAGCTGCGCCTTAATTATCTTAATACCCAAACGGGCAGCGTTTTCTTCAATAAGTTTTATTTTGTGCTCGTGTACATCCCCTGCGTAGATGATGCCTTCATTTTGCATCAGCTGCGCCAAATGAGTTGTCTTACCGCCAGGCGCACTGCACATATCAATTACGGTCTCCCCTGCTCGCGGAGCAAGCACTGCACCTACAAGCATACTGCTTTCGTCCTGCACATAAAAGGCATTGTGTAAATTAGCAAAGACCTCACTTAACGCAGGAAGCTTATCGCAAACGATACCATCCGCACTCCATTTAGAAGCACGCACCTGACCACCAGCCTTAGTTAATTCAGCCACCAGCTTATCGCGGGTAGTAACCAAGGTGTTTACACGCAGGCAAACCGGCGCGGGAGTATTGTCAAAGGCACATAGGGCTTCTGTTGCCTCACGCCCATAATTTTTCAGCCACTTCTTTACCAGCCAACGGGGATGGTACATTTTAAGAGAAATATAATCGGCAGCTTCCTGCCCCTCATCAGGGAAAGTGAAGCTGTCTTTTTTACGCAACAAGCCACGCAGTACCCCGTTAACAAATTTGGCAGTGCCCTCATGACTAAAAAGGCGCGCCAAATTAACGGCTTCGTTGCAAGCCGCTGATACAGGAATCTTATCCATATACAAAAGCTGGTACACGCTTACGCGCAAAATATTTAAAACCAGCTTATCAATCTTATCCAAGGGGCGGGTAACGCATTGCGCCAGATACCAGTCAATTGTCCCCACAGCCTTCACCGTACCGTAAACCAGCTCCGTCAGCAAGCGGCGCTCCATATCGCTAAGGCTGTGACTGCGCAGATACTTGTTCACTGCAATATTGGTGTATGCTCCCTCGTTCAAAACCTGCTGCAAAATTTCTACAGCACCGCTACGAGCAGTAGCCTTCTTCTCAATTTTTGCCATTGGCTTCCTCTTCATCTAAAAATGCTAAAATAGCAGCTTCCAGCTTCTTCTTGTCCACACGAGTGTTAAAACAAGGGCCAAAGGGACGCTCGTTTAACACGCCCAAGACCGGCAAGGGGAAAACATCCTGAATACCGCTAGTCAAATCCCGCTCGCAGGCAACAGCAACAATGGCTTTAGGTCTTGCCTGCATAACCATCTGGCGCGCCAAGGTTCCCCCGGTGGCTACCGCCAGCTTGCAGCCGTACTTGTGGGACAGCTCCAGCATATCGCCAACACTACAGCCACCGCACTGCTTACAGTTTTCTACATTGCGGGTAATCTTGTGTACGCAGGTATCCCTTTGAATACAGTGGGGTGTCAAAATCAAAATGCGTTCTGCCGGAACCTTTAGCTTGTGCTGCATTACCAGATTATTGCTAACTTCGATAAAGCTCTGTTCAATCTTTACGCGGGGAATATTAAAAATTCTTCCCAAGATAACGGCGAATGGGAACAAAATATTGATTGCCTTCCACGCCCAAAAGTATAGCATTTTAAAAATAGAAATACCCAACAGCGCCATAACAATGCCCACAACGCCGGTCATCAGCGCCAAAGCAATGAAGGCTCCTATAACGCCCATAATCTTTGGCAGCAGGTGATGGATTTGCTGTAAGCCGGGAACCGTCACCTTCCAGACAACATAAATCATCAACGCGCCAATTATAGCACTAAAAGAAGTGAGCGCCATGAATATTCGTTTCTTCGGTTTAAAAATAGTTTCTTCCATTATATATGGCTACTCCTTGCCTAATACATCCTCAACCTGTACGCCACGTCCGTTAATGAAAACCTGCGCAGCCATACGTTTTTTAGATTCGGGCTGCACTTCGACAATCTCCAGCACACCTGCACCGCAAGCTACAAAGAAGCTGTGCTTGGTAACTTCAATCACAGTGCCTGCTTCCGCAGTAGTAGTCTTGTCAGTTAGGCGGCTGCCCCAAATCTTTAAATTTTTACCATCGGGTAATTTAGTGAACGCACCGGGAGCAGGGTTAAAGCCACGAACTAGATTGTGAATATCCGTAGCAGCTTTGCTCCAGTCAATTTTTTCCATATCACGTTTAAGCAGGGAAGCATAAGTAGCTTCTGCTTCGTTTTGCTTTTCAGGCAGTGCCCTGCCAGCTTCAATGTCTTCGATAACTTCCAGTAACAGCTTTGCACCCTTTACCTTCAGCTCGTCGTGCAGCTCGCCCATGGTCATGTTCTCGCCAATGGGTACGGTAACCTTTTTCAACATATCACCCGTATCCATGCCGATATCCATTTGCATAATGGTTACGCCACTTTCCTCTTCGCCCTGCATAATTGCATAGTGAATGGGCGCAGCACCTCTGTACTTGGGAAGTAAGGAAGCGTGCACGTTGATGCAGCCATATTTAGGCATCTCCAATATTTCCTGGGAAAGTAATTGTCCAAAGGCAGCAACTACAATCAAATCAGGGTTCATTTCGCGCAGCTGCGCTACAAATTCCGGAGTCTTAACCCTTTGAGGCTGATGTACTTCAAAGCCTTGGCTCAAAGCATATTCCTTCACAGGAGTCATCAGCATTTGGCGACCACGTCCCTTAGGTCTGTCCGGTTGGGTAATAACACTTACGATTTCATATTTACCTGCTTCTGCCAAAGCCTGCAAGCTGCCTACGGCAAAATCAGGAGTTCCCATAAAAACTATACGCATATCCTTCACCTATTTTCCCGGTTTTTCTTTTTGTTTAGGCATAATGCTTTGCGCCTTGTCAATAAACAGCACGCCGTCCAAATGGTCAAGCTCGTGTTGAATAGCAATAGCCATCAAGCCACTTGCTTCCATTAAATAGCATTTGCCTGCGCGGTCAGTAAATTCGCAGTCCACCTTTTCAGAACGCTCCACTTCCCCTTCGTAATCAGGCACGCTCAAGCAGCCTTCGCCACCCACAACGCTACCTTCCCTACGCACAATAACAGGGTTAATCATTTCCACCAAGCCTTCGCCAACATCAATGACAACAATGCGTTTGGAAACACCAATCTGCGGAGCGGCAAGGCCAACGCCATCTGCGGCGTACATGGTCTCTGCCATATCTCGCAAAAGTTTAAGTAATTTTTTATCTATTCTCTTTACTTCCTCAGCAGTTTTACGCAAAACAGGATCGCCTGCAGTAAGAATTTTTAATTTAGCCACAACGAGCCTCCTATATATTTATGTTAAATTTAGTACCTTATATTGTACCATATTAAGAAGTACATTTCAAAAATCCTTTACCTGTTAAATTACACTTACAGGGTCAACATCAAAGAAAAGATTGCGTTGCTCCTTAAACTGGCTGGCAAGCAAGGCATCCTTCACAGGCTGCAGCTCCTTTGCCTTCACAATAATATTGTAGCGGTACATATCCCTCACCTTGGCAACCAATCCGGGGAAGGGACCCAGCACCAGCAAATCGCGTAGCTTTCCTTCCAGCTGCTGTCCCTTTAAAAAATCTGTTACCCTTTTCGCCAAGGCTAAAGCCGCGGCTTCGTCCTTGTCCCAAATGGTCAGCTTCAACATCTGGGCGAAGGGTGGGTAGAAGAAAGTCTCCCTGTCCTTCAATTCATCTTTGGCAAAGCTGTCATAATCCTGACGTGCCGCCTGCTCCAAAACTTTATTTTCCACATCATAAGCCTGAAAGATTACTCGCCCTTCCTTCTCGCCCCGTCCAGCCCGTCCGGCAGCCTGGGTTAAAAGCGAAAAGGTACGCTCCGTAGCGCGAAAGTCCGGCAAATTCAACGAAGCATCTGCGGCAAGCACGCCAACCAAGGTTACGTTGGGAATGTCGTGCCCCTTGGCAACCATCTGGGTTCCAATCAAAACATTGCGCTCGCCACGGGCAAAGCTGCTCAAAATATCTGCGTGAGCAAATTTTTGTGCCGTGCTATCCTGATCCATGCGCAGCACCTTCACTTCGGGAAGCTCCTGTAATTCTGCCTCTGCCTTTTGGGTACCTGTTCCAAAAAATTTAATGCGCCTGCTGTGACAATTGGGGCACTCCGCAGGAATGGGAGCAGTGTTGCCGCAGTAATGGCAACGCATTGCCTCCCCTGCGCTGTGATAAACTAGCGCCACCGCGCAATGAGGACACACAATGGAAGCACCGCAGTCCCTACACATTACAAAGGTAGAATAGCCACGCCTGTTCAAAAGCACAATCGCCTGCTCACCTTCGGCAGCAGTAGTAACAAGAGCCTGCTTTAGCTTGCGGGAAAGCACGCTAAAATTTCGCTCCTGCAATTCCTTACGCATATCCACAAGCTCCACCGTAGGCAGCTTGCTTCCCGTAGCGCGCTTTGTCAAACGCAAATGCTGATACTCGCCCCCAATCGCCTTGTAATAACTTTCAAGGTCAGGGGTGGCACTGCCTAAAATCAATGGCGCGCCTGTAAGCTTGGAACGTTCCAACGCCACATTCCTTGCGTGGTAATTGGGGCGTTCCTCCTGCTTGTAGCTGCTCTCGTGCTCTTCATCTATAATAATCAATCCTAAATTCTCAAAGGGTGCGAACACCGCACTGCGCACGCCAATTAAAATATTTGCCTGATGGGTGTGCATCTTGTACCACACGTCACCCCGCTCGTTTTGGGAAAGCTTGCTGTGAGCAACCGCCACCATATCGCCAAACCAACCTTTAAAACGCTTCACCAGCTGAGCAGTCAAGGCAATTTCCGGCACAAGCATTAACACCTGTTTTCCCTGCGCCACTGCTTCTGCCGCCGCTCGCAGGTAAACCTCCGTCTTACCACTGCCTGTAATGCCCTGCAGTAAAAAGGTTTTGCCATCTGCCTTCTTCACAGAAGCACTAAGCTTTTCCAAAGCACTTGCCTGCTCGTCAGTCAAGGTAAAAACTTCGCCACGCCTTTGCAGATTCACATAACTGTTCCGTAAAACGCGCTTTTGTCTGGCTTCCGCCCAAGCTTTTTCTGCCAAAGTACGGGCTGTGGCAGCACTCACCTTGTATTCGGAAAGTTCATTTACAGTTAACCACTCACCTTCGGACAGCACTGCCAGCGCCGCCATCTGAGCCTTCGCCCTGCTGTCGCCAAGTGCGAGGGCGGCGCGACCAGCTTCCGTAATGCGGTAAGCAAGCACAGTTTTTTCTTTCAAACGTTCCTCGTAGGCGTAATACAAAAGCTTTCCCTCTTCATCCTTCACAGCATGACGTTTGATACTGGTCTTGCCGGGAACAAAAAGGCGCATTGCCTCCGCCAAAGAACACATATAATAATCAGCCAACCATTTGGCTGTAGCAAGCATCTCTTTGTCGAACCAAGGTCTGTCGCCTAAAGCTGCTTCAACATTTTTCAGTTTTGCTTGTGCCTGCGGGGGCAAGCTTGTCATTTCCCTGCGCTGCACAACAAAGCCTTCCACCTTTTGCGCGCCAAAAGGAACAACCACACGCCAACCACTGTCCAGAAAATTCAGCTCTGCAGGTACGGCGTAGGTAAACTGCTTGAACAAACTCTTTACAGGCAAATTAATCGCAACATCAACGCAGAACATGGCTCCTCCAAAAATAGCTTAATATAATAATATTCTCGAAAGGAATGGTAAATCCTTTTTTAATTATTAACATAATAAAACCCTACATATAGAAAAATCAGGAAGACACACCATCTTCCTGATTTTCATCATAAACTTCTAAGTTCATCAATATCCAACAAAGGACTAAAACAAATAAATATATTGCATAAGCTTATCAATATCCAACAGAGATTATGCATTACACCACTACTTTTCTTCCAACAGCGTTAGGGGTTTAAAGCTTTTTACTTCTCCACCAAGCTTTCCAAGAACATCTACATAATATTTTTTGAAAACATCTTTACGCGTTACATAATAAGCAATGTCTTTATCACCAGTAATGCTTCTAACATTTAGTAAGCTTCTCGTAATAGCCCTAACACTTCTATACCATCCCTCAAACTTCAAATTACCATTATCATCAAAAATTCTAAGGTAATCATTGGTAAAAAGGTACATCACATGTTCCCGATAGTTTTTCGGATAAGGAATATTTAAATATAATTTTTTATCCTGCTTTTTTAAATCCACATAACGTATTCCACGAAGCACTGTCCTGTTATCGTTATCCTTGTAAATTTCTACGCAGTAATATTTATTGGCACTCAATACATTCTCATTTCCACGAGCATCAAGCTTAACAATTGAAGAATCCTTACACTTAGACTTAGGAACAGGATTATCATCTGTAAGCTTACCCTGGAACTTTTTATTTTGTTTATAACTTATCAAAGGTTGTCCATCGTAACCTTCACACATCTCGCCATTAGACCATGCCTTATATATTTTGGTAGCAATATTACTTTTTGCCACACGCACATTCCTTTCGCAAGCTTCGTCAAACCAAAGATTACTTTCTAAATAATTAGCAATGTATCTGTTAATAAAATTACCGGCTGCTATATTTATATAACGCGGAGACCCATACCTTCCAATAATGGCATTAATAACCTTGCGAGTTTCGTTGATAGTTTTAAACATAACAACATCATGCATTATTTCTTCATCAACATTTTTGGTTAAAGCCGGCAAAGTTTTATGCTTGTGTTCAGCTTGGGACTTCACCTTATTGTAAGCCAAACGTCTTTCCCGAAGTAGCCTTGCTTTAAAAGTGCAATAGTTTTCTCCTTCCATAAAAGCATTGATTGCTTCTGTCATATAACGTTCGCCAACATTAACAGTACCACCAAAATTACTATAAAGCAGTTTTTGACAAAGCTGTTCATTCCAGCCTGCCTCTTTTAAAACTTTATTCCTCCGTTTAGGAGTAACATTTTCAGAAAGTAAAAGGCTTAACTTTTGCAGTTTGGAAGGACACTCTAAAACAAATCTCTCTCCTGAAATAAACTCCTGATAATTATAACCACTTGTATCTAATGCACTCTTTAATATTTTTAAAGTTTTAAGCGTATCATTAAGCTTTACCTTCTCATTACCGCTTACTATTGATATCCCAAAACGTTTTAAGATTGCACCTAACCATTTTTCTGAAACCTTTGCGTTTAACAAAGATTCCTTTAAAATTACACGAGCAACATCTCGCGGCAATCTAACAGTACCGCCTTCCATATCGACAAATTTATACCTCGATAATCTATTAATCAAAATAAACACATCTGCCAGCACAGTACTCTTAAAGCCACGCTTTTCTTCTTTATAAAATCTACACTTACCAACAGAATCTAAATACCCCATAAATTTACGCGGCTTATCATTTTCAGTACCAGGTCCTGTTTCAAAATCTCGTTGGGCAAAAACAATCCTATCGCACAAGAAATTAATATTACCTTCCGTAAGTTGTGGGTAATATTCTGCCTGAACATGTAGAATATCTAAAAGTTCCTTCCTAATATATGCACGCTTAATCAAAACATACCTATCATTATTTTTGTGGTTGTGATAATCAGGAAAGCTTGTCGCAGTCTTAAAAGCTTCATCATTTAAAACCATATCCGCAACGCTACGATAGTTACTATTACTAAAGATACGTTCAAATTCTGCCAAGCCAGCTTTTACTAACCCTGCGTCTTTAGAACTAATTTCTTCATTATAATAGTCACTGTAACCACGATGATTACAAATGTGAATAATACAATCGGTAAGTTCTTCCGCAGTAAGCTTTTCAGTTAACCCTTTCAACCGAAGGAAAAAAATATTTTGATTACCATTCTTCTCCTGCCATAGCCTTAAAGCAGCATCAGTAATCAAACCAATCTTTTGCAAAAAGCTTTTAACTCTATCCTTGCGATGAGCACGACGGCGAACCAACCTTCTTAAATTGCGGTACATCCTGCGTTCTTGGTTTTTCCTTGTTTTGCCGTCAGCAATTTTCCCAGAAGCAAAGAACCTTATCCCGGCATCCTCAACCTGTACATTATCTTCACCAGTTTGCAAGGCTACGGCAAAGCCAACATAACCAATACCAATATCTAAATCGATACCATATTTTCTTGTCATTGCCATCCCCCAAACTTCATATATAAGTTAAGCTTTAAAACATCCTTACTGGAAAATACTATTTACCTATTCCCATACATCTTCTCGTAATAGTTTTGGTACTCACCGCTGATGATGTTCTCCCACCAATCGCGATTATCCAAGTACCATTGAATAGTCTTCTTAATACCATCTGCAAACTTGGTTTCCGGCAACCAACCTAATTCGCTATGAATCTTAGTCGGGTCAATTGCATAGCGCATGTCATGACCCTTACGATCAGTAACATAAGTAATCAAGCTTTCATGTTTGCCAAGTTCCTTGCAGATAAGCTTAACAATATCAATATTACGCATCTCGTTATGACCGCCAATATTATATACTTCGCCTACTCTACCCTTGTGAAGAATCAAGTCAATCGCTTTACAGTGATCTTCAACATAAAGCCAGTCACGCACGTTAATACCTTCACCGTAAACTGGTAGGGGCTTGTCATTCAAAGCATTGACAATCATCAAGGGGATAAGCTTTTCCGGAAAATGGTACGGTCCATAGTTATTGGAGCAACGAGAGATTGTTACAGGCAAACCATAAGTACGATGGTAAGCCAGCACCAATAAATCAGCACCAGCCTTGGAGCTACTGTAGGGAGAGCTTGTGTGAATAGGAGTTTCTTCCGTAAAGAACAAATCCGGTCTGTCCAAAGGAAGATCACCATAAACCTCGTCAGTAGAAACCTGATGATAACGCTTAATATCAAACTTACGACAAGCATCCATCAAGACAGCAGTACCCATTACGTTAGTCTGCAAGAAGATTCCAGGGTCTTCAATAGAACGGTCAACATGGCTTTCCGCAGCAAAGTTAACTACAATATCAGGTTGTTCTTCCTCAAAAAGTTGCTCCACTGCCTCGCGGTCACAGATATCTGCCTTCACAAAACGGAAGTTAGGAGCATCCATCACGCTTGCCAAAGTGGAAAGGTTGCCTGCGTAAGTAAGCTTATCCAAACATATGATGCGATAATCAGGATACTTAGCAAGCATATGAAATATAAAATTAGAACCAATAAATCCAGCACCGCCGGTAACAATGATATTCATTTTAATCACCTTATCCAAAACTAGACTTCATATTTAGATAAATCAACCACACAGCCACCCCAAGACAGCCCAACACCAAAGCCAATAGCTAAAACCTTTTTGATTTCTTTATCCATATTGGCTTTCATCATATCAGCTATTGCAATCGGGATGCTTGAAGAAACGGTGTTTCCATATTCCTTGACATCATTCCAATACAGATAGCCAAGCAAATCACATTTCATCTGCAAAAACTCAAGCATAAATTTATTTGCTTGATGGAATACAAAATAGTCAATATCACCTTTAATCAAGTTTGTTTTTACCAAAACTTTTTCTAAAGTATCCGGCACTACTTCGA
>JAFUKD010000037.1 GCA_017467905.1 Phascolarctobacterium sp.
GCGACAAATTGATGACCCGTTATGAAATGGCTCAAATCGTAGCAAAAGCTATGGCAAAAGGCGCAAACGTTGACAAACTGGCTGCAGAATTTGCTGACGAACTGGATACCCTTGGTGTTCGCGTAGCTAAATTGGAAAAAGCTGCTGACAACGTAAAAATTACTGGTCAGGCTCGTTTCGACTACAGAAGCGCTGACAGCAAATGGTCTGAAAAATTCTGGGGTAACAGTGCTGCCGGTTTGCGTAGCCGTTTGTGGATAACCGGTCAAGTTAATGATAACTGGAGCTATACTGCTATGCTTCAAAATTATCAAAACTTTAGAGATACTGTTGCAGATGAAGATACTAAATTCAAACGTGCATATCTAGAAGGTAGATTAGGTGGTTTTGATGTGTTGGCAGGTCACTGGAACGAATTTTTCTGGAATGCTAATATCCTCGACCAATTTGTTGATGGCGTAAGACTCACTTACGGTGAAGACGTAAAACTTGGTGTTATCGTTGGCAAAGTAACTGACGATGGTTATGTACCTATGGATGGTGACTTCTATGCAGTTAACTTGTCTAGCAAAATTGGTGCGGTAGATGCTTCTTTCAACTATTTTAATGTTGATGATGCTAGCCGTAATGGTATTGCTAAAACCTTTGACACTGCAGGCACTTTGACTAATGCTGGCGAAATTGATTTTGGTAAAAAAGAAGTTTACAACATCAACTTGGGTTTAGACGTTGCTAAAGACTTGCACCTCTCCTATGAATACATGTGGGGCGACAAAAAATATAATAAAGCAGTTTCTAAAGACGGCTTTATTGCACGTTTGGACTACAAGGGCGCTGGTGAAGAAGCTGGTTCCTATGGTATTCACGCTCAATGGTTTGACCAACCAATCAACGCATATCTGACTCCGACCACTGATGCTACTCAATTTAATGA
Source organism: Phascolarctobacterium sp. (assembly GCA_017467905.1). GTDB lineage: Bacteria > Bacillota > Negativicutes > Acidaminococcales > Acidaminococcaceae > JAHHUH01. Next base: position 935 of record JAFUKD010000037.1, read on the forward strand.
TGAAGGTGGTTATGAAGGCTGGAACATTGGTGTTGACTACACTTTGGCTAAAAACATTCAATTGTGTGTAAATTACTATGACACCGAAGCAAAAGCAGGTAAGTCTGATGACCAAGTGTTGTACAGTGAATTGTACTTCATGTTCTAATTTTAAACTTAGTTAGTCTTTAAAAATTTATTATAAAAAAACAGATACAGCAATCCCCTGCTTCCGTTTGGAGGCAGGGGATTTGTGCGTATTTGGAAAGATTTGAAGGATAGAGCTTTATCGCCTTTTGGTTGCATTATATGTGAATTTTATTGGCATTGTATTGAGATTTATTGACGATGTACAGCAATAATATTATAATGGGATTGAAAGAAGGGAGTTGATTTCGATGGCACAAGCAAATGTTAATATTCGTATGGATGCAGAATTAAAGAATAATCTTGATCAACTTTGCAATGAGTTAGGTATGACTATTTCAACGGCAGTAACTATTTTTGCCAAGGTAATGGTTCGTAGAGGTGGTATCCCTTTTGATGTGAGAATTGATGTTCCTAACAAAGAAACATTGGAAGCATTTCAGGAAATTGAAGAGATGAAGAAAAATCCTTCTGCCTATAAACGATATAATAATGTTAGAGATATGATGAAGGAGCTGCTCGAATGAAGTTTGATGTAGTACCCTCGAATAGATTTAAGAAAGATTTAAAACTTGTTCAAAGTAGAGGTTATGACATAGAGCTTCTTACAGAAGTAATCGAAATGTTAGCAGATGGTAAGGAACTTCCTGCTAAATATAGGGACCATGCGTTGGTCAATTCTCGGAATTACAAAAATAAACGTGAGTGTCATATTTTACCTGATTGGTTATTGATTTACGAAATTTGTAATGATGAGTTGTTGTTGTACTTAACAAGAACGGGAACCCATAGTGATTTGTTTTGAATAAACTAAAAACAGATACAGCAATCCCCTGCTTCCGCTTGGAGGCAGGGGATTTGTGCGTATGTGAATATTAAATTTTATTCTTTAGGTCTCAGTTCTTCCGGCAGTTCCGGACAGCAATCGTGGTCGCTTTCGCTGAGAGGGTTAACGTGTACCATGCAGTGCTTTACCAAAGGGAAGTTAGCCTCAATTGCGGCGTGGGTAGTTTCCGCAATGCGGTGAGCTTCTATTAAGGGCAGGGCATCTTTAACGCTAATTTCTACATCTGCATAAATGCGATTGCCAAAGATGCGGGTGGTAATGCTATCTACATGTTCAACACCGGGAACGCGGTGGATTAGCTCACAGAGCTTCTGGGTGGTCTCGTCATCACAGCTGTGATCTACCATTTTGTAGATGGCATCAGCAAAAACCTCGTAGGAAGCGTACAAAATCATTAAGCAAATGATGATGCTGGCAATGGGGTCTAAAATAGGATAACCCATACGCGCACCCAAGATGCCTGCGAAGCTGCCTATGGAAGAAAGGGCGTCGCTACGGTGATGCCAGGCATCTGCCATTAGTGCGCCGGATTTTATTTTTACGGCGGCGTTGCGGGTGTACCAGTACATAGCTTCCTTAACGATAATGGAAACTATTGCTGCCCACAGGGCAAGCTGCCCCGGAATGAGCAGGTCTTCATGATTTTCATTAAATATTTTTTCGTAACCACTGTAGCCTATGGCAAGGGCAACCATGGTCAGCATAGTTGCTAAGATGATGGCTGCCGTACATTCCATACGTTCGTGTCCGTATTGGTGCTCTTTATCCGAAGCCTTGTTGGCGTAGCGCACCCCTGCCATTACTACCAAGGTACTAAGCACGTCGGAAGCTGAATGGATGCCGTCAGAAATCATTGCTGCAGAATTTGCCATAAAGCCGGCAAAGAGCTTGCCTATGGAAAGCACAATGTTTCCTATAATACTATTGATGGAAACTATCATAGCGGTACGTTCGTCTTGATTTGCAAATTGCATGGTCTTACCTCCTATAGTCTTTGCGTGCAGGCATATAAAAAACGCCTGCGGAATAGTAGTAACTGTCCCGCAGACGTTGTGTTTTGTCTGCTGCCGTAAGGCCCGGCTGCAAAAACCATTTTGGTTTACCGCCTGATCAGATTGTACTGTAGCTTGTCGCAGTGCAAAGAGATTAGTTTCAGTATAAGCGGTTAGCGAAAGCTTCGTCAAGTCTTAGCCACGAATATATTTGAGAGCACTTTGAGCGGCGATGGCTCCGTCGTTGGTAGCAGTTACCACTTGGCGAAGTACCTTGGCGCACACGTCGCCTGCACCGTAGATGCCGGGGATGGCGGTGCTCATATCTTCATTTACTTGCAGGTAACCTTGGGCATTGGTGATGCCTAAGTCTTTTATAAATTTAGTAACAGGGTCCGCGCCAATGTAGGGGAATATGCCGTTGGCGGGTATGATTTCTTCCTCGTTGGTTTGGGTGTTTAACACTCGCATGCCTGCAACCTTATTGTCTTTAACTACAACTTCCAGTGATTCGCGGAAGGGAAGGATGGTAATTTTGGGATTGTCCTTCACCTTTTGTTGAGTGATAAGCTCGGCAATGTACTTGTCGCTACGGGCAAGGATGGTTACGTGAGTTGCGAATTCTGCTAAATAAAGAGATTCTTCGAAAGCAGAGTTGCCTGCACCGATAATTACTACCGGCTTGTTACGATAGAAGGCAGCATCGCATACTGCGCAGAAGCTTACCCCGCGCCCAATCATTTCCATTTCGCCGGGAATGCCAAGGGTACGTTCCACTGTTCCCGTGGCGATAATCACTGCCGTTGCGGCAAAGCGTTTATTATTTTCGCAGACAACAATTTTTTGCTTGCCTTCATCAATAATCTGCTCTGCCTTTTCGTACAGGTAGTCCGTGCCCAGCGCCATTGCCTGCTCGTAAATATCGTAAGCAAGCTGGCTGCCGCTTACGTTCTTGTGTCCGGGCCAGTTTTCCAGCTCGAAGGTTTTAATGAGCTTGCCGCCGGGAGCGAAGGCTTCCAACACCAAGGTCTTTAAGCCTGCTCGTCTGGCGTAGATGGCAGAGGTCAAACCTGCTGCGCCACCGCCGATGATAATTAAATCGTAGTTTTCTTCCGGCGCAGCTTCTACAGGCGGTTCGTTGCCAAGGAGCTTTTCGCAACGTGCCTGTAAGCGTTCCAAGGGAAGGAAGCCGCTGTAACGGGAAGCAATTTCTCCATCTTTAATAAAGAGCAGGGTGGGGACAATGGTTACATCCAGCTCTTCCGTCAGTTCAGGTTCTTTATCTATGTCAATTTTCAAAATATCTAATTTGTCGCCCATAATTTTATCTAAATCGTCCAGCACGTAGCTTTCCATTTTACAGGGACCGCACCAAGTTGCGAAGAAGTCTGCAAAAAAGGTTTTCTTTGCTGCCAACATTTCCTTGAATTCTTGAGCGTTGGGATGTTTGATAGCCATGGTTTCACTTCCTTTATATATCTTTTATTTTATTATAACTTAGATGCTACAAGTTTACTCTACTTTCTGCTTCTCCAATTGTGAACTTATTGGGAAAAATCATAGCCTCCTCATAAATTTGGAAGTGCCTTCTCAAATCGGAAGGCTGTGTTCCAAAATGAGTTGCTGCTCTCCAAATTGAAAAGCTGTGTTCCAAAATGAGTTGCTGCTTCTAAAATTGAAAGGCTGTATTCCAAAATGAGTTGTTGCTTCTCAAATTGAAGTGCTGTGTTCTGAAATGAGTTGCTGCTCTCCAAATTGAAAAGCTGTGTTACGAATTTGGTTAGCACCTGCTAAATTTTGTTTGACAAAAGCAGGCATTGGTGGTATATTCTTATAGAAGTTAGATTTAGCTAACTGTGTCTTAAAAGGTAGGAGATAGCTATGAACTTAAATGATGCTCAAGAAGGAAGAGAGTATATCGTAAGAGAGCTTGACACTGGAGACGAAGAGGTAGATGCTTTTCTGTTTTCTTTGGGCTGTTATGTAGGCGAACCTATTACGGTAATCTCACACTTAAAGGGTGGTTGCATTGTTTCCATTAAAGATGGTCGCTATACTATCGATAAGGAATTGGCAGAAACCATTAAGATTTAAGTGCAACGAAAGGCTAAGATTTTAGCCTTTTCTTTTTCGGACAGAGTTAGCTCAAGCTAATTTTTACTGATGTTTATTTGGCAGTCAGATATATTATAAGGAGGCGTGAAAATGAAAATTGCTTTAACCGGTAATCCTAACAGTGGCAAAACTACTATGTATAATGCTCTTACCGGCAGAAACGAACGTGTTGGCAACTGGGCAGGCGTTACTGTAGAAAAGAAAGAGGCTTTGATTAACAAGAAGTTTTATGGCGGTGCAGAAGAATTAGTTGCAGTTGACCTTCCGGGTGCGTACTCTATGTCCCCGTTTACTTCTGAAGAAAGCATTACCAGTGCTTATGTTAAGAACGCTAATGCAGATGTTATCATTAACATTGTGGATGCTACTAACCTGAGCCGTAGCTTGTTCTTCACTACCCAATTGCTGGAATTGGGTGTTCCCGTAGTTGTTGCTTTGAATAAGAGCGACATCAATGAAAAGAAAGAAACCGTTATCAATGTAGCAGAGCTTTCTAAAGCTTTGGGTTGCCCCGTTGTAGAAACTGTTTCTACTTCTGAAAAAGGCTTGCAAGAGCTGGTGGCAACTGCTGTAGAACAAAACGGCAAGGCACAAAAGGCTCCCTATACCCAAGCTGATATTGATTTAACCGATAAGACTGCAGTTGTAGAAGCTGATAAAAAACGTTTTAACTTTGTCAACAAGGTTGTTGCTGATGTTGAAACCCGCAAAGTGCTGACCAAAGAGAAAAATTCTCAAGACAGCATTGACGCTATCTTAACCAATAAAATTTTGGGCTTGCCTATTTTTGCAGTAATCATGTATTTTGTATTTGACGTTTCCCAAGCAAGCTTTGGTCCCTTCCTGGCAGATACCTTGGTTGGCTGGATTGAAGGCTTCCAAGAAAGCGTTGCTGCTTCCGTTGAAGACAGCTCCCCGCTGATGCAGGCAATCTTAGTTGACGGCATCGTTGGCGGTGTTGGCGCGGTAGTAGGCTTCCTGCCCTTGGTAATGGTTATGTACTTCCTGATTGCGTTGCTGGAAGACTGCGGTTACATGGCGCGTGCTAGCGTTGTACTGGATCCCATCTTCAAGAAAGTTGGTCTTTCCGGTAAATCCGTAATCCCCTTCGTAATCGGTACTGGTTGTGCAATTCCTGGTATTATGGCTTGCCGAACCATTCGTAACGAACGTGAACGTAGAGCAACTGCAATGCTCACTCCGTTTATGCCTTGCGGCGCTAAGCTTCCGGTAATCGCACTTTTCGCAGGTGTGTTCTTCGGTGACGAAGCTTGGGTTGGCAATCTGATGTATTTTGTTGGCTTGGCACTTATCTTCTTTGGCGCTTTGCTGGTTAACAAGATTGCAGGTCATAAAAACCGTAAATCCTTCTTCATCATGGAATTGCCGGAATATAAATTCCCTAGCTTTGTACGCGCATTTAAATCCATGTGCTCCCGTGGTTGGGCTTATGTTGTAAAAGCAGGTACCATCATTTTGCTGTGCAACACTGCAGTACAAATCATGCAAACCTTTAACTGGAATTTTGAAGTTGTAGAAGAAGGTATGGAAAGCACTTCCATTCTCGCTTCCATTGCTTCTCCTTTCGCACTGTTCATGGTTCCCCTTGGCTTTGGCGCATGGCAATTGGCAGCAGCTGCTGTAACCGGTTTCATTGCTAAAGAAAACGTTGTTGGTACCTTGGCTGTAGTTTACGGCGTAACCAACTTCATTGATACCGAAGAGCTGGCACTTATCGAAGGCGCAAACGAAGTTGCTACTATGATGGGCTTGACTTCCGTTGCAGCACTTGCTTACCTTATGTTTAACCTTTATACCCCACCTTGCTTTGCAGCTTTGGGCGCAATGAACTCCGAAATTAACGATAGAAAATGGTTCTGGGGCGGCGTTGGCTTGCAATTTGCAACCGGTTATGTTGTAGCTTTCCTGGTATATCAATTTGGTACTTTGGCAACCCTGGGTACTTTGGGCGAAGGCTTCCTTCCCGGTTTGGTAGTTGTAGTGGCAATTGTTGGTTACATTGCTCACTTGATTAAGAAAACCAACCAAGAATTGGCAGCAGAATACAAATTAAAAAAATAATTTAGACTTATAAGTTTAGGAGAAAATTATGGCAGATTTAATCGTTGGGGGCATCATCCTGGTAATCGTCGGATTAGCAGCAAGACATGTTTACATGGCTAAAAAACGCGGTGTGAAATGTATTGGCTGTCCCGAAGGATGTAGCTGCTCCACTTCTAAAGACAATGAAAAAACTTCCTGCGGCTGTGGCTGTGGTAAGTAATCCCTAAAAAATTAACCTGTACGTTTAGGCGTGCAGGTTATTTTTTCTTGGGGCAGTCTTTAGCCACAGAATAAACACAATTCTTGGTTAAGCTATACTTAACGAAAGAAAGGTATGCTTAAAATAGATGCTGGAGGTAACACAGATGTTGGAACGTAAAAAGCTTTTAGCCGGAATTTTCATTGCCCTGTTATCTTTAAATATTTGTAGCAGCGAAGCACAGGCTGGTACTACTACGGAAAAGGAAGAAGCGAGAATGTGGGGAGGCTTTAGGGATAAGGTTTCCTGCACGGTGGAAGGCAGCACTGTAACCACTACCACTACAGAAAAAGTTGTAGTAAAGGAAGTGGCAGTGCCTGTTTACCGCTATCCCTTCCTCTTTATTTGGGACGATTGGTATCATTGGGGCAGGTGGCATCATCACCATCGCATCTATAGACCTTTGCCTGCACCGCCTCATAGACCAGCCATGGGCAGACCAATGCCCAGACCGCCCAAGCCTTCTGCTGTGAGACCTGCTTCCCGTCCTGAAAGACCTGCTATAGGTAAGCCTGTTCCCAGACCAAGCAGACCTGCCATCGGCAAACCGGCTTCCAGACCGCCAAGGCAGGAGCAGATAGGCAGACCGAGTGCAAAACCTAATAGACCTGCCATTTCAAGACAAGCTCCACAGCCCAGACCGAGACCGCAGGTAAAGAGCGCGCCGCGCTCTCGTGATGAGCAGATGATTTTCCAAAATGGAGGACCCCGTGGTGGAGTAAGGCATCATGGTGGGAGACCGGATGGTGCAAGACCGCCAAGAGGTAGATGATGGGGGTATGGAAGATGAAGAAAGTAAAGAAGCTTTTATTAACTGTGGCGTTGTGCTGTGTAAGCAGTGTGGCCGCCGCCTATAACCCTGCTCTTGCAGATGAAGGTAGATGGGTTTTCTACGATAGCGACAAGGAAGGGGTAATGCGCTTTGATAAGGAAAGCATTACCTTGGAAGGCGACAGGTACGCCTATGTATGGGCGAAGAAAATTTACAACAGTCCTGAGCTTTTGGGCAAGGAAGACCTGCAGTTGATGTATATTGATTGCGAAAAGAAAAAGTATAAAATTTTGGACTACGTTTTTTATAGCGATAAGGAAACTGTAGCCTCCAGTGCCAGGTTCAACGCGCTGACTGGCGATAAGGGAGAGCCTTGGAAGGATAAGCATATTGAGAAAAAGGCTAACAAGGAGATGGTGAAGCTTATCTTCGACAAAAAGCAGAAGAGCCTTTTAGTAGAAGAGGATGACAGCAGGGCGGTAGTGCCTACGGATAATACAGAGATGTGGAATTACATTAGTGACCTTTCTACTAATGTGTGGCAGTACATTGGTGGCAGAAACTTATTGGATGCAGCTACAGGCTTGGGTGAAAGCTATGTCTTTTACTACGACAAGCAGAATGTAAGCAAGTCTAATGATGGCAAAGAGGTAACTGCTTGGATAAAGTATAGATACATTGACGGTAAGGACCCAGGTAAGGCGAAGCCGACTGTTAAGTATGGGTTAAGCAGAACTACTATCAATTTGGAGAAGAACACTTACACTGACCATGTAATGCTGTGCTACGACGAGAAGGGTGAGTTCGAGGAAGAGTTCACCGCGGAAACAGGCATTAGCAGACCGATATATACGGGAACCATTATGGATATGATTGCTAAAAGCTTGTCGTAAGCGCTGTTGTGCTTCGAGTCTTTCAGTACTTCTAAGTTTAAGTGAATGTGGCAAAATAAAAAAGCAGGGTAGCTTTAGTACGAAACTAAAACTACTCTGCTTTTTTTAAATATTACTTTTCAGTTTTGAATTTCAGGATGAGGGAAACGATAAGGCTCAGTACGAAGCAGCCGGAGAAAAAGTACAGGGTTAAGCTGTAGCTATGGGTGCGTTCGTAAATGATGGAAAGTAGCAGGGGACCAGCGATACCTGCCAAGCCCCAAGCAGTAAGGATACGGCCATGGATGGCGCTAAGCTGCTTAGTTCCGAATAAATCGCTGAGGTAGGCAGGCATACAGGAGAAGCCGCCGCCGTAGCAGGTAATAATAATGAAGATAAGTGCTTGGAACATGAAGCTATCTGTTACGCTTGCCAACAGGTAGAAGGCTACGATTTGAATTGCGAAGAAGAGGACGTAGGTGTTGCGGCGACCAATATAGTCAGAAAGGGTTGACCAAGCAATACGTCCACCGCCATTTAGCAAGCCAATGATACCAACCATGGAAGCTGCTTCTAACGGAGACATTTTGATAACCTCTTGCGCCATGGGGGAAGCTACTGCCAAAAGACCAATGCCACAGGTAATGTTGGTAAAGAAAATCCACCACAGTGCTGCGAACATCCAGGTTTTCATTGCTTCCTTAGCAGTGTATTGGGGACCGGTAACTGCAGGCTGGTTTACGGGGAATTTGTTAGGACCTGCGGTAAGGGGAATGGTTTTAGGAGGTTCTAAGTAAAGAGCAGAGGCTACCATCACAACAAAATAAACGCAGCCAAGAATGATGAAGTTTTGAATTAAGCCATATTTAGCTATTAAAAGCTGCATTACAGGACCTGCGATAAGGCTGGCGAAGCCAAAGCCCATGATTGCCAAGCCTGTTGCCAAGCCGCGGTTATTGGGGAACCATTTTACCAAAGTGGATACGGGAGTGATGTAGCCTGTACCCAAGCCAATGCCGCCAATGACACCGTAGAACAGATACATTAAAGTTAAACTGTGTTGGGTAAGGGCATAGGCAGTACCAAACATGCCCAAACAAAAAAATGTAGCAGAAACAAGACCACTGCGGCGAGGGCCATATTTCTCTACATAGCTACCTAAGAAGCCTGCGGAAAGACCCAAGAATAAAATCGCAAGGGAAAAGGTCCAAGTAACATCTTTCAAGGAGAAACCCATTGCCTCCATAATGGGCTTGGTAAGAACGCTCCAAGCGTAAACGCTACCGATACAGATGTGAATACCAATTGCGGATAGGGCGATAAGCCATTTGTTCTTAGTTTGCTGCATTGTGAAAACCTCTCTTCGTCATAATTTTTAGAAGAAGCACTTGCCGTCCCTAAAAACAAAAATCGCCCGGGCTCAAGTGCTTGCCCAGACGGTCGGCTTTATCACAATACAGTACACGTGGTTGATTCCACTTAATTCCGTCAGTCCTGCATTGCTCTATGAAGTTATGCCTCTATTATAGCGGATTCCGTCCGTTTGTCAACTCTTGACATTAGCATGTAAAAATTGTTAATATATATGGGTAATAAAATATTTGAAACGCTATGAAGGAAAGTTCTTGGGCAAGGCTAAGCTTTTAGAGAAACGGCGGTTGGTGCAAGCCGTAGCGCAGCAGCTAAAGATGTAGTTCCGGAGCAGCTTTGTTGAAGTAGCAGTAGGCAGAGCCGTTGGCGCACGTTACGCGCATTGAGTGCCCGACAAAATTTGTTGGGAAAATAGGTGGTACCGCGGTTATTCGCCCTGTTCTAGTTTAGGACAGGGTTTTTATATTTTGTTAAACAATGCAAAAGCGTTAGAAGTGCCAGAAGGCGCGAAATATTGAAATTCGTGAAGCGAAGGCGTACTGATTGTACGTCGAGCAAGCGAATGAAATGTGACAAAGCATAATGGCGCTTATTACGCTTTTAGTGATAGGAGGACTAAAGTTAATGTGCGAACAACAAGAACACAACATCCCTAAAGTATACGATCCCGCTTCCGTTGAGAAGAAATGGTATAAATATTGGGAAGACAATCGTTATTTTCATGCAGAAGTAGAGGAAGGTAAAGAAGCATTCAGCATCGTAATTCCCCCTCCGAATATCACCGGTCAACTGCATATGGGTCACGCTTTGGACAACACCCTGCAAGATATTCTGATTCGTTGGCACCGCATGATGGGTCACAATACTCTGTGGATGCCCGGCTATGACCATGCAGGCTTGGCTACCCAAATTAAAGTAGAAGAAGTAATTAAAAAAGAAGAAAATAAAACCCGCTATGATCTTGGTCGTGAAGAATTCCTGAAACGTGTTTGGGAATGGAAGGACCAATACGGCGACCGCATCATCAACCAATTGAAATGCTTGGGCGTTTCCTGCGATTGGGAACGCAAACGCTTTACTATGGATGAAGGTTGCTCTCAAGCTGTACGCGAAGTGTTCTGCTCCTTGTACGAAAAAGGCTTGATTTACAAAGGTACCCGCATTACTAACTGGTGCGTAAACTGTAACACAGCTTTGAGTGATATCGAAGTAGAACATAAGGATGACGCAGGTAATCTGTGGTATATCCAATACCCTGTTGTGGAAGAAGAGGGCACCTTCCTGACTATCGCTACCACTCGTCCGGAAACCATGCTGGGCGATACTGCAGTAGCAGTTAATCCGGAAGACCCCCGTTATGGTCATTTGGTTGGCAAGCATTTGCGCCTGCCCATTACTGAACGCATCATTCCCATTATTGCAGATAGCTATGTAGATTTGGAATTTGGTACCGGCGCTGTAAAAATTACTCCGGCACACGACCCCAACGACTATGAAATGGGTATCCGTCATAAACTTCCCAGCATCGTTGTTATTGGCATGAACGGCTTGATGACTGAAGAAGCTGGCAAATACGCTGGTCAAGAACGTTACGAATGTCGTAAAAATTTGCTGAAAGAGCTGAAAGAAATTGGCGCGCTTGTAAAAATTGAAGACCACGCTCACGCTGTTGGTCACTGCCAACGTTGCGGCAGCGTAGTAGAACCCTTGGTATCTACCCAATGGTTTGTAAAAATGGAGCCCTTGGTAAAAGCTGCTGTTGACTGCGTTGAAGACGGTCGCACCAAATTCGTTCCTGAACGTTTTACCAAAACTTATACTGGCTGGATGGAAAATATCCGCGATTGGTGTATCTCTCGCCAAATTTGGTGGGGTCACCGTATTCCCGTTTGGTACTGCGATGATTGCGGCGAAATGCACGCTTCCCGTATCGACTTGACTGCTTGCCCCAAATGTGGCAGCGCTAACATTCACCAAGACGAAGATGCTCTGGACACTTGGTTCAGTAGCGCACTGTGGCCTTTCTCCACTATGGGCTGGCCGGAGAAAACTCCTCTCTTAAAACAATTCTATCCCACTAGCGTACTGGTAACCGGTTACGACATCATCTTCTTCTGGGTTGCTCGTATGCTTATAATGGGTATGGAATTTATGGAAGATATTCCCTTCGAAAAAGTATTCATCCACGGTCTGGTTCGTGATAGCCAAGGCCGTAAGATGTCTAAATCCTTGGGCAACGGCATTGACCCCTTGGAAGTTATTGATAAATACGGCGCTGACACCCTGCGCTTTATGCTTATCACCGGTAACACTCCGGGTAACGATATGCGCTTCTATTGGGAACGTGTGGAATCTACCCGTAACTTTGCTAACAAAATCTGGAACGCATCCCGTTTTGCATTGATGAACATTGAAGGCTATGACCCCAATGCTAAGCTTGCTCCCTACACCTTGGCAGATAAATGGATTCTTTCCCGCCTGCAACACGTGTCCAAAGAAGTTACCGATTTGCTGGGCAAATTTGAATTGGGCGAAGCTGGCCGTAGCATTTATGACTTTATCTGGGGCGAAGTTTGTGACTGGTACATTGAACTTGCTAAACCTCGTCTGTACAATAAAGAAAACGCTGAAGAACGCGCAACTGCTCAACATGTACTGGCAACCGTTCTTACTAGCGCAATGCAGCTCTTGCATCCCTACATGCCCTTCATCACCGAAGAAATTTACCAATGCCTGCCTCACCAAGCAGAAAGCATTATGGTTTCTGAGTGGCCCTTTGCTAAAGAAGAGCTTGTGGACGATGAAGCAGAACGCCTGATGGGCGCAATCATGGACAGCATCAAAGCTATCCGTAACATGCGTGCAGAAGTTAACGTACCGCCCGGAAAGAAGGTTCCTGCAATTCTCCTGGCAGCTGCAGACCTGAAAGCCGGCGTAGAAGCTAACGCTAATTACATCCACCTGATGGGTGCTATTGACGAGCTGACTGTTTTGGCTGACGACGCAGCTAAACCGGAAAACGCAATGGCAGCAGTTGTAAGCGGCATTGAAGTTTACCTGCCCTTGGCTGGCTTGATTGACGTTGAAAAAGAAAACCAACGCTTGAATAAAGAATTGGCTACCATCGACAAAGAGCTGAGCCGCGTAGAAGGCAAGCTGGGCAACGCAGGCTTCTTGGCAAAAGCTCCGGCTGATGTTATCGAAAAAGAAAAAGCTAAGGCTGAAGAACTTAACGGTAAGAAAAATGCCATTCTTGAACGCCTTGAGTATTTGAAAACATTATGAATTACATTGAAAGTTTAGAATATCTTAATAGCTTAGGAAAATTTGGCATCCAATTGGGTATGGAACGCATTGAAGGTTTGCTGCGTGAACTGGGTAACCCGGAACAAAAGATTAAAACCGTACACGTTACCGGAACCAATGGCAAAGGCTCTGTCAGCAGTATGATTACCAATATCATCTTGGCGGCGGGCTTAAAGGCTGGCAAATTTACCTCTCCCCACCTTGTGAAATATAACGAGCGTATCGAGTTGAACGGCAAGGACATCAGCGACGAGGACTTCGCAACTGTTATCACTGCCGTAAGGGTAGCAGCAGATAGCATTGTGAAAAAAGGTGTGTGCGAGCAGCCTACTCAATTTGAAATCTTAACCGCTGCTGCCTTCCTCTACTTTTACTTACAAAAGGTAGATTACGCCGTTATCGAAGTTGGCTTGGGTGGCTTGTGGGATTCCACAAACATCATTACTCCTGTGGTATCCGTAATCACCAATGTTTCCTTAGACCACACTGACCGTTGCGGCGGTACTGTGGCGCGTATCGCCATGCAAAAGGCAGGCATCATCAAGGAGAAGGTTCCCGTAGTAACTGCGGCAGAAGGTGAAGAAGCACTTGGCCCCATTGTTACCATGGCAATGTTCAAGGAAGCGCCTGTGTATTTGTACGGTAAGGCTTTCTACGGAACAGAAGTTACCAGCTCCATGGATGGTCAAAGGTTTACTTTGCACGCAGGGGACTACTACCATTCCGATTACGAGATTAGGTTGCCCGGCGAACATCAAATTAAAAATACCAGCGTGGCGATTGTGGCGGCGAAGCTTGTTTCCAAACAGGATGCACGCATTAACGAGATTGCCCTGCACATGGGTGTGGCTAATACTCTGTGGCCCGGTCGTTTGGAACGCATTGCTCAAAAGCCTGATTTGATTTTGGACGGCGCTCATAATCCTGACGGAGCAAAAGCACTGCGTAATGCTTTGGATAAATATTATTCTGGCAAGCCCGTACATTTTGTTTTTGGTATGATGGGCGATAAGGATATGACAAGCGTTATCAAAACCTTGATTAAGCCTTGCGACGTGGTGTTCACTGTTCGTGCGGATGGTGGCGCTCGTGCTGCGGAAGCCAATGTGCTGGCTGAGCTTGTGGGCAGTAATGCCATTGCTGAAAGTGATTTGCAGGAAGCCTACCACAAGGCAATGGCGCAAGCCGGCGAAGATGGCGTTGTGTGCGTATGCGGTAGCCTGTATCTGGTAGGTGAGTTCAAGGCAATGCTGCAACGTGAAAAAGAGCAGTGCCATTAAAAGTAATATTGCTATTTTGAGACGAGTTCAAGAAAGTGGGCTCGTCTTTTTGTATAAATAGACCATTTTCTTTTAAAAATTCACGTGGATTTCACAACTATCCGATTTAAAAGTTGGAGCTTCGCATACCCATTGCTATAATTTATTTAGGAGATACGCGCGTCTCTTAGGTGCTGCAAAATTTTGACTGCTGATTTTGTAGTGTAGTTGACGAGAATCTGTACTGTTCAGGCAAGGACCCCGCTAAGGTTGAGTAGCGGGGTTTTTGCTTTTTCTTTTCTGCGAATGTTTCACGTGAAACATTTTCTAGAGGGGGACATGCTTGTAATAAAAATTTTAATATTTACTTTTCAAGGAACAAGGTTAGTAACGCTTACGCATTACTTAGATTAAAGACTATACTGAGAGAAAGGAGGAAAAACTTTTTATAAAAGTTTTTCTATGAACAGGGCAGAAGAAAATAAAGACAGGAAAGGGAAAAAGAAAAATATATAAAAAGAAAAAGGGAAAGGACAGAAAAAAAGAAGATCTCATAATTATAGTTGTCATCTAGACCCCCAAAACGGCAAAAATTTTGAAAAAGATTTTTAATCACTCGATTAAAAACGTGAAAACTAAACTTGCAAAATTTACTGCGCCTTTACTTACTGACGGTAACAGAGTAAAATAAAATAGTACAACTGTAATTTAAACAGAGGTTATTTTGACCTGCGAAGCTATAAAACATTTTGGAAATAGGGGAGAGATGTTTATGAATTTGCGCGATGTACAAAAGCTGCTTGATGCAACTATTTTGACTGGTGGAGAACTTTTGGATAGAACTGTGGAGACCTGCTGTGGCAGTGATTTGATGAGCGACGTGCTTGCCTTTACCAAGCGCAACACTTTGCTGTGTACCGGTCTTACTAATTTACAGGTGGTTCGTACTGCGGATATGACGGATTTGTGCGCTATCGTAGTGGTGCGGGGGAAGATTCCTTCTGAGGAAGTCCTTGAGGCTGCTGCGGAAAACTGCTTGCCAATTTTGTCTACGGAGTCTACTTTGTTTGATACCTGTGGCATTTTGTATAAGGCTGGCATTCGTGGTTGTTTGAAAAAGGAGTGCAGCTATGGCAGAAAATAAATCTTTAAAATTAGGCTTTGATGTAGCTGGCGGCGATTTTGAACGAGCGGGAGAAGCTTCTGCGAAAATTAAGAAGATGCTTAAAATGATTGGTGTTCCTGCAGATATTGTGCGCCGTATTGCCATTGGTACCTATGAGGCAGAGATGAACGTGATTATTCACGCCGGCGGAGGGAATGTGGCAGCGGAAGCCTTTACTGATGCGACGGTTATTACTGTCAGCGATAAGGGACCGGGGATTCCTGATATTGAAAAGGCGTTGCAGGAGGGGTATTCTACTGCGCCTGACCATGTGCGCCAAATGGGTTTTGGTGCGGGTATGGGGCTGCCCAATATGGTGAAGTGCTCCGATGAATTTGACATTAAGTCTGTTGTTGGTGAAGGTACTACCATCACCATGCGCTTTGAGCATATTAGCGAAGATTTATAAATTTTGAGGAAATGAGGTGGTACGATGGCTCCGACAGAATACTTCCATTCGGTAAGATTGCTGCGTGATAAATGTCAGGGCTGCGTATCCTGCGTTAAGGCTTGCCCTACGGAAGCAATACGTGTGCGTAACGGAAAGGCAGAGATTTTGCCTGACCGCTGCGTTGATTGCGGTGCTTGTGCGGCAATTTGTCCTTATCACGCCTTTAGTATAAAGACAGCCAGCTTAGATGGCTTAGAAGAATATGCCTATAATATTGTTTTGCCTGCGCCTTCTATGTATTCTCAGTTTCCGGAGCATGTTCCCATGGAAGATATTTGGCAAGGGTTACATAATTTAGGCTTTGATGAAATTTTTGATGTTTCCTTAGCGTCGGAATATATTTCCAAGGAAATTGAGGAGTATGTTAAAAATTATACTGGCGGGCGTAAGCCCTTGATTTCCAGTACCTGTCCTTCCGTATTGCGTTTGATTCAGGTAAAGTTCCCTGAGCTTATCAAGCAGGTTGTGCCTGTGCTTGCTCCTGCGGAAGCGGCAGCGATTTACATTCGCCAGAGAACGGAAGCCAGATTGGACTTGACTTCTGAAAAAATTGGGGTGTGGTTCGTTTCTCCCTGTCCTTCTAAGGAAACCAATATCCGCCAATCCGTTGACGTTAGGAAAACAGCGTTAAGCGGCAGCTTTAGTCTGGCAGAGATTTATGGCAAGCTACTGAGGGTTTTGGGCGGCAATAATGAGCTGAAGGTTGTTACCGGTTCTTCCTACGGGATGGGCTGGGGCTCTTATGGCGGCGAGATTAGGGCGGCAGGCTTAGAGAATGCTTTGGCTGTTCATGGCGTTGATAATGTGTACGAGGTTCTGGAGCAGGTTTCCATGAACAAGATGCCCACCTTGGATTACGTGGAATGTAATATGTGCGAGCGTGGCTGCATTGGTGGTGTGCTGGCTGCCGAAAACAAATTTGTGGCAGAAAGTAATTTGCGTAGGCGTATTAATGTTTTGCGTGCCCAAGAGCCTGTGGAAAGAGAGCTGACCATGGCAAGCAGTATGACTTTGGAGGATTTCCCCAAATCTGCTGCGTATCTGAAAAAGTTAGTGGCGCGACCCATGATGCATCTTGATGAAAACATTATGGAAGCCATGAAAAAGTTTGAGCAGATGGAAGAGGTGCTGTATTCCCTGCCCGGCTTGAACTGTGGTGCCTGTGGTGCTCCCAGCTGTCAGGGCTTGGCAGAGGATATTGTACAGGGCAAGGCACACGAGATAGATTGTATTTTTAAACTGCGTGGCAGTGTTCATAAATTAGCGCAGGGCATGATAGAGCTGGCGAAGCAGATTCCCATTTCTCACGAGCCCCAATCCTTGAATGCAGTAGAGGAGGACGAAAGATGAAAGTAAGCGAGCTGATGGAAGCTTTAAATTTAAAATTGCTGACCAAGGATGTTGCCCTTGACGGAGAGGTGAGAGGCGGCTATGCTTCTGATTTATTAAGCAACGCCATGGGACAGGCGCAGCCTGATATGGTGTGGGTAACCATGCAGGGACATCAGAACATTGCGGCAGTGGCTTCCCTTATCGGACTGGCTGCCATAATCGTAGCCGGCGACGCTCCTGTTGCCGAAGACACCTTGAGCAAGGCAGAGCTGAATGACGTGGTTATTTTTGCTACGGAAGCATCTGCCTTTGAAGTGATTGGCAAATTGTACGAATTGGGTATTGGTAAGGAATAATGCGTACTTTTTTGGTAGACCTGCATATTCATAGCTTGCTTTCGCCCTGTGCGGAGGTGGAGATGACTCCCCATCATATTGTGATGCGTGCGGCAGAGTTTGGCATTGATGCCATTGCCATTACAGACCACAATGCTTCTGCTAATGTGGAGGCTGCCCTTAGGGCGGGGGAGCGTTACGGGGTGAAGGTTTTTCCCGGAATGGAAGTGGAGTGCATGGAAGAGGCACATATTGTAGTGCTGTTTGATTGCCTCACGCAGCTACAGGCTTGGCAAAGCATTGTGGATGCCAGGATGAATGGCTTAAAGAACAATGCAGAAAAGTTTGGCGCCCAGTTTGTAGTTGATGACGATGACAATTTTATTCGGGAAGAAGAACGCCTGCTGCTGGCGCCCTTGCAGATGACTGCGGCAGAAGTGGTGCGGCAGGTTGAAGCCTTGGGCGGAATGAGCATTGCTGCTCACGTTGACAGGCCTGCTTATAGCATTGTGGGGCAGCTGGGCTTTATAGAGCCGGACTTTGGCTTTACGGCAGCAGAGCTGTCTACGGTAGGCTGGCGTAATAATTTACAAAGCAGGCTGCAGCGCTTAACAGGCTTTTTGCCCTACGTTACCAATTCCGATGCTCACAATATTTTAGATTTTGTCCAAGGTCCTAAAAATCTAATTACCGTTCAGGAGCTGACGTTGTCAGAATTAAAGCTTGCCCTTAAAAGCAGTGGCGGACGCTTGTGGCAAGCAGGGAAGTTCGCCAAATTTGAAGATTAATACTGTATACAATTCTTAGCGTTGCCATAAAGCATTGTATGCTTAAAGTGATAATGCTATACTGATATATAAATTTACCTTACAGCTAAAGGAGAATGGATATGAGCCTAACTGAAAGAAAATGTAGTTGCTGTGGCTGTGAAAATCCTGAGAAGGTTCAGGTTGATGCTATCTTGGCAAGGTATGAGGGGAGAAAGGGTTCCCTGATACCCATCCTGCAAGAGGTACAAAGCTTGTATAACTATTTGCCGAAGGATGTTTTGGAATACGTTGCCGAAAAGACAAATATTCCTGTTTCTGAAATTTACGGCGTGGTTACCTTTTATTCTTTGTTCCATCTTAATCCCCGTGGCCGCAATATTGTGCGTGTGTGCCAAGGTACTGCCTGCCATGTGCGTGGCGGTAAGCTGATTTTACAAACCCTGGAAAAGGAGCTGGGCATTAAGGCAGGGCATACCACTGATGATTTGCGCTTTACCTTGGAAACTGTTGCCTGCATTGGCGCTTGCGGTTTGGCACCGGTAATGCAAATCAACGATGATACCCATGGTCGTTTGACTCCGGATAAGCTGCCTGCAATTTTACAAAGGTACGAATAAATCATGCGTGAGCTTTCACTGCATATTTTAGATTTGGCGCAGAACTCCATTGGAGCCGGCGCCCATAATGTAGCCATCGTAATAGATGAGGATGAAGCAGGCTTCTTTACCTTTAGCATTGAGGACGATGGCTGTGGTATGAGTGAAGAGATGGTCAGGCAAGTGCGTGACCCTTTCGTTACCACTCGTAAGACCCGCAAGGTAGGAATGGGCATTCCCTTTATTGATATGGTCAGCCAGCAATGTGGCGGACGTTTGGAGATAAAATCCGTAGAGGACGAGGGAACCTTGATTAAGGCCTATTTTGCCAAGGATAATATTGATAGACCTCCCTTGGGTGATATTGTTGAAAGCATTAAGGTGCTTTTGGTAGGAGCGCCCTGGCTGGATGTTGTCTTTACCTATAGGAATAAAACTAAAGAATTTACCTTCGACACTCAAGCAGTGCGGGAAGTGTTAGGCGATGCTGCCGATTTTACCAATCCAGAAGTCTATGCCTGGATAGAGGGTTATTTAAGGCAAGAGGTTGCCCTTGTTCAGGATAAGGAGGAGCAAGTATGAAAAGTTTAGCTGATTTGCAGGCTTTGCGTGAAAAGTTAAAAGCAGATATTAAGCTGCGCAGAAATGAAGGCACCATCGTAATTGTTGGCATGGGTACCTGTGGTATTGCAGCAGGTGCGCGCGAGGTAATGAGCGCTGTTTTAGATGAGCTGGCTGTGCGTAAATTAGTGGATGTGCAGGTGCGCCAAACCGGTTGCATCGGTATGTGCGAAAAAGAGGTTTTGGTGGATGTCATTCGTCCCAATGAACCGCGTATTACCTACGGCAAGGTAAAACCGGAAGATGTAAAGAAGATTATTGCGGACCACGTTGTAAATGGACGCATTGTAGAAGAGCTGGTTGTTGGCAAGATAGAGCAAAACTAATTTTTGGAGGAGAGTATTATGCAGCACATTAGAGCACACGTCTTGGTTTGTGGTGGTACAGGCTGTAAGTCTGCTGGTTCTAAGGATATACAGCTTAGCTTCGCCAAAAATTTAGAAGCCTATGGCTTGCAGGACGAAGTTATGGTTGTGGAAACCGGTTGTCATGGTTTCTGCGAAAATGGTCCCTTGGTTATTATTTATCCGGAGGGAACCTTTTATTGCAAGGTTAAGGTAGAGGACGTTAAGGAAATTGTTGAAAGCCATTTGTACAAAGGCCGTATTGTGGAACGCCTGTTGTACCGCGAGCCTATGAGTTTAGAGCAGGTTCCCAGCTATTCTGAAATTGGCTTCTACAAAAAACAAAAGCGTTTGGTTCTGGAAAACTGCGGTGCTATTAACCCGGAACAAATTGAAGAATACATTGCGGTTGGCGGGTACGAGGCTTTGGCTAAGGCAGTAACCACTATGAGCCCGCAGGAAGTTATAGACGAAGTGAAGAAATCCGGCTTGCGTGGTCGTGGCGGCGGTGGCTTCCCTACTGGTATGAAGTGGGAGTTTGCTGCCAAATCCGTGAGCGATAAAAAATATGTAATCTGCAACGCCGACGAAGGTGATCCTGGTGCGTTCATGGATCGTAGCGTTTTAGAGGGCGATCCCCACAGGGTTTTGGAAGGCATGGCTATCTGCGGTTATGCCATGGGCGCTGATGAAGGCTATATTTACGTGCGTGCGGAATACCCCTTGGCAATTAAACGCTTACGCATTGCCATAGAGCAGGCAGAGGCATTGGGACTTTTGGGTGACAATATTTTTGACAGCGGCTTTAGCTTCAAGCTGCACATCAAGGAAGGTGCAGGTGCCTTCGTTTGCGGCGAAGAAACTGCTTTGATGGCATCTATCGAAGGTAAGCGCGGTATGCCCCGTCCTCGTCCTCCTTTCCCTGCTGTGTCCGGCTTGTGGGGTAAGCCCACCAATATCAACAACGTAGAAACCTTTGCCAACGTAGCGCAAATTATCGTACACGGAGCAGATTGGTACTGCCAGTTTGGTACGGAGCGTTCTAAAGGTACTAAGGTATTTGCTTTGACCGGTAAGATTAACAATACCGGTTTGGCAGAAGTTCCCATGGGTATTACCATGCGCGAGATTATCTATGATATTGGCGGCGGTATTACCAATGGCAAGAAGTTCAAGGCTGTACAAATTGGCGGTCCTTCCGGTGGCTGCTTGCCTGAAAATATGCTGGATTTGCCCGTTGATTACGATTCTCTTATTGCAGCAGGCGCTATGATGGGCAGTGGTGGCTTGGTTGTTATGGATGAAGACACCTGTATGGTTGACGTAGCAAAATTCTTCTTGAACTTTACCCAGTCTGAATCCTGCGGTAAATGTACTCCCTGCCGTGAAGGTACTAAGCGTATGCTGGAAATCTTGACCCGCATTACCGAAGGTCAAGGTGTAGAAGGGGATATTGAGCTGTTAGAAAATTTGGCTAAGAATATCAAGGAAACCGCTCTGTGCGGCTTGGGACAAACGGCTCCCAACCCTGTACTGAGTACTTTAAAATATTTCCGTCATGAATATGAGGCACACATTAAGGAAAAACGCTGTCCTGCAGGCGTGTGCGAAAAGCTTGCTAATTATACTATTACTGATGCTTGTCGTGGCTGCGGGTTGTGTGCTCGTAATTGTCCTGTGCAGGCTATTAGTGGCAAGATTAAATCTAAACACGTTATTGACCAGGCTGTGTGCATTAAATGCGGTGCTTGCATGGCGGCGTGTCCGTTTAAGGCAATTATCAAAGGTTAAGGAGGGGCTTAGAGATGACAATGGTAAATTTGACTATCAACGGCAAGCAAATTCAAGCTCCTCAAGGTGCTACTATTTTAGAAGCAGCACGTGGAGCAGGTATTCATATTCCCACCCTGTGCTATCATCCGGAGCTGCGTCCTGAGGGAGCGTGCCGCCTGTGCATGGTAGAAGCTTCTGGTGCCAGAACCTTGGTTGCTTCCTGCGTATATCCCATTAGTGAAGGTATGGTGGTAAATACCAATACCAATAAGGTGCGTGAAGCACGTAAAACAGTAGTAGAGCTTTTGCTGGCGAACCATCCTAAGGATTGTTTGAGCTGCCAAAGAAGCGGTGATTGCGAACTGCAGAAAATTGCTGCCGATTTGGGCATGCGTAAGATTCGTTTTGATGGCGGTGCAAGAAAGGCTCATACTATCGACTGCAGCAATCCGTCCTTGGTACGCGACCAGGAAAAATGTATTTTGTGTGGTCGTTGTATCCGTGTTTGCCGCGATGTTCAGGGTATGAGCGTGTATAGCTTTGCAAGACGTGGCTTTGATACTATCGTATCTACTGCGTTTGAAAATGATTTGAAGGATGCTGTTTGTACCTACTGCGGTCAATGCGCAAGTGTTTGTCCCACTGCTGCTATTGTAGAAAAGGATGATACTGAGAAGGTTTGGGCTGCCATTAATGACCCTGGAAAGGTTGTGCTGGTGCAAACTGCTCCTGCAGTACGCGTTGCCCTTGGCGAAGAGCTGGGGATTCCTGCCGGCAGCATTGTTACAGGGAAAATGGTTGCAGCCTTGCGCCGTTTAGGCTTTGATAAAGTTTTTGATACTAATTTCTCTGCGGATTTGACTATTATGGAAGAAGGGCATGAGTTCCTTCACCGTTTACAAAATGGCGGCGTGTTGCCCATGATCACATCCTGCAGTCCCGGATGGGTTAATATGATGGAGCTTAAATATCCTGAACTGCTGCCCCATCTTTCCACTGCTAAATCTCCGCAGCAGATGTTTGGCGCCGTAGCCAAAACTTATTACGCAGAAAAAGCCGGTATCAATCCTGCTGACATTGTGTGCGTATCCGTGATGCCCTGCACTGCGAAGAAGGCAGAGGCTGCCCGCGAGGAGATGTGTGACAGCGGCTATCGCGATGTTGATGTGGTAATTACTACCCGCGAGCTGGGACGCATGATTCGCGAAGCCGGTCTGGACTTTGCTAATCTGCCTGAAGAAAAATACGATTCTCCTTTGGGAGCAGGTACCGGTGCTGCAGTTATCTTCGGTACTACCGGCGGCGTGATGGAAGCTGCCCTGCGCACTGTTGCCGAGGTTGTTCTGGGTGAAGAGATTGCAAATGTAGAGTATCATGATGTGCGCGGCATGGAGCAAACTCGTGAAGCTGTAATCAAGGTGGGTGAGACAGAGGTAAAGGTTGCCGTTGTTCACACTTTGGCTTCTGCGAGAAAAATGCTGGAACGCATCAAGGCAGGTACTGCAGATTACCACTTTATCGAAGTAATGGCTTGCCCTGGAGGCTGCATTGGTGGCGGTGGTCAACCCTTGCCGGTGAACGCTGAAATCAGGAGGATTCGCCGCGAAGCATTATTTGAATGCGACAGAGCAAGTGAATTACGAAAATCACATGAAAATCCTGAAATTAAAGAGCTTTATGATACTTGGCTCGGAAAACCTCTTGGAGAAAAGGCGCATAGTCTTTTGCACACGCACTATTCTGCGCAAAAACGTTAATTGTATTAGCTGAACACTATAAATCCCCCTTCCGCAAGCAATCGGGAGGGGGATTTTTTGAAGAAATTGTAAACAAAAACCTTGCGAGTTTACAATTTTCTTGGTATTATAATATGCGTTGAGTTTTATTTTTTATATCTGATTAAAAATTTAACGGATAAATTTTAGGAAAGTATGTGAATAAATTTGTCCGATGTGTTATAATTGTGTCAGTATGTGAACAGTTTCGTGAAAAATCTCTTGTTAAACAGCAGGAGTTTTTTTGTACGTGTCGAATACGACAATAGAAGAGTGTGAGGAGTCTGTGATTTGTTTGCAAGCTCTTCGTGAAAAAGGTAAAGTCTTATGTGTAGGGCTGCTTTTGCAGACTACAGATAGGTTTTATATAAGGGAAACCTTAATAAACATAATGTCCTAAATATAAGGAGGAAGGTAAACATGATCGACATTAAAGATCGCATTTGTGACGTAGTAGCTGACAAAGTTATGTCCGCTGAAGCTGCTGCAGAATTCGTAAAAGATGGTGACAACGTAGGTACCAGTGGTTTTACCCCGTCTGGTTATCCGAAAGCTGTTCCTCTGGCTCTTGCTGAAAGAGGCAAAGTTAACCCCTTCAAAATCAATGTTTGGACTGGCGCATCCGTAGGTCCCGAAATGGATACCGCTATGAGCCAAGCAGGCATCGTTGACCGTCGTCTGCCCTACCAAACCAACAACGATATGCGTAAAGCTATCAACAATGGTTCCGTAAAATACACCGACTTGCACTTGAGCCATGTTGCTCAAATGTCCCGTTATGGCTTCTATGCTAACCGTCGTGACGTTGACGTAGCTATCGTAGAAGTTTGCAAAATCATCGACCTCGGCGAAGGCAAAGTAGGTTTGATTCCGACCACTTCCATGGGCAACAGCTCTTCCTTCGTTCAATCCGCTAAAAAAGTTATCGTTGAAGTTAACACCACTCAACCGGTAGCTCTGGAAGGCATGCATGACTCCTATGTTCCCCTGGATCCTCCGTGCCGCGAAGCTATCCCCGTTGTTGACTCCGGTACCATCATTGGCACCCCGTACATTCCTTGCGAAGTTGAAAAAATTGCTGCAGTAGTTGGCTGCGACATCACCGATAAAGTTCGTCCTTTGGGCGCTATCGACGACGACGCAAAAGCTATGGGCAAAAACTTGGTTGACTTCTTCAAAGCTGAAGTTGCTGCTGGCCGCTTGCCGAAAAACTTGTTGCCGTTGCAATCTGGCGTAGGTTCCGTTGCTAACGCAGTTATCAATGGCCTCGTTAACTCCGACTTCGAAGACCTCACCGTTTACACCGAAGTTATCCAAGACGGTATGTTCGACCTCATCGACGCTGGCAAACTCCGCGTTTGCTCCGGTACCGCTTTGAGCCCGTCTCCGGAATGCCTCAAAAAATTCTATGACAATGTAGAAACCTACAAAAAATACATCATCCTCCGTCCGCAAGAAGTTGCTAACAGCCCGGAAGTTGCTCGTCGTATCGGCGTTATCGCTATGAACACCGCTATCGAAGTTGACATCTATGGTAACGTTAACTCCACTCATATCTGCGGCACCAAAATCATGAACGGCATCGGCGGTTCCGGCGACTATGCTCGTAACGGCTTCTTGACCGTATTCTTCACCACCTCCTTGGCAAAAGGCGGCGCTATCTCTTCTGTAGTTCCGTTCTGCAGCCATATCGACCACACCGAACATGACGTTGACGTTATCGTTTCCGAACGTGGTGTAGCTGACCTTCGTGGCCTCTGCCCGAAAGAACGCGCTCTGGTTATCATCGACAAGATTGCTAACCCGAAATATCAACCGATTCTGTTGGATTACTTCCACAGAGCATGCGAAGCTTGCGGCAACAGCCAAACTCCGCACATCCTGACCGAAGCATTCGATTTCCACAACCGTTTCGTTGCTACCGGCACCATGGAAAAATAATTCAAAAACTCTTGTTAAGTTTTTGAAAATAGGTTAAACTATTAAATGTACCTTGCCCATAGATGATAGTTCTATGGGCGGGTCATTTATGAATTTGTTGACGAAGCGTGAGCTTTGCCATATACCGTCTTTGACGGAACACTCTCACCATCGTTTCGGATCCGTCCAATCCGAAATATGTAAACCAAATATTTTAAGGAGGATTTTCAGAATGGCATTTGAAGAAATTAAAGCTGGTTTAGAAAAATACACCGCTGGTGTAGAAGCTAAACTCGACAAAGCACCTGAACGTGCAAACCTCGCACCTAACAGACTGTACACCCCGGTTGACCTCGGTGAAGGCTTCGACTACGTTGAAAAACTGGGCTTCCCCGGTGAATATCCTTTCACTCGTGGCGTACAACCCACCATGTATCGTGGTCGTTTCTGGACCATGCGTATGTACGCTGGTTTCTCCACCGCAGAAGAATCCAACAAACGTTATCGTTACCTGTTGGCTAACGGCGGTTCCGGCTTGTCCTGCGCATTTGACCTTCCGACCCAAATCGGTTATGACTCCACCGACGCTATGTCCGAAGGCGAAGTTGGTAAAGTAGGCGTAGCAATCGACTCCTTGGCTGACATGGAAATCCTGTTCGACGGCATCTCCCTCGACAAAGTTTCCACCTCCATGACCATCAACGCTCCTGCTTCCGTACTGCTCGCTATGTACATTGCAGTTGCTGAAAAACAAGGCGTTTCCGCTGACAAACTCCGCGGCACCATCCAAAACGACATCCTGAAAGAATACGCAGCTCGCGGCACCTATATCTTCCCGCCTGCTCCGTCCATGCGTTTGATCACCAATATTTTCGAATATTGCTCCAAAAACGTACCGCTGTGGAACACCATCTCCATCTCCGGTTACCACATCCGTGAAGCTGGTTCCACCGCTTCCCAAGAAATCGCATTCACCATCGCTGACGGCATCGCTTATGTAGAAGCTGCTATCAAAGCTGGTTTGGACGTTGACGCTTTCGCTGGCCGTCTGTCCTTCTTCTGGAATGCTCACAACAACGTACTCGAAGAAGTTGCTAAATTCCGCGCTTCCCGTCGTGTATGGGCAAAAGTTATGAAAGAACGTTTTGGCGCTAAAAAAGCTAAATCCATGATGCTCCGCGTTCACACCCAAACCGCAGGCTCCATGCTGACCGCTCAACAACCGAACAACAACATCGTTCGCGTTGCTTTGCAAACCGCTGCAGCTGTAATGGGTGGCACCCAATCCTTGCACACCAACTCCAAAGACGAAGCTTTGGCTCTCCCGACCACTGAATCCGTAACCATCGCTCTCCGTACCCAACAAATCGTTGCTTACGAATCCGGCTTGGCTGACACCGTTGACCCGTTGGGCGGTTCCTACTATGTAGAAGCTTTGACTGACAAAATCGAAGCTGAAGCTTGGGAATACATCCAAAAAATCGACGAAATCGGTGGCGCTCCGGAAGCTATCGCTAAAGGCTACATCCAAAAAGAAATCCAAGACTCCGCTTACAAATGGCAAATGGATATCGAAAAAGGCGACCGTATCATCGTTGGCGTTAACAAATTCCAACAAGAAGAAGAACCGCCGACAAACCTGCTCCGCGTAGACGGCTCTGTAGGCAAACTGCAAGCTGACAAAATCGCTGCATTGAAAGCTCGTCGTGACAACGCTAAAGTTGAAGAAACCTTGGCTGCTTTGGAAAAAGCTTGCGCAGGCGACGACAACCTGATGCCGTTCATCCTCGACGCAGTTCGTGCATATGCTACCGAAGGCGAAATCTGCGGCGTTATGAGAAAAGTATTTGGCGAATACAAAGCTAATATCACTCTCTAATTCCTAAAATTTGTAAACACTAACATTATACGGAGGTAACTTATAATGGCAAACGTAAAAGTTTTAGTTGCTAAACCGGGTCTTGATGGTCATGACCGCGGTGCTAAAGTTGTAGCTCGTGCATTGCGCGACGCTGGTTTTGAAGTAATCTACACCGGTATTCGTCTGACCCCGGAACAAATCGCTGAAGCTGCTCTGCAAGACGACGTTAACGTAGTTGCATTGTCCTTGCTCTCCGGCGCTCACAACACCCTGTTCCCGACCGTAGTAGAACTGTTGAAAGCTAAAGGCTTGGAAGACGTTCTGGTAATCGGCGGCGGCGTTATTCCTGACGCTGACATCCCTGGCTTGAAAGCTGCTGGCATTGCAGAAGTATTCACCCCGGGCACCCCGACCAGCAACATCGTTGACTTCATCAACGCTAACGTTAAATAATTTAGTTTCTTAACTTTTTGTGCAGGGCGGGCGTGTTCCGCCCTGCATTAAAAAATACACTGACAAGACAAGGCGGTGTGAATTTTGGAAATCGTAAGTAAATTATTAGATCATTCTCGTCTTGCATTATCTAAAGCAATTACTGCTGTTGAAAATGAATATGACGATGCTGTCAAAATTATGACAGAAATCTATCCCCATACCGGTAATGCTTATGTAATCGGTATTACTGGCCCTCCGGGTGCTGGTAAATCTACCCTGACTGATAAACTTGCAAAAGAATATCGCAAACGCGGTAAAACTGTAGGTATCGTAGCGATTGACCCCACTAGCCCGTATTCCGGCGGTGCTATTCTTGGTGACCGTATTAGAATGATGGATTTGATGGCCGATGAAGGAATCTTTGTTCGTTCTATGGCTACTCGCGGCAGCCTCGGCGGCCTCTCCCAAAAAGCAGGCGATGCTGTAAAACTTATGGATGCTTTTGGCATGGACGTAGTTATCGTTGAAACCGTAGGCGTTGGTCAATCTGAAGTTGACATCGTTAAAACTGCGGATACTACCATGGTAGTTGTAATCCCCGGCATGGGCGACGACATCCAAGCTATTAAAGCAGGTGTACTTGAAATCGGTGACCTTTTCACTATCAACAAAGCTGATCGTGAAGGTACAGACAAGCTCAACATTGAGATTGAAATGATGCTCGAATTAAATCCCGAACATGTTGGCTGGCGTCCTCCGATTAACAGGACCATAGCTAGCAAGGGTGAAGGTATAGAAGCTGTTGTGGACTCCATTGAAGCTCACAAAGCATATTTGATTGACACCGGTAGATTGGCAGAAATCCGTAAAGCTCGTATCAAAAACGAAGTTACTGCAATGCTCAATGACCGTGTAAATCGCTACATCGACAAAGAAGTTGTTTCCACTGATGCATTTGATGCTCTGGTAGTTAAGATGCAAAACCGTGAAATCGAACCGTACTCTGTCGTTGATGATATCGTTGGTAAAGTTTTAAAATAAATAAAACCACCAAAATTCAAACATTTAGGAGGAATTTACTATGGCATTCAAAACTATTTGTGTTGACCACGTTGGTATTGCTTGCGCTGACCTCGAAGCAGCTGCAAAAATTTACACCGAAGTTCTCGGTTTAGAAATCACCAACCGTGAAGAAGTTAAAGAACAAGGCGTTGCAACCGTATTCATTCCTTGCGGCGAAACCCTGCTCGAACTCCTCGTTGATATCACCGAAAACAATGATGGCCCGATCGGCAAATACATTGCTAAAAACGGCCCTGGCATCCAACACATCGCATTGCGCGTTGACGACATCAAAGCTGCAATCGCTGAATGTGAAGCTGCTGGCATCAAAATGATTGACAAAGTTGCTCGTAACGGCGCTGGTCAAATGAAAATTGCTTTCGTTCATCCGAAATCCGCTGGCTGCCTGTTGGAACTCTGCCAACCGGCTGCAACCTATGTTGACTAATTTATAAGCTTTAGTTTGTAAATTAACTTAGGTATTTAAACTTGTTACATGGTGCAGAGCGTGCAAGTGACATGCTCTGCACATGTATATAAAATTTGTTCTCCCAATAATGATGGAGGTGTAAGATTTGTCTACTCAAGAAAGAATTGAGAAAATGCTCAAAAAAGCCGAAGTTATCATTGCTGCTGGCGGCGAAAAACGCGTTGCTAAACAACATGAATCCGGCAAAATGACTGCACGTGAAAGAATTGCGGCTCTCCTCGACGAAGGCTCCTTCGTAGAATTGGACCGTTTTGTTCGTCATCGTTGCACCAACTTCGGTCAAGAAAAGAAAGAACTTCCGGGTGAAGGCGTAACCACCGGTTACGGCACTGTTGATGGTCGTCTTGTTTATGTATTCGCACAAGACTTCACCGTAGAAGGCGGTTCCCTCGGCGAAATGCACGCTGCTAAAATCGTTAAAGTTCAACGTTTGGCAATGAAAATGGGTGCTCCGCTCGTAGGTCTGAATGACTCCGGCGGCGCTCGTATTCAAGAAGCTATCGACGCATTGGCTGGCTATGGTAAAATCTTCTTCGAAAACACCATCGCTTCCGGCGTTGTACCGCAAATTTCCGCTATCATGGGTCCCTCCGCAGGCGGCGCTGTATACAGCCCGGCTCTGACCGACTTCATCTACATGGTAAAGAACACTTCCAAAATGTTCATTACCGGCCCTGCAGTTGTTAAATCCGTAACTGGCGAAGACGTTACCCAAGAACAATTGGGCGGCGCTATGACCCACAACTCCACTTCTGGTGTTGCTCACTTCGCAGCTGAAAACGACGAAGACTGCTTGCAACAAATCCGTTACCTGCTCTCCTTCCTGCCTTCCAACAACATGGAATGCGCTCCGATCGTAGAAACTGGTGACGACCCGATGCGTATCGACGAAAGCTTGAACACCTTGTTGCCTGACAACTCCAACCAAGCTTACGATATGTACACCGTTATCAAATCTATCGTTGACAACGGCGAATACTATGAATCTCAAAAATATTGGGCAACCAATATCATTACCTGCTTCGCTCGTATGGACGGCAAAACCGTAGGTATCATTGCAAACCAACCGAAAGTAATGGCTGGCTGCTTGGATATCAACGCTTCTGACAAATCTTCCCGCTTCATCCGTTTCTGCGACGCTTTCAACATTCCTCTGTTGAACTTGGTAGACGTTCCTGGCTTCCTGCCCGGCTGCAACCAAGAATATGGCGGCATCATCCGTCACGGCGCAAAAATGCTGTATGCTTACTCTGAAGCAACCGTTCCCAAAATCACTTTGGTTACCCGTAAAGCTTACGGCGGTTCCTACCTGGCAATGTGCTCTCAAGACTTAGGCGCTGACCAAGTAATCGCATGGCCGACCGCTGAAATCGCAGTTATGGGTCCTGCTGGCGCTGCTAACATCATCTTCAAAAACGATCCTGATGTTGCTGCTAAAACCGCTGAGTACATCGACAACTTTGCTACTCCGTATCAAGCTGCTATGCGCGGTATGGTTGACATGGTTATCGAACCGAAAAACTCTCGTCCCACCATCATCAACGCTTTGCAAATGCTCGAAAGCAAACGCGAAACCCGTCCGGCAAAACGCCACGGCAACATTCCTTTGTAATTCGAAGCAAAGAATTGCTTAGTGCTTAATAGCTAAATTAAGAAAAGATGAGGTGAAATAAATGGGTGCTGTAACCACTAACCCTTGGCTGATTGCTATCATCAACATGACCATCGTATTCGGCGTATTGATCGCTTTGGGCGTATTGATGAGCTTGATCCAAGTAGTCGATCCCACTAAAAAAAAAGCTGATGCTCCCAAAGTAGCTGCTCCGGCTCCGGCTCCGGCTGCTGCTCCTGTAGCAGCTCCCGCAGCTTCCAGCAACGATGAAATCATCGCTGCTATCGCAGCTGCAGTTGCAGCTCTTGGTTGCTCTGCTGACGACATCGCTTATGTTCGTCGTCTCCCGAACACTGGTTGGACCAACGCAGCTCGCGTTGAAGCTAACAGCGTTCGTAAAGAATGCTTCTAATTTAAAATTAGAATATAATCTATTTATTTAAATACGAGATTTAAGGAGGATTCATTTCCATGAAAAACTATACTATCACCGTTAATGGTACCGCTTATGAAGTATGTGTAGAAGAAGCTGGCGCAGTTGCTGCTGCTCCGAAAGCTGCTCCTGCTCCGAAAGCTGCTCCGGCTCCGGCTGCTGCTCCCGCTCCGAAAGCTGCTCCGGCTCCCGCTCCGGCTGCTGCTCCCGCTCCGGTTGCTGCTGGTGCTACCACCGTATCCGCTCCGATGCCTGGTAAAGTATTGTCCGTAAACGTTAAAGCTGGCGACGCTGTTAAATCTGGCGACGTTCTCTTGATTCTCGAAGCTATGAAAATGCAAAACGAAATCATGGCTCCGGCTGACGGCACCATTGCAGACGTTCGTGTTTCCGCTAACCAAAACGTTAACACCGGCGACGTAATGATCGTTATGTAATTTTTAGTTAACAGTTCGCAAGGTTAACTAATTATTAAAATACTTGTTCCTTGGAGGGGCTCCTTCGCAAGAGCCCTTCCACAAATTGAAAATTGGGAGGATATTAAATGGAAGCTTTTATTGTTGCTTTAGCGTCTGTTTGGGCTGACTCCGGTTTTTCCGCTTTGACCGGCGGTCATGTAATTATGATTATTGTAGGTCTTATTCTTTTATACATGGCTATTGGTAAAGGCTTTGAGCCGTTGCTGCTCTCTCCGATTGCATTTGGTTGTATCTTGGCTAATATTCCTAAAAACGGTTTTGATGCTCCTGGTGTTATGTCCGTAATCGCATACGGTATCCATCACGAAGTATTCCCGCCGTTGATTTTCTTGGGCGTAGGTGCAATGACTGACTTTGGTCCGTTGTTGGCTAATCCTAAAACTTTGCTCCTTGGTGCTGCTGCACAAGGTGGTGTATTTGTTGCATTATTAGGCGCTATGTTGTTGGGCTTCTCTGTACAAGAGGCAGCTGCTATCGGTATTATCGGTGGTGCTGACGGCCCGACTTCTATTTATTTAGCGGCTAAAATGGCACCGCAACTGTTAGGCGCAATCGCAGTAGCTGCGTATTCCTACATGTCTTTGGTACCGCTTATTCAACCGCCTATCATGAAACTTTGCACCAGCGAAGCTGATCGTAAGATTGTTATGAAACAACTTCGTCCGGTAAGTCGTTTCGAAAAAATCGCGTTCCCGATTATGTGCACCATCGTAATTTCTTTGCTGTTGCCTTCTGTAACCGCATTGATTGGTATGTTGATGCTTGGTAACCTGTTTAAAGAAGCAGGCTGCTTGGATCGTTTGTCCGATACTTCTCAAAATGCATTGATGAATATCGTAACCATTATGCTCGCAACTGGTACTGGTTGCACTATGAGTGCAGAATCTTTCTTGAACTACCAAACCATTCTTATTATTTGCCTTGGCTTGGTAGCATTCATTGCAGGTACTGCTATGGGCGCTATGTTCGGTACTCTTATGTGCAAACTCGATGGTGGTCAAACCAATCCGCTTATCGGTTCTGCTGGTGTATCTGCAGTTCCGATGGCAGCACGTGTATCCCAAAAAGTTGGTCAACAATGCAACCCTGCAAACTTCCTGCTCATGCATGCTATGGGCCCCAACGTTGCAGGTGTAATTGGTACCGCAGTAGCAGCTGGTACAATGCTGGCTATGATTGGTCCTGTTGCTAAATAACTTTATGTGATCTTACAACCGACACTTTATGTGTCGGTTGTTTTTTATTTTATTTCACATCGTTTATGAGAGTTTTTAGCGGCACATATCCAATGTAAGGACGAAGTTGTAAAATCAGTTTATATAAGATTTGAAGAGAAGTTTATCAAGAGTCGATGGTTAATTGGCTCTTTTTTTATTTGTTGTGTAAGAGGTAGAAAATTAAAAAAGTACATATTACGGAAGAGCGAATTATTAAATCTATATGAAAGTTTTTTAAGACGGATTAAAGAAAAGATTACCTTGCTTATTTAAGCTATAAGAATTTTTTTATAAAATAATCAAACAAGATTATCAAGTTATTTTAGAATTAAAACATTAACTACTGATAAAGTAAATAGCCAAACTGCAAGTACTCTTTCAAAAATGATATGGGCAACAATTGTAAAATACTTAGGCCTTATAATGTGGAAAGACAAGGGGAGGCTTGTCTTATAGTGCGTTTACTCAATAAAAAATGTGCTTAAAAAATTATGAGAAAGAGGTGAGGAGAGTGGGTGCTGTTACCACTAATCCGTGGCTGATTGCTATTATCAATATGACCATTGTATTTGGTGTATTGATTGCTTTAGGTGTGTTGATGAGTTTGATTCAAGTCGTTGACCCCACCAAGAAAAAAGCTTAATTGGGTTTATAAGCAGCTTGCTGCTTTAAGCATTCTCACAGTGGTGAATTGGCTTTTTAACAGGCATTATATTGCTGAAGAGTAGGGGAGGCTGAATAAGCTGAAAATGTCTGTCAGAATGGCTGTAGAAGCCTCTGTAAGGATTTAAAATGTCGTTAGACAAAAGTTTTATCTGGATTCATAATTTATATTCGTCCCGTAAGGGAAATAAGGAGGAAATTTATCAATGTTTGAAGCATTTATTGTAGCTTTAGCATCTGTATGGAACGATTCCGGTTTCTCCGCATTGACCGGTGGTCACGTTATTATGATCACTGTAGGTATCGTTCTTCTGTATCTCGCAATTGGTAAAGGTTTCGAACCTTTGCTGCTCTCCCCGATCGCATTCGGTTGCATTCTCGCAAACATTCCTAAAAACGGTTTCGACGCTCCCGGCGTAATGTCCGTAATCATGTATGGTATTCACCACGAAGTATTCCCGCCGTTGATTTTCTTGGGCGTAGGCGCAATGACCGACTTTGGTCCGTTGATTGCTAACCCCAAAACCTTGATGTTGGGCGCTGCAGCTCGAATCGGCGTATTCGTATCCTTGATTGGTGCTATGATGCTTGGCTTCACCGTACACGAAGCTTCTGCTATCGGTATCATCGGTGGTGCTGACGGCCCGACCGCTATTTACCTGGCAGCAAAAATGGCTCCGAACCTGTTGGGTGCAATCGCAGTAGCAGCATACTCCTACATGTCCTTGGTTCCCCTGATTCAACCGCCTATCATGAAACTCTTCACCACCGAAGCTGAACGTAAAATTGTTATGAAACAATTGCGTCCGGTTTCCAAATTTGAAAAAGTTGTATTCCCGGTAATGTGCACCATCGTTATCTCCTTGTTGCTCCCACCGGTAACTGCTTTGATTGGTATGTTGATGCTCGGTAACTTGTTCAAAGAAGCAGGCTGCTTGGATCGTCTGTCCGACACCGCACAAAACGCTTTGATGAACACTGTAACCATCTTCTTGGCTACTGGTACCGGTTGCACCATGAGTGCAGAAGCA
>JAFUKD010000038.1 GCA_017467905.1 Phascolarctobacterium sp.
ACAATTATAACACTCAATTATAACAAACGAAAGGAAATGAATAACTATGGAACAAACTTTAGAACTTGTATTTAAAAACGCCGAAGGTGATACCAAGGTAATCACCGTAACTGACCCTCGCGAAGGCATCACTGCAGAAGAAGCACGCACTGCCATGGAAGCCATCCTCGCCGCCAATGTGATTGAAACCAGTGGGGGCGACCTGGTGGAAATTGTGGAAGCACGCACTGCCATGGAAGCCATCCTCGCCGCCAATGTGATTGAAACCAGTGGGGGCGACCTGGTGGAAATTGTGGAAGCACGCCTGCGCGTAACCCAACTTACTGTGCTGCAGTAAGCCTCCAAATAGCAAAAATCCCCGCTACCAATTTGTAACGGGGATTTATTAATGGTACGTCAAGCAAGTAAGTGAGCTGTGACAAAGCATAACAGTGCTTATAGCAATTTCACAATTATTCCCACTCGATAGTTGCAGAAGGTTTCGGGCTCATATCATAGCAAACACGGTTAACATTTTTAACCTCGTTCAAGATACGGTCGGTAATCTTCAGCAGGATGGGCCAATCAAGCTGTTCGATGGTTGCAGTCATTGCATCAACAGTGTTTACGGCGCGAATGATTACAGGCCATTCGAAGGAACGAGCGTTGTCGCGCACGCCTACAGATTTGAAATCAGGAACGATGGTGAAATATTGCCATACCTTTTTGTCCAAGCCTGCCTTAGCAAATTCTTCGCGCAAAATAGCATCAGCTTCGCGCACTGCTTCCAAACGGTCACGAGTAATTGCACCAAGGCAACGAACACCAAGACCAGGACCGGGGAACGGTTGACGATAAACCATATGGTCAGGCAAGCCAAGCTCTACGCCGCAAGCACGAACCTCGTCCTTGAACAATTGGCGCAGGGGTTCAACCAGTTCAAATTGCAGGTCTTCCGGCAAACCGCCAACATTGTGGTGAGATTTAACAACTTTAGCAGTTTTGGTACCGCTTTCTGCGATATCAGGATAAATGGTGCCTTGACCAAGGAAGTCAACACCTTCAACTTTACGAGCTTCTTCTTCGAATACACGAATGAACTCTTCACCGATGATTTTACGTTTTTGTTCAGGGTCAGCAACATTTTCCAGCTTGGTCAGGAAGCGTTCAGTTGCGTCAACATAAACTAAGTTAGCATTTAATTGGTTTTTGAATACTTCTACTACGCTTTCAGATTCACCTTTGCGCATCAAGCCATGGTTTACGTGTACGCAAATCAGGTTATCGCCAATAGCTTTCAACAAGAGCGCAGCAACTACGGAGCTGTCAACACCACCGGACAAAGCCAACAGCACTTTTTTATCGCCAACTTGTTTTTTAACCAATTCAATTTGGTCATGAACAAAGTTAGCCATATTCCAGTTAGCTTCAGCCTTACAGGTTTCAAACACAAAATCTTTCAAAGCAGCTTTAATGCCTTCTACATCATTAGCAAATTGCGGCAGTTTAACTTCACACAGAGCTTTGTCGTGACCTGCAGCAATTACAGGAATGCCTGCTTCATAGATTTCAGGCAAAACATCAATAGCAACGCCATCAACAATATTGTTCGGACCACCGTTGATTACGATACCTTTTACGTTGGGCAGTGCTTTCAGTTCATCTACAGTAATGTCGTGGGGATAGATTTCGCTATAAACACCCAAGGCGCGAATAGCTCTTGCAACGACAGTATTTTCATGGCTACCAAGGTCTAAAATAACAATCATATCTTGTTTCATGATTATCCTCCTCATATATTGAATACCGCTTTTTAAGTATATCACAAACATTTCCGCTTGTATATTTTTTTAGAAAAAATCTCCGAATAATATTTAGGCTTTAATGTAAATCGTTCAAGAAATATTTGGAAATTTTCCGTGTACGCAAAAACTCCCTGCTACTTTTCATAACAGGGAGCTTGATTTTTACAACATTATTCAGCTATAAGCTTACATCATGCCCGGCATGCCGCCACCCATGGGCATCGGAGGCATTGCAGGTTCTTTTGCCGGTTTGTCAGCAACAATGGATTCAGTGGTCAGTACCATTGCTGCGATGCTTGCTGCGTTTTGCAGTGCGCTGCGGGTAACTTTGGTCGGGTCAACGATACCAGCCGCAATCATATCAACATATTCTTCGGTAAGTGCGTTGAAGCCAAAGCCTTTACGGCTACGTTTAATGGTGTCTACGATAACAGCGCCTTCCAAGCCAGCATTGTAAGCAATTTGGCGAACAGGCTCTTCAATAGCACGCTTAACGATTTCTACACCGGTTTTTTCGTCGCCGGAAACTTTCAGTTTACCCAAGGAGCCTTGTACTTGCAGGAGCGCAGTGCCGCCGCCGGCAACGATACCTTCTGCTACAGCAGCGCGGGTTGCGTTGAGAGCGTCTTCAATGCGCAGCTTCTTTTCTTTCAGTTCAACTTCGGTAGCAGCACCAACTTTGATTACTGCAACGCCGCCTGCCAATTTAGCCAAGCGTTCTTGAAGCTTTTCTTTATCAAATTCAGAAGTGGTTTCCGGAATTTGAGCACGGATTTGTGCTACGCGGCCAGCGATTTCTTCTTTATTGCCAGCACCATCAACAATGGTGGTCATTTCTTTGGTTACGCGTACTTGACCAGCTTGACCAAGATCTTCTACGGAAGCGCTGTCCAGCTTGCGGCCAACTTCTTCGCTGATTACAGTTGCACCGGTGAGGATGGCAATGTCTTGGAGCATAGCCTTACGGCGGTCACCAAAGCCGGGAGCTTTAACTGCAACAGCTTTGAAGGTACCACGCAGTTTGTTTACTACGAGGGTTGCCAGTGCTTCACCTTCAATATCTTCAGCAATAATCAAGAGCTCACGACCGCCTTGAACAACCTTTTCCAAAACAGGCATAATGTCTTGAATCATAGTGATTTTGCGGTCAGTGATGAGTACCAGCGGGTTGTTGAGTACAGCTTCCATTTTGTCCGGGTCAGTTGCCATGTACGGAGAGATGTAACCGCGGTCAAATTGCATACCTTCTACAGTTTCCAGGCAGGTTTCCATGGTTTTGGATTCTTCAACGGTGATTACGCCGTCGTCGCCAACTTTTTCCATAGCATCTGCAATCAAGCTACCAATTTCTTCGTCAGCAGCGGAGATGGAAGCAACTTGTGCTTTAGCTTCTTTGGTTTCTACTTTTTGGGAAACAGCTTTCAGTTCTTCAACCAGAACGTCAACTGCTTTTTGGATACCTTTTTTCAGTACCATGGGATTTGCGCCTGCTGCAACGTTACGCATACCTTCGCGAATCATTGCTTGAGCAAGTACGGTAGCAGTGGTAGTGCCGTCGCCAGCAACATCATTAGTTTTAATGGAAACTTCTTTAACCAGTTGAGCACCCATATTTTCAAAGGGGTCTTCCAGTTCAATGTCACGAGCAATGGTTACGCCGTCATTGGTAATGGTGGGAGCACCAAATTTCTTTTCCAATACAACGTTACGGCCTTTAGGACCAAGGGTTACTTTTACAGCATCAGCCAATGCATTTACGCCACGCTCCAAGCTGCGGCGTGCTTCTTCATTAAAAAGAATTTGTTTTGCCATTTTACAATCTCCTATCTATGGTTATTACTCTTCAATTACAGCAAGAATATCACGTTGATTAAGAATTAAATAATCCTTGCCATTCAATTTCATTTCGGTGCCGCTGTATTTTGCAAATACAACTTCATCACCTGCTTTAACTTCAGGTTCAACACGAGTGCCATTATCAAGCAGCTTGCCCAAGCCTACTGCCAGTACATGACCGGTTTGCGGTTTTTCCTTCGCAGCAGTATCCGGCAGGAAAATGCCACTTGCTGTTTTTTCTTCTTTGGCAACAACTTCAACAATTACGTGTTCAGCTAACGGTTTCAACATCTTTGAGAACCCCTTTCATAAAATATCTAAAATTAAAATTTAACATACTTGCCTTCATTAGCACTCTAACCATCGGAGTGCTAACTGCAATTATTATTATACTTAAAGCCATATAAATTGCAATACTCTTTCGTAGATTTTTTACACTTTATTCAAAAATTATGCTTCGTTAGCATAAAAAAGAGCTTCGCTACCACAAAAATATGGTAACGAAGCGTTATTTGGCTGTTTGTAATATATATTTTGAGTCAAATATTGCGGAAAGTAATAATTTGTTTTTAGTCACCTTGCACTCTTTATAATTCTCTCGGCAAGCTCTTTAAGAGGAATCCTCTTCTCCATACTAAACTGCTGCAATTTACGGTAAGCCTCCTGCTCCGTCATACCATATGCCGTCATAAGGATTCCCTTAGCCCTGTCCAGAAGCTTTCTTGTTTCAAGGCTCTCCTTTAAATCTGCCAGCTCTGCATTTAATTTTTGCAGCTCCTCGTCTCGCTTACGCAGCTCCGTCACGTCCTGCAGGATAACAATGGCGCTACCGGCCTTCGCCTTAGGAACCACTGGTAGCACACGCAGGGCGAGCAGCAAGCCATTAGTAGTAAACTCCTTGCTCGCAGCAATTCCTGTATCAATAGCCTTGCCCACTACTGGCCAGTTAATTGCCAAGTGGT
This sequence comes from Phascolarctobacterium sp., assembly GCA_017467905.1. Lineage (GTDB taxonomy): Bacteria > Bacillota > Negativicutes > Acidaminococcales > Acidaminococcaceae > JAHHUH01. The sequence continues at coordinate 4,583 of JAFUKD010000038.1, forward strand.
TGGTACGCTTGCCAAGCAGTTCACCAATGCCCATAACCTGAAACAAATGCCTTGCTTCATTATTGGCAGCAATGATGACCTTGTTGGCATCTACAACCAGCAAGCCATCCGCCGCAGTAAGGCGCTTGTAATTGGCATCCTTATCCACCGGTCTTGGCAGGTTTAAAAGCAGCTCCACTGTTTCGCGGATAATCACCTCATCCGGATCCACCGTATCAAAGCTTAAAGCTCCGTAGCATTTACCACGCACGTCACGCAAAGGGTACACCCAAAAGCTATTGAATACACCTAATTCCAGTTCACGCATGCCACGCAGGGGGATATTATTCTGCAAGGTTCGGTAAACTAAGGGTTCTTCCACCACGCGTACCTTGCGCCCTGTCAAATCAGGCTGCTCCTTTCCCCTTTGAGTCAAAGGCTGTACCTGCTTTAACACCTGCAAAAATTTCCTATCGCCATCCAATAAGTACAGCGTTACCCTGGCATGAGCAATATCCGCTGCCAATTCCAACCCTGACAGCAAGGTTTGTAAAGTATTCTTTTGTTCCGCTGTCAAAGTGCTTAACATGTTTTCTCCTTGTTACTTTTCTGTGTCTTTTCCCCACACCAAACAGGATAATCCACGAACTTATCCACATTATCCACAAGGTTATACACAGTAATTGTGGCGATTTTGCGTTATTTCTTTTATTTTATCCACATTATCCACAGAGTTATACACTGAATGTACTCCTGTTTATCCCAATTTAAGAGATGGAACAGCGTTTAAATCCAGTGGACTTTCCATACCAGCCTGATACATAAAGTAACCACGGCAAGCAATCATCACCGCATTGTCAGTACACAAAATCGGTGCAGGATGTACCAGTTCGGCTCCAACCCTGCTCACTGCCTCTGCCAAGGTTGTTTGCAAGGTTTTATTGGCAGATACACCACCGGCAAGAACGATTTTCTTCAAACCGGTGTCCTTCATGGCGCGCACTGCCTTCTGTACCAAGGCGTTCACCACTGCATACTGGAAGGAAGCCGCCACGTCTGCGCGATTGATTTCACGTTTTGCCTGCTCCTGATTGTGCAGGTAGTTGATAACCGCAGATTTCACACCGCTAAAGCTAAATTCATAAGGGGCATCTAATTTTGCCACAGGAAATTCAATAGCGTGTGGGTTACCGCCTAAAGCAAGCCTTTCTATTTCCGGTCCACCGGGATAGGGCAAGCCCATAACTCTGGCAATTTTATCGAAGGCTTCCCCCGCGGCATCGTCGCGAGTTTGTCCCAGCATTTCAAAGCTATTGTAACCTGTTACTTTAAGAAGCGCCGTATGCCCGCCACTTACAACCAGCGCCATAAAGGGAGGCTCCAATTCAGGGTCAGTAAGGAAATTAGCGAAAACATGTCCTTCCAAGTGGTTAACGCCAATCAAAGGCTTATCCGTAGCCCACGCCAAGGATTTCGCCGCAGAAAGCCCCACCAAAAGAGCCCCCACCAAGCCCGGTCCATAGGTTACAGCCACAGCATCAATATCTTCTAAAGAAACATTAGCCTGCTGTAAGGCTTCGTCAATAACGGGCATAATGTTTTCGATATGCTTACGGGAAGCAATCTCCGGCACTACGCCACCAAATTTACGGTGAATAACAATCTGCGAGGAGATGATGTTACTCAAAACCTCACGTCCGTTTTTCACCACTGCTGCAGCTGTTTCATCACAGCTGCTTTCAATTCCTAAAATATATACATCTTTACTCATTGAAGTTTACACCTCATCTATACAGCCACATAATGACTGCATTTTCGTGATTATCTTCGTAATAATTAGGGCGAACCCCGGCGCTGGTAAAGCCACAGTTCAAGTAAGCCCGCTGCGCCGCAATATTGCTTTCACGCACCTCTAAAGTAACGGCTTCCGCAGCCAGCTCCCATGCCTTCTTGACGATAGCAGCAGTCAGGCAGGTTCCGTAATTTTTACCACGCTCAGCCTTACTTACGGCAATACGGGTAACCTGCGCTTCCCCTGCTACCAGCCAGAAGCCTGCGTAACCAATGGCTCTGCCATCCGCTTCCATAATCAGGTAGTGGGTAAGGTCATTGTTCAGCTCATCCAGCAGCATGCTTTCATTCCAAGCATCAAAGAAGGCTTCTGCCTCAATTTCAGTCACAGCCTTGATGTCTGCTGCGCTCATGTCCCTAAAGGTAATTACTGCTGCTGCAGCTTCTGTCTTTGCTCCCACAGCTCCTCCGCTTCTGACCTTCTAATATAATAAGGCTCCAAACCAAAAATCTTTTTATCAGCTTCCGGGTCAAATTCCCTTTCAGCAACCAAAGCTACACTGGAAGCCTTGGGCATCAGCAAATTTCTCGGAGCAAGCTTCACTCCGGCAGGCAGCTCCAGCTTTTCCAGCTTCTTACATTCACCCAAGATTAAAGCAGGCATCTCCACTTCCGCAATGCGTTCAAGCAGACGCTCCTTGTTCACAACTTCAGTACCTGCAAGCTCTACCAGCTTGCCTTCCTGCCATTGATACAAAGCCTGGTAGTAATTACCCTTTTGCGCATCCAGTACAGGAGAAAGCAAAATACCTTCCACGGGAATGTTTTGAGCAAGCGCCTTTAAGGTATCCACTCCATGGAGCAGGCACTGCCAGCTATACGCCATTGCCTCCGCGGTAGCAAGACCAATGCGTAGCCCGGTAAAGGAGCCTGGTCCCATGCTTACAGCAATTAAATCTATGTCCTGTTTTTTAGTATTAGTACGTTTCAGCAGCTGTTCCAGCTGGGGAAGCAAGCCCTCGGAATGGGTATTCCCCATACTCACGCTGTATTCTGCTGTAACTTCACCGTCGCGGCACAACGCCACGCTGCATACCTTTGTTGCAGTATCAATCGCTAAAGTCAACAAACTGCTTCACCTCCTGCAAAAGCTCTTCATAACGCTCGCCCTTAGGTTCAAGCACAGCCTTGCGCCCCGCTCCTTCTATAAGCAAGGTTACCTGCATATATTCCTCCGGTAATTCTTCTGCGAACAGCTCTGCCCATTCAATAAGGGTAACGCCATCGCCACCGGCATATTCATCAAAGCCAATGTCCTCTAATTCTTCGGGACGATTAAGGCGGTACAAATCAAAATGCCGTACCTCCAGCTCACTGCCATCATAAACATTCATAATGGCAAAGGTGGGACTGGTTACTTCATCTTCTGCAACACCCAAGGCAAGGGATATGCCCCTGCTCATCAAGGTTTTGCCTGCACCTAAATCTCCTGTAAAACAAAATACATCACCGCTGCGGGCAAGCTTGCCCAAAACATTGCCAAGCCCTTCCGTTGCAGCTGCGTCTGGTAAATAGATTTCCATATAACTCCTCCGTGCCCCTCAGTACGCTAAAAAGGGAGCCAAGAATAATCTTATAATCTCAAAAAAGCAGTACCAGCCTGCGCCGGTACTGCTCATTTTTATTTTTGCAGTAATGATTCGTTACGCTTCAAAGGGTCTTCCACATCAAGGTGTCCACCCAAAGTAATTACCTTCTTCCCTTCAACGAGGATTTGTACCTGTTTAACCTCCGGGAACTCTGTTAAGGTATTGACTATTGCACCGGTCATCATAACTTCATTATACGACCCCTGCCCGTTTTTGACAATTTCTTTGCTGAAATTAGCAAGAGCAGTGCCATCGGGGGTAATACTAAAGCTAAGCACCCTTGTACCGTGGGGAATAACGTCCTCGTACTCAGTGCTTTGAGGCTTTGCCCCTACCAATGCCCGCAGAGCATTTTCCGGCAGGCTTTTACCATTGTCAGTCATGGTAAATTTTTCCGGCAGCAGCTTTTCGCTACCATCAGCACAAGCTCTGTAAAGAATGAAGCTGATTCGTTTAGGAGGCTCCGGCTTCTCATCCTGGAAGAAGGAGCAACCCGTTATAACTATGCTGAATGTCAAAAGCATCAGCAAAAAAATCTTTTTCATGATATGCCCCCATTACTTAAAGTAGTTTTCAATACCTTCTGCAATCAGCTTGGCAGTTTTTTTCTGGAACCAGTTGCCGCGCATCAGCTTTTCTTCCTTTTTATTGCTGATAAAGCACAATTCCAAAAGGGTAGCCGGCATACTGCAGCGTTTGATTACATAGAAGTTAGCTTCTCTCAGCCCCAGATTATCCCTGCCAAAGTTTTCTGTAAGCTCATCGTGAATGGATTTGGCAATCTTGGTATCAAACTTTGTTTTCGGGAAGTAGTAGGCGCTAAAGCCGCCCACCTTTTTATTTACAGAAGAATTGATATGCACGCTGACAAAGAGGTCGGATTTATGCCTTTCCGCTACGTTCACACGCGCCTGCAGCTCGTCAACGTCGCTGGCACCAGGGCCGGCAACCTCTTTATCCGTTCTGCGGGTCATATAAACGATGGCGCCCCTTTCTTCCAGCTCTTCCTTCAAGCGCAGAGAAATATCCAAGGTAATATCCTTTTCCAAGGTACCTCTTTCACCTACAGCACCGGGGTCGCTACCGCCATGGCCGGGGTCAATGGTAATAATCTTTCCGGCAATACCGCCGTCAGTTGCAAATACACCGGGCAGCTTGTCGGTCTTTTTATTCTTCTGCTGCTTTTTAAGCTCTTTTTCACGTTTCTTCTTTTCTTTTTCCTTTTTCTTGCGCTCTTTCTCTTTTTTCTTTTTATCCTTTTCGCTTTCTTCACTGCTACCGCCACCAGCGGATAAGCTTATAGAAGGCGCGCTCACGCTTGCACTTACAGTAGCAGGGGAAGTGCCCACTCCAGGCGGCTTCTTGCGCGTATTGGTCACAGGCTTATTGCCCACTACTGCCTCGCCACCTGTTGCAGAAGCGGCAGGCTTATTGCTCACAGCTGCCTTGGAGCCTGCGGCTGTGCTGCCAGTAACAGCAGCACTTGCCGGGGCAAGACGTTTTTCTGCGGTAATATCTAAAACAATGCGATGCGGACGCTTTGTTTCCGGGTCCTTACGCAAAGTAAAGCTTTTGTATTCGTTGGCCTTCAATGCCCTGCTTAGGGGAATTTTAATCAAGGTTTTGTTGCCGGCAGGCTCAACCTTCATCACAGAGGCAACGGTACTACGGGTTTTACTGCTGCGGCTGGTTTTATCCTTTAGCTCCGCGTCAACAGTTACGGTCATCAGCTTATCATTAACTTCAACCTTGTAGGGAGCTGCATCTGTCAAATCTACTACGAAGCGCAGCATATTATCCTTGTCCACGCCCCATTTAACGTCAGTAACCTGGGCAGCGCCTGCCACAGCGCTTATCATCCAACAGCATAGCACAAGCATCAGCAGAAATAATTTTCGCAACAGTTTCACCTCACAAAATCCATAATAACAATTTATTCTAACACTTTTACAGCAGGGTTGCAAACCAATTCTTCTACGTCATCGCTCTCCTGCACCAGCTGGCGCACCCTTGGCAGCTGCAACGCAATTTCATTGGCGGCAAGCCCCAACCTACCATCCGCAGCCAGCTCCCCTGCCAAGCCATGCAGGTACACACCGCACAGAGTTGCCTCCTGCAGGGTAATCCCCTGGCCCGCCAAGCCTGCAATAATTCCTGTAAGCACATCACCGGAACCACCAGTTGCCATTGCCTCACAGCCGGTAGGATTAATATAAACAGTTCCGTCAGGGCAGCCAATAACAGTTGCCGCTCCCTTTAACACAACCACTGCCTGCCACTCCCTTGCGTACTGCACCGCCAGCTCAAGACGCTTGGAATTTACCTCTGCAATAGAAAGACCTGTCAAACGGGCGAACTCTCCGGGATGGGGAGTGAGTACCTTGGGCACCTGCATTTCCTTCAATATATATGTGTGCCCTGCCAAAGCAGTTAGGGCATCTGCGTCAATGACAACGGGCTTGTCAATTTGCAGCAGCACCTCCCGCACTGCAGCCTGCGTTCTTTTGCCGGTACCTAAGCCCGGTCCAATGGCAAGCACGTCCGCTCCATTTGCCCTTTCCACAATAGCTTCTACCGCCGCCTCCGTCAGCTCGCCTTGCGCATCCTCATCCAAAGGATGAACCATTGCTTCATCTAATTTAATGGCGAGCAGCTCTGCAACGCTTTCTCCTGTCAGCAGGCTAAGCAGCCCTGCACCGGACTTCACCACTGCGCGACAAGCCATTGCCGCCGCTCCAATGAAGCCACGGCTTCCTGCCACTACCACTACACGTCCGGCATCTCCCTTATGGGCATCCCTTTTACGCAGGGGCAATAAATCACCCACAATCTCTGCCGTCAGACGATACTTCTTACTGTTAAGCTCTGCCAGCAAATTTGCGGGCATACCCAGCTCCGCAATGTACAGCTTCCCTACACATTCACGAGCAGGATACTGCAGCATGCCAACCTTCACCAGCTGCATGGTTACAGTAGCCTCTGCCATAATACTGTCCTCATCTGCTGCGCCGCTGTCAGCGTTCACCCCCGTGGGCACGTCTACAGCAACAACAGCCTTGCCGGAAGCATTGACAATTTGGCACACCTTCTTGTAGCTACCACGCAGTTCTCCCTTAAAGCCAGTTCCCAGCATGGCATCAATCAGCACATCTGCCTGCTGGCACTCCTCTTCAATAATGGCAATCTCGTTTTCAACACTTACTACGGAAAGCAGCCTGCCGCCTCCCTGCAAATACATCTGCAGCTCGAGAGCAGCATCACCTTGAACCTCCTCAGGCTTAGCGTTAATGAGCAGCACCTCTACTTCATAACCGTAGTTTTGCAGCCAACGCGCCGCACCAAAGCCATCGCCGCCATTATTACCCTTACCGCACAGCACCACAGCCCTTGTGCCCCTATGTCCTTCCAAGAAATCAGCAGCAACATCTGCCACTGCCTTAGAAGCGTTTTCCATCAGCACAATGCCGGGAATACCGTACCTTTCCATTGCCAATCTATCTAAGCTTTGCATTTCTTTAGCACTTACCAGCTTCATCTTAATCCTCCAAGATAACCTGCGCCATAGCGCACTCCCTACTGTGGCTTAAAGTAACATGAATCCTTTGTACGCCCTTTGCCTGCGCCAGCTGTAGATGATAACCGCTTAAAGTCATTTTAGGGCAGCCTAATTCGTCGTTCAGCACTTCAAGCTCCGTCAACGCACCGCCACGCAAGCCTGTTCCCAAGGCTTTAAGCAACGCCTCCTTGGCAGCAAAGCGTGCGGCAAAGCTGGCAAACTGCTGCTTACCCCTACCTTGGCAGTAAGCAATTTCTTCTGCAGTAAACACGCGCGCCTTAAAAGACGCCCTCTGTACAGCCTTTTCCACTCTATCTATTTCAATAATGTCACAACCAATTCCAATAATCATAATAAATCCTTCTATAATATTACGCTTTAACAGCAGGCAAATCGCCTTCCATTCCTAAAAGCGCCAAGCCTCTGGCAAACTTGCTACGTTTTTCCGTGCGCACCGTCACCAGCTGCCCCATCTGCTCAGCAAAATGTAAGAGAGCTTCCACTTTACCCTCAACCAATTCCAGCTCTACCTCGTCAATCGCGTCCTCGCCACCAGCAGCAATAATCCTGCCCTTATCCACGGCAAGCTCTACCACCGCGCCTACCAAATCCAAAATGTAGGTAGTGCGCACCACGTCCACGGTAAAAAGCTTCTTCACTCCATTAGGTGCAAGCTCTGTCAGCTCAAAGCCCAAGCCCAGCTTCCCAAAGCCTTCAAGAACAGCAGCGTTTTCCTTCAAAGGCAGATTCATCTCCAAGCGTTCGCTTAAACCTTCGGCACTCTTCCTATCCGTCTTAACCGTTGCCTCAAAGGTACCATCTCCCTTGTCGCGTACACGGTAGGCAATCCCCTGCTGCTTCAATGCCAAATCAGCAGTATCGTAATAACAGCTCACTAAATTACGCTTTTTTTCACTGCCCTTGCGCAGTACGCCCTGCAGTAAATCAGAAGCCAACAGCTTTTCCAAATCGCTCTTGCTAAGCAAAAGCTTTAATTCTATTTCCACATTCTTTTGCATATTACTCACTGCCTTTCACGTATCTTCCTGCTCTCACCGCTCCGCTGCCACCACACCAGGGGCACGCCAAATGCCACCAGCAGCACCAGCACAGCAACGTAAAACTTATTAGTCCCAAAGGAGCCTGCCAAAAAATTATAGGCAATAGCTCCGGGCAACATCCCCAAAAGAGTTGCGCCAAAATATTTTTTAACACCCAAGCCCACGCTACCGGCAATAACGCTCACCGGGTCGTAGGGAAAGATGGGTACGGTACGCAGCCACAATAATTTGGTAAAGCTTTTGCTGCCCACAAGGTAGTTACGCAAACGCTCACCCCACTGCCCGCCAAAATTCTGTAGCAGCCAACGGCCACCGCCAAAACGCCCCCACAAATAACAGAAGCTGGCACAGCCCATGCCACCAATCAGCAGGAACAGTACGCCCCAGTAAGGACCAAAGAGCACACCTGCGCTCAGGTTCAATATTAATGTAGGAAACAGCAGCAGCGGACGGATTGTGTAAACGCCAATGTACATCAACGGTGCCAAGCTGCCAAAGCCTGCTACCCAACGGCGAATGTCATCCGCACTTTGAGGATGGGGGTTATAGGGTGACTGGTACACAAAATAAAAGATAGCTCCCACAACAGCAACATACACCGCTAAACGCAAGCATAAATATATAAATCTTTTTTGCTTCATAAAAATCAGCTTTGAGTTTCTCCTAAAAATACATCTATATTATTATCATACATTGATGGCAAAATATTGGCAAGCATCTACAAAGGAACTGCCTTTAGAAAAGGAAAAAGATTGTGAAACGATTGACATTCCTATGTTAAAAGGCAATAATTAAATTAAGAAATGCATACTTAAACATCTAAGAAAGTGGTGAACAATATGATTTTTAAATTTGAAGGCAAACAACCTAAAATTGATGAGAAGGCTTACGCTTTTACCACCTCTACCGTAATCGGTATGGTTGAGATGAAGGAATACAGTAGCGTTTGGCCTAACGTAACCGTTCGCGGTGACGTAAACCGTATTGAAATCGGTCGTTATTCCAATATTCAGGACAACAGCGTTCTGCACGTTGCAGACAAGTACGCCTGTGTAGTAGGTGACTTCGTAACCGTTGGTCATAGCGCATTACTGCATGCCTGCACCGTAGAAGACCACTGCCTCATCGGCATGCACGCAACCGTCTTGGACGGCGCAGTTGTTGGTCGCGGCTCCATCGTCGCTGCGGGTGCAGTAGTAACCAAGGGCACCATCATCCCGCCCTTCTCTTTAGTAGCAGGTATTCCGGCAAAGGTTATCAAAACCTTGGACGAAGGCAATCTGGACAACATCCATGCTCAAGCAGTGAAGTACAAAGACCTGTGGACCAGACGCTACGGCTTGTTGCCTGATGGTGGCGGCGAAACCTACAACGGCGAGCAAATTGTATAATAAAAGCTAAAAAATCCCCGCTGACACTTTCGTCAACGGGGATTAAACTTTGCCACCGGAGTTTATTCTTCCTCGTGAGAGTGGCAATCATGGTCACAGCATGCGCAATTGGGGAATAGGCTTGCGTCGTAGTCTATGCCATTTTTGTCATAATAATCTTGCAGCGCTACCTTAATAGCTTCTTCTGCCAAAACGGAGCAGTGAATTTTATGTACCGGCAAACCGTCCAGCGCCTCCACTACAGCCTTATTGGTAACGCTCATAACCTCATCTAATTTCTTACCCTTAATCAGCTCTGTTGCCATGGAGCTGGCAGCAATAGCGCTACCACAGCCAAAGGTTTCAAATTTAGCATCGCTCACTCTATCATCATCAATCTTCAAGTAGATTTTCATGATGTCGCCGCATTTAGCGTTGCCAACTTCGCCAACACCATCAGCGTTTTCCATAGAACCTACATTACGAGGATTGCGGAAATGATCCATTACTTTTTCACTATACAAAGCCATTAGTTACACCTCACTTCAAAATAAACTCTCTTTTGCCTTTCACTAAATCGCCCCACAGCGGAGAGATACTACGCAGGTACTCTACAACCTCTGCTACGGCTTTAATAATATAATCAACTTCTTCTTCAGTTGTTTCTTCTGATAAGGATAAGCGGAGCGAGCCGTGAGCTACGTCATGTACCCTGCCAATCGCCAAAAGCACATGGCTTGGGTCAAGCGAACCGGAAGTGCACGCAGAACCGGAGGATGCGTACACGCCCTTATCATCCAAAAGCAGCAGCATAGCTTCGCCTTCAATACCTTCAAAGCAGAAGCTTACATTATTGGGTAAACGCTTCACCGCATCCCCATTCAGTGCAGAATGAGGAATCTTTTCCAAGCCGGCAATAAGTCTATCGCGCAGCTTCACGAGTTTAGCCTGATTAGCATCTAAATTTGCAGCAGCCTCTTCCAAGGCAGCAGCCATACCCATAATAGCAGGAATGTTTTCCGTACCGGCACGCTTGCCACGCTCTTGAGCGCCGCCTTCAATTAAATTCACAAGGAAAATTCCCTTGCGCGCATACAACAAGCCAACACCCTTCGGCCCATGGAACTTGTGTCCGGAAACAGAAAGCATATCAATATTTTGAGCCTTCACGTCAATATGTAAATGCCCTGCCGCCTGTACTGCATCAGTGTGGAAAAGCACTCCCTTTTCCCTGCACACAGCACCAATCTCAGCAATGGGCTGGATGGTACCAATCTCATTATTGGCAAACATAATGGTCACCAAGCAAGTATCCGGGCGAATAGCCTCGCGTACCTGCTGCGCTGTTACCAACCCATTCTCGTGAACATCAAGCAAAGTAATTTCAAAGCCTTCCTTTGCCAGCTTGTTCAAGGTATGGAGCACTGCATGATGTTCAAAGGCGGTAGAAACAATGTGCTTCTTACCCTTGCGCGCTCCTAACCAGGCAGCAGACAATATTGCCTGATTATCAGCCTCGCTGCCGCCGGAGGTAAAAGTAATCTCGCGCGGTTCGCAGTTCAAAACTCTGGCAACTCTTTCCCGTGCATCACTTAATGCTTCGTTAGCACGCTGCCCTACAGAATGTAGGCTGGAAGGATTACCATACTCTTCTGCCATATAAGGCAGCATTGCCTCAATAGCAGTCTTGCTCATTTTAGTAGTCGCCGCGTTATCAACATATATTTTCATATTAAAAACCTCACTACAATTTTCTCAAGGCCTACAAGCATCTACAAGCTCTTGGCTTATTTACATTGTATTTTATATTTCCTACTCCGTCAATATGTTTTCATCTTGTTTGCAAAAAGTTCATACTTAAAAAATAAAAGCCCCCTCAAAAAAGGGAGCTTCATTTTCAAGATAGACCTATATTATTCTGTTTGCTCTTCAAGCACAGCAACAGCTTGATTAGAGCGTTCTTCCAAATTCTTCTGCTCTGCCAAAATACTGCTACGATTATCAGCCAAGCCTTGCAGCGCAGATTGCAGGTTACTGCCCAAATAAGCAAGCATATCATCTGCATATTGCAGGGAATCTTGTTTCACGCGCACAGCATAGTCATCTGCTTCACGCTTCATTTCTTCCTGATAACGCAGGGCATTAGCCTTAATATCTTCAGCAACAGCATTAGCCTGCTTAACAATCTCTTCTTCCTGCAAAATGCGGTCAGCTTCAGCATTAGCTACGCCCACAATACGTTCCGCTTCGCTTTTAGCCTGCTGCACGATGCGGTCAGCTTCTTCGTAGGCCTTGTTCACGATACTCTTTTGTTCTTCCAGAACCTGGCTGGCGTTACGCACTTCCTTAGGAATTGCTGCCTTAAGCTCGTCCAAAGCATCTGCCAAATCATTAGCTTCAATGATAACCTTATCAGTAAGAGGAATACGATTGGCTTCGGTAACCAAATTATAGATATCCTCAAAAATCCTATCTAAGGTGACACTGGTATTGTTACGTTCAATCATTTTCAAAACCTCGCTTTTAAATCAACCCTGTGCCGCAATGTGCTTACGAATACGCTCTTCCACGCATTCAGGCACCAAATCCTTCAAGGGTCCTCCAAAGGCTGCCAGTTCGCGCACGCCAGAAGAGCTCACGAAGGAATATTTTGCATTGGTCATAATAAACACGGTTTCCAAATTAGGATCAATCTTCTTGATCAGGAGCGCACGTTGGAATTCATATTCAAAATCGGTAAACGCACGCAAGCCTCTAACAATTACAGGAGCGTCTTCTTTTACGCAAAACTCGTTCAACAATCCGGAAAAGCTGGTTACACGCACATTGGGAATATGCTTGGTAGCAAGCTTAATCATCTCCACCCTTTCTTCCATGCTAAACATAGATTTATCTTTCGTAGGGTTATAAAATACGCTGATGATAAGCTCATCAAACATAAGGCTGGCTCTTTCAAAAATATCAATGTGACCTCTGGTTACAGGGTCAAAGCTACCGGAACAAACTGCTCTACGCATTTGGTAGACCTCCTAAAATACTTCTTCTGTATATTTTATCACACAAATATAATTTTAGCACTCTTTCTACAGAATATTTTCTTCATTATAATAGATAAAATCCACGATGGTTTCGCCATACTTTTCGCTACGCACAAGCTCAAAGACAGGCGGCAAGGCTGCAATGGTTTCGTGAACAGCACGCTCCACAACTAAATAGCCACCCTGCTTCAAGGCAGGATAAGTAGTTAGGGCCGTAATGACTTTTCCAACCCAACCCTTATTATAAGGCGGGTCGCAGAAGGCAAAATCAAAACGCTTGCCCTGCTTATGCAGGCGCTCAATAATATTCACAGCATTGCCCTTGATGACATTACAATCCTTTTCCGCCCTGCATTTGGTAATATTGCTTTGTACCAGGCGCAGGCTCTCGCGGCTTTCATCAATAAAGGTAATCTCTTCCGCGCCACGGCTCCAGCTTTCCAAACCTAAATTACCTGTTCCTGCAAAAAGGTCTAAAACCCTGGCACCAATAATCCTGCTGCCAATAATGTTAAAGACTGATTCCTTAACCCTATCCGCAGTGGGGCGCACGTCAAAATTCTTTGGAGTTGTCAACTGCAGGCCACGAGCACGACCAGTAATAATCCTCATACAAGGCTCCCATCCATACAAAAGCTTTTAAAAATATTCCAAATGTGATTTTAACCGAAAAAGCCTTTCTTGACAAGTAAATGTATAGTAAAAATCCCTTGAAGCTACGCTCCAAGGGATTGTCAATCCTGAATTATTCAGCTTTAGCAATGACTTGTTTGCCATTGTAGTAACCGCATTCAGTGCAAACACGGTGCGGCATTTTCATTTCGTGACATTGCGGGCATTCAACCATGCCGGGTACAGTCAGTTTCCAGTTAGCGCGGCGAGAATCGCGACGTGCTTTGGACATTTTTCTCTTAGGTACTGCCATTTCTCAATACACCTCCTCAGTGCTATTAAGTAAATTTAATTTTTGATGAATTGCTTTAATGCCGCCAGCCTCGGATCAACAGAAACCTTGTCGCATCCGCAGTCCCCATCATTAAGATCAGCACCGCAAACCGCACACAGTCCCTGACAATCTTCTTTACAGAGAGCCTGCATAGGCTCTGCAAGCAGCAGGCTTTCACGAAGCGGTTCCGTTATGTCGATAACGTCCGAATCGTACACAAAAGCATCTTTTTCGATATTATCAGCGCTTGCCGGATAAAACTTTTCCAAGACCTCTGCTTTTGTAACAGCCGTAAACTCTTTCAGGCAACGCCCGCAAGTGCGACGCACCTGCGTGCTCATAGTAGCCTCCAGGAGCAATACGTCACCGGCGTTACTTATGCTACCTTCTGTCCTAACATCTTCTAAAATCTCAATTTCTTCAGAAGAAATCTCCAGTTCAGCAGGCGTCAAGTCGAAAGCAAAAGTTTTTTGGCCGACCAGTCTTTTCTTGATTTCTGCGACATTTACTTTAATCATATTTCAATTTCACCAATCGTTACAATTATATACACGTAAAGCTTCTTTGTCAAGCAAAACATCTTAACAACGCAAAAAATTACAGCTCTGCGAGCCTACGGCAAATACGCTTGGTATCGCGGGCAATAACCAATTCTTCGTTGGTAGGAACAACAAAAATCTTAGTTCTTGCACGCTTCACGCTAATCTCTCTTGCCTTGCCGCGAATCTTGTTCAGCTCAGGATCAATGCGGGTTCCCAGGTATTCCAAGCCATTACAAATCTTGTCACGCATGAAAGGAGAGTTTTCTCCCAAGCCCGCAGTAAAGACAATGGCATCAACACCACCCATGGCAGCAACGTAACCGCCAATATATTTCTTAACCTTATATGCAAAAATATCAATCGCTAATTGGCTGCGTTCATCACCGTCATTAGCTGCTCCTTCCAGATCGCGGAAGTCGCTGGACAAACCGGAAATACCCAAAATACCACTGCGACGATTTAAGAAGTTATCAATTTGCTGAGCATCCATATGCTCCTTTTCCATAAGGAAGGGAATGATGGCAGGGTCAATCTCGCCACTGCGAGTACCCATGATTAAGCCTTCCAACGGAGTGTAACCCATACTGGTATCAACGGATTTACCATATTTGATAGCAGTCAGGCTGGCACCATTACCCAAATGGCAGGTAATGATTCGCAGGTCGTTCATATGCTCTCCCATCATCTCGGCAGCCTTTTGCGCAACGTAACGGTGAGAAGTACCGTGGAAGCCATAACGGCGCAAACCGTACTTCACATACATTTCGTAGGGCAAGCCGTACAAGAAGGCAGTCTTAGGCATAGTTTGGTGAAAAGCGGTATCAAATACTGCTACCTGAGGAACATCCGGCATTAAATCCATACAAGCCTTGATGCCATGCAAATTAGGCGGGTTATGCAGGGGTGCAATTTCACAGCACGCTTCAATGCCTGCAATTACGTCGGAAGTAATAAGCACGCTATCAGTAAAACGTTCACCGCCATGTACTACACGGTGACCTACCGCATCAATTTCGGACATTTTTTTAATTACGCCGTGGCCTTCATGCGTCAACGCATCAATAACCAGTTTAATGGCAACCTTATGGTCGGGAATGGGGGTGGAGATATCAATGGTATTGCCATTGGCGGGGGTGTGCTTTAAGACAGAGCCGTCCATACCGATACGTTCGATAAGACCTTTAGCCATTACGCTTTCATTCTGCATGTCAATAAGCTGGTATTTAAGAGAAGAACTACCACAGTTTATAACAAAAACGATCACGATAAGCCTCCTGAATAATAAATTTTGGCGGGTTAAGCCACTAAGTTACAATATACAGTATACACTATTGCCAAACCCTTGCATAGCAAAAATTTCTGAACAATTAATTAGAAAAGTAAATTCTACCAAGATTAAATGTGCTATAATGAGCGTAAGAAATTTTCAAAGGAGTGCGTCATGAAAGCTATAGGCATTGTTGCGGAATACAACCCCTTCCACAACGGACACCTGCACCATTTGCAGGAAACAAAAAACTTAACAAGCCTCCCTGTAATTGCAGTTATGAGCGGTAGCTTTATGCAACGGGGCGAGCCTGCTTTTTTAGACAAATGGCAGAGAGCACGCCTTGCAGTGGAAAATGGTGTGGATTTAGTTTTAGAGCTTCCAACTGCCTTTTCCCTACGCAGCGCAGAGTTCTTCGCCCGCGGCGCAGTAAATATAATGGAAGCAACAGGCTGTATTACCCAGCTTTCCTGCGGTGTAGAAAGTAAGGATATAGACTTCCCTCAGCTTGCTGCAGTAACAGCAAGCGACAGCTTCACCGCCCTTTTACAAAGCAATTTGAACGCAGGCTTCCCCTACGCAGCAGCCTACGAAGGCGCTCTGCAAAAATTAGCAGGCACCTCCAGGCTGAACACTCCTAATGACATCCTCGCCTTAGAATATTGCAAGGCGTTAAGACTTACAAATATTACTCCCATCTTCGTAGAGCGCATGCACGCCAACTACAATGATGAAACAATAACAGGCTCCATTGCCAGCGCCACTGCCATCCGCAAGGCTTACCTTGAAAATAATCAGGATGCCATCCAAAGGTCGGTTCCGAAAAACACCTGGCAAGCCTTAGCAAAAAAGCAGTGCCCTGACGAAAGCCTGCTGTGGAATTTGATAGCCTACAATCTGCGGCTACTCGCTCCTTCCCAAATTGCAGAGCGTTGCCAATGTACGGAAGGTTTAGAAAATCTATTGAAGCAGGCAGCAAACTGCCACACCTTATCAGAAGCAATAGCATTGTGCAGTAATAAACGTTATCCTGCTACAAGAATACGCAGGCTTTTCATGCAATTACTCTTCCAAAAGGAACGCAGGTACTTCGAACAGGAAGCCCCCGCCTACATCCGCGTGCTTGCCTTCAACGACGTAGGACGACAGCTGTTAAAGCAAATGAAGAACACTGCAAGCCTTCCCATTATTACAAAATTAGGTAAGCATCCTGCCAGTAAGCAGAGCAGTGCCTTCGCAGAACAGTTAGAGCTGGACCTCGCCGCCAGCGACGTGCTTGCCCTGCTGCAAAAAGAAGCAGCACCTACCGGCGCAGACTTCCTAAATTCACCCTACTACCACAAAAAATAACAGAGCAGTGGACACTTCCTAACAAGAAGTTCCTCTGCTCTATTTTTATGGAACTATTTCATTTCAAAGCTTGCTTCTACGCTGGCGTTAACCTTGATGCCTTTGGTTTCGATTACAGTAGAACCAGAATCACCTGCAGCTTTTAGCATCACGCTATTATACATACGAGCGTAACCGCCGTAATTGTTAATCTTTGCTGCGTTTAGCTTACCCAGCTCACGACCTGCAGCTATAGCTACAACTTCAGCTTGCAGTTTAGCATCTTCCAAAGCCTTGCCTAACAAACGTCGCTGCAAAACCTCTTGGTTGCTAATACCAAAATCCACATTACTAATGCCATCTGCACCACTAGCAGCAAGCCTATCAATAACAGCACCAACCTTTTCAATTTCGTTGAGCTTTACCTTCATATAATGGCTTGCCTGATAACCATTAATCTTACCCTTTTCACCATAAATAGGATTCACAAAATAATTTATAGTTTCGATTGCTTCACTGGTAATACCCTCGCCAAGCAAGGAGCGTTTCACAACGGCAACCCGTTCTGCCGAAGCGCTCGCCGCCAGCTCAGCAGTATCACCCCTGCCTAAAATGTTGAAGTTCACATAAGCAGTATCAGGAGTAACTTCCATGGAAGCATTACCAGTTGCGGTAATGGTGTTCGCCATCAGCTCAGCAGCACTAACAGTAGTAACACCTAAAACACTACAGCACATTACTAAAAATCCTAAGCATAAATTCTTTAAATATCTCATGAGTGCACCTCCATTCTTTCTAATCAACCATAGTATATCAAAGAAAGTTGAACAAAAATCGAAAGACACAGAAATATCATAAAGATAACAGCACACTATAAATGCATTAGAAGTTCCGGAAGGCGCGAAGCAATGAAGCTTGTGCCGCGAAGGCATACTAGAAGTACGTCGAGCAAGCAGACAAGTCGCGACAACGCAGGAAGACAGTGCTTATAAAGCGTTTAACTTAATGATCTCGTACATCCACTGCGCAGTACCGAACAAGTCATCCTCTTTGAGATACTCTTCTGTGGTATGCACATTGCTCATGCCAGTTGCAAGAAGTGCGCAGGGCAAACCATAGCCACACAGGAAATTACCGTCACTGCAACCGCCGGTAGTTTTCAGCTCCGGCTTTAAGCCCAGATTTTCTGCAGCACGCTCTGCCAGCTCAATGCACTTGTGGTCAGTGGGAACTGCCACAGCAGGGCAGCCTTCGTGCACATCAAATTCAACCTTACCACCTTGGCTGGTAACAACCTCGGTAATCAAGGCAATGGTATCATCCTTTAACTTTTCCAAGCCAGCTACATTCAAAGAGCGCATATCAATTACAAATTTAACTTCCGGACAAACCACATTGGTACCAACACCGCCATTGAACATACCTACATTAAATGTAGTTTCTTTATCGATACGTCCATAAGCAGGCAGCTTGCTCAAAGCATCTGCCGCAAGCATAATTGCGTTTACCCCTTCTTCCGGTGCAATGCCTGCGTGAGCAGCCTTCCCTGTAACAGTCACATAGATATCATACAATTTGGGAGCAGCATAGGTAATTTCACCAATATCGCCGCCAATATCCAGGCAGTAGCCAAAATCTGCCTTAATCCAATTTTTATCCATGTTTACCACGCCAAGGCAGCCAATTTCTTCACTAACGGTGAAGCACAGCTGAATGTCACCATGGGGTACGCCGTCTTCTTTGAGAGCACGCACAACTTCCAGCATGGAAGCAACACCAACCTTGTCATCACCGCCAAGAGTGGTAGTACCATCACTATACAGCACACCATCCTTGCGGATAACATTGGTACCAGTTGTGGGAGCAACGCTATCCATATGAGCTTCAAAGAAAAGTACGGGAGCAGTGGGAACATTACCTTTAATATACGCCCACACGTTACCACAGGTGCCACCAGTTTTTTCGTGTACATTATCCATTTCAGGCTCAATGCCCATAGCACGCAGCTTGCTCATAATCAGCTCTGCCTCTTGCTTTTCATCCTTACTGGGGCAGGGAACACTTACCAATTCAATAAATTCGTTAATCAATCTTTCTTTATTTAACATTGTAGTCACCTCGAAAAGCAACCCTCTCGTTACCTTGAAGATAACAAGAGGGTCATAAATCTAGTTGTATATTTCCAAAACGCGTCAGAAGTGCCAGATAACAAGGCGGAGAAAAATTGTACCGCGAAGGCGTACTTGAAGTACGTCGAGCAAGCAATTTTTCGACAACACAGTTAGATGGTGCTTATCACGCGTTTACTCAACGGTAACGGACTTCGCCAAATTCCTCGGCTTATCCACATCACACCCTCTAGTCAGCGCCGCATAATAGGACAACAGCTGTAAGGGTAATACTGCCAAAAGCGGTGCGTGGTATTTACCGGTTTTAGGAATATAGATTACATGGTCTGCATATTTGGCAAGGGAAGTATCGCCTTCAAAGCCAATAGCTATTACTACCGCTTCACGAGCCTTAACCTCTTGCAGGTTGCTTACGGTTTTGTCGTAAACGTCCTCTTGAGTAGCCAGTACGATTACAGGCACGCCGGAAACGATAAGTGCTAAAGTGCCATGCTTTAATTCGCCAGCCGCATAAGCCTCTGCGTGGATGTAAGAGATTTCTTTCAGCTTGAGCGCACCCTCCAAAGCTACAGCGTAGTCAAGGCTGCGACCGAGGAAGAAGGCATCTTCACAGCTACCATATTCGCGAGCGAACACTTTAATTTGGTCAACATTATCCAACATTTTATGGATTTGTTCCGGAATGGAAGCCAAACCGCCAACTAATTCTTTAGCATAAGCCTCGTCCAAGCTGCCACGCAAACGTCCAACGTAAATAGCAAGCATCAGCATTGCCAAAAGCTGGGTAGTGTATGCCTTGGTAGAAGCAACTGCAATTTCAGGACCTGCGTAGGTATAAACAACCTGGTCCGCCTCGCGAGCGATAGAAGAGCCAACCACATTAGTTACGCCCAAGGTTCTTGCACCAAGGCGTTTAGCTTCGCGCAGTGCAGCCAGGGTATCGCTGGTTTCACCAGATTGGCTGATAACAATGCACAAGCTATTACCATCAACCAAAGGACTGCGATAACGGAACTCACTGGCAATATCAACCTCTACGGGGACGCGAGCCAGCTGCTCCAGATAATATTTGCCAACGATGCCTGCGTGGTAAGCAGTACCGCAAGCTACGATAAAGATTTTATTGATGCCCTGCAATTCTTCGGAAGTCCAGTTCAGTTCCGGGAAGGTGATGGTCTTTTCTTCCGCATTCACGCGACTGGTCATAGTATCGCGCATTGCCTTGGGCTGTTCGTAAATTTCTTTGAGCATGAAATGTTCAAAGCCGCCCTTTTCCGCAGCTTCTGCATTCCAATTTACTTCAAACACTTTCTTGTTAATGGGAGTGCCGTTAATGTCCTGTACCCACACGCCGTCTTTAGTTACAGTAGCAATTTCGCCGTCGCTCATAATAAAAGTGCGGCGAGTATGGTTGATGATTGCCGGAATATCGGAAGCGATAAAGTTTTCTCCCTCACCCAAGCCAATAACCAAGGGGTTATCCTTTTTGGTGCAGATAATTTTATCCTGTTCTGCCTCGCACATGAATACCAAGGAATAAGAGCCTTTTATTTCATGAAGAACTTTTTTAACAGTACTTTCAAAATCACCGTCAAAAAGCTCTGCCATCAGGTGAGCAACAACCTCGGTATCAGTGTCAGAAGTAAACTCTATACCTTTAGCCATCAATTTTTCTTTAATTGCCAGATAGTTTTCGATAATACCATTATGTACTACAACAAACTTACCACTGCCATCAGTATGGGGGTGGCTGTTACGGTCAGACGGACGACCATGAGTTGCCCAACGAGTATGACCAATACCAACAGTGCTTTCCGGCATATTGCTCTCTAATTTTTGACGCAGCGCGTCCAAACGACCAACGCATTTTTCAACACGCACTTGACCTTTTTCCAATACAGCAATACCTGCGGAGTCATAACCACGGTATTCAAGCTTGCTCATTCCATCAAGCAGAAAGGGCGCAGCCTGTTTGGTGCCAATATAACCAACGATACCACACATTAGATAGTATCCTCCTTAAATTTATTCGCCGTTCTGCTACTGAAATTTTCTCTCCTCCGTTACCGAAGGGCTTTGTATTCAGCTTACGGTTTGCAGCTAACCGAGAGGCATCCGCTGACTAATCGACAACCTCTTTCCTCGTCCACCGCTTGTACAAAGCGGTACATGCGCTAAACCACAAGGTGTTTTAAACACGCAATATACCGCGCAAGCTGGCAAGCTCCCGCGGTATATCTTTTGTGATTAGTACTATGATACTATACTATTTAATTTTGGTCAACAAAGTAAAAACTTTTTTAGCCTATGCTAATTCCTTAGTTACCACTTCTGCGATAGCACTGGCAATTTGTTCCAAGTATTCCTGCTTGGGTCCTTCTGCCATAATACGGATTAAAGGCTCCGTGCCGGAAGCACGCACCAAAATCTGACCATTATCTCCCAATTCATCCTGATACTTTTTGATAACGTCTTTAATGGCTTGGTTTTCTTCCCAACCATTTTTATCAGCAACGCGCACATTCAAAAGAATCTGCGGAAACTTGGTCATCACATTACCCATTTCAGAAAGTGCCTTGTTGTTTTTAACCATGGAACACAGAAGTTGAACCGCAGTCAGGATGCCGTCGCCGGTCTTAGCAAACTCAGAGAAGATAATGTGACCGGATTGCTCACCGCCCAAACTATAATCGTGCTTGAGCATTTCTTCCAATACATATCTGTCTCCTACACCGGTCTTAACAGTTTTCCCGCCAGCTTCCTTCATAGCTTTGTGCAAGCCAACATTACTCATAACAGTAGTTACCAGCATATTATCATGCAGTTTGCCTTGCGCCATCAGTTCCAAAGCGCAAATCAGCATAATTTGGTCACCGTCAAGAACCTCGCCGTTTTCATCTACGATAAGGCAACGGTCTGCGTCACCATCATTGGCAACGCCAACATTAGCACCCACTTCTACAACTTTAGCCTGCAGCGCTTCCAAATGAGTAGAGCCACAGCCATTATTAATATTGATACCATTGGGCTCGTTGAAGATTGTTACAACCTCCGCACCGAGGGCGCGCAAAATTTCCGGAGCAATCTCGCTGTTAGCACCATTGGAACAGTCCATAACAACCTTTAAACCATCCAATTTAGTATAAGCAGTATTCAGAATATGCTTAATGTACTTTTCTGCCAAGCCATATTCGTAAACCACAGTACCAACACTGGAGCCACTCACTGCACCACTGTAATCAATAGGTGCAGCAACAATATCTGCAATTTCATCTTCCACCGCATCGGGCAGCTTGTGTCCTGTTTTAGAAAAGAACTTGATACCATTATCTTCAAAGGGATTGTGAGAAGCAGAGATAACTACCCCTGCATTAGCGTTCACCTCAGAAGTTAAGAAGGACACTGCCGGAGTGGGCATTACTCCTAATAAATGAGCATTGCCGCCGGCGGAACAGATACCTGCTGCCAAAGCACATTCCAGCATAGGACCACTGCGACGAGTATCGCGACCAATAATAATTTTAGGATTCTTTACTTCCCTGCCAAAATATTTTGCCGCAGCATAGCCTAATTTGAAAGCCAGCTCCGGAGTTAATTGCACATTTGCTACACCGCGCACACCGTCGGTACCGAATAAACGAGCCATTGAAAACCCTCCACATAAAATTTATTTCTATCTTTTTAACCCCTCAGCCACAACTTCGTTGTGTCAGCTCCCCTTTCAGGGGCGCCAAGGGAAAACCTATATTCACACAAAATCGTCAGTGCTTATGGCGATTTACTTCGGACTAAAACGTAACATTATCGCTCTAGCCACGTGATAACCGTCAAGCGCTGCACTCATAATTCCACCAGCGTACCCCGCTCCCTCACCGCAGGGATAGAGCAGGTCATGAGTTTCTGAAACGTAGGTCAATTTATCACGCACAATGCGTACAGGAGCAGAAGTTCTTGTTTCCACGCCAGTCAAAAGCGCGCCGCCATCATTGTAGCCGGCAATCTTTCTGCCAAAATCAGTGATGCCTGCTCTCAAAGTATCGCACACATAATTGGGCAGCACCTTAGTTAAATCGCAGGGAGTAATTCCCGGACGATAGGTTGAAGCAGCCAAGCTTGTCAAATCAGGCTGTGTACCCTGCAGGAAGCTGGCAAAATTCTGAGCAGGAGCATAATAATTACTACCACCTGCTGCGTAGGCAAGCTGTTCGTACCTGCGTTGGAACTCTACCCCGTCCAAGGGATTGCTGCCAAAATCTTCACTACCTACATTGACAACCAAAGCACTATTGGCAACACCGCTATCACGATTGTACATACTCATACCATTTACTACTACGCCCCCACTTTCGGAAGCAGCAGCAACCACCAGGCCACCGGGGCACATACAAAATGAATAGGCAGTACGCTTCTTGTCAGGAGTGTGGTAAACCAAGGCGTAATCTGCTGCACCCAAAAGCTTGTGTCCGGCAAAGGCTCCATACTGCGCCCTATCGATAAGCTCTTGGGGATGCTCAATACGCATACCAATAGCAAAAGGTTTACCGGTAATACCGATGCCCTTCGCCGCCAGCATTTTATAAGTATCGCGAGCACTGTGCCCACAGGCTAAGACTACTGCTCCCGCAGCAAGCCTTTCCCCATTAGCAAGCACCACGCCTGTAACAGCATTGTTATTAATAATAAAATCAGTAACATGGGCTTCGTACATAATCTGCCCACCATAGGCAATGATTTGCTTGCTGATGCCTGTTACCATGGCACGCAGCTTGTCCGTGCCAACGTGGGGCTTGTGCTCCCACAAAATATTTTCCGGCGCACCTGCCGCAACGAAAGTTTCTAAAATATCCTTCATCACCGGGTCATTAACCCTTGTCGTAAGCTTGCCATCAGAAAAGGTTCCGGCACCGCCCTCACCAAACTGCACATTAGATTCAGGGTCAAACGCACCTGTTTGCCAAAAACGCTTTACATCCTCCACCCTTTGGGCAACAGGCTTGCCACGCTCCAAAAGTAAAGGCTTGTAACCATATTTGGCAAGCTCCAACGCCGCAAGTAAGCCTGCCGGCCCGGCACCGATGACTATGGGCGGAGCACTCATGGGCAAACTGCCAAACTCTACGGGCGTAGCTGTCTCTTCCTTGTACTGGCTAACATCCTTATCTGCTAAAAGCCTCTTGGCAAATTTAGTATTCACATCCACATCTGCCAAAACATGGTAGTTAAGACATACATTATCTTTCTTGCGTGCATCGACAGCGCGACGGACAATCTTTAGCTCTCCCACCACGTCCTTACCCACGCCCAGCTTTTTACAAACAGCTTTTTCCAAAGTGGTTTCGTGAAGTAACGATACACGCACATTATTTATCTTTAGCTTCATTAATTACTGCCTTTCTACGGAAAAACGTACCCGCACTGCCCTTACATCAGGAATAACCTTATCAGGCAGGTCAAGTTCAGCAGCCACTTCTATACTGCCGTTCAAAGAGGTAATATCAATAGGCTTAGTGCTGATTTCTTCCATCTTCTTTAGCACAGAAGGGGGCGCCGTAATGCGTACCTTTTCCGGAAGCACCTGCATTTGAGTAATACTAATGCCCTCCTGCAGTTCACCGGAGATTGCTACACGCACCGGCAGCTCTTCAGAAATCATCTTGCGGATGATAACTGCATTCACTGTTGCCTTATCAGGAAGAATCTGCACGTCAGTAACAGGCTTATCATTTTCGTCAAGCGCAGTCAGTACACATTCTGCCTGGAAGTTTTCCCGCTGACCTTTAATATTTACAGGAGCAACAACCTCGCGAATTTTGCTCAGCTTGCTGGAAGCACCTTTAAGAGTTACATAGGCAGGATCTATTCCATTATTATCTACGGTTAAATCCTCGTCAGAATTATCCACTACCTGGGTAACAACGGGAACAGTTTTTTCGGTAATATGGTCAACCAAAACATTAACCTCTTTAGGAAATACATTAACTACCTCGCCCCTACTAAAGAAAGCGTTTACAGGCAGCTTCTGCTGTCCTTCCGCAACACCCTTTAAATCGATGTAAGCACTAATGGCAGCCGTGGCACTATCGTCCAACAACAAACGAGAAGCACGCACCTGCACCGTAACAACATCAGGCACATTAAAGATTGCCATAGTTTCTGTCACATTCTTCTGTTGTAAAGGCACTTCGTAGTAGCGCTCAATGACGGGATTTTGCTCCATCATAACGTAAGCCCACAGAAAGCAGGCAACTACCAGGGAGATTATCCGTGCCAGCAAATTATCTTTTTTAAACAAATCCTCGAGAAAATTCATTTTTTCTCTCCTCGTATAGTTTTAAATTTTTCTACAAAGCTTTCTTTAACATTCTTGCCCTGCTCAAAAAGAGAGCTACGCAAAATTTCTCTTACATCATCTGCGTGCAGGTAACGCATCAGCTCACCATTGCGAGCGATAGAAATAGTACCGCTTTCTTCGCTGACGATAAGCACAACAGCATCAGACTGTTCAGATACACCAATACCTGCTCTATGACGAGTGCCAAGCTCCTGGCTCAGGTTACGGTTTTCCGTCAGGGGCAACAGGCAGCTTGCCGCAACAATACGCTTGCCGCGGATAATGACCGCACCATCATGCAGGGGAGTATCCTTTTCAAAAATATTAAGCAACAGCCCTTCACTTAAAAGTCCGTCAATGGCTATGCCGGTTTCAATACGCTCTTCCAAGCCGGTGCTACGTTCAAACACCATCAACGCACCCACCTTGCGACGGCTCATAATAGTAGTAGCATTGGTTACGGCGTTAAGCATCTCTGTAAATTCTGCTTCGTCCAGTTCGCTGCTGCCACCCTTGTGCAGCCATTTTCCACGACCAATCTGCTCTAAGGCACGGCGCAGCTCCGGCTGGAACACTACGGGCAATGCTACCAAGATAACAGTCATGCTCTTTTCCATTAGCCAGCTGATAACGTGCAGGTTCATCCATCTGCTGCCCATCATAATCACCAGCAAGATAAGCAAGCCCTTGATTAAGGTTGCGGCTCTGGTATTGACCAGCATTTGGTACAAAGTATATAAGAAATAAGCAACCACAAGAATATCTACAATATCTAAGATTCCTATGGTAGATAACAGTCCTTGTATCTGAATAAGCAAAACCCTCACCTACTTACATTAAAAGATATTATATCATTTTTATTATAGCACAAAAAACAAAACCACATTTATCCAATGCAAGAATAAATGTGGTTTTTTATTATTTTTTATAGTTTTGCCTGCAGTTCTGCCAAAGTTTTTTCTTGAGCAGCAACTACCTCCTCGCCAATGGCGAATTGCTTTTCGTTTTCGGTAAAGGCAGGTCCGCCGTAAGATTTACGAGCAGCCACACAGTTTTCCGGTTTCAAAGCCTCCAGCAAATCTGCTTCAAAGAGTTCGGAGAAGTCCTTGTATTCTTCCAAGGAGATTTCCGGCAGGAACTTATTGTTTAAAATTGCATAAGCTACGCATTTGCCAACAACTTCATGAGCCTGGCGGAAGGGCAAGCCCTTGCGAACAAGGTAGTCTGCCAAGTCGGTAGCGTTGGAGAAATCCTTGCTAACCGCTTGCTGCATTTTGTCAACGTTCACAGTCATGGTCAGAATCATATCGGTATAAACCGCCAAGCTGAACTTGATGGTATCCACTGCGTCAAAGAAGCCTTCTTTATCTTCTTGCAAGTCCTTATTGTAGGTTAAGGGCAAGCCTTTAGCAGTTACCAGCATTGCCTGCAGATGACCATAGACGCGACCGGTCTTGCCACGAACAAGCTCTGCGATATCCGGATTTTTCTTTTGCGGCATCATGGAAGAACCGGTAGCGAAAGCGTCGTCCAGTTCAATGAAGCCAAATTCAGTGCTGCTCCACAAGCAAACCTCTTCACTTAAACGGCTCATGTGCATCATCAGCATGGAAGCAAAGGACAAGAATTCAATTACATAGTCCCTGTCACTAACAGCGTCCATACTGTTGCAGTACACCTTGCCAAAATTAAGTTGCGCCGCTACGTCGTGACGGTCAATGGGGAAAGTAGTACCTGCAATAGCACCTGCGCCCAGGGGCATCATATCCGCACCTTCCCACACGCCTAACAAACGGCGGAAGTCGCGCTGCAGCATATTGAAGTATGCCAGCAGATGATGTGCGAAGGTAATCGGTTGCGCTCTTTGAAGGTGAGTGTAACCGGGCATCAAGGTTCTATCATGTTTTTTAGCAACAGTCAGCAAAGCTTTTTCAAAATTGATGAGCAGCTCTGCAATTTCTGCTACTTCTTTTTTCATATACATATGCATATCCAGCGCTACTTGGTCGTTACGGCTACGCGCGGTATGCAAACGAGCACCAGCTTGACCAATACGCTCGGTCAAACGTGCTTCAACGTTCATATGGATATCTTCCAAAGCAACTTCAAAGCTAAAGTTGCCAGCTTCAATATCCTTCAAGATATCTTTCAGACCGGCAACAATCTTTTCCCCGTCCTCTGCCGGAATGATACCGCATTTTGCCAGCATGTTAGCGTGAGCGATGCTGCCACGGATATCTTCATTATATAAACGCTTATCAAAATCAATGGACGCATTAAATGCGTCCACTAATTCGTTAGTATTTTTACTGAATCTGCCGCCCCAGAGCTTAGCCATTATTTCAGTACACCTTGTTTCATCAGAGCGCGAACTTTCAGCGGCAAACCAAAGAGGTTGATGAAGCCGGTTGCGTCTGCTTGGTTGTAAACTTCGTCTTCACCGAAGGTTACATATTCTTGGCTGTACAGGGAGTACGGGGATTTAACGCCTGCACTGTAGATGTTGCCTTTGTAAAGTTTCATACGAACAGTACCGGTAACGGTTTTTTGGGTTTCGTTTACGAAGCCGTCCAATGCTTCACGAAGCGGGCTGAACCACATGCCATCGTATACCAATTCGGAATAACGGATGGAAACTTGTTGTTTGAAGCTTTGGGTTGCGCGGTCAAGGCACAGGTTTTCCAGGTCATTATGACCGAAGTAGATGATTGCGCCAGCCGGATTTTCATAAACGCCACGAGATTTCATACCAACAAGACGGTCTTCTACCATATCGGTGATACCGATAGCATTGCGGATACCAATTTCGTTCAGTTTTTCTACCAATGCGAGCGGAGTAAGTTTTTCGCCGTTTACAGCAACGGGAACACCTTGTTCATATTCAACTTCAATGTATTCCGGTTTGTCAGGAGCTTTTTCCGGAGTATTGGTTACGATGAACAGTTCATCTTTCGGAGCATTCCAGGGATCTTCAAGGTCGGAACCTTCGTGGGACAAGTGCCAGATGTTGCGGTCCATGGAATAGTCATGGTCTTTGGATACCGGAATGGGGATATTGTGAGCTTCTGCATATTCAATTTCGTCTTCGCGAGAACGGAAGTTCCATTCACGCCAAGGAGCGATGATTGCCAATTGAGGAGCTAATGCTTTGCAGGAAAGCTCAAAACGTACTTGGTCATTGCCTTTGCCGGTAGCACCGTGAGCGATAGCGTCAGCGCCTTCAGCGATAGCAATTTCTACCAATTTTTTAGCAATCAACGGACGAGCGAAGGAAGTACCCAACAGGTATTTCTTTTCATATACAGCGCCAGCTTTAACGGTGGGCCATACATAGTCAGTAATGAACTCTTCTTTCAGGTCGAGGATGAAGCATTTGCTTGCACCGGTGTTGAGAGCTTTGTCATAAACCGGATCAAGTTCGTCGCCTTGGCCAAGGTCAGCGCAAACAGCGATAACTTCGCAGTTGTTGTAGTTATCTTTCAGCCAGGGAATGATTACGGATGTATCAAGGCCACCGGAGTAAGCCAGAACTACTTTTTTAATATCTTCTTTTTTCATTATATTAGCCTCCATTTAAACAAGTTTTATTCATCAATTGTGAATATTTTTACAAAGCTATTGAGTATTATAGCACTATTTTCCTAATACTTCAATGCCTTAGTACCTGTATACATAATAATTACAGAACTTCGTCACTCATCAGAAGAGCCATGATTGCCTTTTGCACATGCAGGCGGTTTTCTGCCTGGTCAAAAACAACGGATTGAGGCCCTTCAATTACGTCGTCAGTAATTTCCTCGCCACGATAAGCCGGCAGACAGTGCATTACGATTGCTTCCGGTCTTGCCGCAGCCAACAGCTCTGCGTTAATTTGATACGGAGCAAAAATTTTCTTGCGGGCATCGTGCTCTTCCTCCTGACCCATACTTGCCCAAGTGTCAGTGTAAAGTACGTCCGCACCCTTAACTGCCTTCATCACATCTTCTTCAACAGTAATGGTGCAGCCGGTATGAGCGGCATCTTCCTGCGCTTCAGCAAGAATACGGGGATCGGGCTGGTAGCCTTTGGGGCAAGCACACACCATATGCATACCCACCTTTGCACAGGCATACATCAAAGAATGCGCCATATTATTACCGTCACCAACGTAAACCATCTTGCGGCCTTTCAGAACCTTCATCTTTTCTTGAATAGTAAAGATATCAGTGAGGGCTTGGCAGGGATGAAGCAAATCAGTCAAGCCATTGATAACGGGAATGCTTGCATAATTAGCCAGCTCCACTACGGATTCATGAGAAAAAGTACGAATCATGATGCCGTCTACAAAACGGGACAACACACGAGCAGTATCTTTTACCGGTTCGCCACGCCCAATTTGGGAAGCATCATCACTCAAATAAATAGGATGACCGCCCAATTGGAAGAACCCTACCTCGAAAGAAGTTCTGGTACGAGTGGAAGCCTTAGAAAAAAGCATCGCCAGAGTTTTGCCTTTTAAATATTGGTGAGGCTCACCATTTTTTTGTTTACGTTTCAATTTAGCAGCTACGTCCATAATCAACGCAACTTCACCGATTTCTAAATCGTGAATTGAAAGTAAATCCTTATGTTTTAACGCCATTTAAAAATTCCCCTCCTAAAATTCAGTCAACGCCTTATCCAATGCCTTGATTACTGTATCTATTTCTTCTTTACTTACAATCAAGGGAGGAACAAGGCGAATGACATTGCCAGCGGTGCAGTTAACGATAACATGCTCACGCAGGCAGGTTTCCACAACGGGTTTACCTTCTTTCATCAATTCTAAGCCAAGGATTAAACCACGACCGCGTACTTCCTTAACCTTATCAGGATGCTTGGCAGCCAGTGCTTCTAATTGCTCTTTAAAATAAACACCTTGGTCAGCAGCCTTATCCACTAAGTTTTCTGCACGAATGGCAGTTAAGCAAGCATGAGCAGCAGCACAAGCCAAAGGATTGCCACCAAAGGTAGTGCCGTGGTCACCGGGTTTAAATACAGTTGCCAAACGTTCGTCAACAGCAAAGCCACCCAAGGGGAAGCCGCCGCCAACGCCCTTAGCAAAGGTCAGCACGTCAGGCTTAACACCGCTGTGCATGTAGGCAAACCATTTACCGGTACGCCCAACGCCGGACTGAATTTCATCAAAAATCAACAACGCATCATGTTTATCGCACAAAGCGCGTACCTGCTGCAAATATTCATCACTGGGAACGTGTACACCGCCTTCACCTTGGATAGGTTCCAGAAGTACAGCGCACACATCGTCGCCCATTTTTGCTTCCAAATCAGCAATGTCACCAAACTCTACGTAATCAAAGCCACCGGGCAACGGTTCGTAACCAACCTGATATTTGGTTTGACCGGTTGCAGTTACGGTCAGCAAAGTACGACCGTGGAAGGAATGTACTGCAGTGATAATGCGGAACTTGTCTGCGCTTTTCAGCTTGCCGTATTTACGAGCCAGCTTTAACGCGCCTTCATTAGCTTCCGCACCACTGTTTGCCAAAAAAATTCTATCAAAGCCGCTTACCTCTGCAATGGTACGAATGGCCTTAGCCTGAATCTCGGTGTAATACAAATTAGAACAGTGCATTACCTTCGCCGCTTGGTCAGCAATAGCCTTTACCAGTACGGGGTGAGCATGACCTAAAGCATTTACAGCAATACCTGCCAAAAAGTCCAGATACTCCTCGCCCTTGGCATCGTACAGCTTGCAGCCCTTGCCGTGGTCAATTACTAAAGGATACCTGCCAAACACAGGCAAGTAATATTTATCTGTTTCCTCTATAACAGTTTTATAATCCATCGTATGTAGCCTCCTAAACTAATAGAACCTGTCTTACAAAAATTATGTAGGACAAGGCATGGCAAAGCTCACGCAGTGACGGCGCACTGTATGTACGCCTATCGGGTAAGCAAGCCATAACGCAGTATTACTGGATTTTTGTCATTCTTATCTTAACTCTTTTACAACTTCGGTACCTACACCGCTGTCACTAAAGATTTCCATAAGAATGGTGTGTTCTGCGCGACCATCAATGATGTGGGTTTTCTTTGCGCCACCGGAAAGAGCAGTGATGCAAGCACGAACCTTAGGAATCATACCGCCATCAATCTTGCCACGGATAATAAGCTCTTGTGCTTTTTCGAAGGTAAGGGTAGAGATGAAGCTTTTTTCATCACGATAATCGGAGTAAATACCACGCACGTCAGTGAGCACCAAAAGCTTTTCAGCTTTCAACGCACCAGCAATTTCGCCTGCAACGCTGTCAGCGTTGATGTTGTAGGTTTCGCCACTGTTGCCAACGCCGGTAGGAGCGATTACGGGGATGAAGCCGTTTGCCAGAAGCACTTCAATCAATTCAGTATTAACATGTTCAACATTGCCAACATAGCCAATATCTACCAAATTAACTTCGCCGTTTTCATAAACGTCTGCCAAATGTTTTTTAGCAGTTACCAAATTAGCATCCTTGCCGTTCAAACCAACAGCGCGGCCACCCAACATATTCAGGCGAGCAACCAAATCGGTATTGATTTTGCCAACCAAAGCCATTTCTGCAATGCCAACGGATTCAGCATCAGTTACACGCAAGCCGCTAACGAATTCGCTCTTTTTG
Source organism: Phascolarctobacterium sp. (assembly GCA_017467905.1). GTDB lineage: Bacteria > Bacillota > Negativicutes > Acidaminococcales > Acidaminococcaceae > JAHHUH01. Next base: position 36,212 of record JAFUKD010000038.1, read on the forward strand.
CCTGCTTGCATCAGCATAGCAGTAATTTCCGGACCGCCGCCATGAACTACAACGGGACGCATGCCTGCGCATTGCAGGAACACAATGTCTTGCAGCACTTTGTTTTTAATTTGGTCGTTAAGCATTGCGTTACCACCGTATTTTACAACAATGGTTTTATCTTTAAAATCGCGCAAATACGGAAGAGCTTCAATTAAAGTTTGTACTTGAGTATCGTTAATAATCATAACAAATTCCTCCTAAAAAATTTTATGCAGGTTTTTATATAAATCAGGTGTGATATTCACCATTTATCTTTACATATTCATAGCTGAAATCGCAGGTCCAAACAGTTGCCTGCTCTTTACCGGCAGCCAGGTCAATGGTCATGGAAATATCATGCTCTGCCATAATTGGAGCAAGATGTTCGCCGGGAACATTGCAGTTCATGCCATTTTCTACCAAACGTACGCCGCCAATCTCCAAATTAACCTTCTCGGCAAGCATCTCCGCACCGCTGTAACCAGCCGCACATACAATACGTCCCCAGTTGGGGTCTTCGCCAAAGAAGGCTGTCTTTACCAGCGGAGATTTAGCAATCGCCATGGCAGCAGTCTTGGCATCCTGCCAGGTAGCAGCACCCACTACGTTTACTTCCAAGAATTTAGTAGCGCCTTCGCCGTCATGAGCAATCAGCTTTGCCAAATCAGTTGCGCAGGTTACCAGCATTTCAAAGAACGCAGGATAATCAGGATGCTCTTCGGAAAGGATGATTTCGTTTTCTGCCAAACCGTTGGCAAGAACAATCATACTATCGTTAGTACTGGTATCGCCGTCAACGACTACCATATTAAAGGACTTGTCTGCTGCAGCCTTCACTGCACGCTTTAACACGTCGGGTGCGATAGCAGCATCAGTAGTAATGAAGGTAAGCATAGTCGCCATATTGGGGTGAATCATGCCTGCACCCTTGGCAATACCTGCAATCCTTACGGTCTTACCATCAATTTCAGTTTCGTAGGCTACTCTTTTAATGAAGGTATCCGTAGTTTGAATTGCCATAGCGCAGCTTTCGCCTTCGCTTTCGTCCATGGCATCAATGGCATCTGCAATACCTGTCAGCAGCTTGTCCATGGGCAGGAAGTGACCGATAACACCGGTGGAGCAGATAAAAGCTTGTTCCGGCTCGATACCTAAAAGCTCCGCACCATGAGCTTGCATTTTCTTAGCGTCCTCAATACCTTGGGCACCTGTACAAGCGTTGGCACAACCACTGTTTACCAAGATAGCTTGGGCGTAGGGCTGTTTATTTACTTCACGGCTTACAAGCACGGGGGCAGCACACATTTTATTTTGAGTAAACACTGCACCACAAGCTGCAGGAACAGTACTGTAAATTACAGCAACATCGTGGTTACCACTGGCTTTAATGCCAGCTTTTACGCCAGCTGCCAGAAAGCCCTGCGGAGCGGTAACCCAACCATCAATAGGTTTCATATTTAATCAACTCTTTTCATTATATAGATGTCATTTTATATTTGAATTACACTCTTGCTAACTTTAAAAATTGTTAGAAGTGCTGGAAGGCGCGAAGCAACGAAATTCGTGAAGCGACGGCGTACTGGTGGTACGTCGAGCAAGCGAATGAGTTGCGACAAAGCATAACGGCGCTTATAACAATTTTGGTTTAGGGGTAAATGGGAAGTTGTTGTAGTCCAGTAACTTCATCAAGTCCAAACATAACATTCATATTCTGCACAGCCTGCCCTGCCGCACCCTTCACCAGATTGTCAATAGCACTCATTACAATAATGCGACCGGTGCGTCTATCAACCTGCCAGCCTAAATCAACATAGTTGGAAGCGCGTACATTCTTAATTTCAGGGCAGTTACCCTTACCGCGCAAACGGATAAAGTATTCATCGCCATACATTGCCTCGAAGGCTTCTGCAACTTGTCCGTCAGTTACGCCCTCTTTAAGATTTGCATAACAGGTTGCCAAAATGCCTCTATCCACCGGTAACAGGTGGGGAGTAAACTGAATGGTAACTTCTTCCCCCGCAAATTCACTATATGCCTGTTCAATCTCCGGAGTGTGACGATGACTTGCCACACCATAAGCATGGAAGTTTTCGTTAACACTGCAATACAGGCTTCCTAATTTAAGGCTTCTACCTGCGCCGGTAGTACCACTCTTCGCATCGACAATAATATTCTTGGTTTCAACCAAGCCAGCTTTCAGCAGAGGAACTAACGCCAAAATACTACAAGTAGTATAGCAGCCAGGGTTAGCCAAAAGCTTAGCGCCCTTAACCTGCTCACGATAAAGCTCTGTTAAACCATATACAGCCTTTGCCTCCGGGTCAAGATGTTCCACCTTGTACCACTCTTCAAAAACCCTATGGTCTTTAAATCTATAGTCGCCACCCAAATCAATAATCTTTACGTCACTACCTCGCAGATGCTTGCCAATCTTCATGGCATGCCCGTGGGGCAAAGCAATAAAAATTACATCACTGACAGCAGCGATTTGGTCAATGTCCTGCATGGAGGTAAGATTCTTTTCAATCCTGCCTGCCAAATGCGGATACATATTAGCAATAGCCTCACCGGTACTGCTTTCTGAAGTAATGCAGGCGATTTCTGCTTCGGGATGCCCCTCCAGCAGTCGCAACAGTTCTGCTCCGGCAAAACCGGTAGCACCAATAACACTCGCTTTCATATCTAACCTCCTTATGATTGGTAATTATACAACCATCTCGTATAAAATTGCAAGACCTTTGCAAAGCTTTCTCCAAAAATTTAAGAGAACAATAACCCATTTTATTATTTATATTTTACTACGTTACCGCTTCTTTTCATAGTATTTTTCTGCATAAGTTTTGCCAACTTGCCACTTTCTTGTTAAAATAAAAGTACAATAAATTTTAACGAGGTTTCTGAGCATGATGAAAACAATTTTTTTAATTGCCATCCTCTTCATGGGGATGCAAGCCTTTGACGATAAAGATACTACCCAAGAAAAGCAAGTACCACCTCAGGAAAAGGCAAGGGTTGAACAGCACCAGAAGGATGCAGTAAAAAGCATTATCCTTTCCGTCCTTCCTCCCCAAGAAGAATGGCCTGCTCCCGTACAAAAATTCTTTCTCGCCTTCAATATGGAAGAAGTGATTAACCCTCTACGCGAAAATCCTGAATGGGTAGAACTCGAAGACATCCCCAAAAATATGCAGAACGCCCTCATCGCCATTGAGGACCATGAATTTTACGAGCATGGTGCTCTCGCTCCCGAAAGTATTTTACGCGCTATGCTGGCAAATATTACAGAAGGGGAAATTACCCAAGGCGGTAGCACTCTTACCCAGCAATTCGTAAAAAACACCTTCCTCACCCATGAGCAGACCATGGAGCGTAAAATTGAAGAAGCCATCCTTTCCGTAATGCTGGAAGAAAAATACGAAAAGACAGAGATTTTGGAAATGTATTTGAACACCACCTACTTTGGTGCCGGAGCGACAGGCATTCACCAAGCCAGCAAGGCTTACTTTGGCAAGCACGCCAGCAGGCTCACCCTGCCGGAAGCAGCTGTTATCGCTGCCTTGCCCTACGCCCCCTCCACCCTTAACCCTTTTGAAAACCCGGTGGAATGTAAGCAACGCCAAATGTTAGTGCTAAACACCATGGCAAAGCACGGTTTCATCACACAAGACGAAGCCGACGAAGCTAAAGCAGAATATGTTTACCTGAGTAACGGCGCAAGACTGTAATATAATGGAAGGAAGTGTTAGCATGCAAGCCTTGGAAGGTATTAGAATTTTAGATTTATCCAGACTTTTACCCGGTCCCTACTGCACAATGCTCTTGGCAGATTTTGGGGCAGAGGTTATTAAAATAGAAGAACCAGGTCGCGGAGACTACTCCCGCAGCTTCCCGCCCTTCCTGAAAGATTTTGGCTACTGGCATTTACAGCTGAACCGCAACAAGAAAAGCGTAGTACTGGATTTAAAAACAGAGGAAGGCAAAAACACCTTCCTTGAACTGGCGAAGACTGCCGACGTTGTTGTGGAAAGCTATCGCCCCGGCGTGCTTAAAAAGTTAGGCATTGACTACGAGACCGTCAGCAAGCTGAACCCCAAGATTATTTACTGCGCTCTTACCGGCTACGGAGCCAAAGGCCCACTGGCGAAGCAGGCTGACCACGACATTGGCTACGTCAGCCTTGCCGGTATCACCAATATGAGCGGCGAAGCAAATGGCAAGCCTGCTATCCCCGGCGTGCTGATGGCAGATATGAACGCTTCCATGGCGGCAGGTATGAGTATTATGATTGCCCTGCGCCATGCTCAAATGACGGGACAGGGTCAAGAGATTGACATTAACCTTTATAATATTGCCATGACCTTAATGCCCGGTGCCGCCAGCCTTTACTTTGGCAGTGGCTTCGTGGCAGCGCGTGGCAACAACTGGCTGACAGGTATGTACGCCAACTACAACATCTACAAAACAAAAGACAACCGTTACGTTTCCGTAGGCTGTCTGGAAAAGAAGTTCTGGACTAATTTATGCAACGCCCTTGAACGGGCGGATATGATTGACCTCATTGATGACGAGGCAAACCACCCCTACCTTAAAGAACAGCTTGCCCTTGAATTTGCAAAGCGCACCATGAGCGAGTGGGAGGCTTATTTAAAAGGCAAGGACACCTGCGTAACACCTGTTCTTGATTTTGCAGAAGCCTGCGCAGCGGAGCAGACCCAAGCTAACGAAATGGTACTCTCCGTTCAGGACGAAGAGCTGGGCGAATACAAACAGATTGGTTTTGCCATGAAGCTTAGCAAAACTCCGGCGCAGCTTTCCAAACGAGCACCGCGCTTGGGCGAAGACAACGAGGAAATTTTAGGACAACTAAAAAAATAAAATGTTTCACGTGAAACATTTTGGTAAAGCACAAATCCCCTGCCTCCAAACGGAAGCAGGGGATTAATTTACTACTTGCTTAAAGCCATTTGCTTTTGACCGGCAACAAAGGCTAAAGAATTAGCTACATACTGATTCAAACTTAAACCTTCCATTTTAGATTGTTCTGAAATGGTTTTATGTAGTGATTTGGGAATCCTAACCACAAACTTACCACTGTACTTACTCACGTCAAGAGGTTCCGGTATTGGTAAACCATTCTCTAACATATAAGCCAACCACTCTTTTTTAGCTTCATTTATATTTCCCAAAGCTTCTGCAATAGTTTCTCCATCACTTACACAACCTTTAAGCAAAGGTATCTCTACCAAGAAGCCTCCGCCATCTTTAATATCTATCTCCGTAATTTGCGTAGGATATTTAAGATTCATATAGTATTCTAAAGTTTTCTTCATTGTTTTTACCTCCTTAAGATCCGTATCTACTGCTCATCCACATCTATAAATTCAGATAAAAACTCTGCGATTTTCTTTGCATAAATCTTTTTAACTCTTCCATTATGCACAGGTATCGTTAATGGCGGCTTGCCTATAAGAAAAATCTTATAATGACTTCCACCAGTAGGTGCTTGCACATTAACACCTAAACTTTCTAATAAAGCAACAATTTTACTCCACGGTAATTCCGCACCATTAGCTAGCGCTCTCAAACGCTTTTCTAACTTCGACATGTATTCACCTCTATAAAATTATTTGACTGCTTTATACTTATGATACTATATCTGATACCAAAAGGTCAACGAAATAATAGAACCACTACGCTCTAAGACAATTTTCCCAAATACGCACAAATCCCCTGCCTCCAAACGGAAGCAGGGGATTGCTGTATCTGTTTTAAAATTAAAATCTAAAAACTAACTAATTCTTAAATTAGAAAGTGAAGATAACTTGGGTCCAGAGGGTTTCGATATCTTCTTTTGCTACTGCATCACCCATACCTTTAGTTTCGAGGTCATAGTACTCAACAGCTGCTACGATATTTTTAGCGAGGGTGTAGTTAGCACCAACCATCCAGCCTTCAAAACCAGTTTCACCATAGTCACCGTTCATGGTGTGAGCCATTACAGTACCACGTCCTTGGTCATACCAGTTACCATAGAGACCCCAAGAACCAGGAGCGGAAGCTTTAGCACCTTTCAAGGACAAACCAACTACAATACCTTCATCATCAATTTTGTATTCATCATTATTTTGACCAGTAATACTGTCAATATCAGATTTCAGGTAATCAGCGGTTAAGGTCAAATCTTTAGCAAGGTCAAATGCTACACCAACATTCCAAACTTTATTGTCAGGAAGGGAAATATCAGCTTTGGTCAACGTATCGTTTTGATAATAATCAGCTACACCATCCTTATAAACAGTGTAACCAGCAGTTGCCTTTACCACACCAATTTCAGTTGCAACATGTGCACCATAGGTTTCACCATATTCAACATCAACCTTATCGTTAGTACCTGCTGTAAAATTAACTTCACCATCCATATCGGTCGGTTTGCCATAGAAAGCAGTCAATTTAACATCTTTGCCATAGGAAACTTCTACAGCATCTGCACGATGGTCATAAAGGTTGCCGTTAACCAGGTACATGTTGTAACGACCAGCAGTTACGTCCAAACCACCCAATTTACCAGTTACATAAGCACGTTGGAAGGTGGTTTCTTCCTCATCACCTTCATCATTATCGAAGTTTTGGTTATTTTGAATCAAGCCGGTATAAGCCCAATCATCATTGATTTGACCTTTGAAGTAAATACGGGAACGCAAATTATTAGCATGGCCATCAGCGTCACCATCATTTTGTTTGTAGTGATAACGGATTTGACCAGTGATTTTAACAGCGTCAGCGCCTTTTTCCAATTTAGCTACGCGAACACCGAGGGTATCCAGTTCGTCAGCAAATTCTGCAGCCAGTTTGTCAACGTTAGCGCCTTTAGCCATAGCTTTTGCTACGATTTGTGCCATTTCATAACGGGTCATCAGTTTGTCGCCGTCGAATGCGCCGTCAGCATAGCCATCAACTACGCCAGCAGCAGCCAATTTAGCTACGGAGTCATATGCCCAGTGGCCAGCGGGAACGTCAGAGAACGGGTTAGCTGCG
>JAFUKD010000039.1 GCA_017467905.1 Phascolarctobacterium sp.
GTTTGGGATAGTCCAATCCGCTCTGCCATCTTCGTCTGCGAAATCCCCTTATCCAAACGCAGGAACTTAACCCTACGTCCCAGCAGCTTAAACTTTTCTTCCATCTTCAACACCTCGGTTTAAAAATCATAAATCTACTTGTAATATTATTTAATCTCAATGCCATTATAACACGTTTGCCCCCCCCCGCAAGACATCAACCTGCGAAAAATATCTTACTTCTTCCCTGTCTTGCGACGCCTTTCGACGTGGGCTCTTTCTTTCGCGCTCGCGCCATATTCATGTTTCCTATAAAAGGCTTCTATTGGCTTCACAGGGTAGCTCCACCTTTTAAAGGCAAGCTCCATCAGCTGCTGGGGCATTACCTCGTAAACAATGCACAACAGCAAAAGGTTTATCCCCCTGGCCAACCTCTTTCCTGCTTCAATCTCCACCATGGTCGAGCGGGATATACCTGTAGCTTTTAACACTTCCTCCTGGGTCAAGCCCCTTCCTTCCCGCAGCTTCCTCAATGCCTTTCCCAACAGTTCTGTTTCCTTTTCCAAATTATAATCTTTCATTTTGGCTTCCTCCTCGGCTTTTGCTTTTACTTATTTTAAGTCATTACTCCAAGATTGTATATTAAATGTATTACTAACAGGACAGTTCCTTGTAATTTTCTGAAAAGCGTGCTATTTTTTACTTGTTCAACGTTGGATTCTGTACAGCACGGACGTTCCGTCATAAAACTGTAAAGGGATGATGAACAATCAAAAATTTTACTGACAACAAAATTCTGTTATCTGCTGACGAACTGCGTCAGCAGATAACAGAAGCAGTTGAATTAGTAAAAGCAGTACATCTTTGTTCATCATAAAATTTGAGCATAATAAAAGCCCCACTCGGTCACGAGCGGGGCTTAGTGTCTGCGGGGGTTGAGCGGTCCCCCTTCCCTTTCAGGGACGGTATAAGTTTCTGCTTAGAATTAGTTTTTAACGTCCAATTTTCTTGACTAGTACGCAATGCACTGGCACAATTGCCCCCCCTGAAAGTGGGGGCTGGCATTGCGTAGCAATGACTGGGGGGTTATTAGGTTCTTTCTTTTATTTTCTCGTTTATTGCATAACAAACACCATTAAAATTTTTCTCTACTTCCAAATTATTGAACCTTATAACCTCTAATCCAATACTATTTAGAAACATAGTCCTTTGCTCATCATAGTCCATACCTTCTTGACTATAATGTTGTCCTCCATCTATTTCAATGACTAGTTTTGCTTTAGAACAATAAAAATCAGCTATATAAATTCCTATTGATCTTTGCCTATAGAACTTTGGATATAGCTTTTTCAAGAACAAATGCCATAACATTCCTTCTTGTTTAGTCATGTCTTTTCTAAGATTTTGTGCACGATTTTTTAACTTAGCATTATATCGTGTGTAATTATTGTTATGCATTATTACCCTTCCACCGCTAAAGCGGTCCCCCTTCCCTTTCAGGGACGGTATAAATTACTGCTTAGAACTTGCTTTTTCAAAACAACACAATATAACGAAAAAAAGCCAGCTTTGGCAAGCCAGCCTTTCCTTCGATGTATCATTACTTAGCGGAGAGAGCTGACGCGACCAAACATCAGGAATCTCTCTGTTTTTATTATAACACATTAACTACTTTTGACAAGTACTGCATAAATTTATGTGCCTATATAACTTTAAGTTACTGCATACTTTAGAACAAGGTAGCAAAGCTTTCAGCTTTGCTTGAACAAAGGCAGAAGAAAATAAAGACAGGAAAGGGAAAAAGAAAATTATATAAAAGAAAAAGGGAAAGGACAGAAAAAAAGAAGATCTCACTCTATAAATACACTTGACGAAGCAAAAATGGCAATGAGAAACAGAAAAAATTTTTAATTTATCTTAGGCAATGGTAAAAACCGTTGCTTTTTTGTTTTTTAGAAAAAAATTTTTAGAGTACATTGCCATTTTGGGTTGCTCGATTGTATTTATAGAGTGAGAGGTGAAATTCAAACCGCGCGGAACACCTAAACCCTTCCACCGCTAAAGCGGTAACCATGCGGCAAGTAAGGACAAACAAAAAGCCTCACTCTGTTACGGGTGGGGCTAAGTATTTGATTAAATTTCTACATACACTTTTTGTAATAGGTGAAGCACGTCTTCTTTAACCAGGTTATAAATGCCTAAGTCCTTCAAGTTTACTTCTTCATTATCCATTCCATCAATAAAATCATTTACATCCTTATAAATATCTGTAGAAATATAAACTCTTTGGTCTTCACGCAGCAATACCGCAAGCCTAAAAACATCTCTTTTATGTTTGTTGATGCTTTTGCTGTCTACCTGCATACCCTGCTGTTTCTTCTGCGATAAATCAAGCCATGCTTTTGCCTTAAACGGAATGATATGCGTAGTGTTCAGAATAGAAACACCATCAATCATTGTAATTCCCGAAAGTAGAAAGTTATAATAACTGTCGTTAAGCAAAATAGCTGATAAACTTGATAATTCATCATTCATGGGTAACGGGGTTAACACCGCCCCCTCTGGAAGCTTAATCATATCTGGTTTTCGAGAAAACAATTCTATCATTTTAGGATATGCTTTACTTTTGGGATTAGAAAACCGATAAAATTCTACCTCACCAGTACTTTTATTTTGATGTTCATATCCAGCTTCTTTTACATAATACCAAAATCTATTAACAAATTCCGGTGTCAACGCTTCCACTATTAGTACAATATCTAAATCCTTAGTTGCTCTAAATTCCATATTCTCTTTGGACATCAGCAAATCACAAGCGGCACCACCGATAATTGTATACTGCTCCGCAAATCCGCTGAAAGCGTTTTTAAAGCTATTCAATCCAAGTACCATCAATATGCCTCCCAAAAATCTTTCAACAATTCCTCAACAGATTCTTCAATACGCTCATCGTGAGTGTCTTTGTAGGTAAGCGACAAGGATAAAGCATCTACCATATTACCAGCTGCTAAAACACTTGGGTCATATTTCCAAAGTTCTAACTTTGTATGGTTAGGCTCAACCTTATACTTATCAGCTACTAAAGTATTACCATCTTCCCAACCTACTACAATTTGAAAGTTATCCATAATTTCTTTTCTTGCAGACATAGTCGCATAGCAAGGTACTTTAGATGGGTTAAGCATACTGTTTTCAGATAAGGCAGTATCACCAGAAATATACATCTTGTCATTCACATCATAATTGTTTATGTAAACAACTTCTCTTACAGGGCTGACCATATACTTAAAACATTTTTCCCAAATAGATTTAAAATCTAAATTTGTAGCCAATACCTTCTTTTTTCCTTCGCGCTGCTCCAATACGAACACTTCTGTTTGTGCTAATTGCCTTTGAGCCTTAGAGATAGCCATTTTGGATAAACCTAATGCCTCAGCCAATTCTGCCAAAGTAAATTCTGTGGTCTTTTTATATATGAAATAAAGCAACAGAAGCTGTGTAGAAGGAGAGAAAAACTTTAAATTATTTTCCGGTGCTACATATCGTTCCAATAATAATGTGCCAATAAAAGGTACATAAATTTGCTTTTCACCTGCTACAAAGGGAATATCTGCTTTTATAAATCTTTGCCTTTGTTCATAAGGTAAAATTTCTAAGCACACAACAACAGGTAGTGCTTCAATCTCTTGAATCTTTCCTATATGTGCTTTGATAGAATTAACTGCCAACAGCTTTCCCTTAGGAAATAAAAATATTGTTTCTATACCTTTCAGAGAAGCCTTCTTTATATCATAATTAACGGAAATATAATACGGTAAAGCTTTCTTCCCCTGCCAATCTTCATATTTAATTTTCGTGTATAACAATTTTTCTAAGCCAGTCAAATCCAACACCCACTCTTCATGTAAACTCTTTATTTAAGTATAAACATTATATGTTTACACGTCAATATTTTGTTTATACACATAAAAAAGGGAACTGCTACAAACCGTAACAGTCCCCTTTTTATATTTGATTTTTTCAAAAAGTAATGTCTTTAAATTTACTCACATCTTAAACGCATCCTTGCGCAGCATGGAAACCTTCTTACCATATTTATTCATTTTGTAAAGAGTGTGGCGCTCAATATCCGCCATCTCCACAGGCAAATCCAGATTGTAGGCTTCGTTTAGAGCGTTGAGCAAATCTACAGCCTTCATACTGCCGGTGGGAGTAATCTTACAATCGAAGGAAAAGCTAATTTTGCCGTCCCTTTGCTCCACGCTTAGCTTGGGAATGTAAAACTTCACGTCAATTTCTTTGAACTTTTCTTTTCTTTTGGGCGCAGCCTTTTTAAAAAGCAGACTTTCTGCTTCGTTGTAGGCTTCTACTGCTTCGGAGATATCCTTGTCGTAAGGCAACGCCACAACATAGCTTGCTCCTGCTGCTTCTGCCATCAACGCCGCAGTGTTGTTGGCAACTGCATCTGCCGCCAGCACGCGAATGCCACGGGGAAGCGCCTTGTCCAGCGCCTTCGCCGCCAGCTCTACTTCCATAGGCTCTGCCAATTCGATTTCTACAAATTCGGTATAGCTAACCACGCCCACCCCAAGTGCGGAAGCAAGAGAGAACTTCAAATGAGGGTTGAAGCCTTCGGAATAAGCAGCAGGCAATTTGGCGCGACGGATGGCACGTTCGATGGTGCGCACATATTCCAAGTGAGAGATAAAGCGAATGTCGCGGTCTTTAGTAATTTGCATGCGTAATTTCATTATGCTTCACCTCTTTTGTAATCAATAATTTCTACGCCCAGCTTTTGGCATACGCCACAGCCGGTGCAGGTACTGCGACGGCAATCGTGGGTAAGCTGTTGTGCTTGTGCCTTCTCCCACTCGCGCCACAGGAACCTTCTGGAAACTGCAGGCTGTACATGCTCCCAAGGGAACACTTCCTTTTCGCCACGTTCACGGTTAGCGTAGAACTCAATGTCCAAGCCGGCTTCTGCCATAGCATTTACCCAACGGTCGTAAGAGAAGCAGTCGCTCCAACCATCAAAGCGGGCGCCCATCTTCCACGCAGCAAGAAGCGCTTTACCCAAACGTCTGTCACCGCGGGCGAAGATAGCTTCTGCCACGCTGGTCTTAGCGTCGTGATATTGGAAGGTAATATTTTTAACTTTGAGTGCGTCTTTCAAAAGGAATTGTTTACGACGCAGGGTTTCAATGTCATTTTGGGCAAACCATTGGAAGGCGGTGTAGGGCTTCGGTACGAAGGAGGAAGCGCTTACGGTTACCTTGCAGCCACGTTTGCCGGTAATTTCAAAATATTTATATTGAACCTTCTTCGCCAAATCTGCAATGGCAAGAATGTCCTCGTCAGTTTCAAAGGGCAAGCCAATCATGAAGTACAGCTTCACGCTGCTCCAGCCGGATTCAAAGGCTGCGCCCACAGCGTTCATCAAATCTTCTTCTGTAACGCCCTTGTTGATAACGTCGCGCATTTTTTGGCTGCCTGCTTCCGGAGCAAAGGTCAAGCCGCTTTTGCGCACCGCCTGTACTTCCTTGGCAATATCAACAGAGAAGCTGTCAATACGCAGGGAGGGCAGGCTAACGCTTACGCGCTCGTCTTTAAATTCTGCAATAAGGTCGTGTACCAAGGGAGCAAGGCAGGAGTAATCTGCACTGCTCAAGGATACCAAGGACATTTCGTTATAACCGGTGTTATCCACCAGCTGACGAGCCAGCTCCTTCAAAACCTCCGGCTTGCGTTCGCGTACAGGTCGGTACACCATCCCTGCATGACAGAAGCGGCAACCACGGCTACAACCGCGGAAAACCTCTAGCATAATTCTATCGTGTACTATCTCGCCAAAGGGAACGATGGGAGCAGTGGGGAAATCAATGCTGTTCATGTCTTTTACAACACGCTTTTCAATAACAGCAGGTACATCTTCACGCAATGCACGCACTTCTTTTACGGTGTTATCTTCATTATATATAGTTTCATAGAAGCTTGGTACATAGATGCCTTTAATCTTCACCACTTCATTCAAGAAGCCTTGGTGTCCACCCGGTTTGCCAGCCTTCTTCCAAGCTTTATAGGCATCCATCAGCTCAATCATTACTTCTTCGCCTTCACCGATAATGGCAAAGTCAACGAAATCAGCCAAAGGCTCCGGATTATAAACGCAAGGACCACCTACGATAACGAAGGGGTCTGCATCACTGCGCTCTGCGGCAAGAACAGGTACACCGCCCAAGTCCAGCATATTCAAAATATTAGTGTAGGAAAGCTCGTATTGCAGGGTAAAGCCAACAATGTCACATTCCGCCAAAGTCTTTTCTGTTTCCAAGGTACGCAGGGGAATGTTACGTTCACGCATTTTCGCTTCCATATCAACCCAAGGAGCATATACGCGTTCAGCCTGCACACCTGCTTCCTTGTTGAGCAGATGGTACAAAATCTTGAAGCCCAAATAGCTCATGCCTACCTCGTACACATCCGGGAAGGCAAGGGCAATGGTTACTTCTGTTTCTTCCGCAGGCTTAATGATGCTGCCAAACTCACCGCCGGTATAGCGGGCAGGCTTTTGCACGCTGCTTAATATATCAATGGTCAATTCTTTTTCCATTACGTCCTCCTTAAAATTGCAGTTTCTGGTCGCGAACCTTAATGTTCAGCAGTAACGCCACCAACATTGTATTAGTCATCAACGAGCTTACACCATAGCTTAGAAATGGTAGGGGCACACCGGTTACAGGCATAATGCCAATGGTCATGCCAATATTTACCATAATGTGGAACATAAACATAGAGGTTATGCCCACTGCCAGCAAGGTTCCAAAATCATCTTCCGCGTTTAGGGCAATGGTAATGCCACGCCAAACGATGATGAAGTACATTAGGATAATCAAAGCCGCCCCAATGAAGCCAAACTCCTCACCTACTACAGCGAAGATAAAATCCGTATGGTTTTCTGGCAAAAAGTTTAGCTGACTTTGAGAGCCTTGCAGCCATCCCTTACCAAACAAGCCGCCGCTACCAATGGCAATCTTAGATTGAATAACGTGGTAGCCGCTGCCGTAGGGGTCAAGCTCCGGGTTTAAGAACACGCGAATACGATTCTTCTGATAATCCTTCAAAACAAATTGCCAGATTAAAGGCATCAGCGCTACAAAGACAGTGGTGCAATATGCAAACCACCTATACTTAAAACCGCTGACGAAAATCATTCCCAGCAGGATTGCAATGAAGGTAAGTGAAGTACCCAAGTCCGGCTGTTTCAAAACCAAAACAAAGGGTATGAATATATATAGGAACACAGGCAGGTAATCTTTAAAATCTTCCAGCCATTCAATACGCTTTTCCATAAAAGCTGCCAGGCAGATTATGAGGAACACCTTGGCAAATTCTGACGGCTGAAAGGTAAAGCTGCCAATCTGAATCCAGCGCTGCGCCCCCAGTTGGGTATGACCAAAAAGCATTACCCCTACCAAAAGCAGTACATTAAAAATGTATAAGGGTGTTGCGTAATTTTTTAGCACCCTATAATCGAAGCGCAGGGTAAAAATGGCGAAGCCTATAGCAATAAGCATGAACATACCTTGACGATTCAAATGCCACGCCTTACCCGTACTTACGGCGAAGGAATGGGTGGCACTGTCAATTAAGCCCAAGCCACAGCCCATTAAAATTAGTACGGCAAAAATAAGCCACCAATCTAAATTGCGTAGAATACGCCTTACGCCCATCCTGCTGCTCCTTTCATAAAATTAAAGATTTTTTTCGTGGAAAAATTCTTCAAATGCCTTGTAAACAATGGGGCCTGCAGATAGACTGCCATAACCGCCCTGTTCTACAATAGCAACTACAACTAATTCCGGGTCTTCTACCGGACCATAAGCAACGAATAACCCGTGGTCACGTCCGTGGGGGTTTTCTGCTGTACCTGTTTTGCCCGCTACCTTGCGGGGCAAGGACCTAAAGTACGCCGCCGTACCGCCCTCTTCCGTTGTCGCGCTCATACCGTCGCGCATATAGTCAATAGTTCTTTGCGATACATCAATATGCTTGCTTTCGCTACGCTCCGGTCTGCCAAACACGGTTCCATCCGGATTAAGGTAGGAATCTACCAAATAAGGCTGGTGCTTAATGCCCCCATTAGCAACGCAGCTAAGCATTACCGCCAGCTGCAGAGGAGTTGAAAGGTTAAAGCCCTGTCCGATGGCTGCGTTAAAGGTATCGCCCAAACGCCAGCCTTCATTCCAAATATCCAGCTTAACCTGCTTGGAAGCCACAAGCCCACTGCTTTCGCCCTCAAGGTCTATACCCGTAGGCTCGCCAAAGCCATAGATGCGCGCGTATTTAGCAATGGCATCTATGCCTACACGATAACCAAGCTCGTAAAAATAAACATTGTCAGACATTGCCAAGCCCTTAATAAAGGAAAGCCAGCCCAGCACCTCGCCGCCTGCATTACCCATGGTGGGAACAAGGGGATGATAGCCTGCATCATAAATAAGCTCGTTCAAGGTAACCTTGTTCAGCTCAAAGGCAGCACTGCCTGTAACAATCTTAAAGGTAGAGCCTGGCGGATATTCACCGCTAATAGCCTTATTGTTCAACGGAAAGTTAGGGTCATTATTGATGGCATTCCAATCACGGGTGGAAATGCCATTGACAAATAAATTAGGATTATAATCGGGACGGCTAATCATAGCCTTAACCGCACCAGTGCGAGGGTCAAGGGCGATGACTGCAGCAGCACGCGCCTTAGGGGCAAACTTCATCTTGCGCAAATACTCCAGATGCTCGTCAATAAATTGCTCCAGCTTGTACTGCATTTCGTAGTTAATGGTCAGCTTCAAGCTTTTTCCCTGCACCGGGTCAACGGTATCATAATGCTGCACCACGTTACCGGCAACATCCACCTCTTCCATCAAGATACCGTCCTCGCCACGCAAAACCTTATCGTAGGTTTTTTCCAAACCGGATTTACCCACAATACTTCCTTGGGCAACATTCTTGAACAAGCCCTTTTCTATTTCGTAGGAGCTTACTTCCCCCACATAACCCAGGGCATGCACAGCCAAATCGTTATGCAGATAATTACGGATGGGCTGCACTTGCAGGATAACATCCGGCAAATCGCGGCGCTGCTCTTCTATTTTGGTAATAAGCTCTGCGGAAATATTAGTTTTCAAAACCACAGGCTCAGAATAATACTCGTTATCTTTTATCTTGGCTTCTATTTTTTCTAAAGGAATATCCAGCAAAGCGCTTAAACGCTGCAGCATTTGCTTATCGTAGGTGCTTTGCTTTTGCAATGCTACCGCATAACCGGGAACATTGTTTACCAGCTCCACCCCATTGCAGTCATATATCAAGCCACGGGGAGCAAGTATTCTTGATTGGCGCAAACGGTTACCATCTGCCTGCTTGGCGTAGTAGTCTCCACGCCACAGCTGCATATACGCCATACGCCCTAACAGAATTGTAAAAAGAAAAAAGCACAGCCAAAACATTGCACACAGACGTGCCATATTATGTTTATTAAGCATGTGCCGCCTCCTTCTTCACTTGAACATCAATAAGAAATATCTTCTTCACGAACCCAGTCATAAATTTTCTTTACCAACTGTACCATGGGAACCACTAATAAAATATTACCCACGCAGTAACCAATCGTATCCCACGCAAAATTAGGGAACATACTCCAAAGCCCGCCACTGCGGATAAGCTCCACCCACCATAGGGCAAAACGTAACAGCAGGCTAAAAACACCAATGGCAAACATATGATAAGTAGGGTTATCCTTAAAAACCTTTTCCCTTGTAATGCCTATCAGGTAGCCAATAAAGCCACGTGTTAAAATGTGAAAGCCAAAAATTCCCGGTGTCAAGGCATCCTGCAATAAGCCAACACCAATGCCTGCCACCACACCGGAGCCTTCCTTGCGCAGCATTGAATACCCATACAAAGCCAGCAAGGGCAAATCAAAGGCTATCCAGCCTGTGTAAAAAACAGTAACCGCACCCTGTAACATCAATAAGAACAGAAACAGGACGGGCCAAATCAGTCTCCTCATTTTGCCTGTCCTCCCTGTAAATTCATATCCACTTTTTGTTCCGGAGTAAAGTGTGTAATTACAAGCACATGCTCTACATCCGCAACGTCAGCAGCAGGAGCCACGTCAGCTTCCTGCAACAGACCCACATTACTTAAACGCACATCAGTAACAGTACCGATTAAAATATTTTCCGGATGACTACCGCTATAACCGCTGGTTACAACAATGTCTCCCTTTTTTACGTCAGCTTCGCGAAAGATATGCTCCATAACCAGCATCCCCCTGCTACTACTGCGCCCGTTAACAACGCCAATAGCGCGGGAATCAGTACGCAAAATTCTTGCACCAACCTTGCAGCGGGCAGAGGTAATCAAAAGCACCTTGGCGTAGTCATCATAAACCTCGTCAATGACGCCTATCAAGCCACTGCCGTTCAGCACTGCCATCTCGCGTTTCAAGCCTGCATCCTTACCAATATTAATGTACATGCTGTCACGCAAATCCCCAAAGTTACGGGCAATAACCTTGGCGGCACAGGTCGTTTGAGTCCGGTGCTGCTCCTTATAGTTCAGCAATTCACGCAGCTGCTTGTTTTCTGCATAAATCGCCGCCATGGCTACGTTGGCATTGCGCAGCTCTACATTCTCTTGTTTTAGCTCTTTATTCTCACTCTGCAAAACTGTCAATGCACGCCAATAACCACGAATATCATCACCGGTGTTACCAATGGCAACAAGCGCATTTTCTATCGGCAGTACCACTGTTGCTACAGCCTTGTTAATCAAGGGAAAACGGCTTTTGCCGGAAACAGCCAATGCCAGCATGGAGAAAAGAACCAACACGAACAGTGCGCAGAGCATTCCTTTTTTACTCATCGCGCTACCTTATAAACTATTATTTAGAAGTCATAAAACCTTTTTTATAAACGTCAACGTTTTCTACTGCAATACCGGTACCAAGGGCTACGCAGTTCAAAGCCTCGTCAGATACGAATACCGGCATACCGGTTTCCTTGGAAAGCAGCCTGTCCAGATTACGGAGCATGGAGCTGCCGCCGGTCATAACAATACCCCTGTCCATAATATCCGCAGAAAGTTCAGGCGGAGTACGTTCCAATGTATTACGAACTGCATCAACGATAATGCTTACAGGTTCATCCACCGCTTCGCAGATGTGGTTAGCATTAACAGTAATATTTTTAGGCAAGCCGCTTACTAAGTCACGACCACGCACATCCATGGTTGCAGGGTTATCTACACGCATGGCAGTACCAATTTCAATCTTAATGCTTTCTGCAGTACGCTCGCCAATGAGCAGGTTAAACATTTTGCGGATATAACGCACAATGGCAGCATCAATAGAGTCACCGCCAGTACGAACGCTTTTGCTTACAACGATACCGCCCAAGGAAATTACTGCTACCTCGCAGGTACCGCCGCCAATATCAACAACCATACTACCGGTTGCTTCCTGTACGGGCAGGCCTGCACCAATAGCTGCAGCCATGGGCTCTTCAATCAAATATGCTTCACGAGCGCCTGCTTCGATAGTAGCATCAATAACTGCGCGCTTTTCAACTTCGGTTACACCGGAAGGCACGCCAACCAAAATGCGGGGGCGCACAAAGGACCTGCTGCCCATTGCCTTCTTGATAAAATGCTTCAGCATGGATTGGGTAATTTCGTAATCAGCAATAACACCATCCTTCATGGGACGGATAGCTACGATATTGCCGGGGGTACGTCCAATCATACGCTTTGCTTCCGCACCAATAGCCAACACCTCGTTGGTATCAACCTCTACTGCTACAACGGAAGGCTCGCGGATGATGATACCCTTTTCCTTGCAGTGAACCAAGGTATTAGCAGTACCCAAATCTATACCCATATCATCAGACATATTGTTAAAAAAACTAATGTTAGGAAACTTAAATTTCATTTTGTGTTCCTCCAAAACTATAACGCTTCATGCTCTAGAAAACTGTAATAGGTGCCATCACCGATAATAAGGTGATCCAGAAGGGGAACCCCCAGCACCTTGCCGGAACGAACCAGCATACTTGTAATATCCCTATCCTCATTACTTGGTTTCGGGTCACCGGAAGGATGATTGTGAGCAACCATAATGGCAGCCGCGTGCTTTAAAAGTGCAGGTGCAAATACCTCACGTGGATGCACAATGGAATTACTCAAAGAACCCTCGGAAACAAGTTCCGTACCGATAACCTTGTTCCTGCCGTTAAGCAGAACCACCACAAACTGCTCTTTAGCTGCGTAACGCAAGCGCGGCATCAAAAACTCTGCTGCATCCTGCGGACAGCTAAAATGTATTTTTTCAATGGGCTTGGCAGAGGCAATGCGCCTGCCAATTTCCAGAGCCGCCAAAACAGTAGCTGCCTTAGCCTGCCCCAAACCCTTTATATTCGTAAGTTCATGTAAACGAGTGATACCTGCCAAATGCTTATACAAGCCTCCGTCGGCAGTCAGCTCACCCGCAATATCAATAGCTGACTTCTCAGCTGTACCTGTGCGCAGTAAAATGGCAATCAGTTCAGCATCCGTTAAGGTTGCTGCCCCGTTAGCTGCCATTTTCTCGCGAGGTCTGTCATTAAGTGGAATTTCCTTAATGGTTTTAATATGCAATTAGCCTACTCCTAATTTAGCCAATACTAACTGCAAACGTGTAAGCGGCAACCCTACCACGTTATTATAGCAGCCGTCAATCTTTTCGACTAAAACGGCGCCCTTTCCTTGAATCCCATAAGCTCCGGCTTTATCAAGCGGTTCGCCGGTAGCAACGTACTGTTTAATTTCTTCATTTGTAAGGTCGCGGAACACTACCTTGGTTTCGCACACCTCTGCCAGCAGCTTGCCGGCATAGCTAACAGCAAGCCCCGTCAAAACCTTGTGGGTCTTTCCCGAAAGCTGCTGCAGCATTTTTACAGCATCCTTGTCATCGCAAGGCTTGCCTAAAATCACACCCTCTGCAACCACCACCGTATCAGCAGCAATCACAGGCAAAGTATCACCTTTAATCTTTACTACAGCCTTGCATTTACCAATAGCATTGGCAAGCACAACTTCTTCTGCCTGCACTGCAGCACCGCTTACCTCGTCAAAATCGGCAGGGCAAACTTCGGCAGTAATACCAATTTGCTGTAGTAACGCCAAACGGCGGGGAGAAGCAGATGCTAAGATAACCTGCATAACCTTCTCCTTAAATCTTATTTTGTTTCTTCCGCAGGCTTGTCATTCAAATCGATAACCATTTCAGGAACATCAATCTCTACAACAACAGGTTGAACGCCTTGACGGACAGCATCACGTTTAAAAATACGAGCGTAGTTAATAGCAATAAGCAGCCACAATACAACACCGCAAACAATGAACCAGAACGGGTCCATATGGAAGAAAATTGCCAAGCTATTACCAAAAGCATAGCCTGCAATAATACCCAGAATGGGGAAACCATAAATAATCATTTGACCTTTACGTTTTTCCAGTTCTTGGTATTCAACACCAACATTATCGCCCACTCGCGCATTGATGGGGCACCAGCAATCCAGATATTTGGGAATACCGGTAACGGTGGTCTTGGTTTTATCAACCTTAACTTCAGCGCGTTCACCGTACTTTCTAATCAGAATACCTTTTATTTCAGCCATTACTAAACCTCTTTCTTAATATGCCTTCAAAAAAATGTACCAGTAACCAAAGCTAAAGATTACGCCGTATAAAACAACAAACACAACACAGCCCTGCCAGCACACAGGATAACCAAAGTTAATATATTCGCCCAAAATACCACGTTTGTTAAAGAAAGAATATTTTTGGCGACGTTTAAACCAAGTTGCCTTATTTACAGGCCCAATAAGTTTAGCGATTGCAAAAATATAAAAGAATGCACCAATAAAAACATGAATTACCCTAGCACCAACTAAAGCAGGTGCAACTTGATCGATAGCTTCCATCTATGAATATCTCTCCTTCTGTAAATGATAAAATAAGGATTAAAAGTTATAGGAGCAAATAAGCGAACTGTGACAACAGTATAACGCCGCTCATACAGTTTTTACAATTGGATGTATTTATCCGGCATCAATCTACGCAACAGCTTAATGAATTGGTCGCTGGATTTAAACAGCAAACCAGCCAGCTTGTTGTTCTTGCCTTCGGTAAATACCAGCAAACGTTGTTGATTGGGGTCTAAAGAATTGTAGCGATGGATATAGTGACGGATTTTTGTTTTGCGGAAGAAGCTCTTTTCATATTTTTGAGTAAAGCTTTCAGTGCGGGTCAAGTCCACAAAATAGCTGCGTCTCAAGCCCAAGCCATGAGTAATTACTTCCAAACGCATATCCTTGTACAAAACCAAGGTATAACCATAGGACACGCGCCAAACCCACAAGCACAAAAGGCACAGATCAATGCCCCAACCTAAATAATTGATTCTTCCGGTATCAATGTAATCGGTTACTTCGTAGCCAAACAAAGCTAAAATTGCCAGCAGTGCCAAGCCTGCGAAAATCTTTCTTTCATTAGCAGTAGTAGATGTTTCACGATATAATTCTTCCAAAATATTCCCTCCAAGATTAACCATTTATTGCGGAAATTCGTTTCCTTCTAAATCTTATTTATTATATCAAAAAAAATCTGGAAAGCATATACTTTTTGCCCCATTACTCATTAAAAAAATAAAATCGTTACAACGATTAAAAAATCCCCGCTCATAAAACGAACGAGGATTTTAATACCTAACTTATAACGATTTTATTTTTCAATCTTTACTTGATGGGGGAACTCCATGGGTACGCCAATGGCAGTTTCCAAATTGGTTTTAGAAATGTTGTAATCATAAACAGATTGCAGATAGTTGGTTTGCGCATCGGTCAAAGCTACTTGAGCATCCAATACGTCGGTGTTAGTACCAACACCTGCTTGGTAACGCAGCTGGGCAATACGGTAATCTTCTTCTGCTTGGGATACTGCAACTTCAGTGGTAGAAATACGCTTTTCAGCTTCACGCATATTCAGGTACTGGCTACGCACGTCCAGCATTACAGCATCCATGGTGTCACGATAATTTTCTTGAGCGCTAAAGTAGTTAGCTTCCGCAGCGTGGGATTTAGCTCTGGTAACACCGGTGTCGAAGATAGTCAGGTTAACATTTACGCCAACTGCCCAGTTTTCTTCTTCATCAGCAGGCCAATGACCATCACCAGTTGCCCAGCTTTGACTAGCAAACGCACTGATTTGCGGTTGGTATCCACTACGAGCCTGTTTCACTGCACCGCGAGCAGCCTCTACGCCTTGTTTAGCTTGTTCCAATTCGGGACGATTGTTAGCCGCGTAATCCAAGCAGTACGCCAAATCCTTTTCATAGGGAACATAGCTCAAGGTATCTTCCAAAAAGAGATTAGTTGCCAAAGGCAAGCCAATAATTTTATTGAAGTTTGCTTCTGCAATTTTGTAAGCATTTTCTGCTTTAATAAGGCTTTGTTGAGCATTGGCAAGTTCAACTTCACTGCGCAGCACGTCAACCTTAGCAACTACGCCCACATCATATTGAGCCTTTACATTTTTCAAATGCTCTGCCAAACGTTCTACGGATTCGCGACCAAGTACCTGCATATCGTCAGCTTGGAGCACGGTGTAGTAACCATTGGTAACAGTGGAGCGCATATCGTTATAGGATTTTTGCACGCCAACGAGAGCAGATTTGTAGCTTGCTTTTGCACTCTTGATAGCACCGGAAAGCTTACCACCGGTATATAAGGGCATGGAAGCAGTTACACTATTGGAATAAGTGTTGCCAATCTTTGTAGCTTGGTTATTTTTTGGAAAAACATAATCCCTATACCAATCATCATCATAACCACCACGGCTTGCGCTTGCACTACCACTAATAGTAATACCACGTCCTGCACGGGCAGCATTCAAGCTAGCACGGGCTGCGTCTTTGTCAAAATCTGCAATCTTGATGGCAGGATTAGTTTCAAAGGCACGTACCATTGCTTCCTGCATGTTCATCTGCACTACAGGAGCATTGGCTTCTGCAGCAGCTTCTGCTTTTACTTGTTCTTCAGCAGCAAACGCAGATTGACACAGCATCATGGTAATAGCAGCGGATAACACCAATAAACGTTTGCTTAATTTATTTTTAGACATTGTATAAACCTCCAATCGAACTGACTAACCAGTCAGTATAGAAAGATTATATTTTTTTTCACCTGAAAAGTCAAATAAAACTTTAAAAATAACTGCGCACGCCTACATAGGTGTCGCTCTTATTTCCTTTCAAATCCATGCTTTCGCCGTAAAGGGAAAGGTTATCCGTAACACGTACTTCCCCACCTAAACGCACCTTGGAATCATCAAAATCGTACAGCTGGGAATATACTCGGAAGTTTTTGCCAAAATCATAGCTCAAGCCCACGCCAAACTCACCCTGCATAGCACCCATGCTCATTCCTAAATTACCCTTGGATTTGCTGGCGATAAAATCAAACTTATTGCTGTTGCCAATATCGTAGCCACCCAGATACAGAGTGCTATCCTTGGAGGGAGTAAGGGTTACGCCAAAATTACTGCGCCAGTCGCTATCTTTAAGGGTTGAAGACACATCCGCGCTTAGCCTGGCATCGCTGACAGTGCCTAAAATTTTATTGGCTCTGCCGCTTGCTTCTTTTACATTTACAATGGTGCCCTTCAAGGCATCTGCGGTTACTGGGTCAGAAGCAACTGTTTCCAAAACCTTAACCATATTATCAAAACGGTCTGTAATATCCTTCATATTCTCTACAATGGAAGCAATGTTTTGACCGGTTGCGCCCTTGTTATCCACCCCAGCCATCAGGCTTTCCATATGATAAGAGATACCATTCATACGGGCAGTCATCTCTGCCATTTGCTTAACCATGGTATCCAAGTTTTGTTGGTTAGCATAGGATACATCTGCCATAGTTTTGGTGATAACGCTCATATTCTGAGAGATTTCGCTCATGTGCTTGATGGTCTCACGCATTGCCAGCTGGGTATTCTTATCGCCAAAAATATTTTGCACTGCGTCACCGGAAGCAGAGAAGAATTCTTCCATACTACCGCCGGGAACACCTTTTACAGTACTGCCTTCATTAATGTATCCCTTGTCAAAGCTTTTGGGCGGTACTACATTGACGAACTTTTCACCCAGGATACCGTCAGAACCGATAGTGAACACCGCACCTTGGGGAATTTTAATATTATCTTCAATTTCTGCAATAACTGCTACGGAACTGTCCTGAACATTGATGTCCTTAACAGTACCTACCTGCACACCTGCATAACGCACCACATGACCAGGCATTAAGCCGCTTACTTGAGGATAGTCAATTTGCAGCTTGTAGCCTTCCTTACCAAAAGTAAATGCTCCCATAAAGGTAATGATGCCAGCCAAAATTGCAGCACCGCCTAAGGTGAAGGCACCTACCTTAACTTCACTGCTTGCCATTTAAATCCTCCTTCTTCAGCTCCTGCCCGCTAATGAATGCACGCACCACAGGATTTGTACTGTTTTTGATTTCCGGAACTGTTCCCACTTGAACAATCCTTCCATTATATAGCATAGCGATACGGTCCGCCGCCAAGAAGGCAGATTCCATATCGTGAGTTACCAAAAGGGAAGCAACACCCAATTGCTGCTGGGTTTTGCGAATTAGACGGCTGATGGTCATAGTCATTACCGGGTCAAGACCAGCCGTCGGTTCATCATAAAAGACGATTTGGGGCTGCATTGCCAAGGCTCTTGCCAAGCCAACACGTTTTTTCATACCACCGCTCAGCTCCGAAGGCATCATCTTTGCCGTATCGGGCAGGCCTACCATTTGCAGTAGGTCCGTTACCTTAGCCTGGATTTCTTCTTCCGACAGGTTAAAGTGCCTACGTAAACCGAAGGCTACATTTTCACCCACAGTCAAGAAGTCAAAGAGTGCGGAGTATTGAAAGACAACACCCATAAACTTGCGCAGCTCATCCCATTCTGCCTCGCCAAAGCCACTAACCTCGCGACCTTGGATAACCACACTGCCTGACGTGGGAGCAAGCAAGCCAGTCATTACTTTCAGCACCGTACTCTTGCCTGTACCGGAAGGCCCAATTACCGCCAGGGTTTCGCCGGGGTAAAGATCCAAATCAATTTCGTCTAAGACAACCTTGCTGCCAAAGGCTATTTTAAGTTTGCGTATTTTAATTACAGGTTCCTTTTCATACATAGCGCAAACTCCTTACACATATAAAAGAATGGACAAGAAATAATTGGTAATAAAAATTAAGATGATGGATAGCACTACGGAAGCAGTAGTGGCAAGGCCAACGCCTTCCGCACCGTTGGGAGCATTCAAACCCTTGTAGCAGCCAACGATGGCGATTATCGCACCAAAGACGGAGCTTTTAATCATACCGCCCACCATATCGTAGGTTTCAGCCAAAACCTTAATGGAATTTTCATAGGTAAAGGTTCCAATGCCTGCGTAATAATGGGCAACCACCCAGCCGCCAATATTACCAATCAAATTGGCAAAGACTACCAGTACAGGCATCATCAGCACAATGGCGATAAAGCGGGGTACAACAAGGAAGCTTACCGGGTTCGCCGCCATAACGCGCAGTGCATCAACCTGCTCCGTAACCTTCATAGTACCAATCTCCGCAGCAATGGCAGCGCCAATACGTCCGGCAACTACTACGCCAGTCAGTACGGGCACAAGCTCACGAGCCATGGCGATGGCAACAATGCCGCCTACGGAAGAAGCAGCACCAAAACGCACAAACTCCTTCGCTGTCTGTACGGAAAATACCATGCCCGTACACAGGATGGTCATCAGCACGATGGGCAAGCTATCCGCACCCAGCAGTGCCATTTGTCGGAACACTTCCTTCATATCAGCATCCTTCAACCGTTTAATGGTTTCCATAAAGAGCATGCTCATTCTGCCTGCGGCTGCGCAACCATTTATTATCTTTTTGCCTATTGCTTCGCAAATGCTTTGAAACATTTAAATATCAACCCTTATAATTTGTTACTTTAATTATAGCGTATAAATATGGCAAATCCTTGACAGTTATGCTTATTTATCCACGTTCAGGATAATCTCTTTATCTCCGTCAATGATGAAGTCAAAGGCTTGCTTCTGCTTGTAGGGACTACCCTGCAGCATCCCAGCCAAGCCCGCCTCCGGAATTTCTTCCATATTCATTGCAGAAGGCATACCGCTTGCCATATCAATAATCAATTCATTGTTTTTATCCGCTTCATTAAACTTCTTGATGAAATCTGCCAGAGAAGCCTTCTTTTCTTTCTCTTGAACAGGCATGCCCTCGTCCTGCTGTTTACGCAGCAGCTTTTGAATCCACGCCAAGCTACTGCCGCCGCGCACGCTTAACGCCAGCTTGCCTCCGGGATGATTCTTCGGCACGGTAAAGTAGGCAGTTTTGGTGAACTCTTCTCCACGATAAGGCTTTAAGGTAACTTCGAAGGGAATCTTGTCACCGGGCTTCACGTCCCGCTTAGGAGTGCTTACCTGCATAATCTCTGCTACCTGCACGTCGTCAGTTATTTCTGCAGTAACAGTGATACCATAAATATCTATTTTCTCAAACTTGTTCTGCATCAGGATATTAGCCGCTTCCACCATCTCAAGGTTCATCAGCTTGGACAAGCCTTCCGTGGCGTAAAACATGTTTTCCCTATCAATGGTTACAAGGTTTTTCTCCTTGTCCACACCGCTAATCTCAAATTGCAGGCGTGCAGTACCGCCACCATTTCTATCCATGGTTTTGGTTACAGTGTTGAATACAGCTGCATCTAAAATTGCAGGCACAAGCTTTTCATCTTCCACAATGCGCACCCGCACCGCTGTGTTTTGTCCACGGGCAGTATCGCTCACAGAAACAAATACGGGAATGGAAGCAGGCGCTTTACCTTCCCTACCACCAATGCCACTGGCTCTATCCTGAGTAAAGCTGCCAATAACCTCGCCAATATTTCCAACCTTATAGCTGCTTTGCATATTAGGAATACAGCCTAAAATCCACACCTTGTTCATAAAGAAATTACTTTCGCCCCGTTGCATGAAGGGATGCCCAAAGGCAAGCACATTGCCCTTATCATCCACCCAAGTAACAGTTCCCAAAGCTCCCAATGTTAAATCACCCTGCATCAGGGAAGCTGCCACTGCACTGCCAGCTTCAAGGCTACCTATTTTTTCAGAGCCACTACCACCGCCGGCAACAGCCTCCAAGCCTAGCACCTGCAAACGCTCCTGCAGGTATTCCATACCCATGGGGGTAAAGCCACCTGCCAAAAGGCCTGTACCTTTAGGAATCCAGTCCCCACTACGGGTGGCAGGCATATCAATAAGCTTGAGCATGCTGTGGATGGGGGTCAGGAAGCAGTAATGGGGGTCGTTGAACATTTTGCCAAAGGCAACTGCTCCCACCAGCCTGCCATCAACATACACAGGACTGCCGCTCATACCTTGGGCAACGCCACCGGTCTTTTCAATTAAGTCGCCGTACAAACGCACCAAGATACTGTAACCAGCCGACTCGCTACCACTGACGCCTAAAATCTCTACATTAAACTCTTCAATTGTATCGCCCTTGATTACAGTTTTGCCAATACCCTGCATGCCCGGCTTCAAATCCTGAATAGGCATTAAAGGAACGTTGGCAAAGGCTGCACAGGTGTAGCAGCACAACAGTAATCCTAAGAAAAATCCTTTGAGTTTCATATTAGCTCCCATATCCAAATACCGCAAAACCGGCGGGCCAAGCCACGCCGGTTCCTATATAACTATACAAATATTATACAACCTGGCACAAACTTTGACAAGCAATCAATCCTTAGGGTACAAACCCAACGCCATACTCACCATACGCTCCCTACCATCAGAAGGCTTATTGACAACCTCACCATTGATAACCATAATGCTGGAACCGCCACCGTCAAAATTAACTGCGTCCCTTGCACCTAAGCGCAGGAAGTAGGTAGCAAGCTCCTGCAGTGTCAAGCCCTTGGAATCACTGCTACGTCCATCAACTACTAAAACCAAAACAGTGCCATCCTTCTTCAAGCCCACTGCAGTACGGGGCGCACGTCCTTTAGCAATATCATTAGGGATTTGCTCCTCACGACTGCGCACATGCACCTTGCCGTTCTCTAAAATCAAGGGTCCGCCGCCAACAACAATGCCGGCTTCATCAGCCTGGGGTACGTTCAGCGTCTGCACCAGCTCAACCTCATCTCCCACGCTCAAGCTACGCAATAAATATTTATTGTTCAAGCCATGGGCAGATACCACCATAGTTCCCGGTTCTATTTTCATATTACCCTTATTGGAGACCTCAACCACCTTGTTGCCGCGAATTTTAATCTCCCTTCCCCACTGGTTAGTCCTGGTGCTTTTGCCATAATACTCGTTGAATAAAACCACGTCCTCACTAATGCGTGCTCTGTTCATTCCCTTGATGGGCAATTCACCGCCGGCAAAGCGCAGCACTCCCTTATAAGCAACATCCTGTACAATGGAGCGTACCTTGCCGTCATCCACATAAGCACTGCGGGGAGTGCTATCCATACTCATAAAATTGTCTTTGTCCTTATTCACACCAATGACCCAACCATCAGTGTCAAAATAGGATGCGTTCACAGCCGCCTTTAGCTTCCGGCGCTTTGCTTCTGCGGAAAGCAAGCCCCTGCCATTATAGGCTCCCGCTGCCGAAAAAGGCCTAAGCTCAAACTTAGCATTGGGTGCCACGCTCAAAAGGCATGCCTGTATTTGCGTTCCGTTCATCTCGTCTTGAATATAGGTATAGGTAACACCTTTTGCCAAGGTCTTTTCCTGCTTAATCAAATCAATGCGAAAAACATCAATGACCAATCTATTAGGAGCAGTATACTGATAAATTTTGTACTGGCAAGTCTTAATGGCGTTAATCGTCAGCTGGCTGGCACTGCGCCCCACAGGAACAAGCTGCGCCGAACGAATAATATTATCCTTTACCAGCAGGTTCCTTTCCTGCGCTCCGCTCTTAGGTAATTGCACCACAAGCCTCTTCCCCTGCTCCTCCACCTTATAGGCAATGGGCTTCTCGCTATCCAAAACGAAACGTACCCTGGCAGGACTCACACTGCTCCGCAAATTAGTAATCGGTGCGGCGTGTACAGAGGTGGTTGTCACAAGAAATAATATCATCAATATTAAGATAGTCCATTTATTTTTTATGTGCATAAGAACACCTACCTATAATCAAAATTTATGAACTTTTTATGCAGCGGATAGCAAATTTAGTCAAATTATAATGTGGAAAATGTTGGTAGAGAGCAATTGTCTGAGCGAAGCGAGTTTTGCGACCGACAACATTTTCTACTAAAACTTTGCGTACAATTTGCGTGCTGCAAAAAGATTATAAATTTTGTGATTATACTCTCAAAAATTACACAAAGGGACTACCCTTACGAATAGTCCCTTCAAAATTCATCAACTTAACCTACGCAACTTCCTCATCCCAAATTGGAAGAAGTGTAAATAGCACCGGGATGCAGCTTATCCAAGCTTTGCAGCGCCTTGCCGGTACCCATTGCCACACAATCCAAGGGATTATCTGCAACGTGAATGTCAATACCGGTTTCTGCCTGCATAATTTCTGCCAAGCCATCCAAAAGCGCACCGCCACCGGTCATATAGATACCATTGTCTACAATGTCGGAAGCCAATTCCGGCGGGCATTTTTCCAAAACGCTACGCACAGTGGCAATCATGGAAGCAACAGAATCTTCCAAAGCAGCACGGCAATCTGCAGAGGTAACGCTAAAGGTAGTGGGTAAGCCTGTTACCATATCACGACCACGCACTTCCATGGATAAATCGCGTCCACTTCTGGAAACAGTGGCAATGTTCAGCTTAATCTCTTCTGCAGTACGCTCGCCAATCAATACATTGTGAACCTTCTTCACATAACGCACGATGCATTCGTCAAAGTGGTCACCGCCCACGCGAATGGAAGAGCTTACCACAATGCCGCCCAAGCTTAATACTGCGATGTCAGTAGTACCGCCGCCAATATCTACAACCATATTGCCACGCGGTACAGAAATATCAATACCGGCCCCCAAGGCTGCAGCCAAGGGTTCTTCTATCAAATAGGTCTTGGACGCGCCACCCTGGGTAGTAGCTTCCATTACGGCACGCTTCTCTACAGAAGTAATGCCAATAGGTACGCAGGTCATAACGCGAGGCTTAAAGAACAGGCATTTTCCTGCAACCTTTTCGATAACATGCGCCAAAAGCTTTTGGGTAATGGTGTAGTTAGCAATTACACCTTCTTTAAGAGGGCGGATAGCCACAATGTTTCCGGGAGAACGTCCCAGCATTTCGCGGGCAGCATCCCCCACTGCCAGCACCTTATTGCGAGTCTTATCAATCGCCACAACGGAAGGTTCCTTCAAAACTACTCCCTTGCCTCTTACAAAAACAAGTATGTTAGCAGTACCTAAATCAATACCGATATCCATGCTTTTAAACATCTTAGTTTGTCTCCTGTCTTAAACGTCAACGCGCTCAATTTCAGCGCCCAAATTCTTAAATTTATCAACAATGTCTTCATAACCACGGTCAATATGGTGCAAATCTCCAATGCGGGTTTCACCCTCTGCCACTAAGCCAGCTAAAATCATAGCAGCTCCGGCACGCAGGTCCGTAGCACGCACGTCACAGCCTACCAGCTTGGCAGGGCCTTCGATAACAGCACTGCGGTCAGAAGTAGTAATCTTCGCACCCATTCGGTTCAGCTCATCCACATGCATAAAGCGGTTTTCAAAAACTGTTTCTGTTACCTTGCTTGCCCCTTCTGCCACTACCATCATCGCCATAATCTGCGCCTGCATATCTGTAGGGAAGCCGGGATAGGGCAGGGTTTTAACATCCACTGCCTTCAAGGTTCCGTTACCAATGACACGCACGTTATCAATATCTTCGATAACAGTTGCCCCCGCCTCGCGCAGCTTGGCAATCAAGGGCTTTTGGTGTTCCGGCAAAACATTTTCAATCACCACGTCACCACCGGTCATAGCAGCGGCAATCATATAAGTGCCTGCTTCGATGCGGTCAGGAATAATAGTGTAATCAGCGCCGTGCAGCTCCTTAACACCTTCAATGCGAATCACATCAGTACCTGCACCACGCACCTTGGCACCCATCTTGTTCAGATAGTTAGCCAAATCTACAATCTCCGGCTCTTCCGCAGCGTTTTCCAAAATGGTAACGCCTTCTGCCATGGAAGCAGCCATCATAATATTTTCAGTAGCACCCACACTGGGGAAGTCAAAATAAATGGTAGTACCCTTTAAGCCATTGGGAGCGCTTGCTTCAATAAAGCCTTCGCTCTGTTTAATCTCTACACCCAAAGCTTCAAAGCCCTTCAAGTGAATATCAATGGGGCGTGCGCCAATGGCACAGCCGCCGGGCATATAAATTCTTGCCTTCCCCATACGCGCCAGCAAAGGCCCCATTACGAAAAAGGAGGCACGCATATTGCGCATCAATTCACAGGGAGGCTCGTAGGAATTTACTTCCGTGCTATCTATATCTAAAATATTTTTTTGTTTACTTTCAACCTTTATGCCCAAGCATCTCAAAACTTCGCTAATGGTACGCACGTCCTCCAGCATAGGCACTTCGTCGAAGTGACTGGGAGTAACACCCATAATAGACGCAGCAATAATCGGCAGAACAGCGTTCTTCGCACCGCTGGTTTTTACTGTACCTACAAGGCGCTTACCACCTTTAACAACTAATTTTTCCAAGGCAATCCTCCTGCATGAGCGAAACTTAATTTCAAAAAGATATTTCCCAACCTATATTCTATCATTTTTCAAGACAGTTTTTCAACTGCTAAAGGAGTAAAAAAGAAAAATAACCGGTAATTAACCGGTTATCATCTGCCTAAGCGTTGGCGGTCAGCCAGAATGTTGTAGTAGGTTTCCTTTTCCATCAGTTCGCGGCGAATAAGCTTTTTCTTTTCTTCGTCATCACATTCTGCCAAGCACTGACGCAGGTACGCAATGTCCTGCTTTAAGTGGAGCATGGAGTTGCCGGTTAAGCTATCAATAATATCGGACATATTACGCCCTCCTCATATCTAAACTTTCTGCTTTGATTATAGCAAATCGCGGGTAAAAAATAAACCCCGCCTCTTTCAAGACGGGGTTTGGTTTGGCATTGTAATAGTTACTTTTTGCCGAGAGCTTCACTAACGCGCAGACGCATGGTTGCTCTTCTCAAAGCATATTTGGCACGGTCTACGTCAAGGTCTTCGTTTTTAGAAGCAAGACGACTTTCTGCACGTTCTTTAGCAGCAGCAGCACGAGCAACATCAATATCTGCGCCCGGTTCTGCAATGGTTGCCAGAACAGTGCATTTGTTGTTTTGCATTTCTAAGAAACCGCCGCAAACAGCGAATACTTCTTCGCTGCCATCAGCAAGCTGAATTTTGAGCGGAGCAACGTCCAGGGTAGCAATTACGGGCAAGTGATTAGCTTTGATGCCCATGCCGCCAAGGAGGGTGCGAAAACCAACATAAGTTACTTCTTCAGAAACAAAAAGCATCTTATCCGGCGTTACAATTTCAAAAGTAAACGGAGTTGCCATTATTAAGCCTTCATGGTTTCAGCTTTAGCAATCGCGTCTTCAATGGTGCCTACCATGTAGAAAGCGCCTTCCGGCAAATCGTCATGTTTGCCTTCGAGGATTTCTTTAAAGCCGCGGATGGTTTCTTTCAGCGGAACATATTGGCCGGGGGTACCGGTAAATTGTTCAGCAACAAAGAATGCTTGGCTGAGGAATTTTTGAATTTTACGAGCACGAGCAACGGTAAGTTTGTCGTCTTCGCTCAATTCTTCCATACCAAGAATTGCGATAATGTCTTGCAATTCTTTATAACGTTGCAGAATAGCTTGTACGCCGCGAGCAACGTTATAGTGTTCTTCACCGATTACCAGCGGGTCGAGAATACGGCTGGTGGAGTCGAGCGGGTCAACTGCCGGATAAATACCAAGCTCTGCAATTTGACGGGAAAGTACGGTGGTTGCATCCAAGTGAGCGAAGGTGCCTGCCGGAGCCGGGTCAGTCAAGTCGTCCGCAGGTACATATACTGCTTGTACGGAAGTGATGGAACCGGTTTTGGTGGAGGTGATACGTTCTTGCAATGCACCGATGTCGTTTGCCAGAGTGGGTTGGTAACCTACTGCGGAGGGCATACGGCCGAGCAATGCAGATACTTCGGAACCTGCTTGGATGAAACGGAAAATGTTATCTACGAAGAGCAATACGTCTTGGCCGCCAACGTCACGGAAGTATTCTGCCATGGTCAAGCCGGTCAAGCCTACGCGCATACGAGCTCCGGGGGGTTCGTTCATTTGGCCGTATACCAACGCGGTTTTGTCGATAACGCCAGATTCTTTCATTTCGCACCACAAGTCGTTGCCTTCACGAGTACGTTCGCCTACGCCTGCGAATACGGAATAACCACCATGAGCGGTTGCGATATTATGGATAAGCTCCATAATAATAACGGTTTTGCCTACGCCTGCACCGCCGAACAGACCGATTTTACCGCCCAGTGCATACGGAGCGATAAGGTCTACTACTTTGATGCCGGTTTCTAAAATTTTAGTAGAAGTTGCCTGTTGGTCGAAGCTCGGAGCAGGTCTATGAATAGGCCAGTATTCAGATGCTTCAACTTTAGTATCGTCATGGTCTACAGTTTCGCCAAGCACGTTAAAGATACGACCCAATACGCCAGGACCTACGGGTACACTGATCGGAGCGCCAGTATCTACAGCTTCCATACCGCGAACCAAACCGTCGGTGGAGCTCATTGCAACGGCACGAACTACATTGTAGCCGATGTGTTGCATAACTTCAGCAGTCAGATGAATTTCGGTTTTGCCGTCATCAGTCTTACCGTCGATTTTGATTGCGTTCAGGATAGCGGGCATGCTTTTAGGAGGAAACTCGATGTCGACAACAGGGCCAACAACTTGTACGATTCTACCTGTATTCAAGGTTTTAGCCTCCCTATTCGGATATATTCAAATTAGTTTTGAGCTTGCTTCAATGCTTCTACGCCGCCAACGATTTCGTTCAGCTCGCGGGTAATACCAGCTTGACGTGCCTTGTTGTAAGACAGTTGCAGGCTGGAAACCAGCTTCGCTGCGTTGTCGGTTGCAGAGGACATTGCAGTCATACGAGAGCCCAATTCACTGGCAGCAGATTGCACCAGTGCAGCATATACAACAGTTTCTAAGTATTTAGGAGCAAGGACTCTAAGAGTTTCGTCCTCACCGGGTTCAAACATAAAGCTTGCAGAAGCTTTGCCTTCTTCTTTTGCAGGAGGCTCAACCGGAAGGATGGTCTCGCTGGTAGGAATTTGGGACAAAGCAGTTTTGAAAATGGTGTAAACAATGTTCAGCTTGTCAAAGCCTTCGTTAGCAAAGGTTTTGATAGCGTCTTGTGCGATTGCTACAGCATTTTCATAGCTGGGTCTATCGGAGAAACCGATATGACTGCTAATTACGTTGAAGCCACGACGAGTGAAAAAGTCTCTTGCTTTACGTCCGCAAGTGATAACAACTACTTCGTCTTCACATTCGGAAATTTCAGCAACAGCCATTTTGAGGGCGTTAGAGCTATAAGCACCTGCCAAGCCTTTATCGGAGCAGAGTACTAAATAGCCAACTTTTTTAACCTCGCGTTTTTGAAGTAACGGATGTTTTTTGGCATCTAAGCCAGCTAAAACGCTTGGATCGCTCACAACGTTAGACAACACTTCTTTGATCTTAATAGCATAGGGACGGCTTGCAGCAGCTTTTTCTTGAGCTCTTCTCAAGCGGGCAGCAGCAACCATCTTCATAGCTTTAGTGATCTTACCGATGTTACCTACACTTTTCATGTGGCGATTAATCTCGCGCGGAGTAGCCATCAGTTATCACCTCGCTTCACTGGCAACAAAAGTTTCCTTGAACTCGGCGATAGCATTCTTCAATGCTGCTTCATTTTCGTCACTGATTTTTTTGGTGTTTTTGATGTCAGCGCCTACTTCAGGATGGTTGGATTCCATGAATTCCAAGAATTCTTTTTCGCAACGGGTAACATCTTTAACAGCTACGTCATCAAGATATCCTTTGGTACCGAGATAAATTGCCATAACTTGTTTTTCAACAGGCAACGGGCAATATTGACCTTGTTTCAGGAGCTCGGTCAAGCGTTGGCCACGATCCAATTGAGCTTTGGTAGCTTTATCAAGGTCGGAAGCGAATTGAGCAAATGCTGCCAATTCACGATATTGTGCCAAGTCCAGACGCAGAGTACCTGCAACGGATTTCATAGCTTTGATTTGTGCGGAACCGCCTACGCGGGATACGGACAAACCAGAGTTGATAGCCGGACGAATACCGGAATAGAACAATTCGGATTCGAGGAAGATTTGGCCGTCAGTAATGGAAATTACGTTAGTCGGAATGAAGCCGCCAACGTCGCCTGCCAGAGTTTCGATAATCGGCAGTGCGGTTACAGAGCCGCCTTTGAGCGGAGCAATGCTGTTCAATTTAGCAGCACGTTCCAACAGACGGGAGTGCAAATAGAATACGTCGCCAGGGTAAGCTTCACGTCCGGGAGGACGGCGGAGCAACAGGGACATTGCGCGGTATGCAACAGCGTGTTTGGACAAGTCGTCATATACGCACAGAACGTCTTTACCTTGGTCCATGAAGTATTCAGCCATGGTTACGCCGGAGTACGGAGCCAAGAATTGCAGCGGAGCGGAGTCAGCAGCAGTTGCAGCTACGATGATGGTGTATTCCATAGCGCCGTGTTGTTCAAGGGTACGAACGATACGAGCAATGTTAGAAGCTTTTTGGCCGATAGCTACATAAATGCAGATTACGCCCAAGCCTTTTTGGTTAATGATGGTGTCGATTGCTACTGCAGTTTTACCGGTACCGCGGTCGCCAATGATAAGTTCGCGTTGGCCACGTCCGATAGGTACGAGAGCATCGATACATTTAATACCGGTTTGCAGCGGGGTGTCAACGGATTGACGGTCTGCAATACCGTGTGCAGGGGATTCAACAGGACGATATTCAGCAGCTGCGATAGCGCCTTTGCCGTCGATGGGAGCACCGATAGCGGAAACTACACGACCGAGGAGAGCTTCACCTACGGGAACTTCCATGATGCGGCCGGTACGACGAACCAAGTCGCCTTCTTTAATAGCGGTTTCGCCACCCATCAATACGATACCAACGGAATCTTGGTTCAAGTTTTGAACCATGCCGGATACGCCGTGGGGAAGTTCTACCAATTCGCCTGCCATTGCATTTTTCATACCGATAACGGTAGCGATACCGTCACCGATTTTTTCTACGATACCAACTTCTTCAAGATCAGCATCCACATTGTAATTCTCAAGTTTAGCGCTGATAGCGTCAGCCATAGCTTCGGGTTTGTCCAAAGCATAGTCATGAATGTCGATGCCATTCATAACAACTTCCATTTTCTTCAATTTACGAAGAGCGGAAGCATCATATACTTTGTCGCCTACTTGAACGATGATACCGCCCAAAATGGAGGGATCAACTTTTTTGTTCAAGAAGATTTCGCGGCCCAATTTTTCGGTGAGAATTGCAGAAATGGATTGATACTCGTCTACAGTCAATTTTTTAGCTGTAGTTACTTTTACGTCCAACAGTTCGCGGATGGAACCGAGGTTCATATTGAAGTCGGATAATTCTTGCTTAATTAAAGCAATATTTTCTTCAATCTTCATATTGTATCAATCAACCTCCAAATACTGGCTCTCGTCTTACTGATTTCGCTACTATCAGTAGATGTCGTCCAGCCTAATAGGAAAGCGGCAAATTATTTGTTGAGGATAGAGTCAACGATTTCGCCAGCCATTTTTTTGTCTTCTTCAGAACCTAACTTTTGTTCAACAATTTTGCTAGCAGCAACCATGCTCAGGTTGATAACTTGAGCGCGAACGTCTGCCAATGCTTTTTGTTTTTCCAAAGCAATGGATTCCTTCGCAGCTGCAACAACTTGATCTTGTTCAGCTTTGGTTTCAGCCATGATTTTGTCATGAGCTGCTTGAGCAGTTTTGCGAGCGTTTTCAATAATAGCCTGTGCTTCTTGTCTTGCATCAGCCAATTTAGCAGCATATTCAGCTTTAACAGCTTCTGCTTCTGCTTTAGCAGCGTCAGCAGCTTCCAAATCACTAGCAATTTTATTCTTGCGTTCTTCCATAATGTTTAACAACGGTTTGTAAGCAAATTTCGCAAGAACGAAAACAAGGAACAAAAAGTTCAGGATTTGCGCAATAAGTGTAGCATTGATATTAACCAATTATAGCACTCTCCTTTTTGTTTTCTTATTATAATGCGAAATTATTTAATGAACGGGTTAGCGAATACGAGTACTACTGCGATAACGTAGCACAGAATAGGCATGGATTCTACCAAGCCTACGGATACCAGCATGTTGGTGAACAGTTTGCCAGCTTCTTCAGGTTGACGAGCCATGGATTCCAGGCCTTTACCAGTTAAGTTACCGTTGCCGAGAGCAGCACCTAAAGCTGCACCGAGGCAGATGAATGCAACAGCGAACATAGATGCTGCAGTGATAATTGCGTTTTCAGTCATTGTGTTTTCATCCTTTCGAGATAATTCATTTTTTAAAAGTTTAGTGCATTACGCTTCGTAAAGATTAGTGATGAGCGAATGCGAGTGCAAAGCTGGTAAGAGCCAGCATGGTGAAAATGAAGGCTTGCAGGAAGCCAATGAATAAGCTGAACATTACCCAGAATTCGGGCATGATCCACGGAGCCAATTGATACAATACAATCAGCAAAATTTCGCCTGCCAGGATGTTACCAAATAGACGAAGGGACATGGTCAGCGGTTTAACAACTTCGTCCAACAAATGCAAGGGCAAAAATGCAGGAGAAGGGCTAATGTAATGTTTGTAGTGGCTAATACCTTTTTGGCACATACCAACGATATGAGCACCCAAAGCAACTGTCAAAGACAGTGCGAAGCAGGTATTAACGTCATTGGTGGGAGAAGTCCAGTGTACGCCAACTTGCGGAAGCATACCGATTTCGTTGCTGATGAAGATGAACATAAAGAGGGTAATAATGAAAGGAGCCATATATTTACGTCCTTTAATACCCAAAGTACCTTCCATCAAGCCATTGAGGAAATCGATGAAGAATTCCATTACGTTTTGAATACCGCTCGGAACCAATTTCGGATTTCTGGAAGCCATAAAGAACAGCACAAAAACTACTGCCATGGTAATCCAGGTCATATACATGGTTTGCATATGCACTACAAAACCAGGAGCCACCTCTTGGGCTAAATAATGAATAATTTCACCACTATGTTCTGCTGCTTCGTTTCCCATTCTTTCACTCTCCTTTCTTCGCATCGCCTACTTTATTAAGTCGGTACGCGATAATTGTTAGATTAATGATTAAAAATATATGTGTCAGAAGAAGTCCAAGGCACGCACCTGCGACATTAGACCCCTGCTTCAACAACAAAACTATAATGCTAGAGGCTGAGATAATTCTGTAGAGCCTGTACCTTTTCATGATTGCCAACCCCTTGCGAGGTTCATCCTTATAAGGCATCGCCTTACGGATACCGTGCATCATAATAATGGTATCAAGGGTACCGATTACAATTCCTCTGAAAAAAGAAACGGCAAACTCGGTATGTCCAAGAAAATAAATCAGCACCAGAATAGGAACAGACCAGATAACAGGTCTTACTACAAACCTTTTGTACCCTCCTTGGATGAGGGGAGATAAATCAAAGCTCATCATCTTCTTCGTCATCCTTGTCAATCATAAGGGTATAAACAAGTTTGAAAAAGGAAAGAAACACAGCCGCAATAGCTAAACTAATACATAACATCCTAAAAGTGTGGTCACCGGTCTGAAAATAATTATCCAGCCAGTCGCCGCCCCAATATGCCAAAAGCACATCAAAGACTGCCATCATACCCAAGGATGATACGGTTGCCAAGGCGCTCAAGGCTTTGACATACTGCCTGTCATTTTTGCTACGCTTACTCATGCTTCCCTTTCAAAAATTGCAACACAAAATAGTGCCCTGCCATTATATCAGCAGTTCACAGATTTACACAATATAATTTTAAATTATTTCACAAATTATGTCTACTCAATTTGAGCAAAACTCGGACAAAATTTTAATATTGTAACCTTTTTTTTGCAAAATCACTTTAATAATGCGCTCACAAGCCTTGCCGTCACCATAGGGATTGGCTGCTTCTGCCATTTTTTGATAATGCTGCGGGTCGTCTAGGAGTAAATTAGTCTCTCTCAAAACAACATCATAAGCAGTTCCAATAAGCTTCACCGTACCGGCATCAACCGCTTCGGGTCGCTCCGTAGTATCGCGCAATACTAAAACCGGCTTGCCAAGGGCAGGGGCTTCTTCCTGAATACCGCCGCTATCCGTAAGTACGATATCCACCTTACCCATCAGGTTGGCGAAGGGTTCGTAATCCATGGGCTCAATTAAATGTACCCTGTCCAAACCCCCCAGCTCCTCCTGCACAATCTCCCTTACCTTGGGATTTTTGTGTACCGGAAAGATGGCTTCCACATCAGCGTGAGTTTCCAAAACCTTACGCAAAGCCTTGTAAACATTGCGCATGGGCTCGCCCAAGTTTTCTCTGCGGTGGGTAGTCACCAGAATAAGACGATTACCACGGGCAAAAATCTTATTGAAATCCCCGTCAGCAAATTCATAATTTGCCTTCACCGTAGTTTGCAGGGCATCAATAACTGTGTTGCCCGTTACTACGATGCTGTCGCGGGATACATTCTCTTTCAACAAATTCTCCCTGCTTGTTGCAGTGGGAGCAAAGTGCATATCCGCAATGGAGCCTGTCAGCTTGCGGTTCATCTCCTCCGGATAGGGAGAATACT
The DNA here is from genome assembly GCA_017467905.1 of Phascolarctobacterium sp. Lineage (GTDB taxonomy): Bacteria > Bacillota > Negativicutes > Acidaminococcales > Acidaminococcaceae > JAHHUH01. Next base: position 33,079 of record JAFUKD010000039.1, read on the forward strand.
TATTGCCGGTACGCAGGCCAGCTTCCACATGTCCAACGGGAACCTGAGCGTAGAAAGCAGCCAAGGCTCCGGCAAAGGTAGTAGTGGTATCACCATGAACCAGTACCATGTCCGGTTTTGCTTCTTCAATTACTTCCTTCAAACCGGTTAAGGCACGAGTAGTAATATCGTACAGGGTTTGACCGGACGCCATAATATTTAAATCGTAGTCAGGTTTAATGTCGAAAAGCTCCAACACTTGGTCAAGCATCTCTCGATGTTGAGCAGTAACCGCCACGATGGGTTCAATATAATCAGGATATTTGCGCATCTCTAAAACTAAAGGGCACATTTTGATTGCTTCCGGACGAGTGCCGAAAACAGTCATCAATCTAAGCTTTTGCACAGTTCGTCCCCCTATCAATCGTTTAGAATACCAATTTTTTTAGCACCAACAGCCACAGCGGTCATAATCACAGCAATAATGAGGGCTGCGTAGAAGCCGTCCATCTCTGCCCAGAGCACTGCACCAATGCAGAGTACAGCAGTAATACCATACATAAAGAGTACTGCTTCCTTATGGCTCATGCCCTGCGCCAGTAAGCGATGGTGTAAATGGCCTTTATCCGGTTGGAAGATGGGTCTGCCATTAGCATAACGGCGCATAATGGCAAAGGCAGTATCTAAAATGGGCAAGCCCAAGGCAATTGCCGGAACTATCAGCGCAATGGTGGCAGCAGTCTTTACTGCGCCATAAACACTAATCGCCGCCAGCATATAGCCAATGAACATACTACCCGTATCCCCCATGAAGATGGTTGCGGGGTTAAAGTTGTAGCGGATAAAACCAATAATGCCCCCTGCCAAGGCAGCAGTCAAAATGGCAACGTGGAAGTAACCCATCTGAATAGCTACCAAGATAACCGTTAAAGAGGCAATGGCACTAACGCCTGCCGCCAAGCCATCCAAGCCGTCAATCAGGTTTACTACATTAGTAAAGCTAATTACCCAGAAGATAGTCCAAGGTATGGAAAGCATATCCAAATAGATGTAACCGCCCAAGGGATTGTTCACCCATTCAATACGAATATCAAAGGCTACCAATACACAGGCAGCGGCAATTTGTCCAAGCAGCTTTACCTTCGCAGGCAGCTGGTACACGTCGTCGGCTACGCCCAAGGCAACAATCAGCGTGCCACCCAAAAGAATACCACAAACATCCCAGGTAAGTTCCAGGCTAGCAACGCAGCCAATCATAAAGGCAATGTAAATGGCAAGCCCGCCTAAACGGGGCATAATCCTTTTGTGAACCTTGCGGTTGTCAGGTCTATCCACAGCACCAATTTTAAAGGCTAATTTTTTGATATAGGGTGTTAGTACATAGCTCACAAGCATTGCGAGCAAAAAAGGAAACCCGTAAACACTAAGCATCTTTTACCTCGTTAGGTTTATGAATCTCGATTTCAATACCGCTGGCAGCCATCATGTCCTCTGCCAGCTTATCGGGATAAGGATTTGCATACACAATGCGTTTAATACCCGCATTGATTAAAATTTTAGTACAAACAACGCAGGGCTGATGGGTGCAGTACACAGTGCCGCCATTAACGGAAACACCATGATACGCAGCCTGCACTACTGCGTTCTGTTCCGCATGAATACCGCGGCACAGCTCGTGCATCTGACCGGAAGGAACCTTTAGCTGCTCACGCAGGCAACCGGTAACTTCGCAGTGAGGTAAATTTTTAGGAGTGCCGTTGTAGCCTGTTGCTACAATCTGCTTGTTTTTAACGATTACCGCACCCACGCTGCGACGCAAGCAGGTAGAACGCTTGCTTACAACTTGGGCAATCTCCATAAAGTAATCGTCCCAATTGGGTCTATCCATAATCTTACTCCGTTTCTAAGCTCATTTGCCTGCAGGGTAGTGGGCACGCTCGCCACCAATCAGGGGCGGGCGGGTTCTGGCAGCAGTGAGCACTGCTTCACCAATGTGTTTATGCTGCAGGCGCACGGGTACAACCACCCGCTTTAAGTGCATGCCAATAAGGGTTTGTCCAATATCCAAGCCCAAATGAGCAGTAATTTTTTCCACAACTACAGGCTGGCTAAAGCCTTCGAAAGCAGCAGTACCCATGGCGCCACCTGCGTGGGGCATGGGGCGAACGGTTACTTCTTCCAAGCCGTAGCGTTCCATGGTAGAAGCTTCTACGACCAAGGCTCTGTTCAAATGCTCGCAGCACTGCACTGCAAGGCACAAGCCGTATTTATCGGTAGCTGCCTTCAACGCTTGGAACATTGCTACCGCCGCTTCGCTACTGCCACCAGTACCAATCCTGTTACCTACAACTTCGCTGGTGCTACAGCCAACTACAAATACTTGTCCCGGTTTGGCTTTGGCAATGCTGATAAGCTCTTCTGCGGCTTCTGTTAGCTGTTTGGTAATTGCTTCCATAGTCATTAGTCGCAAGCCTTTTCTAAATCCATAATTTTTTCTACACGACGAGCGTGACGACCGCCGGCAAATTCTGTTTCAAGCCAAGCATCAACAATCATTTCAGCCAAGCCTACGCCAGTGGTACGTTCACCCAGACACAATACATTGGCGTTGTTATGCTCGCGGCTCATTTTAGCAGAGAACACGTCTGCACACAGGGCAGCGCGAATGCCCTTGCATTTGTTAGCCGCAATGGAAATACCAATGCCGGTACCGCAAACCAAAATGCCACGTTCTGCACCGCTCACACCGGAAGTAATGTCCTTGCACAGCTTGGCAGCGTAATCGGGATAGTCGCAGGAATCTTCGGTATAAGTGCCGTGGTCAATGACTTCAATGCCCTTGCCCATTAAGTATTTTTTGATGTGCTCCTTCAGGTGAATGCCACCGTGGTCACAACCCATTGCAATTTTCATAACGTAGTCCTCCTCGTAGTTTATATTGTCTTATAACATTTTGAGAGTCAACTGAATTAAATAAATAATTTTCTGCGTAAACAGCAAATATAATCGTGAGTATTTCTAAAACAATTTATTGCTACGCGCTCATGAAAAATGTTGACGCTCCCTTTAGCTGAAAACATCGTCACTACATTTTTAAATGTCGCGCTTAACCAAGTAAATTGTTTGCTTTAGTTAGCCTTGCTTCTTTAGCTAAGCAGATAGCCAAGCCGTAGCGAAAGATGTGTTAATATATTGAAACATCCTTCTTCATATGACTTGTCATTCCAAGTATAATGAAGGCAAAACTATATGGAGCAATTTATATGTTGCCAAGCGACATTTAGAAATGTAGTGACCTTGATAGTGAAAATATTGCGAGAGCAAATTTGTCTGAGCGCAGCGAGTTATTTGCGAAGCAATATTTTCTGCCAAAAGGAACGTTAAGCATTTCTGTATGAGCGCGCAACTATAAATTGCGACTATCCATCATTTCATTTTACCATAAATTTAGGCAAGCTTCCAATTTTTACAGAAAGTTCTCCATCTTCAAGGCTTACGATTTGATACCCCGCCGCCTTGCGCATGCGGTTCATAACCGCCAGCCCTATCCCACTCTCACTTACGCCCTCCGCTAAAATCACATCAGGCATAGTGCGGTCAAAGTCGCGGAGCAGGTAGAACAGGTTTGCCGCCAGTTCTTCAAGGCTATCGCCCCAAGGAGAAACCAGTAAGTTTTCAGAACCCTCGCCTTCTTTTGCTAAAACATTTTCGTTAGCACCCAAGGCTTCTGCCGTAGCCCTACTGCACAGCACGCCCACACGCTTACCTTCTTCAAGAGCGTTAACCGCCATCTTAGGCAACAAGCCTGCCGCCTCGCCTTCCAATAAATACATGGCAGACTTGGGCGCGTAATGACGGTACTTCATCCCCGGAGCCTTGGGCTTGTAGCTGCTATCACCTTGCAGAGCAGGGTCAATCTCCACTGCGCCAAGAACCTCGGTCAGCATTTCGTAGGTGATGCCGCCGGGACGCAGGATGACGGGTACAGGCTCCGTAGTGTCAACAACAGTGGACTCTAAGCCAATGCCACAGTTGCCGCCATCAAGAACTGCTGCCACCTTGCCCTGCATGTCCTCCCATACGTCTTGGGCATTGGTGGGGCTGGGTCTGCCGCTGATATTGGCAGAAGGCGCCGCCACAGGACAGCCACAGGCTTTGATAAGCTGTTGGGCAAATTTATTAGCAGGATAACGCACCGCAACCGTAGGCAAGCCTGCACTGACAGCGTCGGGTACGATTTCCGATTTGTTTATAACTAAAGTCAACGGGCCGGGCCAGAAGGCTTCCATCAAGGCTTTGGCATTTTCGTTCAAGCCTGTGGTCAAGGGCTCAACATCTTTCACATCAGCAATGTGTAAAATCAAAGGGTTATCATTTGGTCTGCCCTTAGCAGCAAAGATTTTCGTCACCGCTTCGCTATTCAATCCATTAGCACCTAAACCGTAAACGGTTTCCGTCGGGAAGGCAACTACTTCGCCAGCTTGGATAAGCTTGGCAGCTTGAGCCATGACCTCTGCGTCCTGCTCGTTACTTTGCAATTTCCAGTAACAGGTTTGCATACTTGCCGCCCTCCTTCGCCGCGAACACCATTCTTTCTATTCCCGCATAATCCTTGCGGATGGCAACTGCCCCAAAGCCAGCCTGACGGCACATTTCCGCCACTGCTTCCCCTTGGTGAATGCCAATCTCGAAAGCTAACAGACCATCTTCAACCATGTGGTCAGGTGCTTCTTTAGTAATACGTCTATAAAAATCAAGTCCATCTGCCCCGCCGTCTAAAGCTCCGCGAGGCTCCTGCTGTACGTCCTTTGCCAAGCCGGCAATATCTGCCGCAGGAATATAGGGCGGGTTGGAAACGATAATGTCAAACTTCTTATCCAAAGGAACATTGCTGAACACGTCACTGCGCAGGAAGCCTGCACGCTCTGCAACGCCAATAGTAGTTGCGTTTTCCTTAGCAACCACAAGCGCGCCAACAGAAATATCCACGCCTACACCCTTGGCTTGGGGTAAGTAATCCAACAGGGAAACGATAATGGCACCGCTACCCGTACCGATATCCAAAATCTTTACGTCGCCGCCAACAGCTTCTGCCGCCATCACGATACTTTCAACCAAAAGCTCCGTCTCAGGACGAGGAACCAGAGTATCGGGCGTAACCTTGAAGGTGTTGCGCATAAATGCCTTCTCCCCTAAGATATACGCCAAAGGCTCGTGAGCAGCACGGCGCAGCAGATATTTTTTGAATTGCGCCAGCTCGCCTTCGGTTAAGGGTCTGTCAAAATCTACATATAATGTAATGCGCTCGCAGTTCAAAACAGCACAAAGCAGCACCTCAGCGTCAAGGCGTGGGTTTTCCACGCCCTTATCTGCGAAGTACTGCTTTGTCCAATTTAATGTTTTCATTATTGTCCAAACAGGTTTAGCTTCCATTATTTCACCTGACGTAATTGTTCACTTTGTTTTGCCGTAATGAGGGCATCCATCAGCTCGTCCATGTCACCATTGACAATGGCTTCCAGCTTGTGCAGGGTTAAGCCAATGCGATGGTCAGTCACGCGGCCTTGAGGATAGTTATAGGTGCGGATACGTTCACTGCGGTCGCCGGTGCCAACCTGGCTTTTACGGTCTTCGGCAGTTGCCGCACGTTGTTTTTCCTGTTCCACTTCCAAAATGCGGGCACGCAATACGCGCATACATTTTTCGCGGTTCTTGATTTGAGATTTTTCGTCCTGGCATTGCGCCACAATACCGGTGGGCAAGTGGGTAATGCGCACTGCGGATTCAGTCTTGTTAACGTACTGACCGCCTGCACCGCCTGCGCGATAGGTATCAATACGCAAATCTGCAGGATTGATTTCTACGTCCACCTCTTCTGCTTCCGGCAGCACTGCTACGGTAACGGTGGAGGTGTGTACGCGGCCTTGGCTTTCGGTTTCCGGAACACGCTGTACGCGGTGAACACCGCTTTCAAATTTCATACGGCTAAAGACGCTGTCCCCATTAACTTGGAACACAACTTCCTTGAGGCCGCCCAATTCGGTGGGGTTGGAATCTAAAATCTCTACACGCCAGCCTCTGGTTTCTGCGTAGCGCAGGTACATTCTAAAGAGCACGCCTGCAAAAAGGGCAGCCTCTTCACCGCCGGCGCCGCCACGAATTTCCACAATTACGTTCTTGTCGTCGTTAGGGTCAGAGGGCAGCAGCAGAATGGTAAGGCGTTCTTCATAAGCAGCAATTTGCGGTTTCAATTCTTTCAGCTCTTCCTTCGCCATTTCTACCAGCTCTTCATCGTCACCGGCAAGCATAATCTCTTCGGCATCCTCCTTAGCCCGCACCATATCGCGGTACTCGCGGAAGGCAGTAACAATATCGGTAAGCTTAGCATGTGCCTTGGTGCATTTTAGCCATTCGTCTTGGTTGGCAATAACATCCGGGTCACTAATGCGTGCTTCCAAATCTAAATATCTATCTTCAATAGCTTGTAATTTATCAATCATTAGTAGCTTTCTCCTGCAAAGTATTTTCGTTAGCAGCTTCGTCCATTGCAGGAGCCTCTTCTGCTTCTACAATAGCTTCGGTAACTTCTTCCTTGGACTCTTCCTTCTGCTTGGCTTCATCAGCATATTCAGGCAGCACTGCCTTCAAGGAGGCAATGGCAACCTCAATCTGCGAATCGTCCGGCTGACGGGTGGTAAGCTTTTGCAGCAGCAGGCCCGGCATAATGGAACAGCGCACAAGTGGGTTATCGCAGTGAGCTCCGGCAAAGCGGATAATTTCGTAGCTGATACCTGCAATTACAGGCATCAGGATTACACGGGAAGCAATGCGTTCCAATAAATTGGGCCAGCCTAAGAAGGTAAAGACGAACATACTAATCATCATTACAATCATCAGGAAGTTGGTGCCACAACGAGGGTGCAGTGTGCTAAAGGGGCGCACGTTTTCCACCTCAAGGGGCAAGCCTGCTTCGTAGGTGTAAATAGTTTTGTGCTCCGCACCGTGGTACTGGAACACTCTTTGAATATCCTCCATGGCAGAGATGGATGCTATATAGATTAAGAAAATCATCATACGCAAAACGCCCTCTGCCAGGTTTAGCAGCATGGGGTCATTGGTAAGGCTGTGCAGGAAGCGCATGGACCAGGTGGGAATAACAATGAACAAGCCCACTGCCAGCAGAACGGAGGTTGCAATGGTCATTGCCATCTCCTTGCTGGAAAGCTGTTCATCCTCTTCGCCGGATACCTGCGCAGAATAAGCAAGCGCCTTCATACCGTCGTGTAATGATTCAAATAATGCAATAACGCCGCGCAGCAGCGGTTTTTTCAAGATTGGATATTTGTCGCGGATACTGTTGACGTTCCTTACGTCTACAATAATTTCGCCATCAGGCTGACGAACGGCTACGGCAACCTTCTCCTTGCCGCGCATCATCACGCCTTCAATTACAGCTTGTCCGCCGACATTCATACGTTCTTTTTCGTTACTCATTTGGTATCTCCAAAATTCTCACAGGAATATCTTGATAAGATTTTACCATAAAACTTACAAAAGCGTTAGAAGTGCTGGAAGGCACGAAGCAATAAAATTCGTGAAGCGACGGTGTACTAGTAGTACGTCGAGCAAGCGAATGAATTGCGACAAAGCATAACAGTGCTTATAACGCTTTTACCTAGATATAAATACAGCAGAGCTTTCTTGACGTAAGCTCTGCTGTAATTTGTAGAAATTATTTGCCAGTGTTGTAGCGTCTGTTGAATTTTTCGATACGGCCGCGAGCAGCAGCTTGGCGTTGGTGACCGGTGAAGAACGGATGGCATTTGGAGCAAACGTCAACGCGCAATTCCGGTTTTACGCTACCAGTCATGAAGGTTGCACCGCAAGCGCAGGTAGCTTTAACTTCATTGTATTTCGGATGAATTTTTTCTTGCATTCTTGTACACCTCTCTTCGCTGTTAAAATGTGTATGTTTAGTCGATATTAACGCTAAATAATTGTATCACAAGGTGACAAGATAAGCAAGCTGTTTTTCTTATTCCCAAAATTATTTTTAAAACCCGAAAGGTCAGACTACATCTATCTTTCGATGATGCCGCCACCCACTACATATTGTCCGTCGTAGAACACAACAGCCTGTCCCGGAGTAATTGCCCGTTGAGGCTCGTCAAAAATTACATGTACCAAACCATCTTCTGCAGGCTCGATGGTAGCAGGAACATCCTTCATTCTGTAACGCGCCTTCGCCGTAACGTGCAGGGGCTCCTTCAATTCATCAATGGTGATGAAGTTTACATTGCTCGCCCACAGCTCCTTGGCGAAAAGTGCGTCGTTAGGACCAAGCACCACAGTATTGGTAGCAATGTCCTTGCGGATTACGTACAGGGGGTACTCGTAGGAAATGCCCAAGCCCTTACGCTGACCAATGGTATAATGCAGCTGCCCCTTGTGCTGTCCTAAAACAGTGCCGTCTAAATGAACGAACTTGCCGGGCTTGCTCTTCACTCCCAAGCGGGCAATAACTGCTGCGTAGTCACCATCCGGAACAAAGCAGATGTCCTGACTATCGGACTTGCGAGCTACAGCCAGGCCTGTTGCCTCTGCCTTAGCGCGAATCTCTGCCTTGGTAAGGCTTGCCAGCGGAAGCAGGGTATGCGCCAATTGGTCTTGGGTCATGTTAAAAAGCATATAGCTTTGGTCCTTAGAGGCATCATCACCGCGAGCGAGAAGCCAACGGTTTTTAGCTTCGTCGTACTCAATACGTGCGTAGTGCCCCGTCGCCATGTATTCACATCCCAAAGCCTGCGCCGCCTCGAACAGCTTGCCAAACTTGATATGCTTGTTGCAGTCCACACAGGGGTTAGGCGTACGCCCGCTTTTATATTCATTTACAAAATGGTTGATAACGCATTTTTTGAAGCAGGCACTAAAATCCAAGACGTGATGCTCCATGCCCAGCTTTTCAGCAACTGCTTTGGCATCTGCCACGTCCTGCTTGGGAACATCAGGTTCGTTGATGCCTACTTCCCTATTACCAAACATCTTTACTGTAGCGCCAACAGCCTCGTAACCCTGCTCCTGCAAAAATACGGCAGTGGTACTACTGTCAACACCGCCGCTCATGGCGACTAAAACTTTTTTCTTCATTTTAATTTGCCCTAGCTCTGCGCATGCCTGGCTAATGGCTTCCTCATCCACACGCATTGCCAAAATAGTTTTTTCAATCAGCTCGTCCACAGTCCAGCCAAGGCGCTCTGCCCCAAGGGTAATTACCTCACGGCTGCAGCCTGCAGCGAACTTTTTATCCTTAAATTTTTTCTTAACGGATTTCAGTTCCAGGTCCATAACACTTTTGGAGGGACGCATAATTGCTGCCGCACCAATTAAGCCGCTCAGCTCGTCAATGGCAAAGAGTACCTTTTCCATTTGGTGCTCCGGCGCGATGTCATCCTGCGCCAAGCCGTAGCCATGACTTGCAGTTGCACGGATAAGGCGCTCTTCCAAACCTTTTTCTCGCATGATTTCTTGAGATTTAACGCAGTGCTCCGTAGGATAAAGTTCAAAATCCAAGTCGTGGAGCAAGCCTACCTGTGCCCAGAAATCTGCTTCGTCAGCATAGCCAAGCTCATTAGCGAAATAACGCATAATGCCTTCTACGGTTAAAGCATGACGCAGATGAAAAGCCTCCTTATTATATTCTGTCAACAACTGCCAAGCAGCCTCGCGTGTTAAAGTCATAAACCTTCCTCCAAACAAATTTAATCTATGAAGCCCGGCGTAGTCAAATAGCGCTCGCCAGTATCGGGTAACAGTACAACTATGTTCTTACCCTTGAATTCCGGCAGCTGCGCCAAAAGTGTTGCCGCGTAGGCAGCTGCGCCGGAAGAAATGCCCACTAACAAGCCTTCATGTTTTGCCAAAAGGCGGCTTGTTTTTAAAGCATCATCAGCATTGATGTCCAGTACCTTGTCTACAACGGTAGCATCAAAGTTTTTAGGAATAAAGTTGGCACCAATACCTTGAATTTTGTGGGGACCCGGTTTACCACCATTTAAAATAGGAGAAACGTCGGGTTCCACTGCAAAAACTTTTATATCAGGATTTTGTTCTTTCAAATATTTACCTACGCCGGAAACAGTACCGCCAGTACCAACGCCAGCAACGAAAACATCCACCTTGCCTTCGGTATCCTTCCAGATTTCCGGGCCAGTAGTGTTATAATGCATCTTCGGGTTTGCCGGGTTATCAAATTGGCTGGGAATAAAAGCCCCATCAATTTCCTGTGCCAGCTCTACAGCCTTGTCGATAGCGCCCTTCATACCTTGAGCACCGGGAGTAAGCACCAGCTCTGCGCCGTATGCTTTCAACAGATTACGACGTTCCAGGCTCATGGTGTCGGGCATTGTCAAAATAGCACGATAACCTTTGGCAGCAGCTACGCTGGCAAGACCAATACCCGTATTACCGCTTGTAGGTTCAATGATGACACTGCCAGGCTTTAACAAACCTTGTGCTTCTGCCGCTTCAATCATGGCAAAAGCAATTCTGTCCTTAGTGCTCCCCGCAGGATTAAAATATTCCAGCTTTGCAAAAACATTCGCAGGTAACTGCAAAGCGCTGCCGTAATTATTAAGGGCGAGCAAAGGAGTATTACCAATCAAATCAGTTAAACGTTGAGCAATTTTAGCCATATAAAGTCATCTCCTTAAAACATACTTTAATCATATGATTTAAGGAGATTGTACACCTGCCAACTTTTACTGTCAAGAATTTTTATACATCCGTAAGCAAAATTTTGGTAAGTAAAATATGTCATTTTTTAGCAGCCATCTTGGCTTCGTGGTTCTTAATCAAATCAACTAAGGTAGTGTTATCAACTACGTCGTCAATGGATTTTTGCATTTTACGATACATATCAATGGTCATGCACTCATCAACATGGTCACAGTGAGCACCGCATTCCAAGCAAGCCACAGGAACAAGGCTGCCTTCTACCAAACGCAGGATTTCCCCTGCAGTGTATTCTTCGGGAGCTCTTGTCAAACGATAACCGCCTTGGGCACCGCGGGCACTTTGCACTAAACCACTTTTGCTGAGCTGGTGAATGATTTGTTCCAAATATTTATCAGAAATATCCTGTCGTTGAGCGACAGCCTTCAGGGGAATGAAGTTCCCTGTATGATTTACTGCTAAATCCAGCATTAAACGAAGTGCATAGCGACCTTTAGTAGAGATTTTCATACAACTCACAACCTTTCCTCATATATAATCATTCTACTATACTATATTGCCGATTTCAATCAAAAGATTTGCGAACGGGAAAGCTTGGGAAAACATTTTGCAATTTGTTAGCAATGTGACAGCTTTTATGTTAGAATATGCTTGTATAGTTTTTTAGGAGGCAGATTATGGACGCAGCAAAACTCGATAAAACCTTTAAATATTATTTGAACCTGTTTACCCAAGACGAAGAGCTAGCTAAAATTTTGAACAAGGTTAGCTTCCCGGAGCTGTTCAATCCCAAATTCTTGGAAGAAAATAGCAAATGGACTTCCATGGACGATATGATTTGGCGCAGCGGTTTTGGTATCATGAACCTTTTAGAGGTTGAACAGGTAAACCAAGACAAATGGAACGAATACGTTGCCAAAAATTCCGATTGCGCAACCTGGCATGAATTTGGCAAGCTGGCAATGGTTGAATGGATGAAGTTCCAGCTGGAAGAACACAAAAAGAAAGGCAACTGATGCCTTAAAATAAAAAAGCCACCGTTTAGGCGGTGGCTTTTTTATTTGCCCTGCTGCACCCCTACAACAAGGCTGTGGTTAGAGAGAGGAGAAGGATAAGTAGAAAACGTAATTCTATCAGAACAGCACTAATCTATGCGTAAGCAAATGTCCCGTTTGCTTATGTACTGTCAAAAAGGAAACCAATATTTCGACCCGCGTGGATGGAAAACTAAAAACCCGTTTCGGCAAGCGTGAAACGGGTTTAATGCAACAGTAAAAATTCTGCCACTCTCACATAAACAGAACTTTCTTTGAAAACATCTTTCCCGTCGCTCGCAGGTAAGCAAATGCTATATAAAAAGCTCTGCTGGCTTCAGGCAAGCCTGTCACAGCGGCGGGACCACTTTGGATTTGCACCAAATAAGCTTTCTATACGAAATATTGATTTGTTACGCTAATTGTACTAAATCTTATTAAGACTGTCAATACACTTTTAATATATTTTTATCAAAATTCTTTATGAGAACTATTCTTACTAATTTTTAAAGACCATAACCCGCTTTCCAAGGGCGTTACAGGCGTAAAAAAGGCGCTCCTTCTTATCGAAGAAGCGCTCTAAGTTTCACCTTATGGCTTTTTTATCACGGAAGAAAATTTCTAAAACAGGGGGAACTAAAATGTTGATGGCAAGCAATCTTACAAGCTGATAGGCTAAAATTGTAGCAACGTCCTCACCCATGCTTAACCCAGCCAGAGCCATCTCTGCAATGCCACCGGGAGCCATTGCCAGGAAGGCAGTAATCAGGCTAAAGCCGTAACGGTCAGAAAGTACATACGCTACACCAATGCTGATGATTACCAAAATAGCAGTACCACCTAAAACAAAGGGAATAACATTCCTTGTTTTGGCAATGCGATTGGCGTCCATAATCATCCCCATGTAAAGGCCAATGCTTAATTGGGCAGGAGACATGAGCAAGCCGGGAACAGGCTGCACGCTGCCAACAAAGATGTTGAAGATGGTGGTCATCAGAATGGAGCCCAAGAGTACGGGGGTAGGCATTTTCAGCTTGGTTGCAATTACACTGCCCAAAACCGTCAAGGGTATAAAAATTGCCCAGTGATAGCCCACTGCACCTGCATGCATAGCCAAAGGACTGTGAATAACCTTGGCATCCAACAGCCACACCGTCAAAAACGGTACGGAAACAATTACCCCGAACAAGCGCAGCACCTGCATTACCATGACTACGTTGGGGTTAACCCGCTTGTCCTCTTCTGCCATGAGCAGGGACATAGTCATGCCACCGGGAAGCATACCCATAATGCAGCTTTGTAAATCCTCCTTGGTAATCTTGGAAGTAACAATGGCAATGATAATGCTTGCCCCAAGGGCGATGGCGGTAGCTTCCGTAACACCAAGCAGCTCGTTCATAAAATTGTTCCAGGCATCGGTATTAAAGTTTACGCCAATGCCATAGCCTGCAATCATCAAACCAAAATCCCGCCACAGGCGAGGCCAGGCAACAGCCCTATCCTTAGCAAAGGTTTTGTAGAAGATTGCCGTTACCATACCGCCCAGCATAAAGGGAATGGGTATGTGCATTTTCATTAGCATTGTACCTAAACAGCCTGCAGTTATGAAAAGCAAAAGCCTATCCAACATTTACATCATCCCTTAGATATCAAATATAATTATTTACCGCAGCCATGACGCGCTCAATAAGCTCGCCACGCATAGTGTGATTAGAAGAAGAATACACCATAATCTGGTCATCACTTAAACCTAACTCACGACGGAACAAAGCCTTTTGGCTCATGGCAGCGTTCTTGGAAAGCTTGTCAGATTTTGTCAGGATTACCTGCACCATCAGGCCACAGCTTTTCAGCCAGTGGTAACATTCCATATCGCTTTCCAAAGGCTTGTGGCGGATATCAATCAGCTGGCAAACCATGGCAAGGTTATCGCTGCCGGAAAGATATTTGGCAATGAAGCCGCTCCATTGGTCGCGGTTAGCCTTGCCTGTACGGGCAAAGCCATAGCCGGGCAGGTCTACCAGGTAAAATTCTTGACGTTCTACGGATTCATCTTCCAAAGTACGTTTAGCTTCCAAATCATAGAAGTTAATAGTTTGAGTTTTGCCGGGAGTAGCGCTTACACGCGCCAAGCCATTACGACGGCACAAAGAATTTATCAAAGAAGATTTGCCCACATTACTGCGTCCGATGAACGCCACCTCTGTTAAATCCGGATGAGGGTACTGCTCTGGACGAACAGCAGAAGCAATAAATTTAGAATGGATAATATCCCAAGAGCCTTTATTTGTCATGCCTATCCTCCAGTGCCAGTTTCAAAACCTCGTCCATGTGCTTCACAGGAATAAACTTCATTTCAGCACGCACGTTTTCCGGGATTTCTTCCAAATCCTGCATATTGCGTTGGGGCAGAAGAATGGTCTTCACGCCGTAGCGATGGGCAGCCAGCATCTTCTCCTTAATGCCGCCAACGGGAAGCACCCTGCCGCTAAGAGTAATCTCGCCGGTCATAGCAATACCGGCTTTTACCTTGCGCCCTGTCAGAGCAGAAACCATTGCCGTTACCATAGTAATGCCTGCAGAAGGACCATCCTTGGGAATAGCGCCTTCCGGCAAGTGAATATGAATGTCCTCAGTTTCGTAGAAGCTTTCATCCAAGCCTAAATCTGCAGCGCGACTGCGAATGTAGGTGTAGCCTGCCTGTGCAGATTCCTTCATCACGTCACCCAGCTGGCCAGTCAGGGTTAAGCTTCCCTTGCCCTTGTAAACCAGCACCTCCACCTTCAACAGCTCACCGCCAACGGCAGTCCACGCCAAGCCGGTGCAAATGCCCACTTCGGATTTGATGGTAATATCATCTTCCAAGTAAATTACAGGGCCTAAGTATTTTTCTAAATTCTTTTCTGTTACCTTGGCAGATTTACTATTGCCGGTAACAATCTTATGAGCAATCTTGCGGCACACGCCTGCAATCTTGCGCTCTAAATTACGCACGCCTGCTTCGCGGGTATAATCGCGGATGATGCGGCGCAATGCCTTTTCGCTAACAGAAACCTTACGTTTTTCCAAGCCGTGAGCCTTGCGTTCTTTCGGCAAAAGGTGCAGCTCCGCAATCTTTACCTTTTCATCCTCAGTGTAGCTGGAAAGCTGGATAACCTCCATTCTGTCCAAAAGTGCAGGAGGAATAGTCTCCATAGTGTTAGCAGTTACAATCCAGAAGACATTGGAAAGGTCAAAGGGGAATTCGATAAAGTGGTCGCTAAAAGCGTGGTTCTGTTCCGGGTCAAGTGCTTCTAAAAGTGCGGAAGCAGGGTCGCCGCGGAAGTCAGAAGCCATTTTATCCACTTCGTCCAGCAGGAACACCGGGTTCATACAGCCACAGGTTTGCATACCGTGAATGATTCTGCCGGGCATAGCGCCAATGTAGGTACGGCGATGACCGCGAATTTCTGCCTCGTCACGAATACCGCCCAAAGAAATGCGTGTGTACTTGCGGCCAATAGCTTCGGCAATGCTGTGTGCCAAAGAGGTCTTGCCCACGCCGGGAGGTCCTACCAGGCACAGGATGGGGCCCTTGGTATCTTGGGTCAGAGCGCGCACTGCTAAAAATTCTAAAATGCGCTCCTTAACCTTCTTCAAACCGTAGTGGTCCTTTTCCAGCACTTCTTCTGCACGCTTCAAGTCGAAATTGTCTTGGTTAAACTTACCCCAGGGCAATGCTAAAAGCGCATCCAAATAATTGCGGATTACTGCGCCTTCTGCCATCATAGGGGGCATCTTGTAAAGTCTGTCCAATTCCTTTTCAACTTTAGCAACAACGTTTTCCGGCATCTCCAAGGCTGCCATCTGCTTTTTATATTCTTCAATCTCCGCTTTCAGCTCGTCGCCTTCCCCAAGCTCCTTGTTGATGGCTTTAATCTGTTCGCGCAGATAATATTCCTTTTGATTGCGCTCAATCTGCTTACGCACCTCTTGAGCGATATTTTTTTCAAGGCCTGCAATCTCCAGCTCCTTGCTTAAAAGCTCGTACAGCTTGTGCATACGCGCCTGAACATTTGCCAGCTCCAAAAGCACTTGCTTTTCTTCCATGGATACTGCCAAATAGCCGGCAATCATATCGGCAACACGACCGGGATCCGGCTGGCCTTTTAATGCCTGCAGCACCTCGCTGTTTACCTTTTTAGTTACCAGCACCCATTGCTCAAAGGCTTCAATGAGCATACGGCGCAGTGCTTCTACTTCAATGGCATAGCCCAAAACAGGAGTAAGCACTTGGGCATGACCGGTAAAATAAACCTTTTCAGTTGCGGAATCGGTAATGGAAAGGTATTCCACACGCTCCAAGCCTTCTACCAAAATGCGGATAGCACCATTAGGCAATTTCAAAAGCTGCTTAACTTCGGCTAAGGAGCCAAATTTATATAAATCCTCAGGCTGTACGTCAGTCATTGCCGCATCCTTTTGAGTAACCAAAAGCAAGCGACGATTGCCTTCCATGGCAGCTTCCACCGCAGCAATGGATTTTTCCCTGCCAACATCAAGATTGATAATCATTCCCGGGAAAACCATCATGCCACGCAATGCCAACAGCGGTAAGGTCATAATTTCTTCTGTCAAAGCTATCCCTCCTTTATATGGAAATAAGGGAGAAAGGCATAGCCCTTCCCCCTTGTATTATTTTACTCAATAATCATCTGTGGTTCAGCATGCTGACGCACGGTATCTTCGGTAACAATGCATCTGGTTACATCATCACGGGAAGGAACTTCATACATAACGTTACGCATGATGGATTCAATAATGGCACGCAAGCCACGAGCACCTGCGTTACGCTTCAGGGCTTCTTCTGCAATAGCATCCAAAGCGCCCTTTTCAAATTCCAGTTCCACATCATCCATTGCCAGGAAATGCTGGTATTGCTTAATCAAAGCATTGCGCGGTTCGCACAAAATGCGTACCAACGCTTCCTTATCCAAAGAGTTCAAGGTAACAACAACGGGCAAACGTCCTGCAAATTCAGGAATCAAGCCAAATTTCATCAAATCTTCCGGCAACACCTTGCTAAAGATTGCATCGTTGTTGACTTCCGCTTTCTTTTGAATGTCTGCACCAAAGCCCAAGTTCTTCTTGCCGATACGCCCATTGATAATGTTTTCCAGGCCTGCAAAGGCACCGCCGCAGATAAACAGAATATTAGTGGTATCGATAGAGATAAATTCCTGATGAGGATGCTTGCGTCCGCCTTTAGGAGGAACGCTGGCAACAGTGCCTTCCAAAATCTTTAAGAGGGCTTGCTGTACACCTTCACCGGAAACATCACGGGTGATGGAAACATTTTCAGATTTACGGGAGATTTTATCAATTTCATCAATGTAGACAATGCCGCGTTGGGCAGCTTCCACATCGTAATCAGCATTTTGAATAAGCTTCAGAAGAATGTTCTCCACGTCTTCGCCCACATAACCAGCTTCGGTTAAAGTAGTAGCATCTGCCATGGCGAAGGGAACCTGCAAAATTTTTGCCAAGGTTTGTGCCAGCAGGGTTTTACCGCTGCCGGTAGGGCCAAGCATTAAAATGTTAGACTTTTGCAGTTCAACACCGCGTTCTTCCTCAGGATTATGCAATTCATAATTGATGCGCTTGTAATGGTTATAAACGGCAACTGCCAAGGTTTTCTTGGCTTCGTCCTGACCAACTACATACTCATCAAGAATTTCTTTGATTTCTTTAGGCTTGGGCAACTCGCTTGCAGAGGGCATGCTTTCAGCAGCAGCCTTCTGATTATCCTCGTCAAGCATATCCTTGCAAAACTCGATACACTCATCACAGATATAAACACCACGGCCTGCAATCAGCCTGCGTACCTGCCCTTCACGCTTCCCGCAGAAGGAGCAAGTGAGGTTTTTATTCCCCTCATTAGAGTTCATAGATTATCTCCTTAAAATGTAGTCTTATTTTGCAGCTTCGTGACGTTCTAAAACCTTATCAATCAAACCATAGGCTACTGCCTCGCGGCTGGTAAGGAAATTATCGCGGTCAGTATCGGCAGCTACCTTTTCAATGCTTTGACCGGTATGCTTAGCTAATACGCCGTTCATCTCTTCACGCACACGCAAAATTTCGCGAGCGTGGATTTCGATTTCAGAAGCTTGACCTTGAACACCGCCCAAGGGTTGATGAATCATAACACGGGAGTACGGCAGAGCAAAACGTTTACCCGGCGCACCTGCTGCCAACAGTACGGAAGCCATGGAAGCTGCCATACCCATGCAAATAGTAGAAACATCAGGCTTAATGTATTGCATAGTGTCATAAATAGCCATACCGGCACTTACACTGCCACCGGGGCTATTGATGTACAGATGAATGTCTTTATCGGGATCCTCAGATTCCAAAAAGAGCAATTGAGCAATGACAACATTCGCCATGCTGTCATCGATGGGTCCTGTTACGAAAACGATTCTGTCTTTGAGCAGACGAGAGTAAATATCATAGGAACGTTCACCACGACTGGATTGTTCCACAACGATAGGGACATAGTTCATTATTGTCACTCCCTTTCATTACCCTCTCCCGCCAGTGCCTAGCGCTGACGGAAGGGAGAATTCTATAACTATTTTAAAAATTATTGAGCGCTGTCAATTACAACATGAGCAGCTTTGCGGCGCAGGATGTTTGCCAGCAAGAGACCCATGGTGCCGTTGTTTTTGATGATTTGTTTTACATCTTCAACTTTAGCGCCGTGTTGGTTAGCGATAGCAGCGATTTCTGCATCAACGTCAGCCATATCTACTTGGATGTTTTCAGCTTTTGCGATTGCATCAAGTACCAGGTCGGTTTTAACGTTTTCTTCTGCAGTGGGGCGTTGGTTTTCGCGGATTTTATCCATGTCTTGGCCAGTGTATTGCATGTACATTTCCATAGACATTTTGCGAGCTTCAAGGCTCATTTTCATTTCGTCAACCATTTGGGTAATGCGGTCTTCGATCATGATTGCAGGAACTTCGAAGGTAGCGTTAGCTACTGCCAGGTCAACCAAAGCGCGTTCGTAAGCAACTTTAGCTTGTTCTTCTGCAGCTGCTTGCATACGTTCTTTATAGTTAGCGCGCAGTTCTTCAACGGTTTTGAAATCGCTGTTAGCTGCAACGTATTCATCGGTCATTTCCGGCAACACTTTACGTTTAACGTCTTGGATGTTTACTTTGAAGATAGCTTCTTTGCCAGCCAATTCAGCAACGAAGTATTCGGTCGGGAAGGTTACTTCTACGTCAGTGGAATCACCTTTGGACAAGCCAACCAATTGGTCTTCGAAGCCGGGGATGAAGGAGTTGGAGCCAACTTCCAAGGGATAGCCTTTGCCTTCGCCACCGCTGAAAGCTTCGCCGTCAACAGTGCCGGCAAAGTCGATAATTGCGAAGTCGCCTTTCTCAATTACAGCGCCTTCTTCTGCAGCTACCATTTTAGCATTGCGGTTACGCAGGTCGTTTACAGCAGCGTCCAAATCTTCTTCGGTTACAACAGCTTCTTGTTTTTCAACGTGCAAGCCTTTGTATTCGCCCAATTCCGGTTCCGGTTTCAAAGTAACTTTGATAACCAATTCCATGTCTTTGCCTTCTTCGAATACGGAGGTTTCTACTTTCGGGTCATCAACAGGAATAAGTTTTTGCAGTTCCAAAGCTTCGCTGTAAACTTTGTTAGCTACCAATTCGAAAGCTTCTTGTTTTACAGCATCTTTGCCATAATGCATTTCGATAATGTTACGGGGAGCTTTGCCTTTACGGAAGCCCGGGATATTTACGTTTTGAGCAATTTTTTGAACAGCTTGTTTAAAGCCATTATTTACAACTGCTGCTTCAGCAGTGATTTTCAAAGTTGCTTCATTTCCTACTCTTTCAACGGTTACGTTCATGAATAAAATCCTCCCTTAAATTTATATGGGTAATAAAAAATAATATAATCGGATTAGTGTGCCAGCCTTCCTACAGCAATCTGCTGACATAAATCGCTCATAGTATCATATCATAAAGAAGCTTTGTTGACAATACCAAAAAGCCCTCTGGAAACTCCAGAGGGCTAAATTTTTAAGTGGAGCGGGAAACGAGGCTCGAACTCGCGACCCCCTCCTTGGCAAGGAGGTGCTCTACCACTGAGCTATTCCCGCAGGTCATTCCGTTGTTCGGAACGATGTTTATTATATTGCATTCAAAAAGCTTTGTCAACACTTTTTTGAAAAAAGTTTAAAAGAAAAATTTTTTTTAGAAAAAGTGAGCCACTTGACCCTAAAACATGTCACTTATATAGTGAGTCTTCTTTTTTGCTCTCCTTTGCCTTTTTCTTTTATATAATTTTCTTTTTCCCTTTCCTCTCGTTTTTTCTTCTGCCAGAATCAAGCAAAGCGTAGCTTTGCTACCTTATTCCTTAGTATAGTTTTTAATCTAAGTAACGCGTAAGCGTTAGTTACCTTGTTCCCTAAAAATAAATATTAAATTTTTTCTAAGACCATGTCCCCCTACTGAAAATGTTTCACGTGAAACAATGGACTCTATTTAGCCCACGCAAGGCAGTAAAATAAAATTATAACCAAAACACCAAAGGAGTGAACACCATGGCATTACCACCGCAAGAAGCATATTTTTATTTTGATGAGCCAACAAGTAATTTTAGAGAACTGCTCTATAACAGAGGCTTGCCACGAGATATTTTAACTTATGAGTGTTCTCCACACATGACTTCCCAAACTCAAACTGTCCGTTACACCATCATAGACGCAAATAGACCAGACAAGTTTTCGCAGACAGAAGAAGTAGTAGATAAACTGCTTTGTTACAACTGCACTAAAGAAAACCTTTCGCGAGTTATCGACTACTTCCACCCGCCCATAATGCTTGCCTTTGCAGATGAAGCAAGTTGTTTGGAATATCTTTATGTTTTAATCTCCCAATCCGCTTATGGTGCGATAGTTGATTTTGACGAAAGCGAGGTTTTGGAAATATTACACGCTTATAGGGAAGGCACCAATAATGATGTGGGAATTATTAAATGTTGTGAGATAAAACAAATCGAGCAGATACCATCCAACAAGCCTGTCTTCTTTAGCAATGTAGTCAATTCCTTTGAACAGGCATATCTACTATTAACAACTGAAAAGTTAGTTAAAGTTGCTTCTTTATTTAGCAGTAAATGTATTGGAGCAGTGATTGTTTCGCCACATGGCAAGTCATATTCAAAAATGTTTTGGAGTGAGTAAAAGAGAAGCACTGCTTCTCCTAATGACAGGGAGCAGTGCTCTTAAAATTGCTTATCAACCTAAAATACCTTTTTCTCTCAAAACATCATCAATATACGGAAATACACTTAAATAGTTTTTCTTTATATCTCCACTAATTTTTTTGTCATTTATTTCTTTATACCAACATTTTATTATTTCTTCCAATTTCCCCAGATGTTTTTCAATATTGTTTTTATCAACAGTATATTTTTCATCTTTTATATTAATAGTTGTGTTTATAGTCCTAGCATTAATTTGGTAAATATCTATAATTTGAGCATTTCTTTTAACACTATTTATAAATTTGCGATCAGTATTATAGATGCTACTAAACATTATGATGTAATCAGGTTTTAAGACTTCGATATCTTTCCTAATATATTCATGCGATGCTTCTAATTTACGAGCATCCCTAGCAGGATCTATGTTCTTCTCCCCTTCCCCATTAATTTTTACCTCAGAGTATTTAGAATAATTCCCGAATGCAATAATTTCCAAGAATTCTTTAGGCGTAACGGCACCCACTTTTACTAACTTTGTACAGATATATAACGCAACAGTCAATAAGCTACCATCACTAATTGGTGCTATATGTACATCAGGGAAAAACCTATCTGCCTTTAATACTGATTCATTGTAATAGTGTCTATGTCTATTAACAGCGAGTTCATCACGATATAATTTTTCTTTGTCCCCATAATTAGCTAAATTTTCTGAGCTAGCATACAATAAAATCTTAACTTTTTGCTTGGCATAATTTTTACCAACAAAAGGTATAGAACAATGGACTAACTCATGCGTATGTCCTTCCAATTCCTTATGAACAGCCCAAGACGGTTCATTATTCTTAGATTTAAATTTAAAAATTTGTTTATATGCTTCTATCAAAGTTCTTTCCATAACATCCCACCCTTTCTAAACTTAAAAGTTACTCTCCATACTTCTCCACCGCACCCTGCAAATCCTCTCTAATCCACTCACGAAGCTTCGCAGGCTTCAGCACTTCCACAAATCTTGCGTACTGCATCGCCCAATAACGCATTGCTTGCAAGTTCACTACAACACTTACGGTTACTTCATCTTCCGTGCATTGACTGTAAGGTAGGTGTTTTGAAAAAAAGCAAGCTGTCAATTAACAAGCGAAGCTCTGCGTCAGAGTGCTTCTTTAAAATTTCCAAGATGTTCATAACTAGCATATTCTTCGGTTGTGCAGTGTACACTCATCTCACCTCTTGAATTTATTATAGCAATACACAAGCTTGCGTTCAACAGAAGGATGCGCCATTATTATCGCACGCACTCATCTATAATAAACTTACTAAAACTAAGGAGACAATGTTATGAACCACACTTACCTGTACTACAACATACAATCCACACTAAAACAAAACTATGGCAAAAAACCTGACACATTGATATTAAATCGTGTTAAGGAAGAATTAGCTTGGATGCAATGTGCAAATATGTATTTCACGATTGGCTTCCTTTATGAACTTACAGAAAGATTAAAGCAAATGAATATTCCCTATAGGGTAAAAAATTCAGGTAATGCAAGCTTTATTCTCTATCTTCTAGGAATCACCAGAATTAATCCTTTACCACCCCACTACTATTGCCCCCATTGTCATTCGGTGATTTGGGACAACACAAGCAAGTGTGGTATAGATTTAAGAAAAGAAAAACATTGTAAAACTGATGGTGCAATTATGCTTACTGACGGGTTTAACATTCCTTGGCAGGCGCACTTATCATGCGACCAAGAACAATTTTTTCATGTTTCCATAAATCCCACAATGTATGAAAACACACTTGAAGTTTTAAATAAAACAGGAATAGATATTATTGAATATCAATCTAGCCACAACACCAGTAGATATCGCAATGTAGAAGCAGGAAATATAATTCTACAATTTAATCTTCCGCAAACAGAATTAGAACAATCACCCACAGAATATCTAAATACAGATGCTTTTCTAGAAATAGCTCGTAACCACGCTCTTATTACTACGCCCGATTTGAAAATAAGCATTAACTCTTTTGCGGATGTCATTTCTTACTTGGGAATCTTGCGTTCAAGCTACACCAGCGATGCAAAACTAAAAGCTTTAGTAAACACATTAAACTACAAACTATCAGAACTAATTGCTTGTCGTGAAGATCTCTATCAATATTTCCTTGAGCATGGTTGTAGCGAACATACTGCATTTAAACTTATGAATAACGTGCGAAAAGGAAAGCGCTTCCTCAACAATCCCCCTCCTTCCGATACGCTCATATCAAAGGACAAATGGGTGATAGAATTCTGCAAAGACGTTCTTTACCTTCCAAGCAAAGCGGACATTATTGAGAACTTACTTTTAAATCCTACATATCAGCTACCCGTTCCAGTTTCTGAAAGCGTACTCTGAAATTAGAATACTACTACAAAGTTACGTTACTTAATCCTCCGAAAAAACGATGTACTGTTTTGGTACATCATCATTGATAAAATAAGCCATAATGGTACTAACCAAAACAATTTAAGAAAGAGTGAGCTTATATGACAAAAAGCGTATAATCTCTAACGTTTCTGCGTGCACCACTACCAATTTCTACCAATTTCTACCAATTTCTACCAATTTCGTGACCTCACGAAAATAGTTACCTACCTCCACTCCGCCAGTTTCACAAGAATCCATTGCTCGACAAATAGTTTTTTCAAAGTTCTCCCAGCGTTCATACCCCAACAACTTCATTAAATCACGAGCATACCAAAATTCTACTTTTTAGATCTGTTTATATTAACTACGTACAAGGCGTAGGCGTTGCCGCACAAATTGATATTAAACCGTAGCAGCATATATTAATTATGCAAAAAGCTCCGCGATTTTGCGGAGCTTTTCTTCTTACACAGAACCTCACACCATCTTCCCAATGATTGTACGCCCGTCAAACTGCATGTCAACGAATCGCTTTGCCTGCTCAAAGGAAAACTTGAAGTCACTGGCAAAGGTACCATCATCTCTGATAACCGCGTACTGCCTACTCTTTTGAACAATTAAGTAGACCCGCTCATCATACATTGAAGCGCAGACATATACCTTGTCCAACGGGATTGCTTTGCCCTTTGAATAGAGCGTAGTATTTCCTTTGCGAAGAATACACTCTCTGCTAAGCACACCTAGTCCTCCGCAAGCCAAAGGAATTATTACATTACCCTTACCATCAACAACGCCGTACTCCCCGCCCTTTTCGACGATGAACCATGCGTTCCCCGACGACAGTACATTCTCGTTGAGGCTACACTTTCTTCCCCAATGCGCATTCGCACTGACATTACAATATTTACTACCACATTTAGCAATGTTAAAACAACCACTCCATTCAATGTAATCATACTCAACCGGCACTATCACATTAAACTTTTGGTCAATCACCCCAAACTTTCCTCCACTTGGGATAACCTCAAATGCCATATCCTCATCATTCGCAGGCTCGTAACCACAATTGACAAGTGCATAGCCATCGGGACTGAACGTTGACACCCAATCCCACTTCGTCACACAAGCAATATTCACTTTTTTAGCGTTCAAAACAAAAACACTTCCTTTCAAAACAACAATAATTACAACAATGTAAAAATGGATAAACTAATCTCCAAAGGAGAAGAAAAAGATTAATTTTCCTAACATCGTCTAAAAATATTTGCATCAAAAGGAAGTGTCAGTATTTAGTTTTATTATGATCTAATCTTATCACTCAGGAGTGACAGGGGTTGTCTCTTTATTATTGCCAAAATAATAATCTTTGACTTTTTTATCAAGTTGGAAGCCTTTTTCAGATTCACCAATTTTTTCTTTGTCGAATATTCCACTATAGGTCAAAGGTACTTCTAAAACTGTCAGTCTATCAGTACCAGCAACACTCTCAACACCCTTTGAAACTTTGTTAAGAACTTTAGCAAGTTTTGTATGGGCTTCTTCATAAGCACCGTAGTATTTCTTTTTATCTTCAACTTTTTCAAACAAGTCATCAAAAATAATTGAACCCAGAAGAATAGTCGCATCATTTTCAGTAACCTTTACAACATCCTTATGTTCTTCACAAGCACGCTTCTTAACAACTTCTCCAGAAAGCAAATTTCGAACTCCAATGTAGTGAGAAATCATTTGCTTGATTCCGTCCATATAAGTAGCAACAGGTGCTAACAATCTAAACTTGTTTTCAGGAGCTATGCTGTCATCTATCTTATAACCAATTTCTTGTAGCTTATTATAAATAACTTTCCCATATTGATTTTCCAGATAAGAGTCGGCAATATCCATTTTGGCTTTGGGTTCAGCATAATATTCAGAGAACTTGGATTCCAAGAATAAAACCACTTGTTTAGACTCATCTTCTTTCTCGTAACCAACAAGTACCACGTCCATATTAGATGGTTGACGACCTTTAATTACTACATTTTGAAATTCAAAAAAAGATTGATTGAAAACATAAGTCTTTTTGAACTCACCATTCCCTAATTCTAACTCCAACACATTATCTTCGCTAACATTGTAAAAAAATAACAATGCACACAACGAAGAGGAATGCATAGTAGTAATTTTCAAAGCTTCTTGCCCAGAGCCACTGCAAGCTTGTTTAAACTTTTCTTTGAATAAGTTTTTATCACTCTCTTGCTCCAATCCTATATCAAACTTCATTGCTATTTCCTCAGCAAGCTTAGGTATAATACCTTTAAAAAGTTCAACAACAAGTGGTGTATTGATATAAAAAGAAGAATTTGTTTCTTCTCCAGTCCAATTTTTATTAGTTATAAAATCATCAGAACAAAACTCTGTTCCACCCCACATCTTTGCATAAAGTTTTCTTGCTTTACTTTTCATGTTACTAAAATCGCAATTCATAATCTTACCTCCCATAAAGTTCAATCATTACTCATCCCCATACTTCCCTACTGCCGCTAGCAAATCATTTTTAATTTGCTCACGCAGTTTTGTAGGTTTAAGTACTTCTACATAATTTACATACTGCATTGCCCAATAACGCATTGCACGCAAATTTACCATAACGCTTACCATTACACTATCTTCTGTTTCATCATAGAACATTACGTCCTTACCAAACCAATCAATCACATCAGCAACAAGGTGTTTGTCAATACGCATCGTAACCCTTTCACTTTCACCACTGAACATATAAATATGTTCTGCCATGTGCTTAGGCAAGTTAATACTTTCGGAAAGCTCACGTTGCTTTTTAACAGGCTCATCCAATATTTTGATTTCGGAAATTCTATCAACACGGTAATGTGAGATATTAGAATATTTATCGTAATTAGCAATCAAATAATAACGTCCGTTAGTCGCCGCCATTTGGTACGGATTAACGATATACTTTCTCACCTCGTCTGCATCCATACGTGGATGAAGTTTTTTATCAATGCCAAAATCATTATACTGAAACTCAACCTGTTTCCCTTTGCTGATAGCCTCGTCTAAAATTTCAATGTTATAAAAAATTTGCTTGTTGTTGGGCATCTTCTCCGGCAAAGTGCGAATGTGTTTTACCTTTGCCTCAAAATATTTACTGGAAAGAGCGGTAAGCTTGCCAATCAGCTCCTTGCATTGACTGTAAGGTATGTGTTTAGAAAAAAGCAAGCTGTCAATCAACAAGCGTAGTTCCGCATCAGTAAAATCACGTTCCAAATACCAATCACTGTAAAGAACTTCCTGTTCACCCTTTTTATTGGTACGGTTGGTTTCTTTATATTCAAGGTTATAACCAAAATCTATCAAGTTCATCAAATTGCGTTTAATCGCCTTGCGGTCAACGGTCATTTGATATTCGCTTTCAAGCAAATCAATAATATCTTTTTGATTCAAACGATGGTTCTCATCGGAGTGCTTCTTTAAAATTTCCAAGATGTTCATAATCAACATATTCTTCGGTTGTGCAGTGTACATTCATCTCACCTCTTGAATTTATTATAGCAATATGCAGGCTCGCACTCAACAGAAAGATGCGCCATTATTGTCGCATAAGCTCACTTATAATAAACTTACTAAAACTAAGGAGACAATGTTATGAACCACACTTACTTGTACGACAAGATACAATCCACACTAAAACAAAATTATGGCAAAAAAGCGTATGACGATTTTGATTCACTCAACTTCGCCATACGCTTTTTATAATCAACCTATTATTTTATAATTCAGGATTGTTCCCTAAAAATAAATATTAAATTTTTTCTAAGAGCATGTCCCCCTACTGAAAATGTTTCACGTGAAACAATCACTTGATAGCCGCAACAGCCAACCTCAATCATCTGGATTTAATAACTTCATAATTTACAATGTTATTTTTAAATTTACACACCCTTACCCATTTCGTAGGCAAGCTTCATATATTCAGTATCCTTAACTTCACCCAGTTCATAAACACCAATTCCGGCAATTGTCCCTTTTTCCACAGCTCCTTCCACGCAGTCTGCATAACCGCGGAAGCAAGCAAAAGTAGTTTCTGCAGCTTCAACTTCTGCCTCTGCGCAAGTAGCGATGTAGTAAAATTCTTTATCCTTAACCTCAAGCCAGCGAGCAACGGTTCTGTCAATAAGCGCCTTCAACTGGGAAGAAATTGAGTAGAAGTACACAGGACTTGCCAAGACAATTACGTCAGTATCAATGATAGCTTGTAGCACCTCTGCCATATCATCCTTAATCGCACAAGCACCATTATTTTTCGTGCAGTAGTAACAGC
The DNA here is from genome assembly GCA_017467905.1 of Phascolarctobacterium sp. Taxonomy (GTDB): domain Bacteria; phylum Bacillota; class Negativicutes; order Acidaminococcales; family Acidaminococcaceae; genus JAHHUH01. The sequence continues at coordinate 60,832 of JAFUKD010000039.1, forward strand.
CCATACAAGGAGCAATCTTCTTTTCAACGACTCGGATTTTAGTAACCTCGTTGCCGCTTTCCAAAGCACCACGCATAAATTCATTGCACAATAAATCAGAGTTGCCATTTTTACGAGGACTACCTGATAAAATCAAAACCTTTTTAGCCATGATGAAACCTCCTTGAAATATTAGTCTAAATCCTGCCAGACCTTACACAAATCTAACTCTCCATCTTCAATCATTTTCTGCATTTTCTTATATAAATCTGGATTTTCTACTCTTTGAAACTCCATATAAGCCTCATCATGCTGAACAGTATGCTCATCGCCACTCACAGCATCGTAGGATTCTTCCCAATCACAACATATACCAAATCCCGATTCACTCCCACCAAAGAATTGGCATTTATTACATTTTTTCGGGATACATATTCTATGTTCTTTATGACAATAGATTTTAAAGTCATTGTCATTATTTCCACTAGCAACTTCACATGATGAACCATACATATTATGATGTTTAACCATATGTTTTTTTACATAAGGTACTATATTCCAATTATAGTGCATCCTACTTGGATGTGCAGGATATTTCCCCATGTTATTCATTATGCAATACAGTTTGCCGGGATAGTCGGCTAATACTTTTGTAGCATTACTTTTTAATTCTCTCAAATCTTCCTTGTCATCAAATCCCCAAACAATAAGTATAATGTCAGCCTCATCAAAAATTCCTTTTTTAGTACCAAAATCAGTTGCTACTTTAGAGCCCTTTACTTGAACAGATGATACATCTTCATACAAATTAAGCATAATTAAATTATTGAATCCATGCATGTCAAGAAATCTACATAGCTTCGTTATAGTTGTATCTGATTTCCCATTGTGAGCCATACTTGGATTAATTCCTATTGCTACAATTTTTTCTTTCCTATTAGTAGAATTATTCCATTCTGCACACAACAATCCCCTTCTCATTCCATTATCAGTATATTCTCTATCAGCATTAAAAGGTTTTATTTTTAAATTAGTTCTTGGTGTTTCTAATATTTTAGGAATCGACTTCATAATTCTTCACTCCTCACATAGTATTTTATATATAAACAATATCATATACCAAAAATTTATAGATTTCCTATACAAAATAACTTCTTCAACTATATTATAACACTAAAAAACACAGCCCCAAACAAAAAAAGACCCAAGACAATGTCTTGAGCCATAGTTTCCATTTGGTGCGGTTGGTGGGATTTGAACCCACACGGGATTTCTCCCACTGCCCCCTCAAAGCAGCGTGTCTGCCGTTCCACCACAACCGCGTTTGTAGTTAAAAAAATGGTGCGGTAGAGAGGACTTGAACCTCCACGGGGTTGCCCCCACTAGCTCCTGAGGCTAGCGCGTCTGCCGTTCCGCCACTACCGCGTATGCACCTATATTGCTTTTCAAGCAACATAGTTATAATAGCATATCAATAATTATGTGTCAATAACTTTTTGAGAAAATTCCTTTAGTATAGTCACTTCTATACCAGTATTTTTGCAAGTTCCTTATGCACCTGCTCCAAGGTTGCTTCAAGACTGCCACTGTTATCCAGCACTACATCCGCAAATTTCTTCTTATCTTCCAAAGACATCTGCGCCGCAATACGCGCCTTCACCTCTTCTTCCGTCATGCCGCTGCGTATCATGGCGCGCTTTATCTGCTGCTCTTTGCTAACAGCTACAAGCCACACGCTATCCACTCTTTCGTGCCATTTACATTCAATTAAAAGAGGTACGTCTAAAACAGCAAGCTTTTCATTTTTCTCTTTAGCTTCTGCCAAGAAAGCCTCTGCTTCATCCCACACAATCTTGTGCAAAATGCCTTCCAAGGTTTTCAAGGCTTCCTTATCGCTAAAAACCAGCTGAGAAATTTTTGCTCTGTCCATTTCGCCAGAAGCAGTCAGGTATTCTGTACCAAATGCTTCTGCCACCATGGCAAGTCCTCTGCTACCCTTTGCTACTGCGTTACGGCTAACCTCATCCGCATCAAAGACGGGTACATTTTGCTTGCGCAGTTCTGCCGCCACAGTACTTTTACCGGAAGCAATGCCCCCTGTTAATCCAATAATCTTCATAAGCTTCTCCTATTTTTGGCAATACTGACAATACACTGTTCCCCTACCGCCAACCTTTGCTGTCACCAAAGGCTCTCCGCATTTAGTGCAGGGCTTGCCCCCACGTCCATATACCAGCAAATATTTTTGGTTCTCACCGCTTTTGCCCTCGCCGTCCTTATAATCACGGAAGGTTGTACCACGATTTCTAATGCCTTGGGCAATTACCGCGTTGATTGCTTCACACAACACCTTAACCTCTTCTTCATTCAAGGTGTTGGCAATACGCAAGGGGTTAATACCGCTCAGAGCCAAACATTCATCAGCGTAGATATTCCCCAAGCCGGCAATAACCTTTTGGTCTAAGATAAAGGTCTTAATGGGCTTGCGAGCCTTCTTCGCCAAGGGCTGTAAATATTCTGGGGAGAAGCCTACGCTCAAAGGCTCCGGTCCCAAGGTTTCATACCCATCAATATAAGCGTCATTATCCGTAACAAGATATAAGGTGCCAAAGGTACGGATATCCGTAAACCACAGGGTTACGCCCTCGCTTAAAGTAAATTTTATTTTTGCGTAAGGCGGTGCTTCCAGCTCACTGCTTTGAGCGATGAGCGCCCCCGTCATACGCAGATGTACAATTAGCTTTTGGTTAGCAGCAGTGTGTAGTACCAAGTACTTCCCCCTGCGCCCAACCTCTAAAATTGTTTTACCGGTCAAGCCTTCCACAAACTTTTCCACTGTGGGATGCTTCACCAATCTATCTAAATACACTTCCACAGAAGTAATTTTTTTACCTGTAATTCGCGGGGCAAGGGTTTTACGCACCTGCTCCACTTCTGGCATTTCCGGCATAGTTACCTCCTATTTTGTCTGCGCCCAATTTTTACCAAACTTCACCTCTGCAAGCAGGGGAATTTCCAAAACTGCGGCGCTTTCCATCGCTTTGCGTACCAGATCTGCTACAGCTTCCTTTTCATTTTCAGGAACTTCCAACACCAATTCGTCGTGTACCTGCAAAAGAATTCGGCTCTTCAAATTAGCTTCCTTCAAGGCTGCAGCAACCTTAATCATAGCGTTCTTCATAATATCTGCCGCAGTTCCCTGGATGGGAGTATTAATTGCAGTACGCTCTGCAAAGCTACGCAGGTTAAAATTGCTGTGCCTGATATCCGGTAAATAACGTCTGCGACCAAGCAAGGTGGCAACGTAACCTTGATTACGTGCCAGCTCAATCATATCGTCCATATATTTCTTGACACCGGTGTAGCGTTCAAAGTAGCTTTTAATATAGCCGGCTGCTTCTTCGCGACCAACCTTTAGCTGTTGGGATAAACCAAAATCGCTAATACCGTACACAATACCAAAGTTTACTGCTTTCGCCCTGCTACGCATTTGTCCGGTAACTTCTTCTAACGGCACGCCAAAAACCTCCGAAGCAGTACGGGCGTGAACGTCCTGGTCATGCCTAAAGCCTTCCAGCATTACCTGGTCATGAGCAATGCAAGCTAAAATACGCAATTCCACTTGGGAATAATCGCAGCTCATCAAATAATCGTAGCCATCTCCTGGAACGAAAATCTCTCTAATCTGCTTGCCCTCTTCAGTACGGGTGGGAATGTTTTGCATATTAGGTTCGGTACTGGAAAGACGACCTGTAACCGTAACCGTTTGCTGGAAGCAAGTGTGAATACGCCCTGTCTTAGGGTTCTGCAAAGGCTTCAAGCCGTCTAAATAAGTAGATTGCAGCTTCGCCAGCTTGCGGTGCTCCAAAATTGTAGCAATCAAAGGATGCTTGCCCTCAAGCTGCTCCAACACCTTTACATCTGTAGAATAACCTGTTTTAGTCTTTTTAATTACAGGTAAACCCAAATGCTCGAAAAGCACCACGCCAAGCTGCTTAGGAGATTTCAAATTAAACTCTTCGCCGGCCTGCTCCATTGCAGTACGCTCCAGCTTGTTAATTCTAAAATCCATATCCTCAGAAAGCTGCTCCAAAAGTTCCATGTCAGGCTTGATGCCATTGTATTCCATCTGCGCCAGCACTTTCGCAACAGGCAGCTCCAAGTTCTTATATAAATCGGTTAATTCCTTAGCCTCCAAATATTCTCGCAAAGCTTTTGCCAAAGCCTCCACAGCCTCGCTGCCTTCCAATTTAGACCCAACCAGATAACGCTGCACCAAATCCTGCAAAGAGTAGGAGCTGTGTCCCGGGTCATCAAGGTAAGCCGCTAAAGCCACGTCATCTACAATGCCTGCTGCTTCAAAATTTTTGCACAAGCAAGTCTTATAAATTTCCTTGCTGTCGCAGGTTGCCTTCAAAGCCTTGTCATTAGCAAGCCAATCGTAAAAATATTGCCAGCCTTGGCTATCTTCATTCAAAACGTGAACAGTATCGTCCACAAAAATATCTGCTTTAGTAAAATACAACTCAGGCAAAACGCCACCGACTTTTGCGGCGAAGGCGATAGCCTCTTTGCTTTTGGCAAGCTTTTCAAAGAACACCTTAGCTTCTGCTTCTGTTACCAAAAGCTTTTGGGCAGGTACTTCTTCCTCTACAAATTCTCCGAACAAGCCAAAATCAACAGCTTCTTTTTCTGTACTGCCACCTAAGACCGCAGAGAACCTGTCGTACATATTTCTAAATTCCAAATCCAACATTAAGCTGCGTGCTTCCTCAGACAAAGCCTGCAATGCGTAACCCTGCAGGTTCAAATCAACAGGCACATCTGTAAAAATAGTTGCCAGCTTTTTACTTAACAGTGCAGATTCTTTATTGGCTTCCAGCTTTGCCTGCAAAGATTTTCCCTTGACATTGGCAATATTTTCTAAAACAGTTTCCACGTCGCCATAATCTAAAATAAGCTTCATGGCTGTTTTAGGACCAACGCCTGGCACGCCGGGAATATTATCAGAAGCATCACCCATCAAGCCTTTCAGCTCAATCAGCTTCTTAGGCGCCAAGCCTTCGTAATTAGCGGCAAATTCTTCCTCGTCAAAAACTTGGATGTCGCTAATGCCTCGCTTGGTATAATAAACCTTAGTACGTTTATCAATTAGCTGCAGCTCGTCACGGTCACCTGTCACGATAATCACTTCCACATCCTGCGGGGCGTGTACTGCGAATGTTCCAATGATGTCATCCGCTTCGTAGTTATCCAATTCTAAAACTGCAATGTTCATTGCCTGCAATAGCTTGCACGCCAAAGGAAACTGTTCAGAAAGCTCGCTGGGTGTAGGCTTGCGCGTGCCCTTGTAGTCCGCAAAAAGCTCTGTCCTAAAAGTCTTACGCGATTTGTCGAAAGCAACGGCAACGTACTTTGGCTGCACGTCTTCCAATAGTTTAAGCAACATATTACAAAAGCCATACACCGCGCCAGTGTGCAAGCCTTGCTTATTCATTAAAGGAGGTAATGCAAAGAACGCTCTGTGTATTAAGCTGCTACCATCTATAACCAAAAATTTATCTGCCATTTTAATCACCTGTATTTAAAAATTTTTAGATTGCCCAATCTCTTAATCACTCGCAACTAACTATTTATTATTATACCATTACCCTCCCATTCTATAAACTGCCTACACACAAAAACTCCACGCCGCAAGACGTGGAGTTTTAAACATAAACATTTTTATAGTTACCATATCTTACTCTAATAACTATTTCCAATCTTTCGTACTGGCATTTCTACCTAACACGAAAGAAGCAGCGGTTGCTCGAGATTTAAATGAATATTTTTGTTTAAAAATCAACTTCCCATTTTCCTCTTTTATACAACCTTTTTTCATAAGTTCATTACGTAATTTTCTTATAGACGCTCTGGCTTTCTTAGAAACGAAACTATTAATAATTGATTTCTCAAGAACCACAAATCTATCAGGATTCTCTTCAGTTGGAGAAATATATCCTATAGCATTTATATATCTTGGATCCTCATTACTACATTTATCACCATTGCAAATCACCAACTTATCAAACTTGCTTCTATCTTCATCCTCACCAACTTCTTTAGGACAGAACAATGGTACTCCCATAAGTTTTAATAATAACTCACAATCGTCAATGAAATCATCACAAAACTTCTTTTCTGCTTTAGAAAGATTCTTCTCTGTGGGCATATTTTGATTTTCTATAAAATATCTTCCCGCAGTATGAATTTTCTCATAAAAAGCGCCTTCTAAAAATTCTGCATGTCCTTTATGTATCAACGGCGCAACACTTACAAATGCTATACACTCTGTCCAAAACTCTTTGCCGCTCCGCTTTTCACCTTCCAGGCCACCTCTATGTTTATATAGTCGTGTTGAAACATTATCACTCTGACCAACATATACTTTTTCAACACCATCTTGTTTTCCTAACAGTACATAAACACCCGTAGTTTTTAGTTCCTCATAAAAATCGTCTGTTAAATCTTTTTCAATATATTGTCGTGGAATTTTATATCCAACAATAATTTTATTTCCGATACTATACCTTTGCGGACCTTCAGCAGTACCTTCTTTTAGTCTCAAATTTATTAACTTCATAATACATCCCCCTAAACAACCTTACTTGCTTGGTATCAATAAGTTAATCGTTGTGATTTAATTATACCACCATACGTAAATACCACAAATAAAAAACTCCACGCCAAGTGATTACACAAGGCGTGGCAATAAATCAATTATATTTTCGTTCCATCAATTCATTCCATAAGTCTTCCACAAATTCAGCACGATACCGCTCCAACGATTTAACATTATTAATATTACCCTCAATAGGTTCCCATTGACAGGTCTCTTTGTGCATCATCCAACCTGTGTTATCAGCACAAATTTGATACAAAATATCATTATCACAATCAATATAATAGTCCACAAATAAATCCTTGTATCGTCCCACCATCTCCCAATAAATCTCTTTTGCTTCAGGAATATACTGTAAATCAACAAGAGCATCTTGAATCCCACTATAATACCAAGCTTGTTTTTCTTTAGGAGCATTGAATCTTTCCCAAAGTTTTTCACCTTGGTTTTGATAATCCACCCACATACTACGTAAATTAGCAACCTTATCCGCCATTACCAAAAGTTTTACACGAACTGGTGCATTTTCTAACTCTTTAATAGCATTGCTCTTACGTTCGTACCAAGTTTTACTCTTATCCTCACTATGCTTGCCAACAAGTTCAGCTACATCATTCCCAAATAATTCTTCAATCTGTTCATAGGTAGCAGAAGTATCCTCTATAGTATCATGCAGCACCCCAGCAATTAGCAGATTTTCATCTACCTGCATATAGTTCAGAATTGTTAAAGTTTCTAACGGATGGGAAATATACGGTTTTGTAGTTCCTTTACGTACTTGCCCAGCATGGCACTCTGTTGCAAAAATAATTGCTTTGTTTAACAATTCACTGCTCATCATTATTCCTCCAATCGTTTCCTTACAATTACATTATAAATTATTTTCTAAGGAAAAGGTCGCCTCGAATGCGACTTTTATGGATTTAACAAAGGAAGGTCATATTTAAACAACACTTGATTCAATAAATTTATATCATAAATTTTATTTTCCAGAAAATATCTGACAACCAAATCAAATTTGCTGCTATTCGACAAAGCATAACCAGCCCTACCAATAAAATCCTTTGTTTGTTGCAAATCTAACTCTAATCCAAAAGCCAATCCTAATGCTGTATTCTTACTAGGTTTATAAAAAATATCTTTCCTAATTTTTGAAAACAGTCTTTTATCTAAGTGAGCGTTCTTGTAGACAAGACTATCTTGCAAATTCTTGGTCTCAATGATTCTAAAAAGCATTTCGGAAAATCCCTCTCCTACATTTCCCAAAATATCCTCTATATCTTCATTATTCACAGCATCAAACGGTAGTGATTTACAGCAGTATAATATTTTATCTCGCTCAACATCACAATAACCAATTGTTGAAGCAGGTTCAAAATTTTCTTTTAAGTATATTAGTACTGAATCCATAATTGTTTTAACAACCATATCTATCACCCATAAAATATTTGTTCTTTATTATACCATTACCCTCCCATTCTATAAACTGCCTACACACAAAAACTCCACGCCGCAAGACGTGGAGTTTTAAACTAGGTGTATAAGATTGTCCTATCTACCTATCAGGGGAAGAAAGGCCATACGATGGGGATTACTGCCAAGCAAACTGCGAAGGATACAACTACTAAGCCAGTACCGCATTTTACATAGTCCATGAATTTGTAACCGCCAGGACCAAGAACCAAGGTGTTCGGCGGAGTACCTACCGGAGTTGCGAATGCGCAAGATGCTGCAACTGCGATGGACATTACTACTGCTTTCGGGTCAGCATTCAATTGTTGAGAGATTGCAATACCAATCGGACACAAGAGAGCTGCAGATGCAGTATTGGACATAAATTGGGTCAAACCAGCAGACAAGATGAAGAGAACCGCAGTTACTACCAGCGGAGATGGAGCGCCGCCCATCATTTCAACGGTCATTTCAGCAATCATTTTGCCAGCGCCGGTTTTGTCAATAGCAGTGGATACAGGCATCATACCTGCGAACAGGAAGATAGTTACCCAGTCGATGGATGCATAAGCTTGTTTTTCAGTCAAGCAGCCAGTCAGTACACAAACCAAAGCGCCAATTACTGCTGCCATTTCCAAGGATACGCCTTTAACGCCAATAGCCATAACGAGAATTACAACTGCCAAAATGGCGCCTGAAATCATTTGCTTAGTTGCATTGTCAGAAGAAGCTTCGATTTCTTGTTCAATTTCTTGGTCAGCATCAAGCTCTGCCTTCGGAAGCAGATGTTTGCCCAGGAACATCATATAGAGCATACCAGCTACAGATACGGGAATACCAATCCAAGCAAATTCAAAGAAAGTGAAGGATTCCAAGCCAGCAGCATTCATTGCGCCTACTGCAATAATGTTAGGCGGAGTGCCTACCATGGTAATGATACCACCCCAACCGCAAGCGAATGCTAAAGGCATCAATTGACGGGAAGCAGGAATTTTTGCTGCAGAGCAAATGCCCAATGCTACAGGTAACAAGCATGCGCAAGTACCAGTATTGGACAAGCAGGAAGAAAGCAGAGTACCAACCAACATCAAACCAAACATCAGGCTGTTTTCGCCAGTACCACACATTTTAACAACGGTATTACCAATTTTTTGAGCAAGACCGGTGTAAAACATAGAAGCACCAACAACAAACATACCGCCAAACAATACTACAGTAGAATTAGACAAGCCGCTGAATACTTGTTTTGCAGGAATAAAGCCCAACAAACCACAAGCAATAGCGCCAGCCATAGAAGTAATTGCCAAGGGAATAAGTTCAGTTACGAAGAAAAGAGCAACTACTGCCAACAGAATTAAACACTTAATTGCAGGTGACATAAAAAAGCCTCCTTATTTAATTATTTATATCTAGTGCGCACTAAATAACTAAAAAATTACAATACTCCGATTTATGTTCAGAACTAAATATGTCCCCAGCAGTCTTAGATAAGCCGAAGTATTGTAATATGCGAAGCCCAAAAACCAACAGCGTTAGTTTTCTTTATTCTAACAAACAGTGTTAGTTTTAGCAACACTCTTAGCCCGCTCTTTACTTTCTTAATTATTTTTAAAAATTACATAAAAATAGAGGAACGCCACTATAGCGTCCCTCTTTCAGAGAAATATTTAATTCTTCAACACTTATCAGGGGAAGAAAGGCCAAATGATGGGAATTACTACCAAACAAACTGCGAAGCATACAACTACTAAGCCAGTGCCGCATTTTACATAGTCCATAAATTTGTAACCGCCAGGGCCAAGAACCAAGGTGTTCGGCGGAGTACCTACCGGAGTTGCGAATGCACAGGAAGCTGCAACTGCGATGGACATTACTACTGCTTTCGGGTCAGCGCCCAATTGTTGAGCAATGGAGATACCGATCGGGCAGAGCAGAGCTGCGGATGCAGTGTTGGACATGAATTGAGTTAAACCACAGGACAGAATGAAGAGTACCGCAGTTACTACCAGCGGTGACGGAGAGCCACCCATCATTTCAACGGTGATTTCAGCAATCATTTTGCCAGCACCAGTTTTATCGATTGCAGTGGATACGGGCATCATACCTGCGAACAGGAAGATGGTTACCCAGTCGATGGATGCGTAAGCTTGTTTTTCAGTCAAGCAACCGGTCAGTACACATACCAATGCACCGATTACTGCTGCCATTTCCAAAGAAACACCTTTAACGCCAATAGCCATAACGAGAATTACAACAGCTAAGATAGCGCCAGCAATCATTTGCTTGGTTGCATTGTCAGAAGAAGCCTCAATTTCTTGTTCAATTTCTTGGTCAGCGTCAAGTTCTGCTTTCGGAAGCAAATATTTGCCAACGAACATCATATAGAGCATACCAGCTACAGATACAGGAACACCAATCCAAGCAAATTCAAAGAAGGTGAAGGATTCCAAGCCAGCAGCGTTCATTGCGCCTACAGCAATGATATTAGGCGGAGTGCCTACCATAGTGATGATACCGCCCCAACCGCAAGCGAATGCCAAAGGCATCAATTGGCGGGAAGCAGGAAGTTTCGCTGCAGAGCAAATGCCCAAAGCTACAGGCAACAAGCATGCTGCAGTACCAGTGTTGGACAAGCAAGAAGAAAGCAGAGTACCAACCATCATCAAACCAAACATCAAACTGTTTTCGCCAGTACCGCACATCTTAACAACGGTATTACCAATTTTTTGAGCAAGACCGGTGTAGAACATAGAAGCACCAACAACAAACATACCACCAAAGAGAACAACGGTAGAGTTAGACAAACCACTAAATACTTGCTTAGCAGGAATAAATCCTAAAATACCGCAAGCAATAGCGCCAGCCATAGAAGTAATTGCCAAGGGGATAAGTTCAGTTACGAAGAAAAGAGCAACTACTGCCAACAGAATTAAACACTTAATTGCAGGTGACATAATAAGCCTCCTTATTTAATTATTTATATATAATGCGCATCATATAACTAAAAATACAATACTCCGATTTATGTTCAGAACTAAATATGTCCCCAGCAGTCTTAGATAAGCCGAAGTATTGTAATAAATAAAATAAACCAACGCTGTTCGTTTTGTATTTTAGCAAACAGCGTTGGTTTTGTCAATAGTTTAACTTTCTAAAATTTTTAAAGCGCTTCACTAAGTAATTTATTGTTTTAATATCAGTAGTAATCCTCCAATCAAAGGCATAGAAACAATAATATACTTCAAAATATTTTTAGGAATCAGGCGAGTAAACTTGGCCCCAACAAATGCGCCAATAACCAAACCTCCCAAGGTCTGGATAAAAATATTTGTATCTAAGTGCCCTGACAGCAAATGTCCTAAACCCCCAGCAATGGAGACAGGCAAAATTATCATCATTGTAGTACCAATGGCGTGATACAAGGAAATTCTAAACAATAGCATTAAGCAGATTTGAATAAAGGCAGCAGCGCCGATTCCGAAAGCTCCTGATAAAAATCCATTAAACAATCCTACTCCTGCCGCGCCAAGAAAAAACCTTATACTACTTACTTCGCCCTCAGCTACATTTACCTTTACCAAGCCAAACAGCTTATCCGGCTTGAACAACTGAAAATATAATAATATTGTAGAAAGCAGAAGCATTATTCCCGTAGCGGAAGAAAGTAACGGTGCCGGAATATAAGTAGAAGTATAAACTCCCAGCCCTGAACCAAGCATTCCAAAAGTACCTGTGATAAAACCAATTTTTAAAATAACATCACCAGCTAAAAAGTGGCTGATTGTTCCGGAAAGCATTGTAAAAGACATTGAAGCCAACGCTACACCCAAAGCAGTATGGATTGGAACACCAAAACCAACTGCTAAAAGCGTTATGGTCAATCCTGCACCACCAGCTCCAACCAAGCCAATCAAAAAGCCTAACGCCAACATTGCTACAAAAATCATAATATATCCCTCTTGAAACGAACCATGTTTGTTTAATCATAGGCTTTTATGAATAGAGTGTCAAGCTAAAACACAACAACAAGGATAAATTGTGCTATAATAATTTCATACCAAATATGTTCCCAGCATGAGGTGATTTAATGGCGCGCAAAGGTCTTAGTAAAGAAAAAATTATTGAGGCTTCCATCAATTTCATACAAGAAAAAGGCTACGAAAATTTTTCTATACGTGAACTTGCTGAAAGCTTAGGTTGTAATCCATCTTCCTTGTATAATCATATTGATAACTTAGAAGATGTTAATACAGCCATCTGTTTAACTGCCATCAACCAACTTGGTCAATGGCAAAAAAAAGCGATTGAGGGAAAAAGCAGAGAAGAAGCTGTTAAAGCCCTTTCTATTGCCTATCGTCGCTTTGCAAAAGAAAATCGTGAACTATATAAGATTGTTATGACTCTTCCTGCAATTTCTCACAACAACAAAATTATTGAGGAAGAAGCAGAACAAATCACTAAACCAATTATGCAAGTTTTAGGCATGTACCAAATCTCCAATGAGATGAAAATGGATTACCAACGCTTTTGGCGTAGTATCCTTCATGGCTTTGTTGACCAAGAGGAAGCAGGTTACTTTAGCCACTTCCCCGTAAATGTTGATTACAGTTATGAACTTGCCATAAAAAACCTGCTTCTTACCTTGGAAATAGCAGAAAATAATTACAAATCCCGATAACACACAAAAACTCCACGCCGCAAGACGTGGAGTTTTATTTTAGGATATGTTATTTTGCAGGAGCCGCTTCTGCTTGCGGTTTAGGAGGCAATGCCAAGCTGAATTTTTCCAGCATAGGTTTGCCATCTTGAATCATAAATACAAAGCTATATTCAGCAGCGGGAACCTTTTCAAAAATTGCTTGATATACCAGTACATCAGCATCGTCAAATTTTTGTACAATGCGCAATTTTCTCATGGTAAGCTTGCCAAAATTTTTATCAACCTGTTCCTTGAAATTAGCGTAGGTATCAGCAGTCATGCTTTTCTTCATGTTATCAGTCATAAAGGATGTAACTGCACCATAGTTTTTAGCGTTCAGGAAATCGTTAACAAGCTTTTCTTCAGCAGAAAGCATTTTGCCATTAGCAGCGCTGCATACGGAGCTGATGGCAAGCATCATAACCATAGCAGCCAGCAAAAATAATTTTTTCATTTAAAAGTCTCCTTTTATTTCAGGCCTTCAACAATTCTGTTCATAGCTTCGATGGTATTTTCGCGGCTACCAAAAGCAGTCAGGCGGAAGTAGCCTTCACCCATGCTACCAAAGCCAACGCCAGGAGTACCAACTACTGCTAATTTTTCCAGCAAGAAGTCAAAGAATTCCCAAGAGCTCATACCATTGGGACATTGCAGCCAAATATACGGGGAATGTACCCCACCAAAATATTTGATGCCCAATTTGTCAAAGCCTTCCATCATGATGCGAGCGTTTTCTTGGTAGTAAGCAATGTTTTCGCGACATTGTTTGATACCTTCTTCGCTGAACACAGCTTCTGCACCACGTTGGATGATGTAGGGAACGCCGTTGAACTTAGTAGTTTGACGACGAAGCCACATTTTATTCAGTTCCATTTCTTTGCCGCTTGCAGTTTTGCGTACCAAAGCGTGAGGTACAACGGTATAACCACAACGGGTACCGGTGAAGCCTGCAGTTTTGGACAAGGAGCACAATTCAATAGCACATTCTTTTGCGCCTTCTACTACAAAAATGCTACGCGGAATCGCAGGGTCAGAAACAAACGCTTCATAAGCAGCGTCATACAAAATTACAGCATCGTTTTTCAGAGCATAAGCAACCCAAGCTTCCAGCTGTTCTTTGGAGTAAGCAGCGCCAGTAGGGTTGTTAGGAGAGCAAAGATAAACAACGTCAGCTTTTACGCTATCGTCCGGCATGGGCAGGAAGTTGTTTTCTGGAGTGCCTTGCATATAGATAACCTTACGTCCGCACATAATGTTGGTGTCCAGGTAAACAGGATAAACCGGGTCAGGAATCAAAATAGTGTTAGCGTTATTGAAAATATCGGTAATATTACCGCAGTCACTCTTCGCACCATCACTAATAAAAATCTCGTCGCTTTCCAATTCTACACCAAAAGAAGCATAGTATTTAACCAGCGCTTCGTGCAAAAAGTCATAGCCTTGTTCCGGACCATAGCCACGGAAGGTAGCCTGCACGCCCATTTCCTTAACTGCTTTTTCCATAGCTTCTACAACGCAGGGAGCCAACGGTTTTGTTACGTCGCCAATGCCCAAGCGAATAATTTTTTTGTCAGGATGAGCGGCAGCGAAAGCGTTTACTTTACGCGCAATATCCGCAAAAAGATAAGTTTCTTTCAGATTACAATAATTATCGTTTACTAAAGCCATTTAAAAATCCCCCATTAAAAATAAAATATATAAATTAAATTTATTTGGTAACTTCTTCGGGTACTTCAACAATTCCTTCAAAAGCAGTTTCTGCCGCACCCTCTAAATATACATGGTCATTTTTGTCATAGGTTACCTGCAAGGTGCCACCTTTGGCAATTACAGTCAAGGGCTCGCCTTTTTTGCCAGCTCTGCCAATTTGTACAGCCGCAACGCAAACAGCGCAAGCACCGGTACCACAAGCCCAAGTTTCACCGCTGCCACGTTCCCACACGCGATACTTAACAGTGTTTTTGTCAATAACTTCTACAAATTCAGTGTTCACGCCTTCGGGGAAGAGCATATGGTGTTCAAATTGGGGACCAAGTTCTTCCAGGTTTAAGCTGTCTACATCTTTAACGAATACTACGAAATGCGGGTTGCCCATAGAAATAGCAGTGCCATTATAAACAACCTTTTCTTCGCCGTAGTTATCACTCAAAACCAAACCTTGGTCAACAAAAACAAAGTGGTCACTAATCATCGGGATATCCTTACATTTAAAAATGGGTTTACCCATATCTACTCTTGCACTCACAACTTTACCCTCCTCAATTTTCATATTGATAGTTTTTATTCCGGACAAGGTTTCCAATTCAATGGAGTCTTTATCCGTTAAACCTTTATCATAAACAAACTTTGCTACACAACGCACGCCGTTGCCACACATTTTACCTTCGCTACGATCTGCATTGAACATACGCATTTTAAAATCTGCCACATCAGATTTGCAAATCATAATCAAACCGTCTGCACCAATGCTAAAACGTCTGTGACTAACATATTCAGAAATTGCGCCGGGGTTAGGCAATTCTTCCTTTGTACAGTCAACATAAACGTAGTCGTTACCTGCGCCGTGCATTTTAGTAAATTCTATTTTCATGGGCTAAGCCTCCTTTAATAGTCATATAGTCATTATATCAAAAAAGTAGGCTTATTAACACCTAAATAAAACTATATTTTTTAGATGTAGCCGTTTTTTTACAGCTACAAGGGTTTAGTACATCTGCTTATCAGTTTTATCTGCAAATTTTTTGAAGGTAGCATTAGCAGCTTCCCTATCACACTCCACAAGCTCCATTACTTTACCATCAACGCACTTGCCTTCAATAAATTCGTAAATGTAATCATCTCTAAAGCCAATCTCCGCAGCATCCTTAGCGGTGTTGCCGTAATAAACCTTTTTAATATTCGCCCAAATAGTTGCAGCAAGGCACATTGGACAGGGATAGCAGGAAGTATAAAGTTCGCAGCCACTTAAATCAAAAGTTCCCAAAGCTTCGCAGGCGGCACGAATAGTCTGCATCTCTGCGTGACAAGTAGGGTCGTTATTTTTTAATACTTCGTTATGCCCGCAGGCAATTACCTTGCCATCCTTAACGATAACCGCACCAAAGGGACCGCCATCGTTAGTTAAAAGGTTTTTATCTGCCTCAGCTATGGCGTTTTGCATAAAGTCTTTATGTTTATCGCACATGATGTTGCCTCCTTATTACGTTATTAAAATTATTTTTTGTTATATTATAACATAATAATATGTTTATGCTAAGGAAGTTGTCTCGCTTACGCTCGCAACCACTGTCAGGCTTCATTTGCGCGTCGCTCCGCTCCTTCAAATATCGCCTGCCATGTGTCCTAGGCTCCGCCTGTCAGTCTACATAACTATCAGATAAAACAAAAATACCGTACCTTTCGGTACGGTATTTTTGTTTCAACCGGCAGCTATCTATCCTCCCAGGCCGCTTCCAGCCAAGTACTTTCGACGTTTAAGGGCTTAACTA
>JAFUKD010000040.1 GCA_017467905.1 Phascolarctobacterium sp.
TAGATAACATTCCCCTGGATGATGCAAAAACCTGTAGCATGCTGCGTGCCGGCGATACCTACGGGGTGTTCCAGCTGGAATCTAAGGGTATTACTAAATTAGTAGTAGATTTGGCGCCGGAAAGCTTCGAGGATTTAATTCCCCTTGTTGCTCTCTACCGTCCCGGACCTTTGGGTACCGGCATGGCAGAAGACTTTATCGCAGGCAGGCACGGACATCGCACCGCCAAGATACTGCACCCCTTAATGGAACCCATCCTCAAGGATACCTATGGTGTAATTCTGTATCAGGAGCAGGTTATGCAAATCACCTCTGCGTTGGCTGGCTTCAGTCTTGGTCAGGCAGATATATTGCGTCGCGCCATGGGTAAGAAGAAGGCGAAGGAGCTGGACTCCATGCGGGAAGGCTTCATTAAAGGCGCCAAGGAGCTGCATGATATTCCCGAAAGGCTTAGTAATGAGATTTTCTCCCTCCTGCAACACTTTGCAGGTTATGGCTTTAACAAGTCCCATTCCGTAGCCTACGCTCTGGTTGCGTACCAGACTGCTTACTTAAAGGCTAATTGGCCTGCGCAGTACATGGCTGCCTTCTTGGACAGCGTTATTACGGATGCTGATAAGATTAGCTGGTACATATCCAAGTGCCGCAATTCCGGTATCAAGATTTTGCCGCCGGATGTTAACGAAAGTGGTTCTACCTTTACCGTTATGAAGGATGGTTCCGTCCGCTTTGGGTTAGCCGGCATTAAGAACGTTGGCGAAGCTGCCGTTAGCACCATCATTGAAACTCGTAAGGCTGATGGGGAATTTGTTAGCCTGGTAGATTTCTGTCGTCGCGTAAATACACGCCTGGTAAATAAGCGGGTAGTAGAAAATTTGATTAAGTGTGGAGCCATGGACTCCTTCGGAGTAAAGCGTTCCCAGATGATGGCGATTTTGGACAAGGCTGTAGAATTGGGCGCTGCTTATCAAAGGGATAATGCCAGTGGTCAGATTGGATTGTTTAGTGACGAAAACAGCTTTAGCGAGGTCAACGAGATTGCTCTGCCCCAAATGGACGAGATGCCTCAGGATTATATCCTGCAGAACGAGAAGGAGCTGATAGGCTTTTTCGTAACTGGTCACCCCCTGGATAATTATCGGGATGTTTTGAAAAAGTTTACTCCCATTTATACATTACAGGATGAAGATGCCGTGGTGGATGGTCAGTACATAACCATAGCAGGCATCATCACCAGTTGTTCCATCAGGAACACAAGGCAGGGAGAAAGCATGGCGCTGCTTACCTTGGAAGACCACACCGGCAGGATAGAGGTTATTGTTTTTCCCAAGAGCTTCCGTATGAACGTGAAGGAGATTTTCCAAGACAATATTATTTATGTGGAAGGTCGCTTTAACACGGATGAGCGGGAGACAAAAATTATTGCCAGCAATATTCGTAAGCTGCCCAACCAGATTACCGAAGTGCATTTGGCAATACCTGCCTATTTGGAAAACGCCTTGGTACAAAAGGAGCTCAAGCGTATTTTTGAAAGCTATAGTGGTAACGACGAGGTGTACCTGCACCTTCTGGGTTCCAAGAAAGTTGTCAAGACGGATAAAAGCTTTTGGGTTGATTCCACCAAAGCAAAGTTTAAGGAAGAAATCACGAAAGTTTTAGGAAAGGACTGCTTTATTTAAGTTAGAAAGTGGCTTAATGACTTGCAAGTCAAGCGTAAAAAATGTTACAATATACTGAATGTATTTTGTTTATATAGCACAAGGAGGCTACACATGAATATCTTAGTTTGTATCAAACAAGTGCCGGATGTTGAAAAGGTTAAATTTTGTCCGGAAACTAGAACGCTGGTGCGTGATGGTGTAGAAAACGTTATGAATCCTTTTGATCGTCATGCATTGGAAGTTGCTTTGATGATGAAAGACAAAGTTGGAGCAAAGGTTACCTGCCTTTCCATGGGCTTGCCTATGGCTACTGATGTTTTGAAAGAAGCAATCGCTATGGGTGCTGATGATGCTGCGCTGATTAGCGATAGAGCTTTGGCTGGTTCTGATACCTTGGCTACCAGTATTGCTTTGTCTGCAGGTATTAAGCATTTGGGTGAGTTCGACCTTATCCTCTGCGGTAAGCAAGCTGTTGACGGCGACACTGCGCAAGTTGGTCCGGAAATTGCTGAACATCTTGGCATTCCCCAAATCACCGGTGCATTGAAGCTTGATTATGTTGAAGACAAATTCATCGTTGAACGCGAAAACGAAAGCAGTATTCAAACTGTAGCTTGTGCTGCTCCTTTGCTGGTAACTGTTACCAAGGCTGAAAAAGAACCGCGTTTTGCAAGCATCAAAGGCAAAATGAAAGCTCGCAAAGCTAATGTTCCTGTTCTGTCCGTTGCAGATTTGAACCTTGACCCTGCAACTGTTGGCTTGCCCGGCTCTCCGACCCAAGTTAAAAAATCCTTCACTCCGGAACATCCGGTTATCAACAGTGAAATTATCAACGAAGAAGATGTTGATGTAGCAGTAGACATGCTGTTCAATAAATTAGTTGAAGCAAAAATTATTACTCGCTGAGGTGAATATAGATGGCAATGATCGTAGATAAAGAAACTTGTGTAGGCTGCGGTGCTTGCGTAGCAATCTGCCCGGTTGGTGCTATTTCCTTAGAAGACAAAGCACATATTGATCCTGATTGCTGCATTGGTTGCGGTGCTTGTGTTAATGAATGTCCCGTTGGTGCTATTTCCCCGGAAAGCACTGTAGAAAAGAAAGAAGTAGAAAATAATGAAGGCTCTGACCTGTGGGTTATCACTGAACTGGAAAATGGTGAACCCGTTGGCGTTACCTATGAATTGATTGGCGTTGCTTCTGATTTGGCTGCAAAAGCAGGTGAACACTGCTGTGCAGTTCTGGTTACTTCTGAAGCAGGCGAAATTCCCCAAAAACTTATTGCTGCAGGTGCAGACAAGGTTTATGTAATCGCTGATGCTAAATTTGCTGATTACAATACTGATTTGTACACCGATGCTGTTTGCCAATTGGTAGATGCTTACAAACCCAGCGCACTTCTTATTGGTGCAACTGCTGATGGCCGCGACCTTGCTCCTCGTATTGCAGCTCGCAAGATGACCGGCTTGTGCGCAGACTGCACTGCTCTGGATATCGATACCGAAAACAAAGTAGTTGAATGGACTCGTCCTGCATTGGGCGGCAACATTCTGGCAACCATTTTGTGCAAAGAAAATCGTCCGCAAATGGGTACCGTTCGTCCCAAAGTTTTCAAAGCTAAACCTATGGATGCAACCCGTACCGGCGAAGTAATTAACTTCACCTGTGCAAACCTGGTAGAATCTCCGGTAAAACTTCTCAAAAAAGAAACTATTGCCGGCACAAGCTCCATTAAAATCGAAGATGCAGAAGTAATCTGCTCCGGCGGTCGTGGTATGGGCTCTGTTGATAATTTCAAAGTTTTGGAAGAATTGGCTGCTCTCTTTGAAAATGGTTCCGTTGCAGGTTCCCGTGCAGTTGTTGACGAAGGCTGGATTGGTCACTCCTGTCAAGTAGGTCAATCCGGTAAAACTGTTACCCCGAAAATTTATTTTGCTTGCGGTATCTCCGGTGCTATTCAGCATTTGGCTGGTATGACCGGTTCCGATATGGTTATTGCAATCAATAAAGATGCTAACGCTCCCATCTTCAATATCGCTCAATACGGTATCGTTGGTGATGCGAACGTAATTATTCCCAAATTGATTGCTAAAATCAAAGCTTATAAAGAAAACTAATCTTTACGGAGGCGCTTCCCTATGTGGAAAGTTGTATTTATAGCTCATAGTGAAGATAGTGCTAAAAAAATAAAAGATATGCTTACCGCCAACGGCTTTCTTGTGCAGATGAAGGGCGTAGGCGGTAAGAACAAAAAGGCATACGAAATTTGTGTGCCTTTTTCTGAGGCTGAAGATGCTTGCGAAGTGTTGCGCGAACATCAATTTCAAGGCTAAAGTAGGTGACTGACAATGAAAAAGACTAAAATTATTTGTACTGTTGGTCCTAGCACTGATGACATAGAGCTTTTAGGAAAAATGATGCGGGCAGGTATGGACCTGGCACGTTTTAACTTTTCCCACGGCTCACACGAAGATCATGGCAAACGTTTGGCAATGGTAAAGGCTGCTGCCGAAAGGGTGGGCAAGGTTATTGCTACCATTGCAGATACCAAGGGTCCCGAAATGCGCTTGGGTATGTTTGCTAACGATAAAGTAATCTTAAACGCAGGTGATGAGTTCGTTCTTACGACGGAAGACGTGTTGGGCGACGAACACCTTGCTCATGTGAATTATGATGGCTTGCCAAAGGAGGTGCAGGCTGGCAGTAAAATTTTACTGGCAGATGGCTTGCTCTCTTTGGAAGTAACTGCCATTGAAGGCTGCAAGATTCACACCAAGGTTGTGCATGGCGGCGAAGTAAGCAATCGTAAACGCGTTGCTTGCCCCGGTGTAGAGCTTAATTTGCCTTTTTTATCCGAACAGGACAAGGCAGATATCCTTTTTGCCGTAGCTAACGATATGGATTATATTGCGGCTTCCTTCGTACAAAAGGCAGATGACGTTCTTGCAATCCGCAAGATTTTAGAGGATGCAGGTTCTTCCATTGGCATTATCTCTAAAATTGAAAACGAAGCAGGCGTGCAGCATATTGACGAAATCATCAATGTATCTGACGGTGTTATGGTTGCTCGTGGCGATTTAGGTGTAGAAATTCCTTCTGAGGTTGTTCCCTTGGTACAAAAGGATATTATCGCCCGTTGCAACAAGGCAGGCAAGCCTGTAATTACCGCAACTCAAATGCTGGAAAGCATGATGCACAGCTACCGTGCAACCCGTGCGGAAGCAAGCGACGTTGCCAATTCCATCTTCGATGGTTCTGACGTAATTATGCTGTCCGGTGAAACGGCTTCCGGCGATTATCCCTTGGAAGCAGTGGAGACAATGGCGAAGATTGCTCAGCGTACGGAAGAAGCGTTGGACTATGTATCCATTTTCCAGAAGAAGGGTATTAGCGAACGCATCAATTCCACTGACGCAATCAGCCATGCTACTGTTCAGATTGCGGAAGAAATTAACGCTGATGCAATTCTGACCATTACATCTTCAGGTTTTACCGCAAGGATGATTTCCAAATACAAGCCTCGTGCAACAGTAATTGCTGCTTCTAATTCCATTACGAGGGTGCGCGCCATGCAATATTATTGGGGCGTAAAACCCTTGCTGGGTCCTTACTCTGAAAATACTGATGAAATGATAGAGCTTTCTCTTGCCTGCGCTATGGAGCAAGGCTATATTAAGGAAGGCGACTGCGTAATCATTACTGCGGGCGTGCCTGTTGGTAAGGTGGGCAGTACCAATTTAATCAAGGTGGTTAATGTGGGAACTAAATTATTGTGTGGTGTCGGCATTGGTAAAAAATCCGTAACCGGCAAAGTTTGCAAGGCAGTAACTACTGCTGATTTTCAAAATAAATTGCAAAGCGGTGACATTCTGGTCGTTGATGTACTCAACGATGAAAACGTGCTGCTTGCAAGCCAAAAGGCAGCTGCCATCATCTCTGAAGAAGGCGGCTTGACTTCCTCTACTGCTATC
>JAFUKD010000041.1 GCA_017467905.1 Phascolarctobacterium sp.
TCAACGGGCCGGGCCAGAAGGCTTCCATCAAGGCTTTGGCATTTTCGTTCAAGCCTGTGGTCAAGGGCTCAACATCTTTCACATCAGCAATGTGTAAAATCAAAGGGTTATCATTTGGTCTGCCCTTAGCAGCAAAGATTTTCGTCACCGCTTCGCTATTCAATCCATTAGCACCTAAACCGTAAACGGTTTCCGTCGGGAAGGCAACTACTTCGCCAGCTTGGATAAGCTTGGCAGCTTGAGCCATGACCTCTGCGTCCTGCTCGTTACTTTGCAATTTCCAGTAACAGGTTTGCATACTTGCCGCCCTCCTTCGCCGCGAACACCATTCTTTCTATTCCCGCATAATCCTTGCGGATGGCAACTGCCCCAAAGCCAGCCTGACGGCACATTTCCGCCACTGCTTCCCCTTGGTGAATGCCAATCTCGAAAGCTAACAGACCATCTTCAACCATGTGGTCAGGTGCTTCTTTAGTAATACGTCTATAAAAATCAAGTCCATCTGCCCCGCCGTCTAAAGCTCCGCGAGGCTCCTGCTGTACGTCCTTTGCCAAGCCGGCAATATCTGCCGCAGGAATATAGGGCGGGTTGGAAACGATAATGTCAAACTTCTTATCCAAAGGAACATTGCTGAACACGTCACTGCGCAGGAAGCCTGCACGCTCTGCAACGCCAATAGTAGTTGCGTTTTCCTTAGCAACCACAAGCGCGCCAACAGAAATATCCACGCCTACACCCTTGGCTTGGGGTAAGTAATCCAACAGGGAAACGATAATGGCACCGCTACCCGTACCGATATCCAAAATCTTTACGTCGCCGCCAACAGCTTCTGCCGCCATCACGATACTTTCAACCAAAAGCTCCGTCTCAGGACGAGGAACCAGAGTATCGGGCGTAACCTTGAAGGTGTTGCGCATAAATGCCTTCTCCCCTAAGATATACGCCAAAGGCTCGTGAGCAGCACGGCGCAGCAGATATTTTTTGAATTGCGCCAGCTCGCCTTCGGTTAAGGGTCTGTCAAAATCTACATATAATGTAATGCGCTCGCAGTTCAAAACAGCACAAAGCAGCACCTCAGCGTCAAGGCGTGGGTTTTCCACGCCCTTATCTGCGAAGTACTGCTTTGTCCAATTTAATGTTTTCATTATTGTCCAAACAGGTTTAGCTTCCATTATTTCACCTGACGTAATTGTTCACTTTGTTTTGCCGTAATGAGGGCATCCATCAGCTCGTCCATGTCACCATTGACAATGGCTTCCAGCTTGTGCAGGGTTAAGCCAATGCGATGGTCAGTCACGCGGCCTTGAGGATAGTTATAGGTGCGGATACGTTCACTGCGGTCGCCGGTGCCAACCTGGCTTTTACGGTCTTCGGCAGTTGCCGCACGTTGTTTTTCCTGTTCCACTTCCAAAATGCGGGCACGCAATACGCGCATACATTTTTCGCGGTTCTTGATTTGAGATTTTTCGTCCTGGCATTGCGCCACAATACCGGTGGGCAAGTGGGTAATGCGCACTGCGGATTCAGTCTTGTTAACGTACTGACCGCCTGCACCGCCTGCGCGATAGGTATCAATACGCAAATCTGCAGGATTGATTTCTACGTCCACCTCTTCTGCTTCCGGCAGCACTGCTACGGTAACGGTGGAGGTGTGTACGCGGCCTTGGCTTTCGGTTTCCGGAACACGCTGTACGCGGTGAACACCGCTTTCAAATTTCATACGGCTAAAGACGCTGTCCCCATTAACTTGGAACACAACTTCCTTGAAGCCGCCCAATTCGGTGGGGTTGGAATCTAAAATCTCTACACGCCAGCCTCTGGTTTCTGCGTAGCGCAGGTACATTCTAAAGAGCACGCCTGCAAAAAGGGCAGCCTCTTCACCGCCGGCGCCGCCACGAATTTCCACAATTACGTTCTTGTCGTCGTTAGGGTCAGAGGGCAGCAGCAGAATGGTAAGGCGTTCTTCATAAGCAGCAATTTGCGGTTTCAATTCTTTCAGCTCTTCCTTCGCCATTTCTACCAGCTCTTCATCGTCACCGGCAAGCATAATCTCTTCGGCATCCTCCTTAGCCCGCACCATATCGCGGTACTCGCGGAAGGCAGTAACAATATCGGTAAGCTTAGCATGTGCCTTGGTGCATTTTAGCCATTCGTCTTGGTTGGCAATAACATCCGGGTCACTAATGCGTGCTTCCAAATCTAAATATCTATCTTCAATAGCTTGTAATTTATCAATCATTAGTAGCTTTCTCCTGCAAAGTATTTTCGTTAGCAGCTTCGTCCATTGCAGGAGCCTCTTCTGCTTCTACAATAGCTTCGGTAACTTCTTCCTTGGACTCTTCCTTCTGCTTGGCTTCATCAGCATATTCAGGCAGCACTGCCTTCAAGGAGGCAATGGCAACCTCAATCTGCGAATCGTCCGGCTGACGGGTGGTAAGCTTTTGCAGCAGCAGGCCCGGCATAATGGAACAGCGCACAAGTGGGTTATCGCAGTGAGCTCCGGCAAAGCGGATAATTTCGTAGCTGATACCTGCAATTACAGGCATCAGGATTACACGGGAAGCAATGCGTTCCAATAAATTGGGCCAGCCTAAGAAGGTAAAGACGAACATACTAATCATCATTACAATCATCAGGAAGTTGGTGCCACAACGAGGGTGCAGTGTGCTAAAGGGGCGCACGTTTTCCACCTCAAGGGGCAAGCCTGCTTCGTAGGTGTAAATAGTTTTGTGCTCCGCACCGTGGTACTGGAACACTCTTTGAATATCCTCCATGGCAGAGATGGATGCTATATAGATTAAGAAAATCATCATACGCAAAACGCCCTCTGCCAGGTTTAGCAGCATGGGGTCATTGGTAAGGCTGTGCAGGAAGCGCATGGACCAGGTGGGAATAACAATGAACAAGCCCACTGCCAGCAGAACGGAGGTTGCAATGGTCATTGCCATCTCCTTGCTGGAAAGCTGTTCATCCTCTTCGCCGGATACCTGCGCAGAATAAGCAAGCGCCTTCATACCGTCGTGTAATGATTCAAATAATGCAATAACGCCGCGCAGCAGCGGTTTTTTCAAGATTGGATATTTGTCGCGGATACTGTTGACGTTCCTTACGTCTACAATAATTTCGCCATCAGGCTGACGAACGGCTACGGCAACCTTCTCCTTGCCGCGCATCATCACGCCTTCAATTACAGCTTGTCCGCCGACATTCATACGTTCTTTTTCGTTACTCATTTGGTATCTCCAAAATTCTCACAGGAATATCTTGATAAGATTTTACCATAAAACTTACAAAAGCGTTAGAAGTGCTGGAAGGCACGAAGCAATAAAATTCGTGAAGCGACGGTGTACTAGTAGTACGTCGAGCAAGCGAATGAATTGCGACAAAGCATAACAGTGCTTATAACGCTTTTACCTAGATATAAATACAGCAGAGCTTTCTTGACGTAAGCTCTGCTGTAATTTGTAGAAATTATTTGCCAGTGTTGTAGCGTCTGTTGAATTTTTCGATACGGCCGCGAGCAGCAGCTTGGCGTTGGTGACCGGTGAAGAACGGATGGCATTTGGAGCAAACGTCAACGCGCAATTCCGGTTTTACGCTACCAGTCATGAAGGTTGCACCGCAAGCGCAGGTAGCTTTAACTTCATTGTATTTCGGATGAATTTTTTCTTGCATTCTTGTACACCTCTCTTCGCTGTTAAAATGTGTATGTTTAGTCGATATTAACGCTAAATAATTGTATCACAAGGTGACAAGATAAGCAAGCTGTTTTTCTTATTCCCAAAATTATTTTTAAAACCCGAAAGGTCAGACTACATCTATCTTTCGATGATGCCGCCACCCACTACATATTGTCCGTCGTAGAACACAACAGCCTGTCCCGGAGTAATTGCCCGTTGAGGCTCGTCAAAAATTACATGTACCAAACCATCTTCTGCAGGCTCGATGGTAGCAGGAACATCCTTCATTCTGTAACGCGCCTTCGCCGTAACGTGCAGGGGCTCCTTCAATTCATCAATGGTGATGAAGTTTACATTGCTCGCCCACAGCTCCTTGGCGAAAAGTGCGTCGTTAGGACCAAGCACCACAGTATTGGTAGCAATGTCCTTGCGGATTACGTACAGGGGGTACTCGTAGGAAATGCCCAAGCCCTTACGCTGACCAATGGTATAATGCAGCTGCCCCTTGTGCTGTCCTAAAACAGTGCCGTCTAAATGAACGAACTTGCCGGGCTTGCTCTTCACTCCCAAGCGGGCAATAACTGCTGCGTAGTCACCATCCGGAACAAAGCAGATGTCCTGACTATCGGACTTGCGAGCTACAGCCAGGCCTGTTGCCTCTGCCTTAGCGCGAATCTCTGCCTTGGTAAGGCTTGCCAGCGGAAGCAGGGTATGCGCCAATTGGTCTTGGGTCATGTTAAAAAGCATATAGCTTTGGTCCTTAGAGGCATCATCACCGCGAGCGAGAAGCCAACGGTTTTTAGCTTCGTCGTACTCAATACGTGCGTAGTGCCCCGTCGCCATGTATTCACATCCCAAAGCCTGCGCCGCCTCGAACAGCTTGCCAAACTTGATATGCTTGTTGCAGTCCACACAGGGGTTAGGCGTACGCCCGCTTTTATATTCATTTACAAAATGGTTGATAACGCATTTTTTGAAGCAGGCACTAAAATCCAAGACGTGATGCTCCATGCCCAGCTTTTCAGCAACTGCTTTGGCATCTGCCACGTCCTGCTTGGGAACATCAGGTTCGTTGATGCCTACTTCCCTATTACCAAACATCTTTACTGTAGCGCCAACAGCCTCGTAACCCTGCTCCTGCAAAAATACGGCAGTGGTACTACTGTCAACACCGCCGCTCATGGCGACTAAAACTTTTTTCTTCATTTTAATTTGCCCTAGCTCTGCGCATGCCTGGCTAATGGCTTCCTCATCCACACGCATTGCCAAAATAGTTTTTTCAATCAGCTCGTCCACAGTCCAGCCAAGGCGCTCTGCCCCAAGGGTAATTACCTCACGGCTGCAGCCTGCAGCGAACTTTTTATCCTTAAATTTTTTCTTAACGGATTTCAGTTCCAGGTCCATAACACTTTTGGAGGGACGCATAATTGCTGCCGCACCAATTAAGCCGCTCAGCTCGTCAATGGCAAAGAGTACCTTTTCCATTTGGTGCTCCGGCGCGATGTCATCCTGCGCCAAGCCGTAGCCATGACTTGCAGTTGCACGGATAAGGCGCTCTTCCAAACCTTTTTCTCGCATGATT
>JAFUKD010000011.1 GCA_017467905.1 Phascolarctobacterium sp.
AACATGGCAAAAGAAAAAACGAGAGGAACGAGAAGAAGAAAACCAACAAAAGAAGAAGAGCAAGGAGAGCAAAAAAGAAAATCTCACTATAAGAGTTTACTTCAGAAAGCTAAAACGGCAAATTCATAATAAAAAAATTTTTACAGCAGTCAATTTTTAGGACTGCTTTTTTACTTTTATTGGCTTTGGAAAATTTTTAAAAATATTTTTGCCGTTTGGAGTCGCTCATGTAAACTCTTATAGTGAGAGGTGAAATTCAAACCGCGCGGAACACCTTGAAAATGAAAGGAGCTGACCAAACCTGTGAACAACAACCAACTCATCAAACGCAGCTTAGTACTCAACGTAGAAGACGGTGTGAACACCAATGGCAGCACCACCACTTAGATAAAGGTGAAGCTTAGCCAATAACAACTGTACCCTCCTTACCTATCGCAGTAAAGAGGGTACATTGTCTTTTAAACATCACTAATCATTCAGCGGTTTAGCTTTAGATGTTCTTTTGTAAATAGAAATGAGTACGTGTCTTAGATTTATGAATATTGTCCCCGCTGTCTTCCAAGGGAATACCCAAGGCAACCTTGCCATACCAGCCCTTGTAGAAAAATTCTAAACCGGCACCAGTACTCGAAATATAGCTTCTATCACTGTAAAGATTATAGCTATTATACACTGCGCCATAGTCATAGAACACAAAGCCTCGCAGGCTCTGCTTGTCCTTACTCAAAGGGAAGCCGTATTCCAAGCTGGCGAAGTAACCTTTGTCCCCGCTCAGTTCGCTTTCTTCATAGCCACGCACCGTAGCAATGCCACCAACGGAGAACTGTTCGGAAGAAGGCAAATCTTTTTCATTAGTGTATTGTCCGTAAGCACGCAGTAAAAGGTATGTATCATTGGGTAAATTTTGGCGGCGCATCACATAGGCACCATAATAATTACCACTTACCTCCCGCTCCCGCACTTTCAGTTCAGAATCGTAATCACTTACACTCAACTGAACAAACCACAAGCCATTCTTATCGTAGCTACGTGCGTTTAAACCTGCTTTGAGCAGATTTGTTTCATTATCAGCAATGTCCCAGCCGGAATAAGTAGTATTGGACCACTTACGATGTGCTTCCGCAAAGAAATCTACCTTGGTCAAGGCAGTAACATTTAGGGGATGGTTAATGCCAATGGCTAAATCATTAGAATATGCCTTAATATCAAAATCTTCAAATTGACCATCAATAATTTTTACCCTGTTACGGCTGTAGGAAAATGTAGCCCTCGTTCCCTCGTTGCTAATAGGCGCATCATAGGCAAGCATACCACTAACACTGCCTTCGGTAAAAATAGGATTCACTACCAGCCTGTCATCTGCACCGCTCAAACCATAGGCCGCTGACATAAAGCCTACGCGATACAAGCCACTTTCATCCTGGTTGGCATTATCCACAAAGAAGTAGCTTGACCACGGGTTTTCCAGCTCGTGCAAGGTGAGTACTAAATCAGAAGTTCCTACTTCCTTCCCCGGTACAAGCTCTGCACTTAGACGATGGTTGTTGGTATTGTTATATAAAAGCAAATCCTTTTGCAGTTGATTCAAATCGCTTAACTCTCCTTGTTTAGCAGTAACCCTGTCCTGCACATAGCCGGAAAGAATACGCTTATTGCCCTGCACTTTAATTTCTCCGTAATGACCTTCAATCAAGCGGATATACACTACGCCATCTTTAATAACCTGCGGAGGTAAAACTGCTTGCGCAGTCTGCACGCCTTTGGCAAGATAAGCAGCGTTAATTTTATCGACAATCTCTTGTAAATCCTTAACCGTCATCATCTGCACACCCTCAAAGGCTACAAGGCTGCGCAACTCTTCTACAGAAAGCAGCTCGGACTTAGTCACGCGAACTTCCTTAACCTCAAAGCGAAGGTCTGCCTCCTGAGGAGCAGTAGCCTGCCGTTTAAACTTCACATCAGTGCTTTCAGGAAGGTTCTCTTTATATTTACTTACTTCATAATAGCTACGCAAGGTTGCTTCATCACTTAACTGTCTGGAAGCAAAGTCAAAATCCAAATTTTCAGGTATCGCCGCACCAGTGCCACCTGCGCTACCCCCATTAGCCCAGGCTGTATTTAATAATGTACTTAAAATTGCAGCTGTAAGCAAAAAAGTTCTCGAACATTTTTTCATAACCTCACCTCGTTCTTAGTATTGTTATCTATCACAAACTTTTCAGGTAAAAATTGTCAAAACTCCACCAAAAACTAATTCGACACAGGAACTTCCTACTCCTTTAGTTTATCTTAAAATATTGACAAAAAATAAAACCGCAACCCCTAAGAGCTGCGGTTTAGAAAATCTTAAATTATGCGCGGGAGATGTAGTCGCCGGTTCTGGTATCGATTGCGAGAACGTCGCCTTCGTTGATGAACAGAGGAACTTTTACAACGTAGCCGGTGTTCATGGTAGCGTTCTTGCTGCCGCCGGTAGCGGTATCACCTTTAATGCCGGGTTCGGTTTCAACAACGGTCAATTCTACGGTGTTGGGCAGGTCAACGCCAAGTACACGACCTTCATAGGTCATGATTTTAACATCCATGTTTTCTTGGAGGAAGTTAAGAGCGGTGCCCAAGGTTTCTTTGCTCAATTCGGTTTGGTCATAGGTTTCGTTGTCCATGAATACATACATGCCGTCAGATTCATAGAGATATTGCATGGTACGGCGTTCGATACGAGCTTTCGGCATACGTTCGCCAGCGTTGAAGGTGCGTTCAACTACAGCACCGGTGGACATGTTACGCATTTTTGCACGCACGAATGCAGCGCCTTTACCGGGTTTTACGTGTTGGAATTCAACTACTTGCCAGGGGTCACCGTCAATGGTAACGGTTACGTTAGTTTTGAATTCGTTGGTAGAAATCATAAATAAGCCCTCCTAAATATTTGTGTTTTAAGTATTAAACAATTTCAATAAGCTGTTTCTTGACACCGTTCAAAGCCTTAGCCCCATCTTCTGTCAAAACAACAGTATCTTCTATACGAACCCCGCCTTTGCCGGGAATGTATATGCCTGGTTCAATGGTAAAAATCATACCGGTTTCCAGTTTGGCGTTGCCACGCTTGTTAATATTGGGCAGCTCGTGAATTTCAAGCCCCACTCCGTGACCCAAGCCATGAACAAAATAATCGCCGTAGCCACAGGCAACAATGCAGTCACGCACAATAGCATCCAGCTCCCTGCCGGTCATGCCGGTGCGTGCAGCCTTCATACCCTTGTACTGAGCTTCCTGGACAACGGTGTAAATTTCCTTGTGCCAGTCACGAGCCATGCCAAGGACAACAGTTCTGGTCATATCAGAATGATACCCCTTGTACACAGCACCAAAGTCAAAGGTAATGAAATCTCCTACCTCTACCACCTTGTCGCTTGCCATACCATGGGGCAATGCAGAACGCACGCCGGAAGCAACAATAGTATCGAAGGAAACCTTTTCACTGCCAAGAGCACGCATATAATACTCCAAACGTCCTGCTAAGGAACGCTCGGTGCGACCAGGCTTAATATCATCCAGTAATTTGAAGAACGCCTCGTCTGCAATGCGGGCAGCAGTAACCATAAGCTCCAGCTCTTTATTATCTTTAATTTGGCGAATACCGCTAAGGTCAAGGCTCTGCAGGCAAGCCTCCTCGCCCAACAGCTCCTTTAATCCAACGTATTCACAATAGGTAAAGCGCCCACCATCGAAGCCAACTACATTGGCATCCTTGGCCAGCTCTGCAGCCGCAGCCCAAATGCTGCCGGTGTATTCCAGCACCTCAAACATTTTCATTTCGTGCTTGGCTTGCTCCGTGTAACGGCCGTCGGTAATCAAAACGCCCTTTACCCTGTCAAGGTAGAACAAGCTGGAATCGCCACTGAATCCGGTAATGTAACGGATAGTGGTTTCATCCTTGATAATGACACAATCCACCTGTTCCTTCGCCATAATCTCCAGAACCTTGTTCAAACGTGCCATTGCTTCACCACCCTAACTAAATTAAAAGATAATCCACCTTAGTATTTTACCACTCTTGTATAAATCTTTCAAGAATTACCCCCGGAGTTTAGATTAATTCTTCGCAAAACTCTTCTAAAATATCCACTTTGAAGGGCATATTCTCTAAAATGTCAATTACATCATAAAAGGTATCAGGCGTTGCGTAAAACTTAACAATACCTGCCTTGCCGTCAATGGTTCCCACAAGCGCCAAATGCTCATAGCCTTCCATAATCCAGTTCACGTCGGCAATGCGCTCCGGCTCCACCTGCGCGTAAATCATACTTCGGTCGCCGCTACTCATTTAACCTTCCTCCTGAGCAAGGAGCAAGGCAACAGCTCACACTCACTCTTAACGGTGAACTTCATTTGAGCGTGTGGTGCGCAGTCAATATGCTCACCGTCAGCATTACGCATATCTTCCAAGGTAAATTCCAAAAGCTTGCCATCCGGCATTAAAAGCTCCAGCACCTCTCCCTCTTTAACATTGTTGCGCTGTTCAAAAAGGGCACGCTTATTTTCTTTATCGTAGCCAACTACAATACCCACGAAGTCATGAGTCTGCTCGTAGCTGGAAGTTGTATATACCTGGGAATTTTCATCAGGCTTACCCAAGGCAAAGCCTGTGGTGTACGGGCGGTGCGAAACCTTTTCCAGCTCCTCGCGCCAAGCCTTGCGTACCTTGTACTTATCAATATTGGCGAAGCAGGAATCAATAGCCTTGCGATAAACACTTACCACTGTAGCAACATAGTGTACGCTCTTCATTCTGCCTTCAATCTTCAAGCTGCACACGCCTGCACGCATCAGCTCCGGCAAATAATCAATCAGGCACAAGTCCTTGCTGTTCATAATGTAAGTACCGCGTTCATCCTCTTGGATATCAAACTGCTCACCGGGGCGGTTCTTTTCCATAATGGTATAATCCCAGCGGCAAGCCTGTGCGCAGGCACCACGGTTACCATCACGACCGGTTAGGAACGCGCTTAACAGGCAACGTCCGGAATAGGAAATGCACATTGCGCCGTGGACAAAGGTTTCCAGCTCCACAGTGGTCTTAGCGCCAATCTCCCCAATCTCCGTTAAGGAAAGCTCCCTTGCCAAAACAACACGCTCTGCTCCCAAAGCCTGCCAAGCATTGACAGTTTCAAAATTTGTAGTATTCGCTTGAGTGCTAACGTGTAGCGGCAGGTTGGGAACAACCCTCTTCGCCACGCTCCACACTCCCAAATCAGAAATAAGGAGCGCATCTATCCCCGTCTTTTCCAAATCCAAAAGGTACTGGGGCAATTTATTAACATCTTCGTTATGAGCAAAAATATTTACGGTAACATAAACCTTTTTACCTAAATCGTGAGCGAAGGCGGTAATCTCTGCAATCTCTTCCATAGAAAAATTATTGGCAAAAGCACGCAGCCCAAAAGCCTTGCCACCTAAGTAAATAGCATCTGCTCCGTACAAAAGAGCCATCTTGCCCTTTTCCATATTTCCTGCAGGAGCAAGCAGCTCAGGTTTTTCAAAAACTCTACTCATTATTATCTCCCGTTATAAATTTCATCAATGGCTTGCAAATGTTCCGCATAGGTTCTGGTGAAGCGGTGACGTCCATTGTTTTCTGCAACAAAATATAAATAATCTGTTTGCTCCGGTTCAAGCACAGCCTCAATAGCGCTCAGGCTGGGACTGCCAATGGGACCGGGGGGCAAGCCATAGTTTTGATAGGTGTTATACGGATTCTGAATCTCCGTATCCTTAAAGGTAATGGTTTCCTTCTGCGCACCTAAAATATATTGAATGGTGGTATCTGACTGGATGGGCATGCCAATCTCTACACGTTTTAAGAACACACCTGCAATACGAGGCTTCTCATCTGCAAAAATTGCTTCCATCTCTACCATAGCAGCCATGTTCACCACGTCACGCAGGTTCAGCTTGCGTTCTTTAACAGTACGCAGCACCCCGTTCTTTTGCATAACCTCGTTAAAATGCCTTACGAAAATGTGCAGGAACTCTTCTTCCGTAGCACCATAGGGCACTTTATAGGTAGCAGGGTAAATAAAGCCCTCGCATTTAAAAATTACATTGGGGTCATCAGTCCGCATGTAATCGTAAGGAGCGTACTCCTTCGCGGCGGCAATGAACTCCTCTGCCTTGCCCAAGCCAAGAGCCTCCAGCTTCCTACCGGTCTTAACCACATTGAAGCCTTCCGGTACGATAAAATCAATCAGCTCAATACGACCATTGGCAAATTCATTGACAATAGCTCCATTGCTCATACCGCCTTCGATTTTGTACATACCTGCCTGCAGCTTGTTCGCCAAGCCCTTAAAGCGAGCTTCAAACTTAAAGGCAGCAGGGTCCTTTACCAACTGCTTCTCGTGCAGCATCTCTGCAATATCAGCAGTAGTCATCCCCACCTTCACATGCACAATCTGCGCACCTTCCTTGGCGAAATCCTTATTATCACCCATAATATGCATCCAGCCCAGCAAACCGGCTACCGCCAGTACAAATACTGCGGACGCTATACAAAACAATCTTTTTATCATTAAAACTAATTCTCCACTAAAAAAATCGCCGGACAAAACGTCCGGCAATATTTTACTTTTACTCTTCTTCTTCCCAGTATTTTTCGTAAGCTACCTTAACAGCTTCAAACTCTTCGTCGGTAGGTCCTACATATACGGGTTCGCCATCTTCGTCAAAGTCAATGCGGGCGATGACAACGTTTTCATCTTCATCTTCGTGGTCATGGTCGTGGTGGCAATGACATTCTTCGTCTTCGCAGCAATCTGCGCTAATGCCAACCAAAATTGCAAAGTTTTTGTCGCCAACGGGGATTACCATTTCTTCAATGAAATAGCTTTCGTTGCCTTCGTCGTCAGTCAAAACAACAATGCTTTCTTCCATATCTTCTTCAGCCATAGCTTCTAATTCTTCATTTTTAATATCTTTTTCCATTAGGGCACCTCTTTCGTTAAATATAATGTTATTCTATAATACCTGCCTGTTTCTGTCAATTTTTTCAAGCTCAGGCAGTACATTATCAATGAGCAGGCTTGCTGTCCAAATAATTTTGCAGAATTACCACAGCAGCCATCATATCAATAATCTTCTTGCGCTTGTTACGGCGCATATCCGCATCAACCAAAACCTTCTCTGCTGCTACGGTAGAAAGCCTTTCATCCCACAGCACTACCCTGCAGGCAGGAAAGCGGCTACGCAACTCCTCTGCAAAGGCTTCGCAGATTTGCGCACGCTCGCCAATGCTGCCATTCATATTTTTAGGGTAGCCTACAACCAAAGTGCTTACCTCGTGTTCCTTAATCAGCTCCGCGATACGGGTGAAGTCACGCTCCACACTGGTTCTTCTAATAGTTTCTACGCCATTGGCAATCATCCACAGCAAATCGCTGGTGGCAATACCAATAGTCTTAGTGCCCACATCAAGGGACATTGCTCGCATATTCTTCTCCTTATTTTCCCAAGGTTTTCAAATAGCTCTTTACAAGCTCTTCAATCAGTTCATAGCGTTCATGACGGCGCAGAGTTGTACGCGCGTTCTTGTAGCTGGTAATGTAAGTAGGGTCACCGCTCAGCAAATACCCTGCCAGCTGATCCACAGGATTATAGCCCTTTTCTTCCAGCGCAGCATAAACTTCTTTTATGGTTTCCGCAACCTCTTTCTTTTCAGGGGCACGTTTAAACATCATAGTTTCTTGAGATACATCAGTCATAGCTTTCGCCTCCTTTATCTCCTATTCTATATATTTTACCATAAAGTAAAAAACACCTGCAACCATTGGTTACAGGTGTTTATCCATAATATTTAAAAATTGATAGAAGTGCTTATGGCAATTTTTTATTATTTAATCATGCCTTCGATTACGCCCCAAGCAGATTCCAATGCTTCATCCAATTTGGAAACATCCTTGCCGCCAGCTTGTGCCATATCCGGACGACCACCGCCGCCGCCGCCGCAAACCTTAGCCACAGCCTTAACAATGTTACCAGCGTGCGCGCCCTTAGCGATTGCGTCCTTGGTTGCCATGGTCAAGATAGAAATCTTGCCGCCTTCCATTACAGAAGCCAGTACTACAACGCCGCCAATCTTGTCACGCATTTGGTCACCCAAATTACGGAGAGCATCAATGCTGTCAACATCAACCTTTTGTACGAGAGCAGGCACGCCCTTCAAGTCACGTACTTGGTCAGCAACATTGCTAACCTGTGCCTTAGCGATTTGTGCAGCCAGCTCTTCTGCTTTCTTTTGAGTAGCCTTCAGCTCAGCTTGCAAAGCTTCCAGGCGAGCAGGTACATCATTTACGCGGCATTTCAGTTCCACAGCCAAGCCCTTAACCATAGCTTCGGTTGCGTTTACATGTTCAACAGCACCATGACCGGTTACTGCTTCAATACGACGAACGCCTGCGCCGGTGCTTGCTTCGGAGGTAATCTTGAACATACCGATTTGTGCAGTATTGCTTACATGGCTGCCACCGCAGAACTCCATAGAGAAACCGGGAACAGTTACTACGCGAACAATGTCACCGTATTTTTCACCGAAGAGTGCAGTTGCACCACGTTGCTTAGCTTCTTCAATAGGCAGCTCTTCAATTTGAACATTCTTCGCTGCCAAAATCTCTTCATTAACAATAGCTTCTACTTCTTTCAGCTCTGCCTCGGTTACTTGGGAGAAGTGAGAGAAGTCAAAGCGCAAACGGTCAGGACCAACATAGGAGCCTGCTTGGTTTACATGGCTGCCCAAAACTTGCTTCAAAGCAGCGTGGAGCAAGTGGGTTGCAGTGTGGTTGCGAGCAATATCATTTTTACGGGAGCCTTGTACAACAAAGGTTACGTCCTCGCCCACAGCAACAGTGCCTTCAATTACGTTACCAATCATAATGGTAGCGCCATCTGCCAGCTTCTTAGTAACGCTTACTTCAATCACACCGGTAGGAGCAGTGATGGTACCAATATCACCCAACTGACCGCCGCCTTCTGCGTGGAAGGCAGTAACGTCGCAAATCACAGCAACTTCTGTACCGTCAGCAGCGCTTTCAATAGGTTGAGCGTCGTGAGCAGGATACAGCTTCACAATCTTGCCGGCAGTTGCAGCTTCGTCAACTTTCAAATCAGCTACCACAATACCGTTGGTGTTATAGATAACAGGACGGCCTGCCTTGTCGTCGCGTGCATCACGAGCCATCTTGCGTTGAACTTCAAGAGCAGCATCAAAGCCAGCTTTATCCATGGTCATACCATTTTCTTCTAAAATTTCTGCAGTCAATTCCCAGGGGAAGCCAAAGGTATCGTTCAGCTTGAAGGCAGTAGCGCCATCCAGCACAGTACCATTGGATTCTTTCAGTTTTGCGATTTCTTCATTCAAAAGCTCGCTGCCTTGCTTCAAGGTGCGCAGGAAGCTGGTTTCTTCCATTTCAATAACCTTTTGGATGTATTCGCGTTTTTCAGCCAAGTTGGTGTAAACGTGACCAAACATTTCAATTACGATATCCACTGCACCTGCAAGGAACATTTGGTTAATGCCAATCAAGCGACCGTGACGAACAGCACGACGCAAAATGCGGCGCAATACATAGCCACGACCTTCGTTGGAAGGCAGAATACCGTCGCCAATCATAAAGGTCATGCTACGAGCGTGGTCTGCAATAACCTTCAAGGAAACCTTAGATTTTTCATCTGCACCGTATTCGATACCTGCAATCTTCGCAGCGTATTCAATGATGGGATAAATCAAATCGGTTTCAAAATTGGAAGGCTTGCCTTGCAGTACGGAAGCAAGACGTTCCAAACCTGCACCGGTATCAATGTTCTTGTTTTTAAGCGGAGTGTAGGTACCGTCTTCATTTTGGTTGTATTGGGTAAATACCAGGTTCCACAATTCCAAGAAGCGGTCACAATCGCAGCCAGGACCACAATCGGGTTTACCACAGCCACGTTCTTCGCCTAAGTCAATGTGAATTTCAGAGTCAGGACCGCAGGGACCACTGCCAATTTCCCAGAAGTTTTCTTCCAAGCGGGTAATATGGGAAGGGTCAACGCCAACATCCTTAGTCCAAATTTCGTAAGCTTCATCATCCTCGGTGTGGATGGTAACATAAAGCTTGTCAACAGGCAGCTCGCAAACCTTGGTCAGGAACTCCCAGCTCCAAGGGATAATTTCTTTTTTGAAGTAATCGCCAAAGGAAAAGTTGCCAAGCATTTCAAAATAAGTATGGTGACGCGCAGTACGGCCAACATTTTCAATGTCACCGGTACGCACGCATTTTTGGCAAGTAGTAATACGCGGAGAAGGCGGTTTCATTTTGCCGGTAAAGAAAGGCTTAAAGGGTGCCATACCTGCACCGATAATCAACAAGGTGGGGTCGTCTTGAGGAATCAAAGACGCACTGGGAAGCATCAAATGCTGTTTCTCTTCGAAAAATTTCAGGAACTTTTCGCGGATTTCATTACCAGTCATGTATTTCATAACTCTTCATTCGCTCCTTAAAAATAAATTTAAAGGTGATGTAATGTAAAAATTTTTACACCACTTAATTCACAACATATAGAAAAATTATATAATTTTTGTTAATGAAAGTCAATTATGTTGGATATAAAATAAATCACGACTACGCTCGTGTACAAAGCTAATCTGCTCCGTCGCAGGCAAAAAAGGTAAATGAGCTTTCTTCAAGCTAACGGGTAAATCCACAATAACCAAGCCTGCCCGTTCACGATATTCTTCCATTTTTTGTAGAAGATTAAACTCTAACATATATGACTCCGGATATTTCACGCAGATTTCACAACTACTCGAAATAAATTTTGATTTATTAATATGAATAGAATAAAATATTCTCAGATACTCAATGAGCTTACTTGCAAGTTTCCTCTAGTACAGAAAACTGTTACCGTTAAAACTGAATACCTTAAACTTCATTAAGCAGTAAAAAGTAATACCTTTTCGCTGCTTTATTGTAAAAGCTACATCCTAAAATAATATTGACCAAAATATTCCTGAAAGTTATAATTTAGGTAAAGTTAAACGGATGGCAGTCACGAAAGGAGCTTCAAATAAATTGCCTAAAAAGTTTAACATTCATTTTTACAAATCAGATTCCGGTCGAGAACCAGTAAAAGAATATTTAGAAATACTCAAGCAATCAAAAAATACCCAAGACCAAAAACTACTGATGGAAATCAGTATGTATTTAACTTTACTTTCCGAAAGAGGTTCCAGCTTGGGAACTCCGTATGTAAAACATTTACGTAACGACCTTTGGGAGTTACGTCCTAAAAGTGATAGAATTATATACTGTACCATAAAAAACAATAACATCTATCTACTTCACAACTTTAAAAAGACTTCCCAAAAAACTCCAATAAAAGAAATCAGAACAGCCTTATTACGCAATAAGAAATTAGTTAACAGTTCCAAGAGGTGATTTTATGAAAAAAGAAACTTTCAACGCTACTATCAATCCTCACCACGTTGGCTCCTCTTTTGAAGACTTTGTAAATGAAAACTTTTCTCCTGAAGAAATCAAACTCATAGAAGCCAAAGCCAAGATATTAGGCGAAATAATTGATGCACGCAAAGAACTATCATTAACGCAAAAACGAATTGAAGAACTTTCTGGAATAAAACAACCTATGATTGCTAAAATTGAAAACGGCAACGCAAACCCTAGCTTGGACAGTCTTCTGCGAATTTTAATTTCTATGGGCAAAACACTGAAAGTTGTTCCAATCCAATAGCTTCTGCTCCCCACCCTCAACGGTTGGGGAGTTTTTATATTTTCAACTTTCCATCCAAAAAGGCTTGGTAGTCATCACAAATCTTTTGCACATCACTGCCAAAATTAATTTGTTTTCCCTTATGTAGCCACAAGATTTTATTGCACATGCTTCTTACCTGATGAAGCGAGTGCGAAACTAAAATAGTTGTTGCTCCACCGGTAATAATCTCTTTCATCTTAGCTTCGCTCTTCTTACGAAAAGCACCATCACCAACAGAAAGCACTTCGTCCAAAATCAAAATGTCCGACTTAACTAAGGAAGCAATACTAAAGGCGAGGCGACTCTTCATGCCAGAAGAAAGTTGTTTGAAAGGTCTATCCTCAAACTCTTTCAGCTCTGCAAATTCTATAATCTGGTCATAAGTTTCATCCATAAACTTGCGAGTGTAACCAAGAAGTGCTCCGCGCAGGTAAGCGTTCTCCTTAACCGTAAGGTCTCCATCAAAACCACTGGCAAGCTCCAAAAGCGCAGCAATCTTTCCAACGCGCTTAACTCTTCCCTCGGAAGGAACCATAATTCCGGAAATTGCCTTTAATAATGTAGACTTTCCCGCTCCATTTGTACCGATAATACCAAGCATATCACCTCGTTCTAATTCGAAGGTGATATTTTTATTTGCCCAAAACTCATTAACTTTATAATTGTTCTTCAACCTACGCACAACATATTCTTTTAAACCAATACTCTTAAAATCACCGGTAATATATTTTATAGATACGTTCTGCACTTTTAAAATTGACATAGCTTCACCTTAGACATAGTACAAGAATTTATAATTGTACTTTTTATAAACGTAACAGCCTGCACCAAACAAAACAATTGCATAACCCGCAAGCAAGGCATGTAACCACAGTTCAGGAATGGTATCGTTAATGACGACACTTCTAAAATATGTAATACACACAAAGATTGGATTACAGTAAAATACATTCTGAATATGCTGCGGCAATCTATCAATGCTATAAAAAATTGCACAGCCATACATCACAACCTGCGTGAACAAGCGATACAAATACTCAATGTCTCTAAAAAAGATAAATAGTGCTGAAAGAATTAAACCCATTCCAAGATTGATAAAAATCAAGCACACTATTGGATAAACCAAAGTCAAAAACTTCCAAGTAAAAGTAATGCCATCTAACCAAACAAAAACAAAGTAAACTAAAAGTATAATTCCAAAATTAATCAACGCGGAAACGTTCTTGGAGAAAAGGAACAAATACTTTGGTACATTTATTTTAGTAAATATCTTGGCATTACTCATCAGCGCGTTCATCCCACCATTGGTAGATTCCGTATAGTAATTAAAAATTACTTGCCCACTAAATAGATACACTATGTAATGTTCGATACTTTTTCCAAAAAAATTACCAAAGATAGTAGCTAATACGCACATCATAAGCAAAGGGGACAATATGCTCCACAACATACCTAAAGCAGTTCTCTTATACTTTTGTTTAAAATCACGCTTAACCAATTCTTCAAACATAAATTGGTACTGTCTTAATCTGTTCACGTCAAACACCTATCGCAAATTTTTACTTGGATTATTTTTCAAAACTTTCAAAACTAATAAAAAGCCAGTCATAAGCCAAATAGTTTTAGATGCAGAAGAACCATATATGGTTGTATCTATAAATCCAAAACCAGTAAAGCCCGCCCACAAAGCGAACATCATCAATGAATAGGGATTTTTATTTTTTATCCAATCTATAAAATTAGAACACAGCACAAACACTGTAAAAGATAGATAACCTAAAAATCCTATGACGCCAGCTTCAGAAAATATTTGTAAGAAATTGTTGTGAGAATGAGGCAAATTAAACTTTACTCTCTTCAAATCATACTTCTGGTCATATTGCTTCTTAAACTGACGCAACCCTACACCAGTCACAGGATGCTCCTTAATCATATTGATACTGCTTTCCCAAACGCTCAACCTACCAATATTAGATTTATTGGTAGTTACATTAGTAATGGAAGCTACACGATTTTTTAGCTTTGGAGTTGTCCAAAACACACCAAACAACACCACAAAAATCCCCAATGCTACCATTAAATATTTTTTGTTTTCAAGTAAATACTTATAGCCAACAAATGGAAGTACCAGCAGCAATGTAAGCCATAATCCCCTACTGCGTCCTGCAATTGCTCCCACTAATAAAACGGGTAACAAACACATACAAACAGTGCGCAACTTAGCGCTAAAATTTTTATCCATAACCACAACGATTATCACTGGTATAACCATCGCCAAAATGCCTGCTAAATGCATAGGGTGATTACCAAAACCACCAGGGCGATTAGTTATACCCATTACAGTTTGGTAAATAACAAGTAAACATTCCACTGCTTCCGCTGCAAAGAACCCTACAATAACCTTTTCAATTACTTGGTAGTTTTTAGCAAACAGAGTTATTGCAAATAGAGGTACTAATCTATAGATCCAAATATCACAAAAATATTTGGCACTTTCCAACGGATTATAGGAGAATATAATGGAAGGAAACATTGTAAGAAGCATGATTCCTATCATTTTATAATAAGAAATATAGGCAGCATCTGTATCGCACAACAAGCTACTACCACATTTACTTTTAAGATATGCCAAATACAAGAAACATAAAATTCCTATAACGAAAAAAACACTGCCTATAGCTGTAGAAATCCTATGAGTAATCAGGCTTAACCCAAAACTCCAAACCAAATATTTACTTAATTTTTCTTCCTTCATCATTTCACCCAAACCCCAACCTAAAAAAACTTGCTAAATTTAGAAAGCAACGCATATAACTTATGAACAGCTTTACAATTTTTAAAGCTCCATATTAGTACACAGTGCTTTCTTCTTAATTTACATCCTTCATACATCCCTATATTATCTTCTATAAAATTAGTAACTTCTTTAAACATAAAGTTATCATTTTCAAGACCAATAGCATAAAAGGCTGTTAACGCAGATAGTGCAGATTCTAATGCAAGCTTTCTACAATAATCTATACACACAATATTATTTTGCAAAGCAAATTCTAAACGCTCCTTATATCCTAAAAAATGTTCATACCTACTTTTAACATTAAAGGATTGAGATATAAAATTACCCTTATGCTTCACATAAAAGTAAAAAGGCTTAGACATATACCCAACCCGTTTAGCATTAAAGATAAACTTATAAGTTGTCGCAACATCTTCGTATCTACGCTGCGCAGGAAAATCAATCCCCGTGATAACTTCCCTTTTGTAAATCTTGTTCCACACAGCATTATCCAAAGTACCATTTAAAATTTCTACAATAGCATTACCCTGATGCCAAATAATATCCTTGTCATACCTTGGCTTAAACTTGTTCTTACCTTTTTTTACAACGTAACAATCGGCACAAACAATATCAAGACCATTTGCCTCAAGAAAATTTACCATACCTTCACACATATCAGGTGCAATGTAATCATCTGCATCTACAAAACCAATTAAGGCTCCGGTTGCACACTGTAAACCATTATTCCTTGCTACACTTACGCCTTGGTTATGTTGATGAATAACCTTAACACGTTTATCTATAGAAACATACTCATCACAAATAGCCCCACAGGAATCTGTGGAGCCATCGTTTACTAAAATAAGTTCAAAATCTTTATAACTCTGAGCCAAAATAGAATCTATGCATTTGTGAATGAAATGTTCTGCATTATAAACAGGAACGATGATAGAAAGTTTGGGCATGAAGAGAACTCCTAAATTTTACATATATTTTCATATATGCGAAGACAATTATTCTTATCATTGAAAGCAAAAAATTTATCTATTCTTTCCCTATACTTATCTTTAAGCTCACAACCACTTTCCATATACTCAATTATTCTATCTATTGTAGATTTTAAATTATACTCAACTTCGCCAAAGCCATCTCTTTCGTAATCAAAATAACCTTGATCATAAGTATGTCCAGCAAAAAACTCTTCTTTATCAAATTGAGCATAAACAACAGGTTTTCTCAAATAGGCAAAATCAAAAGCGATTGAGGAATAATCAGTAACTACTAATCCACTTGTAGAAAAAATATCACGATATTTGGTAGATATGTTAAGAAACTCAACGTAATCGTTTCTATCAAACCAATCAATATAATTTATTACATTTGGATGTGGCATAAAACGAATTTTATACCCTAAGCTATCAGCTCTATTCAATAATCTTTCATCATTCAATAAATCATTATAAAAATTAAAGTATGCTGTAGTGTTAAAATCTTCATTATATTTCTTTAATCCGTCAATCGCAGAACTATCATTGTTGACAAAATAACTTCTCCACGTTGGCATTATTGTAATAATTCTTTTTGAATTATTAACCAATCTATCAAACCTAGGTAAGCCTGTTAGCTTCACAACACTATCATCATAATAGTACTCTCCATTTTTAATAGATTTATACTCCATTTCAGCACTAGTAACAATCATAGATAAATTTTTATTATATCTATTTAGCCATCCAGATAAATCATCTTTCGTAATACCATGTTGCAAAAATATATGCTTCTTCCTCCACAAAATATCACGATAAAACTTTTCACTGCTACCAAAAGGATAATAGACAAAATTATCAGCAGCAGAAGATACGGTTTTATCAGCTAACAAATGAAAAAACTTATGTTTCAATGTAGAATAATCCAATACTTTTCCAATCTTTGCTACTATCGGATAATCAGCACTATCTTTACGTATAACAAAATATGAATTAACAGGAAGTTTATTTTCATTAATGTATTTGAAGAAAGCCTCACCATTATCATCAGCTTTATTAATACGGTCAGATATCAGCCACATTTCTTTTCTAAAAAATGGCTTTAAAATATGGTAAGCAATTCTGGAAACTATAGCCTTCTTAGCTGCAGGTATGTTTAAAGTAGAATATTCATTCAACAACTTAAATTCTGCTGCTATTTTTTTCATAATAGAGCATTTTTCAATATTTATGGCCCCATTCTTTAACGTTACAAATAAATTCCCTATCGCAACATAATTATTTTTAAATTCATCTACCACAGGAAAAAACTTTCCGCTCACTAAATTATTTCTCTCATAAAGAACACCATCTATATATTCTAAAATTTTTAGTTGACTTACTTCGTGTATATCCGCTATCCCAACATATGTAATTAAGGTAGCAACGAGTTCATCAAAGCACACTTCTTCTAATACTCTACCAGTACTTTCACATAGAACATTGCCAGAAGGAGTTCCTAAAAACAACTTGTGATTTAAACCTTGTAACCCATTAATATAAGAATAAGTAAATTCTATTTTTATTTTATCTTTTGCAAGCGTCAAAAATTCTAATCTTATAGCGTAATCCTTCAGCATAGCAACACGAGTATCATTCACATAAACGTACCTTTGATTATCCATATTGTTAACTATATACGCCTTTTTATTATATTTTTTGCTTAACAAAAAAGTTTTTAACTCCATTGAAGAATTACGCTGTTGCAAAATGATATCATCATCAAAATAATTTAGAAAACTAAATATCTTATCTTTAAACTCCTTTACTTCATCATCTTTCAATACTCTACGAATATCCTTTAAACTGGTTTTAAATCTCCACTGCAAATCATACATTAATGTATATTGCACAAACTTAGGGATTTTTTCATAAGTTTCTTGCATCTTCTTTAAAGTATTTTCAGTAAAATACTTTAAAGAAGGCATGTACCATGCCTTATTTGATAAAGAATTTTGAAGTAAAGACTTTTCACCATTAGAACGTTTTCGGTAGTTGTATGACGTTTCGCAACAAACTCCTAATGCCTCTTTTTTCGCCAAAACTTTAATAACTTCATTAGCATCTTCCGCATACGATAACCTATAATCAAACTGCATATTTTTGGCATCTGAAAATTTAATAAAACTGGAAGCTATTT
Organism: Phascolarctobacterium sp.; assembly: GCA_017467905.1. Classification (GTDB taxonomy): domain Bacteria; phylum Bacillota; class Negativicutes; order Acidaminococcales; family Acidaminococcaceae; genus JAHHUH01. The sequence goes on from JAFUKD010000011.1 coordinate 17,750, forward strand.
GTAATTGAATACAATCGTATTCTTGTTGTAAGTCAATAACTCTAGAACCTTTAATATATTTATAATTTAAAATATGTTCACCACTTCTACCATCAAAGAATTTAATTGGTATCGAAACCAAATCAACACTTTCATAATTATTTTCAAAAAATTTATATACACTACTCAAAGTATTTTTAGATAGCTTATCATCACTATCTAAAAAATTCACATACTTACCTTGAATATGTTTTAATCCCTCATTACGAGCAGAAGATACACCACCATTTTCTTTATGTATAACTAAAATATTATTAGGATATTTAGCTGCATATGCATCACAAATTTTACCAGAAGAATCTTTTGAACCATCATCAACTAAAATAAGCTGTACATTATCCTTAAAGCCAATATCTTGTTTTATGACGCTTTCAATAGCATCAGCTAAAAACTGCTCAACATTATAGACAGCAGTAACTATAGAAAATTTGAATTTCATCTTTCAAACTCACTTTTACAAGGAAACCTTAATATAAATGCTTCCTTTAACCTTTCTTGTAATTTTTCTATCTCACCAGTATCTTCATTATCGTTAATGCACAACAACCTAAATTGTTTTTTCTTAACTATGTCTATACATTCATCTACATTGGTATTTTTAAGGTTTATTCTAATACCAAATCTATCACATCTATTTTTGCAAATACCTTTAATAATCTGTACATCTTTAATCAACCATTGATTAACATTATTTTTTTCTCTAATTTTAGACCTACATGTATCATCTAACACTTTAGGAAAACAATTCCACACATATTCATAGGAGCTCTTCAAAAACGAACTGGATAAATGGTGGTTGTAGAATCCTGTGAAGAACGGGAAGGGCATCAAAAGAATATTCTTTATTACTTTCTTTATTCCAATAATCGGATTTAATAATTCTTTCCAGTTAGATTTTATAAATCTTCTCTTATCAAACTTGTCATTAAGTAACGCAACATTATTAGCATCAATAAATGCGATAGATTTACTACAGAATTTTAAAGCATCTAATGCTATGGTATCTCTCGCCTTACCATTCTCAAAAAAATCTTCTGGCTTTACTTCACCTAATAAAAATATATCATCATTAAAATATACAAACTGTTCTTCTAATCCTTTTATTCTATGTAAATTAAGTTCTATCGTATGGGAGTTAAATGTTGGTAAATATTGCTTTGGTATAAAATCTTTATGATTAACAATATTTAATTTAGGATGTTCGGTATTCAACCACTCTGGTAAGTGTCCGTAAGTGACAAAATGTATTCTGTTTACCCACGGTGCAAATTTTTCTACACCTCTAAACCAGTAGCGCAATAAATCCCAATCCCTATATCTGCAAGCATCAACGTTTGCTTTTATGCCTGTAAACTTTTCTTTGTCTGCCTGCCACTTTGGGTCAGAACCATCAACCCAGGCTATAACAAAATCAATTTTGCTTTCCATATAAATACACCCTATTTTTCAAACTTTGATTTATCAGGTAAAATCATTTCGAAAACACATTGTAATTCATTTTTATAAACTTCAAAGTCAATATTTTCATCTATATCATTACAACAAACTATTTTCCCTTCTTGCCTTGATATAAACCTAACTAAATTTCTATCTCCAATAACAAAATACTTTCCTAACACCTTATGAGGGTAAAAACTACAACTAGCTATTTGCCAATACCTAACTAACCAAGGACTAACATCATTTCGTGACCGAAACTTATTACTACAAGTCTTGTGTAATAACTCATTTTCTGCCAACCATACTTTCTTAAATGTCTCTTTATTGAATGAAACGCATAGATGGTGATCGAAAAAGCCAGTATGTTTACGAAAAGGACATAATAAAATAGTACGTATTATATTTTTTCCATAACACCAATTGAAAGCATGCCACCAACCATCATTCACATAGCTTTCTTTATTAAAATATTTGTTTATTATTTGTAAATTATTTAGCACTACATTGGATACTATTTTATCACCAGGAGATATACATCCTAAAACCCCAATATCACATGGTAATCCATCAACAAAAAAATCTTCTGGCTTTACTTTATTAATCAAAAACACGTCATCATTGAAATACACAAATCGCTCTTCTAATTCTTCTATTCTATGTAAATTAAGTTCTATAGTATGAGAATTAAATGTTGGTAAATATTTTTCTGGTATATAATCTTTATGATTAACGATATGCAATTTGGGATGATTTATATTCAACCATTCTGGCAAATGACCACAAGTTACAAAATGTATTCTATTTACCCAAGGTGCAAACTTCTCTACGCCTCTAAACCAATACCTAAGCAAATCCCATTCTCTAAATCTAATGTTACGACTATCGCCTAAATTACTATTGTATGAATCCCTAAGATTTCTCCACTCTTCATCATTTCCATCCACCCATGTAATAACAAAATCAATTTTTTCGTTCATCATATGCCTTTTCATTTTCCTATTTTCTTTCAGAACCTCAAAACACTACTTTTTGTTCAAATCACTCTTAATCTGAGTAGTACTTATCTCTGGTGTTCTCTCCAAATAAACTACCTCACAATAATCTTTCAGGAAATCAAACTCACCTTCCCAGTCATCACCCATAACGAAAGTATCAACTCTAAATTCCTTAACATCAGAAATTTTCTGTTCCCAACATTCCTCTGGAATAACCAAATCAACATACCTAATTGATTCTAAAAGCTGTTTCCTTATTTCATAGGAAAAATAACACTTTTTCTGCTTACTATTCCAATTAAACTCATCCGTTGATAAAGCGACAATAAGATAATCACCTTGTGCTTTTGCACGTTTTAAAAGATTTATATGACCATAATGTAATAAATCGAAAGTTCCATAAGTTATTACTTTTTTCATTTATATTCAATCTCCTCAATACAACATCATTATTTGACCATATCAAAAACTAATGCCTTATTGTTGCTTATATTATATCCAAATCGTCTAAAATTCTTTTAGTAGCCAATCCATCATTACAATTTATAAATTTACCTCTATATTTATCAATATCCATATCACTTAGATTGTTATATCTACAAATTACATTAAACAAATCTTTTGTTTCATATACCATAGGAAAATTAAACTCTGACCTATAATCAATGTACATACCACGAGCTTCAGTATATTCTTCATAATCTGGCACATAAAATATCACTTTCTTCTTTAACAAAAGAAAATCATAAAAAACAGAAGAGTAATCAGTAATCAAAATATCTGTTACTGGATACAATTCTTCTGTTTTTATTTTGCAGTTATCCACTTTGTACTTTTCTTGCAAGTGAGGGTGAAGCTTTATGACGAGAAAGTAATCATCATTTAACCGTTCCTTTAGGTTCAACATCTCCTCTATTCCGTCTATATTTGCATTACTACCATTGCCTCTAAAGGAAGGTGCCCATAAAATTACTGTTTTACCTTTCGCAGCAGGATATTCTTCGTAAAATTGTTTCTCACATCGCTCTACATATCCCTCTTCAAAAAAGAAATCACTTCTGCTATGTCCCAAAGCTTTAACTTTTTCTTTGTCCATTCTCCAATTGTTAGATACAACATTCACCATAATCTCAGAACTAACACTAACCAAGTCAAAGTTTTTAGTTGGATTTATCCATCGTAAATTTCCTAAATCATCAGGTGCATCATATCCAAATTTCTTTTGCAAACCGCTTGCGTGCCACAGTTGCACAACTTTCGTTTCCTCTTTTTTATTGCAAGAAGATACTGGCAGATAATAATCACAAATAAAAACATATTTAGCCCGCGCGTAGTACTTCATAAATAAAATACTCTTAGCTAATTTCTGAAAAACATTTAACTTATCATAGTTATGACACCAAACTAAGGTATTGTAATTTCTTGCTTGCAATTCTTTATGCATTGCTTGTAGACTAAATGGAATCCCATCAGATTTTGAATCTGCCAATATTACAAAGTTGTTATCTACTTTTTGATAACTAAAAATCCGATACACAAAAGGCAACAGCAAATATTGTAAAAAAGCCTTTTGTAATTCTCTAACTAACAATTTCATCCGTACTTCTTCAATCCATTCACTATATATTGGAAGAAAAAATAAAAGCTTTCCCACATATTCAGATGTAGGAATTCTCTATAAATCTTCCACCTGTGCTTTGCAGCACCAATTTTATTAAAAGATCTGCCTTGAGTATGTACTCGGTACTTCACTAAGTACTCATCAATACCGCTAAAGATCAATCCTCTTTGTAAACATTCCAGTAGAAAAATATAATCTTCGTGAAACCAGTGAGCATTGAACCTAATATTTCCAATGGCTCTACTTCTAAAGAAAGTCGTTGAAAATATCACTGAGTTTTCTCGAAGCAAGTCATCCATTGAAATTTTTTCTTTTACATTTCTATATTTGATTAGCTTTCCGCTACCATCAATCATTTCATAAGCAGTAAAGACCATATCAACATCATTTTCTTTGATATGGTTTAACTGCTTTTCTATTTTATTTTCTGCCCAAACGTCGTCACTATCACAAAATGCAATGTACTCACCCTTTGCGATAGCCAATGCTCTATTTCTCGACTCCGCACATCCTAAGTTAAATGAGTTATTTATAACCACTACTCTTTTATCTTTTTGAGCAATGTTTTCAACAAGTTTCAGTGTATTATCTGTTGGGCAATCATTAACGATAATCAGTTCTATATTTTTATGCGATTGATTCAGAACAGAAGTAATACCTTCTTCTATATATCTTTCTGCGTTGTATGCAGGCATTATAACTGAAACTAACGCATTTACTTTAAGCATCATATACCCCTTAGCTACACTGCCTACAAATCAAAATTTATCTGCTTTCCAAGCAACGATTCGAAATAAGCAGCGACACAGATTCAAAAAAATATCGCGAAGCTCCACATCCTGAGCTGTATTTTCTAAAAGCTTCTAAAAACTACGAAGCGAATATGTGGACAGCGATATTTTTATACTAAAAGGAGCGTTGCGTTTGAGTGTTGCAGGAAAGCAATAAATTTTGTGATTAAGTTAATCAGTATGCACCTTTTCTTCTAATAACAACATCAAACGTTCTCCACAACAGCATCACGTCTATCCAAACACTCCAGTTATGCACATACCAAGTGTCAAGGGCAACGCGTTCTGCGTAATCTATATCGCTACGCCCGCTTACCTGCCACATACCTGTAATGCCAGGCTTTACCATCAGGTAATCTGCAGCGTGCTCGCCGTAACGTTCCAGTTCTTCTTGGATTATTGGTCTTGGTCCAACAAGGCTCATCTCTCCGCGCAGTACGTTAAATATTTGCGGAAGTTCATCCAAGCTGGTCTTACGCAGGAAGGCTCCGGATTTTGTTATTCTGGGGTCGTTCTTTAATTTAAAGTCACGTTCCCATTCCGCACGTGCTTCTGCATCGTTTGCCAATAGCTCTTCTAATTTTTCCTTAGCATCCACGCACATACTGCGGAACTTGTAGCAGGGGAAGGGCTTGCCATCCTTACCAATGCGGGTATGCTTGAAGATAACTGGCCCCGGAGAATCCTTGTAAATCCAAATGGCAATAATTGCCAAAATTGGAGAGATTGCTATGGTTCCAACAATGGTCAGCATGTAATCAAAGATTGTCTTCAAAAATCTATTGAATGGTCTGGCGAGGTTGTTCTTAACCCGCAGTAACATGAGCTTTTCGTTAAAAAGACTTTCAACTTCTATTCCACCCATGGGAATACCAATCAGATTGGGAATTATGGCAAGATTCTTCACCAAGGGCTGTACCCTGTAAACAAGGCTGACAAGTTTTTCCTGCTCCATTCCCGGTGCGGCAATGAAAACATTTTTTACACCTGTTTCCTTTATTACCCGTTCCGCATCTTGGAAAGTGCCGAGCACTCTATATTTTCCAAGGGCTTTGCTTTTTACAGGCTTATCTTCCAAAAAGCCAAGGATGTGATAGCCCAAGCCTGCGTCCTTCGTGATGCCTTGTACTAAAATTTCTGCAGTCTTGCCTGCGCCAATGATTAGTACCGGAATTTGCAAAACATTGTATTTTTCCAAGACCTTCTTAAAAAAATAGCGGAAGCTTGTTATATAAAGGAAGCTAAAGCTCCACAGCAAGCCTACGAAAAGACGAGAGGTTGACGCGGCAAGCCTGCCAACGTAAAGCTCAATAATAATGGCAATGGTGGCATACATTGTCGCTTGAAAAATCTTTTGGATGATTTTGTAGAAAGGGCTTCTGCGATTGTAAGGGTGCTCTACGTTTAGGAAGAGGATGTAAACCGCAGGGAACACCACCCAAAAGTTAAGCCAGGAGATGTGCAGCCTGCCATTGTTTTCTACAATGAAGTTGCGCAAGCTAAAAGCAGTTTGCTCTGCGCAGACCACAGCGAGGTAATCTATAACAAGAAGCAGCAGCGGCAAAAGAAAGGTTATATTTTTATTTGTTCCTGCCATTTGGCTACGATTGTTTTCCAGCACGCCCTACCCCTGTTTTTTAAGCAAGCTCTTTGCTTTGTTTATGTCATTCTTTTTATTCATTTATATTTTCTTTATACTTACTAAACATTATAGCACTGTTGTCCCCCCCCGTAAAGACACTTCGGTTTAGAAACTGCCCTAATTTTACCGTCTGCCCGAAGTGACTTACTATTGTTCCCAATGGTAGCCAGTTCGTTTTAAGGCGAGCCTTTAATTTTACAGCTCTCTTTGCCACAGCTGAACGCCAGTAAAGTGGGACAACAGCCGGCAAATTTTCTCAAGGCTTGGCAAATTCTAAAGAGAGCATAAAAAAATAACACCACTCTAAAATTTAGAATGGTGTCATATAAAAGATAGTCTATTAAATTTTACAAGAGTTTACTTTTTGCTTACGCCCTTTTCAAAAGCACAGCCATGCAGCAGCCCAACGCACCCAAGCCTGCAAAAAGTCCTGTCATACCGCTAGCAGTAACACCTGCCACAATGTAAGCAAAAAGGCAGCAAGCAGATACAACCAAAACGTAGGGAATTTGTGTAGAAACATGGTCCAAGTGATTACATTGCGCACCTGCAGAAGCCAAGATGGTGGTATCAGAAATGGGAGAAACGTGGTCGCCGCCAACAGCGCCAGCCAAAACTGCTGCGATGGTTACAATGGTCAGCTCGTTGTAGTCGCCAATTACTGCCAGCACAATGGGAATCAAGATGCCGAAGGTACCCCAGGAGGTGCCGGTTGCAAACGCCAAGCCAATGGAAACCAAGAAGAACATTGCGGGCAGGAACATGCCCAAGGTTGCATTGTTATCTACAACTTGGCTAACGTAACCGCCAATGTTAAGATATTCTTCGCCGCACACACCGGACAGGGACCAAGCCAAGCACAGAATGAAGAGTGCCGGAGTCATTGCCTTGAAGCCAATGCTGAAACATTCGCAAAAATTTTCGAAGCGCAGTACGCCACGGGGTATATAAAGGAAGAAAGTGAACATCAACGCCATAAAGGAACCAATTACCAAGCCCTTAGAGGAGTTGCAATCTGCGAAGGCTTGTGCCACACCTGCACCTTCAAGGATGCCGCCAGTGTAGAGCATGCCAAATACGCAGCCTGCAATCAGCACTGCCAAAGGCAGAACCAAGTCAAGGATTTTACCGTTGCCGGTGATGGTTTCAGCTTCTTCATCCTTGTACTCGTCAGGAGTGAGAGCGCCGGTGCCATACTTTTCTTCAAAGGCTTTCATGGTTGAAAAGTCCTTGCCACTCCAGATAAGGAACATTAAGAACGCCAAGGTAAACCAAGCGTAGTAGTTGTACGGAATGGTTTGCAGGAACAGCTGGAAGCCGTCAATCTTACTGTCTTCCGGCAGGGAAGAGCTTACTGCTGCTGCCCAGCTGGAAACAGGAGCGATAATGCAGATGGGCGCTGCGGTAGCGTCAATGATGTACGCCAGCTTAGCGCGGGTAACTTTAAATTTATCAGTTACAGGGCGCATTACCGTACCAACGGTTAAGCAGTTAAAGTAATCGTCGATGAAGATGAGCATTCCCAAAAAGGAAGTTACAAAAAGAGCACTTGCCTTACTTCTAATGCTGCGCACTGCCCATTCGCCATAAGCCTTGGATGCGCCGGATTTAGAGATTGCTGCAACCAAAATGCCCAGCAATACTAAGAATACTAAAATATTTACGTTGCCGCCAACCTTTACTTCCATAATGGTAAACATAGTGTCAATGGCAGAAACAAGATTGAAATCGCAGAACATTAACGCACCGGTCAGGATGCCTACGATTAAGGAGATGTAAACCTCCTTGGTGTACAATGCCAGGGCAATTGTAATAAGCGGCGGTACTAAAGACCAAATTGTTTGTGACATAATTCCCCTACTTTCTCAAATTCATAATCAGCTTTTTTATTATATCATCTTTGGCTAATTATTAAAATAAAATTATCAGAATTTTTCCTGCTAATTTTCCTTCTATTATATATGCTCTTCGCTTTCCACATCCTGCAGGCGTTTGCCAATGCTCTGCACCCTTCTGCTTGCCGTCGCTACGCTCGTTCCTGCTTCTTCTAACTTTTTGCCTGTCTTATCAAGCGCAGCAGCCAAGGCTTCCATGTCCTGCTTCACTGCTGCCAAAAGTCGCCACACCTCGTCGGTGCGCTGCTGCACTGCCAAAGTTCTAAAGCCCATTTGCAAGCTGTTCAAAAGCGCCGCCAAGGTGGAAGGCCCTGCGATACACACCCTGTACCCACGCTGCAGCTCTTCTGCCACGCCGGTCATGTTCAAGGCTTCTAAGAACAAGCCCTCGCTGGGCAGGTACATCACAGCGAAATCCGTAGAGTACGGCGGGCAAATATATTTTTCGCTAATGGTTTTGGCCTCATTTTTAAGACGGCGCTCCAAAAGCTTTAAGGCCTCTTCCGCTTCGGCGGTACGCCCTTCTTCCCTCGCCTGCTGCAAGCGCTGATAATCTTCCAAGGGGAACTTGGCATCTATGGGCAGATATATTTCCTGCAAGTCATCTGCTCCCGGAAGGCGCAGGGCAAATTCAACTCTGGCATTGCTGTGGGGAACAACCTCTACGTTTTCTGCCACCCGGTTCTTGGGCAAAACGTCGTAGAGCAATTTCGCCAGCTGCATTTCTCCCCAAATGCCACGAGTCTTAACATTGGTAAGGATGCGCTTCAGCTCGTCCACACCTCCGGCAAGGCTTTGCAGCTCGCCCATATTGCGGTGCAGTGCTTCCAGCCGCTTGCTGACGATTGTAAAACGCTGCTCTAAATTTTCGGCGAGCTTGTCATCAACGGTGGTGCGGATGCGCTCTAAATTTTTATCGGTTAAATCTGCCAAACGGGCAACCCGCTTGTCAATCTGCTCGCTAAGCCTGTCGTTGGCAGCTTGGCTTTCCATGCGTGCTGCCCTTGCAAGGGTGCTCTGCTCCCCACGCAAATCCTTCAGAGCTTCACTTAGGCTACGCTCCAAAAATTCCAGGCGCTGTTCTAAATTATTTTTTTCTGCTTCACGCCCACGCCTTATAACCAATACAATCAGCACCAAAAGCGCTACCAAGATTGCTCCTAAGAGGGCGGGCAAAATAATTTGCATATCCATTTTTACGACCTCGCTTCTTTTCTTTCCTATATTATAGCAAATACGAAAAAATTTTTCTGTAAATCTACACCATTTTTACAGCAAACAGTCCTTACCCATTTGCTATATGTTTCCGCGTAGTATATAATTAATATATATTAAATATATGGTTAATTTACTCAAGTGAGGTATTTGTTTATGATGATCGGTTCCGAAAACATTGCTACCAGTGCTGAAAAGATTTTACAAGCAGCGACTGGTCTTTTTGCCTTGAATAACTTTAATGCAGTTTCCATTAAGCAGATTGCTAATGCCAGCGGCTGCAACAGTGCTTTGATTTCTTATTATTTTGGCGGCAAAAAGAATTTGTACCAAGAGGTGTTGAACGCTCAGGCGGTGGTGTTCTTTAAATTGATTGATGACATCCGCAAAATGGATATGTCTCCTTTGTCCAAGCTGCGCCATTATGTAGATGCTCTTTCTAAAATTCAAGAAACCAATCCGGAAAGCATCCCCCTTATTTGCCGCGAGCTGCTTGCACCCCAACCCATTTTCGAGAAATTCGTCAAAAACAAATTATATGCCTTACATCAATTTATGACTGAACTGGTTACGGAAGCTATTGAATGTAATGAAATCCACACAGAGATTAAGCCTACCCATGTAGCCTTCACTCTGGAAAGCACCATTATGTTCTTCTTCCTAACCCAAAACCAAGTACGTGAACTGGGCAACTACGCTCCCGGTGAACAAGGAGCTTACTTAACCCAAGTTTTAAATACATACCTTGCTTCTTTAAGCAGATAAGGAGCAAGCGAGGAGGGTTATTATGACTTTAAAAGCTTTTTTCGAAAAAATTCCGCAGAAAAAGGTTGTCGCCCTCTCTACATCGGCATTGCTTATCGCTGCAGGCTGGCAGCTGTACAATGTTATAGCTGTTAAGCCCCAGCCCGCTAAGGTTATCCCCCTGGTGCGCACCGTTACAGTTGGTAACAGCAGCACCAGTATTAGGGATGTTTACCCCGGTGAAGTGCGTGGACGTTACGAAAGCAATCTTGCTTTTCAGGTTGCAGGCAAAATCAATAACCGCTACGTCAATATTGGCGATACGGTTACGGCAGGACAGGTTTTGATGACCATTGACCCCAAGGATGTTGAACAGGCCTTGGCTGCCAGCGAAGCTCAGCTTGCCAGCGCCCTTGCCAATCAAAAGTTGGCAGCAGATAACGCAGAACGCTTTACCGCTCTTTACCAGGGCGGCGCCATTAGCCAGGCGGTTTACGACCAGTACCAAACTCAGCTGAAAGCAGCTAACGCGGCACTGCGCCAAGCCCAAGCGCAAGCAAATGTTAATTTTAACCAAAAGGAATATACCAAACTGCGCAGTGATGCCAACGGTGTTGTTGCCAATATTAGCGGAGAAATAGGACAAGTGACAGCAGCAGGCACACCCCTTGTAACTGTTGTGCAAAACGGCGAACGTGAGGTACAGATTAACGTGCCCGAAAATAAGCTACCGGCTCTACGATTAGGGCAGGTGGCTTTTGTTAATTTTTGGGCGCTTCCCGGTGTAGAAGCTAAGGGTACAATTTCTGAAATTGCTCCCATGGCGGATGCCGTTACCAAAACCTACCGCGTGCGCGTGGCGCTCGACAGCTTCCCGGCAGAAGCCAAGCTTGGCATGACCACCAAGGTTACCCTTGACAATGGCAGCGCTGAACATTTTTTGCTGCCTGCTACCGCCATTTACCAGATAGATTCCCAGCCCAAGGTATGGCTTGTGCAAGATAACAAGGCAAGCCTCACTGATATTACCATTGCCGGTTACGCAGGTAACCAGGTTGTAATTGCCAATGGCGTTCAGGCTGGCGATATTGTAATTACCGCAGGCCTGAACAAGCTTACACCCCAACAACCCGTCCGTCTTATGGAAAGCGGTGATGGCAAATGAAGAATACCAACTGGGCAGATTGGTCCATAAAACACAAGCAGATAGTTTATTTCTTTGCCTTTCTTGTTTTGGTGATGGGTATCTTTTCTTTTCGCACTCTTGGCCGCAGTGAAGACCCCAGCTTTACCGTAAAGCAAATGGTAATTTCTGCAGCTTGGCCAGGCGCCAGCGCCAAACAGGTAGAGATGCACCTGACGGACGAAATTGAAAAGCAGGTACAAACCCTACCGGACTTGGACAAGGTCACCAGCTACTCCCGTCCCGGAGTTTCTGTTATAACTGCCTACCTTAAAGACGAAGTGCAGGGCAAGGATGTGCGTACCCACTGGTTTGAGCTGCGTAATTTGATTGACGATATCAAAAGCAATTTACCTGAGGGCGTAGTAGGACCTTACTACAACGACCACTTCGACGATGTTTACGGTAATATTTACGCACTTACAGGCGCAAGCTTTTCTTACGAGGAAATGCGCCAGTACGCAGAAAAAATTAAGCTGCAATTTTACGGCATCCCCGATGTCAAGAAGGTAGAGCTCGTAGGCGTGCAGCCTGAAAAAATTTATGTGCAGATGGATACGGATAAGCTGGCGCAGTTGGGCTTGGACATTAACGCTCTTGCCAGCATCATCAAGGCGCAAACTGCAGTTACCCCCTCCGGCATGATTGAAACGGAAACCAATAACGCTTACCTGCGCATTACAGGTTCCCCTGACAGCTTAGAAAATATCCGCGCCATTCCCATCAACGGTAACGGCAAGGTATTCCGTTTAGGTGACATTGCCCAAATTACCCGTGGCTACGCTGACCCGCCGGAATACAAAATGTATTTTAACGGCGAGCCTGCCATTGGCATTGCCCTTTCCATGGAGGACGGAGGCAATAACATTCAGTTGGGCGAAAACTTAGCCGTCGCCATTGCCAAAATAAAAAAGAACCTTCCTTTAGGCTTGGAGCTGAACCAGGTTGCCAACCAGCCTGAGGTTGTGAAGAAATCCATTGACGAATTTTCCCAAAGCCTTTACGAAGCAATTATTATCGTTTTGGGCGTAAGCCTTTTTTCCTTGGGCAGACGTTGCGGCTATATTATTTCCTGCTGCATTCCCCTTATTCTTTTGGGGACCTTCTGCGCCATGTACGCCCTCAATATAGATTTGCACAAGGTTTCCCTCGGCGCCTTGATAATTTCCTTAGGGATGCTGGTTGACGATGCCATTGTGGTCGTAGAGCTGATGGAAGTTAAAATCTCCGAAGGCTGGGAGCGCACCAAGGCAGCAACCTATGCCTTTCAAACCTGCGCTTGGCCACTGCTTACAGGTACAGTGATTACCTGCCTAGGCTTCATGCCCATTGCCTTTTCTAAATCCAGCTCCTCGGAATTTGCCTCTTCCCTCTTTCCTGTTATAAGCATTACCCTGCTTTTGTCATGGCTTGTTTCTGCAAGCCTTGCTCCCATTTTGGGTTACGAATGGCTACGCCCCACTATTATAAAGGAAGAAAGTTATAACACTCCCTTTTACCAAAGGTTCCGTAGCCTGCTTACCTTCTCCTTAAACCACCGCTGGTTAGTCTTGGGGGCTACTCTTATTTTGTTCTGCGTTTCCATTTTCATGATGCGCTTCATCAAGCAGGAGTTCTTCCCTCCTTCCGTAAGGCCGGAGCTTTTAGTGGAGCTTAACCTGCCCGAAGGCAGCTCCCTGAAATCTACGGATGCTGCCGCTCAGAAATTAACCAAGCTTATTTTGCAGGACGAGGATTTGGACAGCGTTTCTACCTACGTTGGCAAGAGCGCTCCTCGCTTCGTCCTAGTTATAGACCCGGTACAGCCTCGCGATAATTATGCCCAATTAGTTGCTGTAGCCAAGGACATTGAAGGGCGCAAGCGGCTGGAAAAGAAAATTGCAGCACTTACCCAGGAACATTTGCCGGAAGTAATCGCAATCTCCCGTTCCATTCCCTTAGGTCCCCCTGCTCCCTATCCTGTAATGCTGCGAGTTAAGGGCGCAGATGCGCAATTAGTAAAAGAGTACGCTCAAAAGGTGCGCCAGGTAATGACCGCCAACCCAAACATCACCCAAACCCGTTACGATTGGCTGGAACAATCCGGCGCAGTGCAGGTTACCATTGATAACGACAAGCTTCTGCAGATGGGTATCACCCGCCAAAGCGTTGCCATTGCTTTGCAGGCGCAGGTTTCCGGCTACACCATTGCTAATTATCTGGAAGGCGATCAGGATATTGACATTGTCTTTCGTTTAGAGCCTAACCAAAGAGCAACCATTACCCAGCTGGAAACCGTTTCCATCCCCACCTCCAAGGGAGCAGTACCCTTGGCGCAGGTGGCACGCATTGGCTACACCAGCGAGGATAATATGATTTGGCGGCGCAACCTGCAGCCTACCATCACTGTTTGCGGTAACATCATTGATGGCGTTACCGGCAACGACGTTACCCAAGAGGTTTACAACCAGCTGGCAGAGGTACGCTCCAATTTGCCTGATGACCTTACCATTGAAATTGGTGGCAGCCTTGAAGACAGCAAAAAGACCTTGGCTCATCTTATGAAGCCCGTACCCGTTATGCTCATCCTGATGGCAGTACTCCTTATGCTGGAGCTGCAGGACGTGCGCAAGCTGTTCATTATAGTTTGCACTGTTCCCTTGGGCATCATTGGTGTTGTTTGGGGATTGCTGCTCTTCAACTCTACCTTGGGCTTCATGGCAGAGCTGGGTATCCTTGCTCTGGCAGGCATCATCATCCGTAACAGCGTTGTACTCATTGACCAAATTAAGCAGCACTTGGATGCGGGCATAGAGCCCTTGGAAGCAATCAAGGAATCTGCCATTGTGCGCTTCCGTCCCATTATACTGGCAGCCTTCACTACGGTTTTAGGGCTTATCCCCCTTTTCGCCAGCGACTTCTGGAATGCCATGGCTGTTTCCATAGCGGCAGGCTTAACGGGTGCAACCCTGCTTACCTTAATTATTTTGCCTGTATTGTACGCGATAATCTTTAAAGTTAAAAACTAAAAGCAAAAGTGTGCTATAATATCCTTATGGATTTATAACACACTTTTTGTTTTAGAGGAGATGGGGAAATGAAAAAGTTTCACGGCAAGGTGAACATCTTGCATTTAATTGACGGTGCCAAGCAGGCAGAAGGACTGACCGTAATTATTGACGTGTTCAGAGCCTTCTCCTTAGAAAATTATTTATACGACATGGATGTTGAGCTGATTCGCCCTGTAGGAACCATTGAAGATGCCTTTCGCTTGAAGGAAACCACCCCCAACAGCCTGCTTTTTGGCGAGCGCAACGGTATTAAGGTAGAAGGCTTCGATTTTGGCAACTCCCCTTCTTCCGTTACGCCGGAAATCGTAAAAGGCAAAACCATTTTGCACACTACCAGCGCCGGTACTCAGGGTGTTGTTAATGCTAAAAACGCTACTAAAATTCTTGCAGGCAGCTTGGTAAATGCTAAAGCCGTTGCAGAATACATCATTGAAACTCAACCAGAAGTTGTTTCCTTAGTTTGCATGGGCTGGAACGCAGAAGTACTGGCGGCAGAAGACGAGCTGTGCGCTGAATACATCAAGAGTATTCTTGACGGCGAGGAGCTTCCCAATATGGATGAACGCGTTGCAGATTTACAGTTCCACGGCGGCGAACACTTCTTTAACCCGGAAACCCAAGAAGTATTCCCGGAGCCTGACTTCTGGCTGTGCATTAAGTATAACCGCTTCCCCTACATATTAGAAATTACTAAAGACGAAATCGGTTATGTAACCAAAAGAATAAGATAATAGCAAAAGCTTCCCTCAAAATTGAGAGAAGCTTTTATTTTTTAATCCGTTATCCTAAAATTTTAGAAGCACCAAAGGGCACGGAGCACAACGCGCTTACAACACTTCGTCATATAATGCTTTCACCGTAGCGTCAGCAAGCGCCCCAATACTGGAAACAGTTCTTTCCTGCGGCAAGCCGGAAGCATCATATCCTAAGGGGAGCTCTGTGCAGGCAGTCATCACCGGCAGGTTACGTTCTGCCCACAGCTCTTCTACCAATTCCTTACAGAGAGCACCTGCTTCTACCATCTTATTAGCCTTCACAAAATTGATAACCTGCTGAGATTTATCGCTTTGCTCTTCGTTAGGAATGTACAGGGTAAAATTATATTTTTCTGCAACCTTTTGGTAGATGCCTGTAGCACGAGTGCCTTTAGTAGAAAGCATCCACGCTCCTTCGGGTGAAAGACGTTGAGCTGCCAAAACAGTTTCTTCAACAATATGTACCAGGGGAATGGGAAGCTCATCCTTAAATTGGTCAATGAAGTAGTGAGCAGTGTTGCAGGGTACGGCAAGCACGTCTGCTCCCATATCGCACAGCTGCAATAAATTCTTTTTCAGTTTGGGCAAAGGGCTTTCCCCCGCACCGAAGATGGCAGTGCTGCGGTCAGGAGTTTCGCAGTCGCCAATCATATAGATTACGGGATGCTCCTGGTCGATAGTAGCAGGGCACTTCACCGCCAGCTGGCGCAAGAACTCTGCAGCAGCAGCAGGCCCCATACCGCCCAGCACACCTAATTTCTTACCATTCTTTACATATTTTACTTCGCTCATAATTTTAGCCTTCCTTTATTCGTTCCAACCCTTGCACAAATCAACCCAGCCCTGACAGTTGCAGGAATACTTTTCCAATTCTTCCGGAGTAAGCTCTATGGCGCTGTTGGAGCTGCCGCACGCCGGAAAGAAGGTGGTAAAGCGTTTCAGGGAAATGTCCAAGTAAACCTTAACGCCTTCGTTAATACCGAAGGGACACACGCCGCCAATGGCATGACCAATCGTAGGCTCTACCTCTTCCGCGCTGAGCATCTTTGCCTTTACACCAAAGAAGTGCTTGTACTTGGGGTTATCTATTTTGCCATCGCCTGCGGTAACGATAAGCACGCAGCCCTCGCCAACCTTGAAGGAAAGCGTTTTGGCAATGCGCGCCGGCTCACAGCCTGCTGCCTGAGCGGCAAGCTCTACCGTTGCGCTAGATGTTGCAAATTCAATGACACGGTCTTCCATATCAAATTGTTTAAAATAAGCACGAACTTTCTCTATGGACAAGGTAATGCCTCCGTTCTACATATTCTTCTTAATTTTAACGAACTCTTGAGTAGTGGCAGTAACGTCTTGCGCACCAAGGATGGCACGCACAATGGCAATACCCTCTACGCCAGTAGCGAGCACGTCTTTGGCATTGGTCAAGTCAACGCCGCCAATGCCAACCATGGGAATCTGCACTGCCTTTCGGATAGCAGCAAGGCCATCCAAGCCCAGGGCAGTTACCTTCTCCTTGGTAGTTGTAGCGTACACTGCGCCGCAGCCTAAGTAGTCTGCTCCGTCGTCAATGGCTTGCTGTGCTTCCGCAGGGTTGTGAGCAGATACGCCAATAATGAAGTCATCACCCAAAACCTGGCGGGCAATCTTGCAGGGAATGTCATCCTGCCCAATATGCACCCCTGCCGCACCAACGGCAATGGCAATATCAAGCCTGTCATCTATAATTAAAGGTACGTTATATTTATCGCATAGCTTTTTCAAAGCAAGAGCTTCTGCATACAGCTTGCCGCCTTCCCCATTCTTGTTGCGGTATTGCAGCAGGGTAACTCCTCCCTGCAAAGCTTCTTCAACGACGGGGAGCAGCTCCCTGCCCTTTAAGGCAACCTCATCCGTTACCAAATAAATGCTGTAATCTATCTTTGCTTTCATTTTAGTTTTGCCTTTCCGGATTAAGGTTAATCACATTCCACTTGGTAGTAACGTGATACACACCATCCAACAGGCGCACCTTAAACATGCCGGGGCCATCCTTCTTTTCCAAAAAGTTTGCGGCAAGCTCTGCGCTCTGTCCCATTACCACTACGCCCAAGGCAGCAGCAGCAAGCATATCCCTTGTTACCGCAGCACAGCAGGCGCACAAGGTAGAAGTCATACAGCCGCTTCCGGTAATATCTTCCAATAAAGGATGTCCGTTGTTCAAGACAATTCCCTGTTTGCCATTACTAATGCTATCCACTGCTCCGGTTACGGCAAAAACGCAGCCAAATTTTGCAGCAGCATCCTTGGCAAGCTTCAAGCCTTCGCCTTGGTTAGTTGTTTCTACAATATTATCTACACCGTAGCCATCAACCTCGCCACTGTACAAGGCAGCACATTCACTAAAATTACCGCGCACAATGCTAATGTACCCCTTCTGCAAAAGCTTCAGGACAAATTTCAGACGCATGGAAGAAGCCATAACGCCAACAGGGTCTAAGATTACGGGAATACCATCCTCTTTGGCAAGGGCAGCAGCCTTTTCCATAGCAATCATCTTGTTGAAGCTAATGGTTCCCAAATTCAGTACCAGGGCATCTGCGCTGCCAACAATCTCTTCCACTTCCTCCGGGTCATCTGCCATAACAGGGGAAGCACCTGCAGCAAGAGCAATATCCGCACAGCTTTCTGCAGTAACGTAATTGGTTATGTGATGAATAACAGGCTTTTGTCTGCGCAGCTTATCAATTATTTCGCCAAATTGAGCTTTCAAATCCATTATTCCAAAATGCCTGCCTTTCTGTATAAATCTACAAAGTGATGGGTAGGTCCGCAGCCGCTACCAATTTCCAGACTATGTTCAATGGCTTCTGTAACATATGCCTTAGAAGCAGCAACAGCTTCGACAATGCTCAAGCCCTTTGCCAAATTAGCAGCCAAGGAGCTGGAAAGAGTACAGCCGGTACCATGGGTGTTCTTAGTTTCAATGCGCTCACCTTTAAACCATTGTTCAACGGCACCATCAAAAAGCAGGTCATCAGCGCTGTCATCTAAATGCCCACCCTTCACCAGCACAGCCTTTGCTCCCAATGCCAAGATTTTTTCTGCAACGGGACGCATCTCTGCTTTGGTTGTTACCTTCATTCCGGTAATCGCTTCTGCTTCCGGAAGATTGGGTGTCACAAGAGTTGCCAAGGGCAACAGCTCCTTAATAAGGGTAGCGCAGGCTTCCGGTGCCAACAAGGGGTAACCACTTTTGGAAATCATCACCGGGTCTACAACTATAATTTGTGGCTTGTACTTGCGCAGGCAGGCTGCAATGGTTTCGATAATTTCCGGACGGGATACCATGCCAATTTTCACAGCATCAACGTGGATGTCGTCAAAAACCGCTTCGATTTGTCCACGCACAACGTCGCAGTCAATATCCTGTACCATGGTTACGCCACAGGTGTTTTGCGCGGTAACAGCGGTGATAACACTCATGCCAAAGGTTCCGTGGGCAGCAAAGGTTTTCAAATCTGCTTGAATACCTGCGCCACCACTGCTGTCGCTACCGGCGATTGTAAGTAAGTTTTTCATATCTATTACTCCTAAAAAACCCCGACGTTCTCACATCGGGGTTTTGTTTTATTATTTAAGTACTTCGTGTACTTTGGCTACAACGTTTTCCACAGTGAAGCCATATTTTTCCATCAGCAAATCGCCAGGTGCGGAAGCGCCGAAGGTGGTAATACCGATAGCATTGTTTTCATTACCGGTGTAACGGCTCCAGCCATAGGGAACGCCAGCTTCGATGGCAATCTTAGCAACGCCAGCGGGAAGCACTGCTTCTTTATATTCTGCGCCTTGATTTTCAAAAGCATCCCAGCTGGGCATGGATACTACGCTAACGTCAATGCCTTCTTCTGCCAATTTAGCTTGCGCTTCGAGAGCAAGGTGAACCTCGCTGCCGGTACCGATAAGGATTGCTTGAGCTTCTGCCTTCGCAGGACTCAGTACGTAAGCGCCTTTGTAAGCATTTTCGTGAACAACCTCTGCGTAGTCGTGGAGCACGGGTAATTTTTGACGGCTCAACAGCAAGCAGGTAGGCTTGTGCAGGTTCAGGCAAGCTTGTTGCCAAGCAGTTGCAGTTTCCAAAGCATCAGCAGGACGGATTACGCTAACATTAGGAATGAGACGCAAGCCCATGGTAGTTTCGATAGGTTGATGAGTAGGACCATCTTCACCCAGGGCAATGCTGTCGTGAGTCAAAACATAAATTACACGTTGACCCATCAAAGCGGACATACGGATTGCCGGACGGAGGAAATCTGCAAATACGAGGAAGGTGCCGCCAAAGGGAATGAAGCCGCCGTGAAGAGCGATACCATTCATGATTACGCCCATTGCGTGCTCGCGTACACCATAGTGAATGTTGCGGCCTTTTCTATCCAGTTTGGAGAAGAAGCCTTCTGCTTTGATGATGGTTTTATTGGAAGGACCAAGGTCAGCACTGCCGCCAACCAGTTCAGGCAGCTGCATTGCCAATTTTTGGATGATTTCACCGGAAGCTTCGCGGGTTGCAGTCTTAGCAGTTTCCTTGAAGATATCTTCCAAAGCGGAAAGGTTCACCATAAATTTATCGTCTTTGCGGTTATTCAATTCTTTTGCCAGTTCAGGATAGATAGCCGCGTAATCTTCCATCAATGCGTTCCAGTTCTTTTGAGCTTCTGCGCAAGCAGGCAGCTTAGCTGCGAAGTGAGCAGCAACTTCTTCGGGAACGTAGAACATTTTTTCCGGATCCCAGCCTGCTTTCTCTTTGGTTGCTTTAAGAGCATCAGCACCAAGAGGTTCGCCGTGACAGGAAGCATTGTCCTGTTTGGGACTGCCGTAACCAATGTGGGTACGTACAATAATCAAAGAAGGATGCATGGTATCTGCTTGAGCTTCTTTAATTGCAGCTTCCATAGCTTCAACGTCTTCGGAATCAGCTACGCGCAGTACTTGCCAGCCGTATGCTTTGAAACGTGCTTCAACATCTTCTGCGAAAGCAATATCAGTGCTGCCTTCGATGGTAATTTTGTTATCGTCATATAAGTAAATCAGTTTGCCAAGACCAAGAGTACCAGCCAAGGAAGCAGCTTCACAGGAAACGCCTTCCATCAAGTCACCATCAGAGGTGATGCCATAGGTATAGTGGTCAACAACTGCAAAATCAGGTTTATTGTAACGAGCTGCCAGCATAGCTTCTGCCATTGCAAAGCCTACGCCCATTGCAAAGCCATGACCCAAAGGACCGGTAGAAGCATCTACGCCGGGAGTATGACCGTTTTCCGGATGACCGGGAGTTTTGCTGCCCCATTGACGGAAGTTTTTGAGTTCTTCCATGGGCAGGTCGTAACCTGCAACGTGAAGCATAGCATACATCAAGGCACTGCCATGACCGGGAGAAAGAATGAAGCGGTCGCGGTTGAACCAGTTAGGGTCTGCGGGATTGTAGTTCATAAAACGATCCCAGATAGTATACATCAAGGGAGCTGTACCCAAGGGGAAGCCGGGATGACCGGACTTAGCCTTTTCAACTTGGTCAGCTGCCAAAAAGCGCAAAGTATTTACACAAGCTTGGTCGATTGTTTGCATTGAGAAAAACCTCCAATACTGTACTATAATTCCCTACCATTATAACATTATCCCAACCGCAGTGCAAAGATTTTGCCACGGTTTTGTCATAAAAATAAGTAGTGTGTAAGATAAAATACAGCCTGCCACAGGACAGGCTGTACTAGAAATTTTTAATTATGCTTCTTTACGGTCAGCAATGATTTTTTCTGCCATTTTAGCGGGTACGTCTTCGTAATGGTCAAATTTCATTTCGAAGGTGCCCAAGCCTTGGGTAAGAGCACGCAGGTCAACAGCGTATTCGGAGATTTCAGCATAAGGAACTTGTGCAGTTACAACGCTCATGCCTTCTTCAACAGATTGCATACCCAAAATGCGACCGCGTTTGGAGTTCAAGTCACCAATTACGTCACCCATCATGGAATCAGCGCAGGTTACTTCCAAATTGTAGATAGGTTCGAGCAGTACAGGCTTGGACATTTCCATAGCTTTCTTGAACGCAATGTTGGAAGCAGTTTTGAATGCCATTTCAGAGGAGTCAACGGTGTGGTAAGAACCATCAATCAAGGTGATACGCATATCAACTACAGGATAGCCAGCGAGGATACCTTTTTCCATTGCTTCGCGCATGCCTTTTTCAACTGCGGGGATGTATTGACGAGGAACAGCGCCACCGAAGATTTTATCAACAAATTCGAAGCCGCCTCCGGGGGGCAACGGTTCCATAGTAATCTTAACGTGACCATATTGACCATGACCACCGGATTGTTTCTTGTGCTTGCCTTCAACTTCTGCTCTGCCACGGATGGTTTCGCGATATTCGATGATGGGAGCTCTCAAATCAGCTTCAACACCAAATTTACGTTGCATACGTTCCATAATGATTTCAATGTGTTGGTCGCCCATACCGGAAATCAAGGATTCTTTGGTTACAGGGTTCTTAGTAACGATAATGGTCGGGTCTTCGTCCATCAGGCGGTTAAGAGCAGTCATAATCTTGTCTTCGTCGCCTTTTTTCTTAGCATAAATAGCACGGGTGTACATGGGCAGCGGGAATGCGATTGGCGGGAACTCTACATGAGCAGCGTTCTTGTCGCACAGGGTATCGCCAGTGGAAGTGAATTGCAATTTAGCAACAACACCGATATCGCCAGCTACAACTTCTTTCATAGGGATTTGGTTCTTGCCGCGCATAGTAAAGATGTTGCCAATGCGTTCTTCTTCTTCACGACGAGAGTTATAAACTACGCTGTCGCTCTTGATAGAACCGGAGAACACACGGAAGAAGCTCAAACGGCCTACGAAGGGGTCAGAGGTAGTTTTGAATACCAAAGCGGACATAGGAGCGTTGGCGTCGCGTACTTCTTCTTCACCAGTTTCTTTGTCCATTACGATAAAGTCGTTCAAAATTGCAGGATAAGTAAAGTCAACGATTGCATTCATGCAACGGCCCAAGCCAATGTTTTTGTAAGCACTACCGCAAACCATCGGGAAGATGGTAGCTTGGCGGATACCTTTAATGAGGCATTTCATGATTTCTTCATCAGAAATGGTTTCGCCTTCCAGGTAACGCATCATGCAGTCATCATCAGCTTCTACTGCTGCTTCAATCATTTTTTCACGAGCTTCTTCAGCAGCTGTCTTGTATTCATCAGGAATTTCGATTTCGTCAGAGCCATTGTCATGAGCACGATAAGCTTTCATTTTGAAAAGGTCAATCAAGCCTTCAAAGTTTTCAGCGGAGCCCAAGGGTAATTGC
This sequence comes from Phascolarctobacterium sp., assembly GCA_017467905.1. Taxonomy (GTDB): domain Bacteria; phylum Bacillota; class Negativicutes; order Acidaminococcales; family Acidaminococcaceae; genus JAHHUH01. The sequence continues at coordinate 40,456 of JAFUKD010000011.1, forward strand.
AGCGGCAGAACGCATTTGCCAAATTTACCACGCAGGTTATCAAGAATGCCGTCAAAGTCAGCATTTTCACGATCCATTTTATTTACGAAAATAATACGGGGAAGGTTAGCTTCTTCCGCAAGTTTCCAGCATTGTTCAGTACCAACTTGTACGCCGGAAGTAGCGCAAACTACAATCAAAGCACTGTCTACTGCTCTGAAAGCACCTTTAACTTCTGCAACGAAGTCAGCAAAGCCCGGAGTATCAATGAAGTTAATTTTGGTATCGCGCCATTCAACAGGTGCAAGAGTTGCATTTACGGAAACTTTACGTTTAATTTCTTCCGGTTCGTAGTCAGTGGTGGTAGCACCGTCTTCAACTTTGCACATTCTGGAGATAGCACCGGAACGGTACAGTAATGCTTCGGTTACAGACGTAGTTCCTGCCCCACCGTGACCCACAATAGCCACGTTTCTAATTTTATCGCCAGTATATTCTTTCATAAAAAACTTCCCCCTTACGGTTCAAAATTTGATACATATACTATTCTATAACAGCCAATAATCTCCTCTATTTTTGAAAAAAACTTCCGCAATAGTTTTTTATTTGCTCTAAACTGTTACAGTGTTTACACTTTTTCTGCGTTTCTTCCTGTTGACAAATTACCATCAGATGATTATAATAATCAATGTAAATTCCCCGATAGTTCAGCCGGTAGAACGGCGGACTGTTAATCCGTATGTCGTAGGTTCGAGTCCTACTCGGGGAGCCAGTAAATATCACCGATTGCTTAGGCAGTCGGTGTTTTTTATTTCTTGCTGTAAATTCAAAGGGCAGCCAAGCCGAAGCCCACCTGCCCTAAAGAACAACTTTTATTTTTTGATGTGACGGGAAACAAGATACAAGGGTCTGTGCTTAATCTCTTCAAAAATCCTGCCAATGTATTCACCCAAAATGCCAATGCCAATAAGGTTAATGCCACCAAGGAACAAAATGCTGACAGTAGTTGTTGCCCAACCGGGAACTGCATCCGGAGTAAAGTATCTAACATAAACAACGTGGCACAGCAAGCCCAAGCTACACAAACCAATTACCAAGCCAGTGTAAAATGCCCAACGCAAGGGCAAATTAGAAAAAGCAGTAATGCCATCCAGGGCGAAATGCAGCATCTTGCGTAAATTAAATTTAGAAGTACCGGCGAAGCGAGGCGGTGCTACGAAATCAACCTTGGCAACCTTAAAACCAAGGGTACTTACCAAACCGCGAATAAAGCGGGCACGTTCACGGTACTGCTTAAAGGCATCTACCGCAATCCTATCCATCAGGCGAAAATCAGAACCGCCAGGAGTTATCTCCACCTTGGATAAAATATTAATAAGCTTGTAATAGGTTGCAGAGGTTAGATTCTTAAAGAAGCCTGCGTCCTCCGTTGCCAACCTTTTGGTAATAACAATCTCGTTGCCTTCTTCCCACAAACGTAACAGCTGGGGAACAACCTCTGGCGGGTGCTGCATATCACCGTCCATGGTTATTACCGCATCCCCTTCCGCATTATCCAAGCCACAAGTCAACGCCATCTGGTGTCCATAATTACGAGAAAGCAGGTACGCTTCCACATGCTTATCCTCACTGGCAAGCTCGTTTAAAATTACTGCGCTGCCATCAGAAGAACCATCATTAACAAACACAATGCTGTATTCGTAAGGCTCTTTACTCATGACCTCGGTAATACGCTTATGAAATTCTCTTAAATTGTCCTCTTCATTATAAACAGGAACAACAATGGAAACCTTTTTCATTCCATTCCCCTCTATTCCATTCAAAAAATTGCCTTCTACCTAAAAAAGCTGCCCCATTGGAGCAGCTTTTCCTTTTCGAAAAATGAGTGTTCAATAAGCCGAGTTCTGTTCCGCAAAGCGGCGATAATCATTTATCTAGACTTACAGTTACCTGCAAGTTCAAGCGACACAACCCGGAAGGCTCAGCGGGCAACTTCATCCCTTCCCTATTTGGTCTTGCTCCGGATGGGGTTTACCTAGCCAGCCTGTTACCAAACTGCTGGTGCGCTCTTACCGCACCGTTCCACCCTTACCTGCTTGCGCAGGCGGTACACATTTCTGTGGCACTATCCCTAAGATCACTCTCGCCGGACGTTATCCGGCATCCTGCCCTATGGAGCTCGGACTTTCCTCATCTGGCTTATGCCAGCCGCGATTATCTTTCACACTCACCAAAATAGTATATCATAATTTTTGACTAAGTCAATAAAATATATAAATAGTTTTTCTAAAACTTTTACAAAGCATTAAGTACATTGCAACCAAAAAACAAAGAAGCGGTTCACCTTTCGATGAACCGCATATTTGCTGGTGCCGAAGGCCGGACTCGAACCGGCACGAGCGTGAACCCGCTTGATTTTGAGTCAAGTGCGTCTGCCAATTCCGCCACTTCGGCATTTCTCGTGGTTCCAAGTAACTCGGAACAATGATTATTATACAGACAAGGTATCAAAATGTCAACACCTTTTTCAAAAAAATTTTCAAGATTTTTTTGAAGCCTATTCCATCCAGTATGTCATCACCAGCATCGTACAAAAGCCTACCAGCAAAGCATAGGTTGCCCAATCTTCATCACTATGGTGAGTTTCAGGAATCATCTCGTCGCTGATAACATACATCATCGTGCCACCTGCAAACGCCAACGCAAAGGGAAGAATAGTTGTAGAAATAGTTACAGCAAAATAACCAAGCAAAGTTCCCAACACTTCTACCAAGCCAGTAGCCATAGCACACCAAAAGGTACGCCACTGGCTCATACCTGCCGCTAACATAGGCGCAATGATAACCATACCTTCAGGAATGTTTTGTAAAGCGATACCAACAGCAATACTCATAGCCTGTCCAATATTTTCCGTACCAAAGCCTACGCCAGCCGCAATGCCTTCCGGCAAATTATGGATGCCAATAGCCATTACGAAAAGCAGTACCTTGTTAATGCGTTTAGCCTTATCTGGATGCGCTTCGTGTTCTACGCCAGCCAACCTGTGCAAGTGAGGAACAACCTTATCCATAAAATTCAAGCACATCGCACCACAAAAGATACCTGCAACCGTCATCAAGAGCCCATCCTTACCGCCACCATATTCCAGAGACGGAAGAATCAAACCAATAATAGCAGCGCACAGCATAACGCCAGCCGCAAACGAAAGAACAATGTCGCTAAATTTATGAGAGATATGTTTAAATATAAATCCTAAGAGCGCACCAAAAACAGTAGCACCGCCAATACCAAGAGCGGTCATAAAAACTAATTCCATAAATATCATTCCTTATTTTTATATGCTTAACCAACTCTATTGTAAAAGCTCCCTGTACCTTAGTCAAGACATTCTACCCTATGTAAGATAAAAGTACGCCCTTTCTTTCACGCACTGCTGTTATATCATAAAACATTCTTTAATTCTTCAAAGGCACGTCACATAAAACACTTTCCTTCAATATATAATGAAGCTAAAGGCAAGCACTCACCAAATGTTTCACGTGAAACATTTGAATACAACTCTCTCTACGAGGTGATTACATTGAAAAAATACGCACTCATTGCCTGCACCTTGGCAACAATTCTTTACGCCAATGTCAGCGCTGCCCAAACAATAACTCTCGACAAGACAACCAAGCTTGTACCCGTAGGCTGGAGCGTTGCCGAAGACATCAAGTTCCAAAAGGACACCACCGTTGAGCTTACCCCCGACGGTCAAGTAATTACCGGTGTCTTAGACACTGCCACCTACCTACGCCCCACAGGCTGGCGCAATATGATTAACGATTTTTACTACGCAGCGGCAGGCCCTGCCTTTTACCCACCAACCTTCTGGCCGCCCTTTGACGACTTTGGTCCGGGTCCTGCACCTGCCATGCTTGTCCCCACTTACGGACATGTTCGCTACAAAAGTGAAACTCCCGTTACCTTCGCTTCTGATGGCACGGTAATATCCGGCACGTTGGACGAGGACATTACTCTAAGCCTTCAACCCGGCAAATATGGCTTCGTTAATTTTAAAGGAGGCAACTCCCTTATCTTCTATCCCAACGGAGCAATCCAGACTGCCACCTTAGCAGAGGACACCCGCCTGCGCCCCTTAGGCTGGCAAAACAATAACATTGATGCCAGCGCAGGCTTCGTAGAATTTAAAGGTGGAACAGAAATAAGCTTCACTCAAGATGGTTACGTTACTAATGGTACCTTAAATGAAAGTACACTTTGGTTTAACCAAAACGGCAGCAGCGCAACCCTTCCTCCCAAAACCGTAGTAAGCTTTACCCCCACAGGCATAGAGGTTGTAGATTAAATCGGAGCAGCAATCTACATACCGCTTTCCCTGTTATAAATCTCATATCTAAGTAAATAGAAGCACAAAAGGCGCAGACCGCGAGGTTTGCGCCTTTTAGTTTAATTAAAATCTGTCACGTTTTGCTTTAAGGATTTTGCCGCTTTCTGCATCAATGTCGTATTCATATTCGGTGAAGCCAACATCAAACTCCAGCTCGTATTTCAGCCAGCCGTCATCCCAATCCAATTCAAAGCTTTCCATACGCACATCTTTAGTATCAACACCAGCGTGGTTAAAAGCAATGCGTTTGGCATCAGCGGGAGAAATTTTTGCTTCGCAACGGCTTTCGTGACGGCATCTGCCATTGCCATGTCTAAGATAGAAATCATCATCCGCAGCAGCAATACCGCTAAAACCAAAGGAAGCTACTGCCACAGAAGCTGCAATCAAAAACATATTAAACTTTTTCATAAAATCCCCACCTTTCTTTTTTTAACATTATAGCATATGGTAAAAGCTTTTCATATCCTATAACTGTGAATTATTTTAGAACTTTCACAGGCAAGACATACACTCTCTACAAAAAGTTCTAAAACTTAATTTAAAGAACGCCACCACTTTCAAGCTTCTAAAGTTAATTCAAAAGATAATGCTCCGTTAATCGCCTCAAGCTACCATTAAAGAACACTGCTTGCTATGCCACATACCTACGGCTCGCATAAGGGAACACCCTACGAAAATTAGAATTTATATTCCGCACCGATGATAAAGTGACGAGATTGAGCAGGGCTGTTGTAATGTCCATCAACAGCACCAACATAGTCAGTATAAGCTTCGTTAAAGAGATTGTATACTTTGGCATAAAGGCTGAAATCATCACTTGCTTTATAGGTAACAGCCATATCAACAGTAACAAAGTTATTATCTAAATATCTTACTTGCGGCAAATAGCTACCCATGAAGTACCAAGCACTCCCCATTTCACAACCACTAGTATAGCGTAACCATACATTACTATCCCATTTACCATCCTTGTAGTTTACACCAATACGATAAACATTAGGACTATAGTTTCTATCTCTTACATAACCACTATTTTTATAATCTTCAACCCGAAGATAAGTGTAACTTGCGTTTACAGAAACATTATCATTTAATTCATGGCTAAGGCTTACCTCCATACCACGTTTTTTCTGCTTAGCCATATTCTCAACATGTCTATTAGCCCAGCTACTATCCCACACCCAATTAATAGCATCTTCTAAATCACTTTCAAAATAATTAATAATAAAGTCAGTTTTATCATTAAATTTGGTGGCATATCCTAAAGTCCATGTATCACCAGTTTCAGGTTTCAAATCAGGATTCCCCTTCATTTTTCCTCCACCAGCCATAGTACCTTCATAGAACAAATCATCAGTAGTAGGTGCGCGGAACACTTCACTCCAGTTAAAGTAAACGTGGCTATCTTCATCAAGTTTTTTATTCAAGCCTGCACTCATGGTTGTATCATCGCCAGCATGGCTATGGTCATCATAACGAACACCAGCATTCAATGTCCAGGTAGGTGCAAACTCCCAAGTATCGCTAACGAATATTGCAGTGTTATCAATTCCTTCGTCATAGGTATTGTCACCCTTAGCAGTTACATCAGATTCTCTCCAAGAAGCCCCAACAACTAATTTATTGGTATCAGAAGTCGTAAAAGCTTGTTGAATATCCAAACCATTTACTTTTTCTTTCATATATCCAATTGACGGCGTATCACTTCTTTTATTAAATTCGCCTTTATCATTATAATATGACACAAGATTTATTTTAGATACATTATTATATTCTAATTCATTATGGTAAATCTGCACATAACCTTGGTCTCTACCATTAATTACCCAATCATATTTAGCATATATATTTTGAGTTTCTTTGTCTTGTTTATATACACCATAGTCTATTTGCTCCTCGCCAGCACCATCAGGATACCACGGAAGAGTAGGACTCATACCTTCATACTTACTGTAATCAAAGCCTACAGAAAGATTGGTTGTATCAGTAATCTCTTGAGTCAGATTAAGAGAGAACTTTTTATTTTCAAAGTCAGTAGGTCCTTCCCATCTCTTAGTGGTATCAGTTTTATGGTCTCTATATTTGTAATAGTCTTGTTCATATTGACTTGCAGAAACAGTTACGCCTGTCTTGCCTTGTTTAGCAGAATACATAATCTTTTTATCTTCTGCCCCAAAGGAACCAAAGCCAAGAGAGATTTTACCATTGGTCATATCAGCCTTTTTGGTAATAATGTTGATTACACCACCAACAGCTTCAGAACCATAGAGTGCACCGCCTGCACCCTTCAAAACTTCCACACGCTCAATCATACTGGTATCAGGCAACATATTCATATCAATACTACCTCTACCACCATCGTTAGAGCCCATATCAGTGGTTACTCTACGACCATCAACCAAAACGAGTACGCGGTCATCACCATTGAGTTTAATCTTTTTTTCTTTGGTACCTATGCCATTATCTAAAACGGTTACACCACTTACATCTTTAAGCACTTCACCCATGTCTTGGTATTTACGTTGCTCAATTTGCTCCGCACCAACAACAGAAATATTTGCTGGAGTATCTACTAAACGAGTTTCGGTTCTCGCTGCAGTTACGACAAACTCGTCCATCTCAAAGGTTTGCAGTTCATTCGCATGTACCGGTGTTCCCCCCCATTGTACAGCGCCACAAATAAGAGCTGCCATCAGCACGCCCTTGCTCATTTTATTTTGCATCATTACACCTCATTTTTATAAATTCGCTAAATTCTTATTTCATCTAATTTTTTCAGATTTGTTAATATTATACACTCTCTATCCGCATAACTACAAGGCTAATTAAGAAGTAATGTTAAAAATAAGAAGCAAATTTTTAAATGGAGAATTTTCATAACATTTATTTTTCGTTCCAAATTTTAAACTTCTTGTAAGCGGAAACCAGTCTGAAAAAATTGCTATAGCCTAAAAAATTAACGACCTTCCAAAATTGAAAGGTCGTTAGAAATTATCTGCGCAATTTAAATTTAATGGGCATGGTAATATAGCAGTCTATCTTCTGTTTAAGCTTGTTTCTTGCCGGGCTAAAGCGCCATTTGTAAACTGCTTCCAAAGCATTGGCGTCCATCTCTGCGTGTCCGGAAGATTGCACAATGCTTGCTTCCGTCACCTTACCTTCATAGGTAATGAGCATTTTAATTTTAACCAAGCCTTCAACAGAGGCATTGCGTGCGGAAGCGGGGTATTTAGGCTCTACAGTACGGATGGGACGGGGCGGAGTTACAGGAACACCTTGTCCATCACCTATGCCATCACCTTTTCCGACAGTTTTATGGTCTCCCTTTTTAGGACTGGGATTTGGATTTGGATTTTTATCAGGCTTTTTGTCTGCAACAGGCTTCTTAGGCTCTACCTTAGGTTTCTCCTTTGTTTCGACAATTTGATCCTCTTCCTCAATTACAGGCTCCGCTTCTTCCACAACTTCTTCCTGCGGTTCTTCGGGAGCGCCACCGCCTGCCACCAAGGAAACCTCTAAAATTTCCGGTGGGCGGTTGCTGTTAAAGGAAAAGCCAAACACACCTAACAACAAAGCAAAAATAACGTGAGCAACAATTGCAACAGCAAAGCCTTTGCCTAATCTATTGCGTTCGTCATTCATTTTTTGCCACCTATATCAGTTGCCAAGCCAAAGCGAGTTACACCTGCGCCTTTAAGTTTATCCATCAGCTCAATTACAAGCTTGTAATCAGCATCCCCATCCGCACGAATAATTACGGAGAAGGAAGAATCGCGCTTGCTTTCCATAGCTGCGTTGGTTACCAGCAGGTCAATGTCAATTTGGTCTTCATCTAAATATACGCTACCATCCTTTTTGATAGTAACAGAAAAATTACTTTTACTAACAGTCTCAGAATTTTGTGCTACCGGCAAGCGAATGGGAATAGTTTTAATTTCACTCATGTACATGGTACTTACAATAAAGAACACCAGCAGCAGGAAAATCATATCAATCATGGGACTGAGCATGATTTCAGGCGGAGTTATAACTCTCTTACGTCTTCTACTACGCATTTATCGCACCGCCTCTCAACAGCATTTATGGTTATCGTTCTTAGCTTGAATGATGTCGGATAAGATACTGGAAACTTCGTAGATATTCAGGGTTTCAGTTTTAATTTTGTTGGACAGCCAAGCGTGAATGCACATACCTAAAATTGCGATGCACAAACCGAACACGGTGGTAATCAAGGCTTCGCCAATACCTGCGGTAACAGCCATAGGGTTCTGCGCTCTTTCGTTAAGAGCGTTGAAGGAAGAAATCATACCGGTAATAGTACCCAGCAAGCCAAGCATAGGAGCAAGACCAATGATTACGCCAAGGTAATTGATATTCTTTTCAAAGCCGTCAATGATGCGGTCAGCTTTTGCATAAACAATGGATTCCAAACGGGGACCCATATCTTCTTTAATATCCAAAATCTCTGCAGCCATAGCAGCAGCTTCGCCCTTGCTTTCACCAGCATAATCCCTTGCAGCAACAAGATTAAAATCATTCATCAAGCGTGCAAAATTATGGACGAACTCCACGCCGGAAACAGCCTTCTTGTAATACAAGTAACGCTCTACGCCAACAGCGATTGCTCCAATGGAGCACAGCAGCAAAGGCCACATGCACGGACCGCCTTTAATAAAATAATCAATAGCACTACCAAAAATACCCATTTGTATCCCTCTTTCATTCAAGACTAATATTTTTATTGAGAAACATTCCGAATAAAATACACGTCTATTATACTACCTTGGATATTTTCAGTCAACAACTTGTGTCACGACTATGTTATTTTTTAAAACAATAAAAAGCAAACACTTCCTGCTTCACAGAAACAAGAAGTGTTTTTTATGTAATACGCTATATACACGTCAGAAGTGCTGTATAACGAGGCGGAGCAAAATTATGAAGCGATGGTGTACTGGTAGTACGTCCAGCAAATAAGATGTGCTGTGACAAAGTATAACGGCGCTTATCACGCGTTTTATTCAGTAAATTTTACGTAGTCGCCAATCCCCGCCCCCGGCACCACCATCGGCAGCACCATATTCTTCGGATCAACAGTTACCTCAATAATATAGGGCTCATCCATTTCCATAGCCTTTTCTACTGCGGCAGCAAGCTCTTCGGGAGTAGTAACGTGCTCGCCCTTTACGCCAAAGGCTTCGCCGTATTTGACAAAGTCCACATAACCGGGGAACTCGCAGGCGGTAAAACGCTTCGCAAAGGAAACAGTTTGCAGCTGGCGAATCATCCCCAAGCCGCTGTTATTGAAAACAATGGCAGTAACGGGAAGCTTGTAGCTGGCAATGGTGAACAGCTCGGAGCCAGTCATCTTAAAACCGCCATCACCGCTGAGGCTAATTACCCTGCTCTTGGGACGAGCAAGCTGCGCCCCCATTGCTGCAGGCAAGCCAAAGCCCATTGTACCCAAGCCGCCGGAGGTAATCCATTGGCGGGCAAACTGGATACGCAAATGCTGAGCCGCCCACATTTGATGTTGTCCAACGTCGGTAGTAATGATATAATCCTTATCCTTAATAACAGGGTTCAATGCTTTGAAAAATTCCGGTGCAGATTCGTCACCAAAATCCTCGTCCATACTGGGCCAGCCTTCAATGCGCTGCCACCAAGCACTTAAATCGTGGGGTTCACTGCCTGCCTCGAGGCGTTGCAGTGTTTTATTCATATTGGCAGAGATACCAATGGTTGAAAAAATATTTTTATCCAGCTCTGCCGGGTCTATATCAAGGTGAATAATAACCTTGTTTTCATTATAGGTCTTGCGCTCGCCGGTAACACGGTCGTTGAAGCGGGTACCAACTGCGAGAATCAAATCCGCTTCCTTAACTGCGTTGTTTGCACGCTCGTGACCATGCAAGCCTGTCATTCCAAGGAACAAGCTGCGATAAGCGCTGATTGCGCCCAAGCCCATCAAGGTACTTACTACGGGAATGCGCAGCTTCTCGCACAAGTGCATGGCATCGTATTCAGCATCCGCACTAATTACACCGCCGCCAATAAGCATAACAGGGCGTTCTGCTTTACTGATGGCTTCAACTGCAGCAGCAATCACTTCATCAGAAGGCTCATCTTCGGGAACAGGAGGCAACACTCCTTCAACGTAATCTACAATAGCTGTTTGCACATCACGGGGAACGTCTACAAGAACTGGACCAGGACGTCCGGTTTTTGCCATTTGGAAAGCGAGGCGCAGGGTTTGCGCCAAATGAGCAGGGTCTTTTACAAGGAAGTTATGCTTGGTAATAGGCATGGCAATACCTGTGATGTCAACCTCTTGGAAAGCATCGCGGCCAATCATAACAGTGGGAACCTGTCCTGTAATTGCAACCACAGGAATAGAATCCAAGAAAGCAGTTGCCAAGCCGGTAACCAAATTAGTAGCCCCCGGTCCGGAGGTTGCAATGCAAACGCCCACCTTGCCTGACGCACGGGCAAAGCCATCTGCCGCGTGGGCTGCGCCCTGCTCGTGAGCAACTAAAATATGCTGAACCTTAGATTCCCTTAACGCATCATAAAAAGGAAGAATAGCGCCGCCGGGATAACCAAAAACTGTAGATACTCCTTCTTCTTCGAGGCAACGTACCATTACCTCAGCACCGGTCATCTGCATACCACTACACCCCCACACTTGTCTTCGCTGCGTTAGCCTTAGGCCATTCGTAACGAGATTTATCTACACTCATATGCGTGTCGCCGCGTTCCAGCGCCACCAAACCTGTTTGCACCATTTCTAAAATTCCATAGGGACGCATTACTTCTACAAAAGCATTCAGCTTGTCATCAACGCCCGTAGCCAAAAAGGTTAAAGATTCACCGGTAACATCCACCGCATGAGCACGGAATACATCTGCCAAGCGGAGCAGCTCCAAACGCTTTTCGCCAGCGTGAACCTTAACCATAACCATACTGCGCTTAGCACTTGCTTTCGGCGGAAGGACTTTCACGGATTCTACCTCCACCAATTTTTCCAGCTGCTTGCAGACTTGGACGATGGTTAGATCGTCAGCCTTCATTGTTACAGTCATTCTGGAAAATTCCGGGTTTTGCGTAATACCAACGGCAAGACTGTCAATGTTAAAGCCACGACGAGAGAACATGCCGGATACACGCATCAGAACGCCCGGTTGGTTGCGTACTAAAATAGATAAAATCTGTTCCACGTTTCTTCCTCCTCAAAACATTTTCGCCAAGCAATATGGCGAACACAAAATAGCATAATATCGTTTACATTATGCCAACATCAGGAGGCTTTGTCAAATTATTTTGTATCACAAACAAGGACAATGCTCACAATGTAACAGAATAAACATTCTAAGTAAAGGTTACGTCAAAAGCGTTAGGAGCGCGGAAGACGCGAAGCAGTGAGCTTGTGCCGTGAAAGCGTACTGTATTAAGAAAGCTTCGTCAAAATCGTTAGAAGTGCTGTATAACAAGGCGGAGCAAAATTATGCAGCGAAGGCGTACTGGTGGTACGTCAAGCAAGCAAGCGAGCTGCGACAAAGTATAACGGTGCGTATAACGCTTTACTAAAGAAAAAAGCAGCTCTTACGAGCTGCTTTTATTATATCCAATTAACCCTTACGAGCGTTGAAGCATTCACGGCAATATACCGGACGATCCATGGAAGGACGGAACGGTACCATGGTTTCTTGACCACATTCTGCGCAGGTTGCAGGGAACATTTCGCGTTGCGGACGTTCGGTTGCAATGCCCATACGTTGTTTACGAGCTTGACGGCAGGTGGGGCAACGACGCGGTTCGTTGGTGAAACCTTTTTCTTCGTAGAATTCTTGCTCGGAAGCAGTGAATACGAATTCAGAGCTGCATTCGCAGCAGGTTAAAGTTTTGTCTTCTTTCATTGTTTGATCACTCCTAATCATAGATACAGGATACCCCAAAGAGGAACTTAAAGATGTTACATCGCTCCCATGTCCTATGATACAGAAGAAGACGGAACCCTAAACGGACCAACTGAGATACACTACTACAAGTATATATAACCCGTAGGTAAAAGTCAATAATAGTTAAAAAATTTACTTTGCCGCCTTAAAGTACAGGAGAAAATTCCTTTTGCTCGTTTAAGAAATGGTAATCGTTGATAGTATCAGAGATAAATTTGCCATTCCATTCGTTGAAGCTGCTTACAGAAACATTGGCAACGCTCAAACGCCACATGAAATCCAAATCCAAACCAAGCAAGGTGCAAAGCAGCACACGGATTACGCCTCCGTGGCATACAATGGCAATATTTTTATCGTGGCCTTCCTTTTCCATAATGCGCATCAACGCGCCGTAGCAGCGTTCTTGCGCGTGGGGCAAGGTTTCGCCTCCGGGAGGAGTCCAGTGCATGGGATGAACAAAGTAAGTCTTAAAGCCTTCCGGCCAGCGACGTTCAATCTCTGTAAATTCCACGCCTTCCCATTCGCCAAAGGTAATCTCGCGCAGCTCGTCCATGGGAGTAACGTCCAAGCCCTTCACTTTGGAAAGCTCTTCTGCCGTTCTGCGAGCACGTCCCATAGAACTGCAATAGATTGCATCCAAGGGAATATCCTTAAAATAAGCAGCCATCTTTTCTGCTTGCTCAATGCCCTTTGCGTTTAAAGGCATTTCAATGCAGCCTTGAATGGTCTTGCCCTTGTTTCCATCAGTTTCACCATGACGAATGAGATAAATTCTTGCCATTTACGTTCCCCCTCTATTTTCCCTTTATTTGTTCTGCCAAAGAAAACTCTTTTACTTCTACGTGCACGCCTGCTTCCGCAAAGGTTTCCATTTCCTTGTACGCCTTAATGCCTGCGTTGAACAAGGTCATGGCAACTGCAGCGCCTTCCCCTGTGCCGCAGCTAATGTTCAAACGCAGCGGTGCAGAAAGTCCCAAGGAAGCCAGTGCCTCCTCTGCTCCTTCTTCCGCAGAAACGTGCCCGGCAAAACAGTACTTAACAACTTCCGGCGCAAGCTTACTAGCAAGCTGCGCTGCCCTACAGGTTGCAACGCCGTCAAGCATTACCCCCACCTTCAAAGCAGCAGCCTGCAAAATTCCTCCTGCCATGGCAGCCAGCACAAGCTTATCATCCTGCAGGCAGCCATACCCCAAAAGTCCCAAGCCTTCCTTTTTAACGTACTCGTTTACCAGCATAGCACCTTCCAGCATAGCAGCCTCTTCGTCCTCTGACAAAACCAATAAAGGAATAGCCTCTGCTCCGGTCTCTGCCGCCAGTACATTAATGGGCAAAGAACCATTCATAATCTTCTCTGCCTCTTGAGTATTTACAATACTCCCCCATATTAACATTTTCCTCTTAGGATAGTCAATATCGTTCTTATTTGTTTTTCCTATGATGCCTGTGTAACGGGAAGTCATCTCTTCTAACTTCGCCAAAGAGCCTACAGGCTTAATCAAATCATCAAAGCGCTTCTGCGCAATACGGCAGCACTCTTCATCTATGGGAGTAATCTGCTCAATAATTTCATTTATATTCATATTTTAATCCATCTTTCATAAAATTACTCCACCCGTCAATGCCTCGCATTGCCACCCTCCTCAAGAGAAGGGCTTTCACAAAACTACTAGGCTCCCTCGTGAGGGAGCTGTCAGCATTGCGGACTGAAGGAGTTTATCTTAGTAAATACACTGCTGCCAACATATACACAACATGTCCGCACTCTGTCAAAAAGCCGTAGGTATCACCTGTCAAACCGCCAAGCTGTCCACTCAAAAAATGGGCAATGCCCAAGCTAATGAAGAAGGCAACGAAAGCAGTGTACAAACAGGGCAAGCCGCAGGCATAAACCAAGGCAAGGCAAATACCAAAGGCAATAAAAACATAGCTTTGCTTGGAATACTGCTTAAACATATGGCCAATGCCAGTTTCGCGGGCGTATTTAAAATTTACAATGTAGTTTACCATGAAGGTACGGGTAGCAACGTACATAGCAACCAAGGCGTAGCATAGCTTCATACCATCAATGGAAGTGTAGGCAGCAATTTTCAAAAGCACCAGGCACACCAAGGCGACGACCGCATTACTTCCCACGTGACTATCCTTCATAATTTCCAGCATCCGCTCCCTATTACGAGCGCTGAACACCCCGTCGGAGGTATCCATAAAGCCGTCGTACATCAGCACCCCGATGATAAGAAGCTCTGCCAAAATCAGAAGCACCGCCCTCATAAAGAGAGGAGTGTTGATATAAAGCAAGCCGTAATTAACAGCAGCCATAAAAATTCCCATCACTAGTCCCACTAATGGGAAGCAGGGTACACTTCTGGCAAAATCATCCTCACGCCAGTCACTACGGTTAGAAAAGCGAAGCCTTGTCAAAAACTCCAAGCATGTAATAAAATCACGCATCATCTCACCTGCTCAGCTTGTTATAAACATCAAGAGCACTTTGCAAAACTACAACCGCCAGGTTCGCACCTGTACCCTCGCCCAAACGCATACCTGCATCAACGATGGGTTGCAGCTGTAAAATCTCTAACATCTTTTTATGAGAAATATCACTGCTCAAATGGGAAACCAACATATATTTTGCACATTCCGGATACAAACCGTAAGCAAGAAGCGCCGCCGCAGTAGCGTTCACCCCATCAACCATAGTGGGAACGCGGCGCTTAGCTCCGGCAATAATCATACCTGCAAGTCCTGCGTGGTCGTAGCCTCCCACCTTGCACAAAACATCCATAGCGTCGCCAAGCTTAGGCTTATTCTTGGCTAAACCATCAATAACAACCTGGCGCTTAATCTTCATACGCTCATCATTGATACCACTGCCACGTCCAACGGTCAGCTCCGGGTCAATACCTAAAAAGCCGGAAACGATTGCAGAAGTAGAAGTAGTATTGCCAATACCCATCTCCGCAGTTTCCAAAAGATTGTAGCCTTTATCAATACACTCATTTGCAACGCGCATGCCAACCTGCAAAGCTTCTTCCGCCTGCTGCTGCGTCATGGCAGGGCCTTGGGTAAAATCTTCTGTTCCCCAAGCCACCTTGCACTGGTGTACCTTCTGCAGATGACTTAAATCGAAGGTAGTGCCAACATCCACAACAAAAACATCTGCACCTGAGTGGCGCGCCATTACATTTGCCCCTGCGGTCTCACGCATATAACCGTTAATCATCTGCATAGTAACTTCCTGGGGGTAAGCGCTTACGCCATATTTAGCAATGCCGTGGTCGCCACACATCAAAAGCATAGCAGTCTTAATCTTTTCCGGCAAAGCCTTACCGGTCATGGCAGCGTACTTAACCACCATATCTTCCAGCTTGCCCAAGCTGCCAGCAGGCTTGTCCATATTCGCCCAGCCTGCCCTAACCTTATCCGCCATCTCTAAATCAAGGGGCGGTATCATTATCTTTTCCATTATTTATTCCTCATCTTCAAACTTAAACGCAAACCTTTTCATATCAATGGTTTGCCCTGCCACGCAGTAAAAAACATTCTCGCAGGCATCAGCAACCTTTTGGTTTACCCAGCCGGCAAGGTCACGGTACTCGCGTGCCATCACATTATCAGGCACAATGCCGGCGCCAACCTCGTTACTTACGAACACAACCAGCTTGCCGCACTTGCGTGCTGCTTCCAAAACCTTGTCCACCTCGCCAAGCACGAAGGCAACTCTTTCTTCAAAGCTTCCTTCAATAGCGGTCTTGCCATACATCTGATTAGTCATATACAGCGTCATACAGTCAAACAGCACCGCACCGGTCTCTTCACCTAAAACAGCAAAGACCTCTTCCGCATGATAAGGCGCCTCGTGGTTCACCCACCGCCCGTCATTACGACGTTCACGATGCAAACGCACACGCTCCGCCATCTCATCATCTAAAATTTCTGCAGTGGCAATGTAATCGCACTTGGGAGAATAGTGCAACACATAACGCTCAGCAAAGGTGCTCTTACCACTGCGAGCACCACCGGTAACTAAAACTAATTTGTTACTCATTTTATAAACCTCCCTTCTAAAAGAAAAACCTCCCACTACACGCGGGAGGAATAATTCTAAAATACAAAAACCAGCCTATCTCCCGTAGGCCTCACGGTTTCAGTGATAGGCAGGTCTCCTGGCTTAGCTTCATCACCTAACGCGCCTTCCCAGTTTTAACCAGTGACATAATTGCGTAGGCTCCACTTACAGTAGCGGGAAACTGCTCCGGATTCACACCGGCATTCCCTTTTAAGCACCAACCTCGATTGGCGCACCCATCAAAAGTTTTCCAAGTTAATACATTCTATATAAAACAAAAAAATCCTGCAAGGCTACTTGCAGGATTTTTGTAAGCTTAAAAGCTAAATTATTTAATTTGAGCCATTACTTCAGCAGCAAAGTCTTCTTGTTTCTTTTCGATGCCTTCGCCCAATTGGAAACGAGTGAATTCGTTTACGGAAGCATTAGCAGCAGCTACCAATTTACCAACGGTAACATCCGGGTCTTTAACGAATTCTTGGTCAACCAAGCATACTTCTTTGTAGTATTTTTGGATGCGGCCCAAAACCATTTTTTCAATGATTTTTTCCGGTTTGCCTTCGTTACGAGCTTGTTCGGTCAAAACAGCTTTTTCGTGTTCCAGTTCAGCAGTCGGAACTTGTTCACGGTTCAGGTAGCCCGGGTTAGCAGCAGCAACGTGCATTGCAACGTCTTTGCCGAGTTCTGCGTTACCGCCATTCATGGATACCAATACACCAATTTTGCCGCCGCCATGGATGTAAGCAGCAACCAAACCTTCAGCTACTTCGTAACGAGCGAAGCGGCGGAGGGAAATGTTTTCGCCAATTTTAGCGATGCTTTCGGTAATCAAAGCAGCAACGGTTTTGCCTTCTTCGATTTCAGAAGCGTTCAAAGCTTCCAAATCAGCAGGGTTGGATTTAGCGATGAAAGCAGCAATACCGCCTACCAATTCTTGGAAGTTTTCGGTTTTAGCAACGAAGTCGGTTTCGCAGTTAACTTCTACGATAACGCCAACTTTAGCATCTTCGGAAACATAGGATGCAACGAGACCTTCTGCAGCGATACGGCCAGCTTTCTTAGCAGCAGCAGCCAAGCCTTTTTCACGCAGGAAGTCAATTGCTTTGTCCATATCGCCTTCGGTAGCAGTCAAAGCTTTTTTGCAGTCCATCATACCTGCGCCAGTACGTTCACGCAGTTCTTTAACTAAACCAGCAGTAATTTGTGCCATTGTTAGTTCCTCCTAAATATAAATTATTCAGCGTCTTCAGCAACAACTTCTTCGGTTGCAGCTTCTTCGGTTTGCATACCTTGACGGCCTTCCAAAACAGCGTCAGCCATTTTAGCGGTCAACAGTTTTACAGCGCGGATAGCGTCGTCGTTAGCCGGAATTACATGATCGATTTCGTCCGGATCGCAGTTGGTGTCAACAGTTGCAACGATGGGGATGTTCAGTTTGCGAGCTTCGAGAACAGCAATATGTTCTTTGCGGGGGTCAACAATGAACAGAGCGCCCGGCAATTTTTTCATATCTTTAATGCCGCCCAAGTATTTGGTCAGTTTTTCCATTTCATGACGCAGGCCGATAACTTCTTTTTTCGGCAACAGGTCGAAGGTGCCGTCAGCTTCCATTGCTTCCAATTTACGCAGACGAGCGATACGGGTTTGGATGGTTTTGAAGTTGGTCAGCATGCCGCCCAACCAACGTTCGTTAACGAAGAACATGTTGCAACGGATAGCTTCGTCTTTCATAGCTTCTTGAGCTTGTTTTTTGGTACCAACGAACAAAATGTTTTCGCCTTGAGCTGCTACTTCACGGATGAAGTTGTAAGCTTCGTCAACTTTTTTAACGGTTTTTTGCAAGTCGATGATGTAGATGCCGTTACGTTCGGTGAAAATGTACGGAGCCATTTTCGGGTTCCAACGACGGGTTTGGTGACCAAAGTGAACACCAGCTTCGAGTAATTGTTTCATAGAGATAATAGCCATTTTAAATTCCTCCTGTTTTTACCTCCGCAGGAATGGTATTTTCATTTCAGTGCGTGGCTAAACGCATTCAACAGATGAATTTTCCTGCGTGTGTATTTTTACACCGTGTGGTATTATATCACAAAAGTTGTACCAGAGCAAGAAAAAAGTAAAGTTTTGTGATAAGTTTGTTACAGAAAGAAAGCTGCCCCACGAAAGGCAGCTTGGGAATGTAAGTTCATCAATATCCAACAAGGGACTAAAATTAATAAATACAAAATTAAGCATAAGCTTATCAACATCCAACAGAGCTTTAAATCATTTTCCTTCAAATTCCGAAAGCATTTTAAAGGGAATACTGCTCTTTACTTCCCCTCCAAGCTTACCAAGAACATCAACACTATACTTTTTAAAAACATCCTTCTGAGTTACATAGATGGCAACATCATTTATTTCCCTACTATTTCTTACATTAAGCAGATTTCTGGTAATGGCTTTTACATTTCGGTAATAGCCTTCAAATTTTTCATTACCCTTTCTATCAAAAATTTTAATGTAATCATTTTGGAAAAGGTACATCAAATGTTTCTTATAACCTTCTGGATAATCAACAGCTAAATATAACTTCTTATTACGCTTAACTAAATCCACATAACGGATTCCACGCAACGCAGTTCTGCCTTCCCTATCCTTATAAAGCTCAACGCAATAATACTTATTGGCACTCAAAACAGTTTTATTGCCCAAATTGTCTTCCTTTATAATAGAACTGCTCTTACGCTTAGTTTTAGGTAAAGGATGATGTTCCACCACTTCGCCTTTAAACTTTTTATTCTGTTTATAAGAAATATGTGACGAAGCAAAATCTTTGCACAACCCACGATACTCGCCTAAATTTGTAAATACATCTTCCAAATTGGAGGTAATGCTCTTTTTAAAGATGTGGACATGCCTTGCCTCATCACCTGTAAACAAAAGATGACTTTCCAAATAATTTGCTATATACCTACTAATGTACCTACCGTATTTAAAATCCTGCTTCTTCCATTCCTCATAAGGCTTATTATCAGCAGCACGTTTAAGCCTTAAAAGCCTTTGGCGCTCCTTGTAACTGCGGCCAAAATTTTCATGAATTCCTACATTAATATATGTAGGTGAACCATACAGGCGAATTATTGCATTTAGCACCTTACGCATCTCATTAAGCGCTTTAATTAAAACTACGTTATAAGCAAAATCTTCAACAACCTCTTTTTCCATAACAGGTAAAAGTATTTGCTTTTGTTTTAGTTCATTACCTGCGTGCAACTTCCGCAAACTTCTTGCCTTAAAATCACCATAAGCTTCACCATCACAAAACGCCTTAATGGCATCTACCATATAACGCTCGCATACACTTACTGTGCCGGCAAAACTCTTTCCGGATAAATATTTGCACAGGCTTTCATTCCAGCCATTCTGCTTCAACAACGTTTCCCTACGTTTAATAGTAATATTTTCCGTAAGCAGCTTACACAAGCCATTCAATTTAGAAGGATGCTCCAAATCAAAATGGTTTTCTGCAATAAGCTTTTCATAATCATAACCACTGGCAAGCAGGGCAGCTTTCAACACTCGCAAGGTCTTTAAAGAATCAGCAAGCTTCTTTTCAGCTTTACCGTTCCTAACCATCTCTAAATCATAGCGTTTTAAAATAGCCTGTACATCTTTTTCAGTAACCTTAGCATTCTGCAAGGCAAATTCTAAAATCTCCTTGCCTGCTTCAATTGGCAAGATACTCTTACCACTCACCACATCAACAAAGGAAAACTGCCCCAACCAATTAACCAGAGCAAAAACATCCGCAATAATCGTGCTTCTAAAAGCACGCTTTTCTTCCTTATAATATATGCACTTGCCAATAGAATCTAAGAACCCCATAAACTTACGAGTCTTATCATTTTCATCACCGGGACCAGTTTCAAAATCCCTTTGAGCAAAAACAATCCTATCGCACAAAAAATTTATGTTTTGATTTGTAAGCTGAGGATAAAACTCTTGTTGCTTATGTAAAATAGCAAGCAGTTCCTTCCTTTGATAAGAACGCTTAATCAAAATATTTCTATCACCAGTTTTGTGATTATGGTAATCAGGATAATCCGTTTCAGTCTTAAATGCTTCATCATTTAAAATCATATCTGCAACACTGCGATAATTCCCCAGGCTAAACCGTCTTTCAAATTCCGCCAAACCTGCTTCCACAATCCCAGCATCCTTATACTTATTATCATCATAAAATTCTTGGTAACCTCGATGATTACAAATATGAATAATGCAGGCAGCAAGCTCCTCCACAGAAAGCTTTTCATCCAAACCCTTTACCCTAATGGCAAAAATATTTTGAGCACCATTCTTTTCTTGCCAAGCTTTCAACCTGTTGCAATCTACAAGCTCAAGCTTTTGCAAATAATTCTTAACCCGTTCCTTACGATGCGCCTTGCGACGCAACACCCTTCTAACATTACGGAACATTCTTCTATCTTGATTCTTCAACCTTTTATAATCATTGGTCTCACCGGAATCAAACAAACGTAAACCAAAATCTTTAACACAATCACCTTCAACATTGTTAGAAGTAACAACGAAGCTAATATAACCAATACCAATTTCTAAATTGATACCATATCGTTTATCCATTGTCATCCTCCAAACTTTGTTGATATGTTAATTTGAAAGTGTTAATTTTTACTCACCTATTCCCATACATCTTTTCATAATAATTTTGATACTCACCGCTGATGATGTTCTCCCACCAATCGCGATTATCCAAATACCATTGAATTGTTTTCTTAATACCATCCGCAAACTTAGTTTCCGGCAACCAACCTAATTCGCTATGAATCTTAGTCGGGTCAATGGCGTAACGCATGTCATGACCCTTGCGATCAGTGACGTAAGTAATCAAGCTTTCCGGCTTGCCCAGTTCCTTGCAAATAATCTTAACGATATCAATATTGCGCATCTCGTTATGACCGCCAATATTATAAACTTCGCCAACTTTGCCTTTATGCAGAATCAAATCAATTGCCTTGCAATGGTCTTCAACATAAAGCCAGTCTCGCACGTTAATTCCTTCACCGTAAACTGGCAGCGGCTTGTCGTTTAAAGCATTGGCAATCATCAAAGGAATAAGCTTTTCTGGAAAATGGTACGGGCCATAGTTATTAGAACAGCGGGAGATAGTCACAGGCAAACCATAAGTGCGGTGATAAGCCAACACCAATAAATCTGCACCAGCCTTAGAACTGCTGTAGGGAGAGCTAGTGTGTATAGGAGTTTCTTCCGTAAAGAACAAGTCCGGTCTATCCAACGGAAGATCACCATAAACTTCGTCAGTAGATACTTGATGGTAACGTTTAATGCCAAACTTACGGCAAGCATCCATCAAGACAGCAGTACCCATTACGTTAGTCTGTAAGAAAATTCCAGGGTCTTCAATGGAACGATCAACATGGCTTTCCGCAGCAAAGTTAACTACGATGTCAGGACGCTCCTCCTCAAAAAGCTGTTCCACTGCCTCGCGGTCACAGATATCTGCCTTCACAAAACGGAAGTTAGGAGCATCCATCACGCTTGCCAATGTAGAAAGGTTGCCTGCATAAGTAAGCTTATCCAAGCAGATGATGCGATAATCAGGATACTTCGCAAACATATGAAATATAAAATTAGAACCTATAAATCCGGCACCGCCGGTAATGATGATTGTCATGTGTACCACTCCTAAATTACAGTTTCCTGCAACGCCTCTAATTGCAATTTAAAAACAGAATCTTCCGCCTCCTTATATTTTCTTTCAAAATCTATAATCTGTTTAGCATTTTCTAAATTCCAATAAAAATAAATATGCTCTTTCCCATTTTTCTTCAAAACGTGTTTATCAGACAATTTCATGCAAGATTCCTTGAAATTAATATCAGTTTTATCACTATATACGATTCTACATTGTCCTGGTTTTAATCTATTGGATTTACTTTCATTATCTAAATATGCATTTAGATACGCATTACCAATAAACATGTTTTTTTCAATACCTTTAAACTCAAATCTTGCATTATATGTAAAATCACCAAATGCAATTGAAGTGGTCAACATATAATTTTCTTTCAACATATTTATATTTAATTCTCTTATTACACGCAAAAGCTCATTTAGCTTTTCTAATATATCATTTTCTTCTTCAGACACACATTGCGATATCAATATTCCACAATCAGATACAAATATCCCTTGTACACTATTACTATGTCGTAAACTTTCATACCCATTATTATAAAAACAATCCAAAGCTTTCATTGCTTTTTCTTTAGTATTCATTAATTTCTTAAATCCTGAAATATCTACAAATGCTACAAGTGCTTTCCCCGAAATATTATTCAAAGGCATCACTCATCACCTCCTATACTACCGACATAACCCAAATCAACCACACAGCCACCCCAAGATAGCCCAACACCAAAGCCAATAGCTAAAACATTTTTGATTTCTTTATCCATATTGGCTTTCATCATATCAGCTATTGCAATCGGGACGCTTGAAGAAACGGTGTTTCCATATTCCTTGACATCATTCCAATACGGATAGCCAAGCAAATCACATTTCATCTGCAAAAACTCAAGCATAAATTTATTTGCTTGATGGAATACAAAATAGTCAATATCACCTTTAATCAAGTTTGTTTTTACCAAAACTTTTTCTAAAGTATCCGGCACTACTTCGA
>JAFUKD010000004.1 GCA_017467905.1 Phascolarctobacterium sp.
GCCAACAGGAAAGCGTACTCCTTCCCAAACAGTTTTCTTATAAACCTTGTTGCAAGGGGAATTGTCGATAATATCTACTAAGATATTTTTTAAGGCAGTTTGTCCATCCATAACTTTATCTTCATTAAATCTAAAGCTTGTAGAACATTTACTGCCTTTTACTTCGTAAACTTCAAAACAAGCAACATCCAATTCGTTTTGGTCTACGAAGCTAAAAAGTTTTTCGTACATATCCAAATCAACCCAGTCATCAGGGTCGATAAATGAAATATACTCACCTTTTGCTTCATCAATGCCTAAATTTCTAGCCTGGCTTACACCGCCATTCTCTTTATGGATAACTCTTACCCTTTTATCCTTAGCAGCGTATTCATCACAAATCTTACCGCAGTTATCCGGTGAACCATCGTCAACAAGGATGAGCTCAAAATCTGTAAAGCTTTGGTTCAAGATGGAATCCACGCATTTATGAATATACTGTTCTACTTTATATACAGGTACTATGATAGAAAGTTTAGGCATATTATTTTTCCTCGTTAAGCATCTTTAAAAAATTGTATTTATTTAAGGTATAATTAGCGTAGTTAAGGCACAACACAAAACCAATCCATCCTTCCAAAAAACCTAACTTCAAAACATACATCTTGATAAAAGCAAAGAACGGTCTAAAAACAAAATCCCTAAACTCGCTAACCTTTTTATTTTTTGCTTTATTATTTTGCGCGCCAATAGCAGCATAAGTATTCATTTTGCTTAGGTATTGAGCAAAATCAGCGTAAGTATAGTGTTGAATAAATCCCTGCAAAGTTTTTACGGGCAAATTACCAACAGGATTTTCATGAACCTTTCCTTCCCAATGCGCCGCATTAGCGGGGAACATCCTAAGCACGCTATCCGGACCTAATACTCCGTATTTAAAATCTCTGCCAAAAGCGCTGTTTCTTCTAATAAAACGGTACATCGCCTTGTGTGGAGCTTGCATTTCTTTTTTTATAGCACTAGCAAGCTCGTCGTTAATGCGTTCATCTGCATCAAGGTACAATACCCATTCCGTATAAACGTGCTCTAAAGCAAAGTTGCGCTGTGCGGCAAAGTCATTATCCCAAGCGCGGTAAATTACTTTCGCTCCATTCGCTTCTGCAAATTCCACAGTTCTATCCGTACTTCCGGAATCTACTACCAAAATTTTTTCTGTAACCTTGTGGGCGTTTTCAATAACTTCTAAAATATTTTTCTCTTCGTTTTTTGTTAAGACAACAACGGTAAGCATTTTCTTTATTCCTATTAACGCTTTCTAAATTTATAAGAGCTGTAAAAATTAAGGTTTTTCCTTTTTGAAAAGCATTTTAATTTTTCCAAGCACACTTCGCTTTTACACATATAGTTAAATAAATTATAGCACCCTTGTCCCCCCCGTAAAGACACTTCGGTTTAGAAACTGCCCTAATTTTACCATCTGCCCGAAGTGACTTACTATTGTTCGCAATGGTAGCTAGTTCGTTTTAAGGTAAGCCTTTAATTTTACAGCTCTCTTTGTTACATACTCAACGCCAGTCTGCAAGCAACGATTGTCAGCAAACTTTCTAATGCCTTTGTAAATCCTAAAAAGGGCATAAAAAACACCGTCCCAAATTTGGAACGGTGAATTGTTTACAGTTTTTTATAATCACGATTATTATAATCTTGATTATAATATAACACAGTTGTATTTGTGCGACAAGAGCTGTCATAAAAAACACCGTCCCTATTTCTAGAGACGGTGCTAAATTTAGAATAACCTAAAATTTGTCAGAAGTGCTGGAAGGCGCGAAGCAGTGAAGCTTATGCAGCGAAGGCGTACTAGAAGTACGTCGAGCAAGCAATTGAAGTTCCAACACAGTTAGATGGTGCTTATCACGCGTTTGTTACACGATACAGCTCAAATCGCCCACTGCATGAGTAACATCCTTAACTGCAGCAAGCAACGCCAAACGATTATTTTTAATTTGTTCGTCGTTATCCATAACCATTACGTCTTCAAAGAACTTGTTAACCGGGTCTACCAGCTTGCAAGCAATTTGGAGAACTTCTGCGTAGTTAAATTGAACGGTTGCCAACAGCATTTCGTTGTTAAGGGAAGTAACTGCTCTATGCAATTCGCCTTCTGCCGGATTTTGGAAAAGGTTGGTGTTGATGGCAGTTTCTTGTTCAATTTTCTTGCACAGGTTAGCAACGCGGGTTGCAGCTTGGATGAGAGCAGGAGCTTCTTCGGTTACAACAAAAGCGTTGAGTGCTTGAGCACGAGCGTAAAGGTCAGCGATGTCATCGTTGCGTTCGTCAGCAAGAACTGCGTCAACTACGTCGTAGCGGATGCCTTGGTCAAGCAACATGTTTTTCAAGCGTTGTTTGAAGAAATCCATTACAGGCATAATAACTTCCTTGGTTTTTTCGGAAGGAATGTTCAGCAGATATGCCACGCCTGCAATCAGCTTAACCATGGAAACATGGTAGTTGCCATCAACCAAAATGTTGATGATACCCAAAGCTTGACGGCGCAGTGCGTAGGGGTCTTGAGAACCGGTGGGAGCAAGACCACGGCTAAAGGTTGCAACGATGTTATCCAGTTTGTCAGCAATGCCTACGATACGGCCAATATCAGTTGCGGGCAACTCGTCACCTGCGAAACGGGGCAGGTAATGTTCAAAGATACCTTTAGCAACTTCCGGAGCTTCGCCATCCAGCAGTGCATATTCACGACCCATAACGCCTTGCAGCTCGGTAAATTCAACAACCATGCCGGTAACAAGGTCAGTTTTGCAGAGCAGTGCGGTACGGGAAAGTTTTTCTTTATCAACTTTAGAGTTCAATCCGAAAGCAATCATTTCTGCAGCTTTCACCAAACGTTGACTCTTATCGTTCATATTGCCCAAGCCTTCTTGGAAGGAAACGGTGGTAAGTTTTTCCAGACGAGCTTCCAAGGTTTGCTTGCGGTCTTCGTTAAAGAAGAATTCTGCGTCGGAAAGACGAGCGCGCAATACACGTTCGTTACCATGAGCAACAATTTCCAAATGTTCTTTACCGCCATTACGAACGGTGATGAATTTGTTTAGCAGGCTGCCATCCGCTTTCAGGACGGGGAAGTAGCGTTGATGCTCGCGCATGGGGGTGATGATGCATTCCTTGGGCAGAGCCAAGAATTTATCTTCGAACTTACCGCAAAGAGCAGTAGGCCATTCAACCAGATAGTTTACTTCTTCCAAAAGGTCTTCGTCGATTTCTGCGTGACCGCCTTCGCTGGTAGCAAGCTCAATTACTTGTTGACGGATAAGTTCACGACGAGCATCTTGGTCAACCATTACGAAGTTGTCCAGCAAAACTTCCTCGTAAGCGCCAGCGTGAGGAATCTCTACCACGCCAGGAGTTTTGTTCACAGCAGAAGTAACGGTGTTCTTAACAGCGCTGGCAACTTTTTCCAAGAAGCCTTTAGCGTCGTCAAGGCTTTCCACTTCTTTCGCACCTTCAATGAGAGCAGGACGCAGGAAGCGATGACCGCGGGAATACTTACCGGATTTAACGCCGGTAATTTCTACAGGGACAACGTCGTCACCAAAGAGAGCAACCAGCCAACGGATGGGACGTACAAAACGGAAGTCATGGTCAGACCAGCGCATGGTTTTGGGGAAGCTGAGGGAAGTGAGAATATCTTGGAGCAAGCCGGGCAACAGGTCTTCAACTTCTTGACCAGCCAAATGTTTAACAGCGTAAACATATTCGCCACGCACTTCCAAATCTTCAACGGCAACACCTTGACCGCGAGCAAAGCCTTGGGCAGCTTTAGTAGCTTCTCCATCTTTGAAAGCGATTTTTACGGAAGGACCTTTTGCTTCGATTGTGCTGTCAGCTTGGTGTTCAGCAACGCCGTCAGCAATGAAGGTCATACGGCGCGGAGTGCCATATACTTTAACTGCTTCATAGGGAATGCGCAGTTCGTCCATTTTCTTTTCAGCCAGCTCTTTCAGTTGAGCCAGAATACCGGGCATAAACTTCGCCGGGATTTCTTCGGTACCAATTTCAAATAACAATTTTTCCATTATTTATTCGCCTCCTTTTTTAAGAGGGGGAAGCCCATTTCTTCACGTTGTTCTACATAAGCTGCTGCGCACAGGCGAGCCATGGCACGAACACGACCAATGTAAGCGGTACGTTCGTTAACACTAATGGCGCCACGAGAATCGAGCAGGTTAAAGGTGTGGGAGCATTTCAAAACATAATCGTATGCGGGGCGGATGTAACCCAGTTCGATAACGCGTTTTGCTTCTGCTTCATATTTATTGAACAGGTCAAAAAGCAAGTCAGTATCTGCAACTTGGAAGTTGTAGAAGGATTGCTCAACTTCGTTGGTGTGGAACACGTCGCCATAGGTTACGCCATCCACCCACTCAACGTCGTAAACATTTTCTACGCCCTGGATATACATAGCCAAACGTTCCAAGCCGTAGGTGATTTCTACAGCAACAGGTTTTACGTCAAGGCTGCCAACTTGTTGGAAGTAGGTGAATTGGGTAATTTCCATACCGTCCAGCCAAACTTCCCAGCCCAAGCCCCAAGCGCCCAAAGTAGGAGATTCCCAGTTATCTTCTACAAAGCGGATGTCATGTTCTTCTTGACGGATGCCAAGTTCAGCCAAGCTTTGCAGGTACAGCTCTTGGATATTTTCAGGAGAGGGTTTCATAATTACTTGGAATTGGTGATGCTGGAACAAACGGTTAGGGTTATCGCCATAACGACCGTCGGCAGGACGACGAGAGGGTTCAACATAAGCAATGTTCCAAGATTCAGGACCAAGTACGCGCAAGAAAGTGGAAGGGTTCATAGTGCCCGCACCCTTTTCTACGTCGTAGGGCTGACCAATAATGCAGTTTTGCTTAGCCCAGAAATTTTGCAGTTTCAAAATCATTGTTTGCAAATTCATAGTGTGCCTCCTAATAATTTATTGTAATGACTTAGTTAACAGAAGTTTATACGAAAGCGTTAGAAGTACTGGAAGGCAAGGAATAGCGAAACTTGCGCCGCGAAGGCGTACTTGACGTACGTCGAGCAAACAAGTGAGCTATGACACAGCATAACAGTGCTTATAACGTTTTCGCAAAATAAAAAAGTCCCTGTAACTAATTTAATAGTTACAGGGACGGTATTACCGCGGTTCCACCCTGCTTGACTGCAAAATACAGCCCGCCTCAATAATATTCTTTTCGCTCCAAAGTGCCCTTCACTTGCTGGTATCGGCTTTCACCCTCCCGATTCGCTAATTGCGCAAGCTACTCCTCTTCTTCATAGCTAAGTTTTAGTATACATTATGCTATAAATATTGTCAACTTCACATTCATAAGCTACGCTTCTTTAAATATATGTTTGTTTTAAAATCGAAAACATGATATAATTTTCACAGAGAGATTCTTGAATGGTCGGTTCCTCCTTTTTTGGGAGGTGATAGCAATGACCACATACGAAGCGTTGTCTTTAATGATTACCTTTGGCATTCTCGTTGCTACCATTATTCTTGTTTGCAAGTAATTAGCTTATAAAAAGAAAAAGACCGCCACGGTCGAGCAGCCTCTTCTTCAATGTTTCTAACTATTTCGGAGAGAGCTGACACAACCACATATCAGGAATCTCTCCTTCTTTATTATAACATAATACCTATTTTTTTCAAGACACTATACACATTAACTACAAAATTCCTTAGAAGTACAGGAAGACACAAAGCAAATGAGCTGCGCCAAAATATAACGGTGCGTATAACGAATGTTACATCCCCATCTGCGCTAAAAAGTTTATGCTATTCAAAGGCTTATCCGTCTGGAACAGGATGAACTTATAAAGCAAATTTTCCAGCTCCATCAGCTCTCCTCCCTTTACGGAAAAAGGCTCCGGATTTTGGAAGTCCAGTTTTTTTAGATTGGCAAGCAGCTTGCCGGTGCCAAGGCTAAATTTTTCTTCACCAGTTGCGTTGTGACAAGCGTTACAAACTACGCCACCCTGCAAGGGGCTGAACCAAACATCTTCTTCCGGAAACTCCCTGCCACACACCACGCAAGCATCTACCTGCGGAGCAAAGCCTGTTAAATCTAAAAGCTTTAATGCAAATGCTAAGATTACAATGCGCGGGTTGCGTTCTTTTAATAAAAGCAAAGTCTCCGTCAGAAGCTGGTACACCTCTGGCTGAGGCTGATGGTCTTCTGTAAAAACTGCGGTCAGCTCCGTGGCTACTGCTGCGTAAGCCATTTGCTTGAAATCTAAGGCGAGGGGCAGGCTCAAAAGCTCGCAGGTTTTCAATTTATCAGTGCGCTGCCCTGCATTTACCTCTACGCTTAATCTGGCAAAGGGCTGCAGCAAACGGCCTGCTACATTTTTAGGATAACGTCCTCCGTAGGCAATGAAGCGTATTTTTCCGTGCTCACGAGTAAAGCAGACCGCGTACTTATCCGCAGTCTGCCAATTTTTTACATGTAATACAATTGCATCATCACGAAAATCATTACTCATACAGCACTTCCCATGCTTTGAAGTAGTTTAGAACTCCTTGTAACCAAACTGCTTCAAGGCTTTATCTTTATTACGCCAGTCAGCCTTAACCTTTACCCACAATTCCAAGAATACCTTACAGCCAAGCAAAGCTTCTATATCCTTACGCGCCTGTTGTCCAATTTTTTTCAACAGACTTCCCTTAGCGCCAATGACGATGCCTTTTTGGGAATCGCGCTCCACGAAGATGGTAGCACGAATATAAACGTCGTCGTTGTCGCGCACTTTAAATTCGTCAACCTCTACTGCGATAGAGTGAGGTACCTCGTCGCGGGTAGAAAGCAGTACCTTTTCACGAATCATTTCCCCGGCAATAACACGTTCCGGTTGGTCAGTAATCATATCATCCGGGAAATAGTCCGGTCCTTCCGGCAGATGCTTAGTAATCTCTGCCACTAAACCGGGGAACTCTTTATCTTCTAAAGCAGAAACAGGTACAACAGCAGCAAAGTTATACAGAGCGCTGTACTCGTTGATGATGTTGAACAGCTTGCTCTTATCCTGCAGCTTGTCAATTTTATTGGCAACCAAGATTACCGGTGTCTTTACCTTCTCTAAAAGCTCCAAGATATAATTTTCGCCGGCGCCACGTTTTTCGCTAACGTCAATAACAAAAAGAATAACGTCAACCTCTTTCAAGGTACTTTCTGCGGTGCGCACCATGTATTCGCCCAATTTGTGGTGGGGCTTGTGGATACCGGGAGTATCCAGGAACATAATCTGGGCGTTATCCGTATTCAAAATGCACATAATTTTATTACGAGTGGTTTGCGGTCTATCAGACATAATGGCAATCTTTTCGCCGATCAAGCCATTGGTCAAGGTGGACTTGCCCACGTTGGGGCGGCCAACAATCGCTGCAAAACCGGAATAATGCTTATCTATGGTAATCACTCCTGTCATTTAAATTCAAAGTTTCTATAAATCTAAAGTTAGTTATCCCCAAAAGGGGGGCTTATCCATTACAAGTCAAAACTCAAAGGCAATAGCTCATCCAATGTATATTCTTTGACGTCGCCTTTGAGATTAGCCAAAATAATCTTCGGCACTTTAAACTCTGCCATAACCTGACGGCAAGCTCCGCAGGGAGAAACGGGGGCTTCTGTATCGCCCACCACGCAAAGCGCAGTGAACTTTCGCTCCCCTGCTCCGACTGCATTAAAAAGAGCGCTTCGTTCCGCGCAAATGGTCAAGCCGTAAGAAGCGTTTTCAATATTACAACCCGTATAAATTTTTCCGCTTATAGCACGCACTGCTGCTCCAACTAAAAATTTGGAATAAGGAGCGTAAGCACGTTCTCTCGCAGCTAAAGCAGCTTCTAATAATTCTTTATCCATTATTTGAAATTTTCCTCTGCAAGGTTAATGGCACGCAGGGCTTCTTCTTCCTTGGCACGCATAACAACCTTGTCTTCTTCCACCATATGGTCATAACCCAAAAGATGCAGCAAGCCATGCACCGCAAGGTACACAATCTCGCGCTCCAAGCCATGTCCAAACTCTTCTGCCTGACGAGCAGCGGTCTCCGCAGAGATGATGATGTCTCCCAAAAGGTGCAGCTGCCCTTCCAAAAGTTCCGGTTCGTCTTCGTCATCCTCGTCCAAGGCAAAGCTCAAAACATCAGTGGGTCTATCCACATTACGATAATCGCGGTTCAGCTGATGAATCTCCTCGTCATCTACAATGGTAATATCCACTTCCGTCATATCGTCCAAATCATGAAGCTTTGCTACAGCGTTTAAGCCATCTTGCAGGCGTTGCTCCAAATATTCACCCAAAACAATTTTGTCCTGAGCATTTTCCATACTGATAATCATAGTTATTCCTCCGGTTTGTTGCGCTTTTCAAATTTTTCGTAGGCTTTGATAATGGAGCCTACTATTTCATGACGCACAACATCCTGCTCATTAAACTTCACAATGCCAATTCCCGGAACATCCTTCAAAATTCTGGAAGCATCCTTCAAGCCACTGGTCTTACCTCCGGGCAAATCTATTTGGGTAATGTCACCGGTGATGACCATCTTACTGCCAAAGCCAAAACGGGTCAAAAACATTTTCATTTGCTCCTGAGTAGTGTTCTGAGCTTCATCTAATATAATGAAGGAATCATTCAAGGTACGACCACGCATATAGGCAAGCGGGGCAACCTCAATGGTTCCCTTGGTTAAATATTTCTGGAAAGTTTCGTTGCCAAGCATATCATACAAGCCATCATACAGGGGACGCAGGTATGGGTCAACCTTGTCCTGCATGTCGCCGGGTAGGAAGCCAAGCTTTTCACCTGCTTCAACTGCGGGGCGGGTAAGGATAATGCGTTCCACTTCCTTCTTCTTCAGGGCAGCAACCGCCAAGGCAACAGCCAAATAGGTTTTGCCCGTACCCGCAGGGCCAATGCCCAAGGTAATGTAGTTGTGACGAATGGTTTCCACATACTGCCATTGCCCCAAGGTCTTAGCCTTCACTTGGCGACCGCGGTTAGTAGTGATAATAGTATCTGCGTACATACGGTGCAGGCTTTCTGTCTTGCCTGCCTTAACCATATAAATACTGTAACGCACATCATGACTGGTCAGAGGTAAGCCTTGTCTGTACAAAAACAGC
This sequence comes from Phascolarctobacterium sp., assembly GCA_017467905.1. Classification (GTDB taxonomy): domain Bacteria; phylum Bacillota; class Negativicutes; order Acidaminococcales; family Acidaminococcaceae; genus JAHHUH01. The sequence continues at coordinate 9,167 of JAFUKD010000004.1, forward strand.
AGCTCCATGAAAAGCTGACGCAGCTTTTCCACATCCTCTTCCCCACCGCTAATGGCAACCTGGTTACCGCGAGCAACAATCTTACATTCAAAGGCATCACGAATAATGCGCAGGAACTCTTCATTTCTGCCGCAAATGCCCACCATTTCCTGCTGGTCTATAGTTTCTAAAATACGTTCATCCTGCTGCAAAGACAAACTGTTTCCTCCTTAAAGCTTAACGCTTTTCTATGGTAATTTTTTCGATAACAACTTTCTTCAAGGGTCTATCGTTTAAATCGGTATAGCTTCTGCCAATTTTGCGCACTACTTCCATGCCACTGGTAACCTTGCCAAAAACAGCATGCTTACCGTCCAACCAAGGACAATCGCGCAAAGTGATAAAGAACTGGCTGCCACCGGTGTTAGGTCCACGATTTGCCATGGAAAGAATGCCCTCGTCACTGTGCTTCAGCTTCTTATGAAATTCATCGGGGATAACGTAACCGGGACCACCGGTACCATCACCATTAGGACACCCTGCTTGAATCATAAAATTATCAATGACGCGATGGAAGATAATGCCATTGTAAAAACCGGAGTTTACCAATTTGATGAAGTTGGCACTGGTATTAGGTGCAAGCTCGGTTTCCAGCTTCACTTCAAAGCTACCCATATTAGTAGTGAACACTGCGGTTGCAGGTTCAAGAACAACTTTCTTTTCAGGCTCCTTCGCTCCGCAAGCGGTAACTGCCAGCGCGCACACCAGAAGCAAGCATATCATTAAAAACTTTTTCATTTAATAGGCCTCCAAATAAAAATATCTTACAGTTTATTATATCGTTTTTTCTAACCAACTACAAATGATTTTATTAGCTTCTTCCGCACATTCGCTAAAGGTGTGGTCTCCGTTGGCAAATGTGTGCAATTCTTTCGCTCCACCAGCCAAAGCAAAATTCCTTCTGCCTTGCGCAACTTCCACCGTAACATCCTGCTCCCCGTGTAAAATTAGAAGAGGTCTATCCTGCCAGCTGCTCATTATGGAACTCAAGTCATATTTATCCAAATCCGTCAAGAAATTTGGAGTAAGGTCCAGCTTGCCACGTTCATCCTCCAAATTCAAGGTCTCCCCTGCATCTAAACGGTTATATAATTCTTCGCCTAAAGCATTCCAAAAAGTTTTACGCAAATCGTTCGGCGTTGCCCACAAAATTAAGCCTGCAATGTTTTTATCGAGAGAAGCAGTAACCATAGAGGCAGCGCCGCCAAGGCTACGCCCCAACAGAAAAATCTTTTTAGGATTTGCTTCCCTACGCACCGCGTTAACAACCGCCTGCAATTCTTCTATCTGCTTACTCAAAATTTGACTGCCATTAAAATTAAAGCGCACTACCTTGCACACAGCTTCTGCCAAATTGGCAAGAGCAAGGGAACGCCCGCCACCATCTCTACTACCGCGAAAGCCATGCGCCATAATCAATACCACGTCATCGTTCTTACAATTATTTACTACACATTCAATTTCTCCGTAAGGTCCTTGAAAAGTAAAGCTGTTCACCAGAACACTCCCTTTCGTTTCAACTTTCTTCTATTATATATTATATTTTATTTTCTTCCACAAAGAAACTGTTCTGCATATAAAAAAGCCTGCCGCAAAAAGCGACAGGCTTTAAAAATTAAGTACTTAAATTCAAACCCTAACTATTTATCAGGGGAAGAACGGCCATACCATCGGGATTACAACCAAGCAAACTGCGAAGCATACTGCTACGAGACCGCAACCAGCTTTTACATAGTCCATGAATTTGTAACCGCCAGGGCCAAGAACCAAGGTGTTCGGCGGAGTACCTACCGGAGTTGCGAATGCGCAAGAAGCTGCAACTGCGATAGCCATTACTACTGCTTTCGGAGAAGCGCCCAAGTTTTGAGCGATTGCAATACCAATCGGGCAGAGCAATGCTGCGGATGCAGTGTTGGACATGAATTGGGTCAAGGTGCAGGACAGCAAGAACAGAACTGCGGTTACAACCATCGGGGACGGAGAGCCGCCCATCAGACCTACGGTCCAGTCAGCGATGAGTTTACCAGCGCCGGTTTTGTCGATTGCAGTGGATACAGGCATCATACCTGCGAACAGGAAGATGGTTACCCAGTCGATGGATGCATAAGCTTGTTTTTCAGTCAAGCAGCCGGTCA
>JAFUKD010000012.1 GCA_017467905.1 Phascolarctobacterium sp.
ATTGCAAATGCAGTGCTCTTATCATCAGTGCTACCATAACCATAGCTTGCATCACCTTCGGAGAAGGTTACTGCTGCGCCTACAGTCCAACGTTTATCAACGCTAAGCTTTTCATCATAGCCTAATTGATATTGGTTGTATTGCATTTTTGCACCTTGGTATTCGCTTTCGCCACGAACCATACGAGTCCAAACACCGGTTTCACCATTAGCCATGCGCAGGTCGCCCATACGTTTATTCATATCGTTCATATGAGCACGCCAATGAGCTTTCAAAGCCATACCAGCATCACTTACTGCGTCAGACTTGGTGTTAACTTGTTGGGTAATGGTTTCAGTAACTACTTTACCATACTTGTCAACTTGTGCACTATATGCACCACCAACTAAACCTTCTTCGGTAGTTACAGTAGCTACACCAGTACCACTTGTTACAGAAACTACATCAGCCAAGCCCTGTAATTCACTTTCACCATTTGCAATTGCATCTGCAATTTCAGCAGTACCATTAACAGTCAAACCAGTTGCATCACTGTTAACAACACTAAATTTATTTTCAAGATTGTTAGTCTCTATAATGCCATCTGCACCGGAAAGGCTATCCACACTAATGGTCATAGCTTCGTCGCCAGCCATAGTAACCTTACCACCATTAGCAAGGGTTAAGTTGTTTGCAAAGCTGTCGTCAGTAGCAGTCCATTGCGCACCATTGGAAACGGAAAGGTTCATACCATTTACAAGACTACGCTCATTAGAGTTTTCTTCTGTTACTTCTACAACCCAAACTCCGTTTTCATCTTTTACAAACTTAGTGATACTGGTAGAAATATTACCATTCAAATAAGAGTTTTCACCAACCAAATTTATATTAACATCAGCATTGATATCATTTGATATCACCTCGTTTTCACCTATTTCATTAGTTGCACTACCATAGTTATAGTATCCATAGTTAAAGTTGATATCGCCATCTAGCTGAACAGTACCTTCACCAGATTCATTGATTACGGTTGCTGCTTGACCACGAGTTAACAATACGTAATCACCTTTAGCTGTCAAATCACCATTGATAGTCATCTCACCATCGGACATAGCTACAATAGCAGAAGATTTACCCTCTTTAGCAGCAGTAGTTGTAATTGTAGTTTTATTAGCATTAATAGTAACAGAAGATGATTCATCGTCTACTTCAGCAGTATTAGCACTAATACCATATGCCCAAGCACTACCAGTTCCTGTGACTGTTACATCAAGCGTATCGGCATTAATCGTAACATTGGAACCATTCTGGTATGCCTGAATACCTGTGTTGACCAGATTGGGAGCATCGCCCATCGTTGTTGATGTTACACTAATCTTACTTGTATTGTCTTTGCCCAAAGTAAGGCTAGAACCACCACGAACGTCAACTGCTTCTGCACGATATCCGCTTGTTGCCGTAATCGTTACATCACCATCAACAATACCTCTTGCACCTTTATCCAGATAGATTGCACGCGTTCTGCCTTCTGCACCTGTCGCAGTGATGGTAGTGTCTGCTAAACTAATAGAACCTGTTTCATCCTCTGCATATACGCCATAGGTAAGACCAGAACCATTATTAATTGCAGTGATATCTGTAGCACCTTTGAAATCGATTTCACCAGAAGAGCCGGAATAAAGTCTTGAAGCTACACCTTTTACATCCCCAGCAGTACTGGATTCCACATCTATAACAATACTTGTTCTAGCCGAAGTATTTATAGTGTTCCCTTGATATTGTGCATTTACACCGATAACAGCCGCATTGCCGCCATCAATATCAATACTTACACTTTCACCATTAAAATTTATAACTGAAGAACCACCACTAGAAGTAACACCAGACACTGAATTATTACCATTACCTCCAGTAGCATTCAGCGCAGTTGTAATTGCATTAAAATTGAGAGTTGTAGGTGAATCTTCATGATTACCTTGTAAAACAACAATAGCACCAGCGAGTTGTTCACCTTCATTGTTTAATGTAATTTTAGTTGAGTTACCTTCCAAATTCATTGTAGTATCATGAAGATTAATTGCCCGTAATACACTTACCTCTTGACTACCCTTAACTATTAACTCTAAATCATTGATATTAACAACAGCACCATTTTTGTCTTCGTAAACGTTAGCTTCTCTCCAACCTTGAATACCATAAACCTTACCATTAACAGCTTCTACATTAAACTTGGTTATTCCGCCAGAAGTTGTATTGATATTAGTAGTCGTTCCTTGCCATACATCCATACCATAGGTCACATCAGCATCTCCAGTAGTTTTAACATTTACATCTAAAAGGCCGACATTAATATTTAACGTACCATTATAATTGTTTCTAACACCTTCTGCACGATTATCCACATCTATATCTAAGTCAACAACACTATTCGTACCGCCAATAACATTCAAAGAAGCACCGTTGTCAGGGTTATGAACAACAATACCATAGCTACGAGTAGCACCCTCTAATTCGTTAACCAATTGCAATGTTGTATCATCAGCAATAGTTACAGTATTATCGGTACCGTTAGTATACCCCAAAGCTACAGTTCTATTGCCATTACCAAAAGTATTTTCATTAAAACTATCTGTAATAATTGTTGTATCTTGACTTACAGTTAAATTTTGATCAACAATCTGAGATGCCATAGCACTGCCAGTAATAACAAACGCCATCAACGCACCAAGTGCCAAGCTCCTTTTCAACATCTTCTTAGACATAAATCAATACGCCTACCTTTCTTTGAAACACATAATTTTAAAATAAATATTTATTACAAAGCTTCCGCTTGCCCAGAAGCAATATAACCAAACTCCCTCAGTCGCAACTTCGTTGCGCCAGCTCCCTCAAAAGGGAGCCTTATTCCTCATATTCATCAAAGGTGAAGCCTTTCTAAGAACAAAATTTACTTGCTTTCAAAGCAACGATTAGCAAAAAGCAGCGACACATATTCAAGAAAATATCGCGAAGCTCCGCATCCTGAGCTGTACTTTTTAAAAGCTTCTAGAAACTGCGAAGCGAATATGCGGACAGCGATATTTTTATACCAAAAGGAGCGTGAAGCTGACTTTAAACTACCACTAACCACCGAAGCTTTTTGCTTGTTGCGGGAAAGCAATAAATTTTGGAACCCTCAGTCAGTACCCTATATGGGACTCCCACCGTCATCGCTACGCGATGCCACCTCCCTCAAGGATGGAGGCTTTCTTATTCTACAGCCCTTTTATCTCCACAGCTTTAAGCAGTCTCAAAATCTGCACTGCCTCTTCAACGCTGATAGCCTTCTTGCCAACAGCCGCTATCTTCCCTTTTACAGCTCCCTTTTCCTTTTGGGTAGCTTCCTCTTCTTCACCATCAAAGTCTACAAAAAAGTCGCTCATCTTACAGCCAAGCAGCTCTCTGATTCTAATAAGGTTTTGTATGGTAACAGCTGTCCTGCCAGCTTCGATATTGCTCAAATTAGTTTGGGACATGCCAATTCCTTTTGCCAAATCTGTTTGAGAAACGTTGTGTTCCATTCGCAAAAGCTTTAGCCTGCGCCCCACAACCTTTAACTCATTTTCCATACCTTCACCTCATTTTTAATACTACACGAATTTTTCAAGCACTTCTTTAAAACTTTACAAATATTATAGCACAGTAGTCCCCCCCGTAAAGACACTTCGTTTTAGTATTCCCCTTTGAATTTTGTTACGGCCCGAAGTGACTTACTATTGTTCGGCGTAAGCCTAACTACGTCATTTGTCAGTGCCTAAACCTTCGTCAGTAATTTGTAAGCACTTTTGGTAAATACCTCACGGTAAGCCTTGAGCAAATAAAAACGAGGAACACGAGAAGAAAAGCAAGGAGCACAACATAAAAATCCCCGCCCACAAACGTGAACGGGGATTAACCTATAAACTTTTAAGACAGCACATGTAATTTAACAAGCGCATCCTTGGCAGCCTGCTGCTCCGCATCCTTTTTGGTGCGTCCACTGCCACTGCCGATAACCTTATTCTTCAGGCAAACCTCGGAATTAAAGGTTTTGTTGTGCTCCGGTCCAGTGCTTCCTACAAGGTGATAGCTAATATCAACATCACCCTCGCGCTGCAAGTATTCCTGCAAACGTGTTTTAAAGTCACTGCAAATACCATGAGTACAAATAAAATCAATTTCCTTTTGCATAATGGCAAGCAAATAATCCTGCGCCTTTGCCAAACCCTGGTCAAGATAGTAAGCACCAAGTACAGATTCAAAAGCATCTGCCAAAATGGACGGACGTTCCCTGCCGCCGCTCATTTCCTCGCCTTTACCAAGGCGGATAAAATCGCCTAAACGCAATTTCTTTGCGTATTCAAACAGGGAAGCTTCACATACCAAATGAGCACGCAGCTTGGTGAGCTGGCCTTCTGCCAATTCAGGAAAGTTCTTGTACATATAGGAGCTTACGATTACGCTCAAAACGGAATCTCCCAAAAACTCAATACGCTCGTTGTGCTGAGGCTTGGGTACTGCCTTCGCCTCGTGGGCATAAGAAGTATGGGTAAGCGCCATATCAAGCAGAGCTAAGTCATGCATTTCAATACCCAGCCATTTGCAGAAAGCCTGCAGCTGCTGTGTACGCTGCTTGTGCATTTTTAAATCAACTCTCTTAGTCTTCGTATTTTTTGAAAACGATGCAAGCGTTATGACCACCGAAGCCCAGGTTGTTGCTCAATGCAGCTTTAACTTCTGCTTTGCGGGCAACGTTGGGAACATAGTCCAGATCCAAGCCGTTTTCAGCATCAGAATCTTTGTAGTTGATGGTGGGAGGAATAACGCCGTTTTCGATGGTCAAAACGGTAGCGATTGCTTCTACACCGCCTGCTGCACCCAGCAGGTGACCAATCATGGATTTATTGGAGCTTACTGCCAGCTTGTAAGCGTGTTCGCCAAATACTTTTTTAATTGCCAGGCTTTCACCTTCGTCGTTACGGTGGGTGGAAGTGCCATGAGCATTGATGTAATCAATATCTTCCGGTTTAAGGCCTGCATCTTTAATAGCGTTTACGAAGCAAGCAGCCGGAGTATCACCACTGGGATCGGGAGCAGTGATGTGGTAAGCGTCGCAGTTCAAGCCGTAGCCTACCAGCTCTGCGTAGATGTGAGCGCCACGAGCTTTAGCGTGTTCCAGTTCTTCCAGCAAAATTACGCCGGAGCCTTCGCCCATTACAAAGCCATCGCGGTTTTTATCGAAGGGACGGGAAGCGCCTTCCGGGTCTTCGTTGTTGGTGGACAATGCTTTCATGTTAGCAAAGCCTGCAACAGCAATGGGAGAAATGGAAGCTTCGCAGCCGCCAGCCAGCATTACGTCAGCATCACCGTATTGAATGGTGCGCAGAGCGTCGCCAATGCAGTTAGTGCCGGTAGCGCAAGCAGTTACGATTGCAGTATTGGGGCCTTTGAAGCCATACGCAATACCGATTTGACCTGCGGGCATATTGGGAATTTCCATAGGAATGAAGAAAGGGCTGATTTTGGAAGGGCCTTTGTCGCCATATTTCAAGGATTGTTCCAAGAAAGTATGGATACCGCCAATGCCGGTACCAACGCATACGCCACAACGGGTAGCATCAATTTTTTCCAAATCAAGTTTTGCATCTTCAATAGCCAATTTAGCGGCAGCTACAGCAAATTGGGTAACGCGGTCCATGCGTTTACCTTCTTTTTTATCGCCATATTTGCCAAATTCAAAACCTTTTACTTCACCAGCAATTTTAACAGTAAAATCGGTGGTGTCAAATTGGGTAATCATACCAATACCGGATTTACCGGCAGTCAAGTTGCCCCAAAATTCGTCTTTGCCGATACCGATCGGGGTAATAGGGCCAACGCCGGTTACTACTACTCTTCTCTTAGTCAAAACAATTCACCTCAAATTAAATTTTTGCAATGTCTTCTTTAATTCTTCTAAAGATTTCTTTTACAGGTAAAATTTCTTTAATCTTCCACATGTTAGCGCCGGTAAATACCAAGCCGGTTTCTACGTCACCCTGTTGCGCACGGGTAAGAGCGCGGATAATGCAGAAGTTACGCTTGCATTTTTTCAGGCAGGCATCACATTGGGTGGGTTTGGGAGCTTTATCTTCCAAAGACAGCTGCGCAAAGGGATTACGGATTGCACGTCCCTTATAGCCTACAGGGCTATCAATTTGCACAATGTCCTCTTGGGTCATTTTCAAATAAAATTCTTTCAAAGCAGGTGCGCCGTTAGATTCTTCACTAGCAGCGAAACGGCTGCCCATTTGCACGCCATTAGCACCAAGCTTCAACAGTTCTGCAACATCGTTACCGTCAACGGCACCGCCTGCTGCGATTACAGGTATATTTACAGCCTCGATAATTTCGGGCAGGATTTCCTTAATTGATTGCTGGGTGCCAAGATGACCACCAGCTTCAGTTCCTTCTACAACAATTGCAGAAGCTCCAAGTTTTTCAGCAGTTTGAGCCAATCTAACAGAAGAAACAATAGGTACAACTTCTACGCCATATTTACGACCAACAGCGAAAATATCTCTTGAAAAACCGGCGCCGGCTACAATCAGGTCGATTTTTTCTTCTGCCGCAGTGGTAATTAAGCCTAAAAATTCTCTTGCAGCAACCATGGCATTAATACCGATAATGCCTTTACCGCCAGTAAGTTCTCTTGCCATACGGATTTCTTTACGCAGTTCATCAAACGCCATACCGGATGCGGCAATCAAACCAATACCGCCTTCATTTGCAACGGCAGCAGCCAGGCGAGCGGTAGATAACCTAATGGCCATGCCTCCTTGTACAATCGGAACTTGCGCAACTAGCTTACCGATTTTCAGCACTGGTAATTTCAACAAATATCCCCCATTTCAGGATTCTAAAAAAAGCTATATCAGAGAGCCCCTTACGAGGCTCTCCGTATTAAGCCCATCAAAGAATTATTTTTCTTCGTCCAACAGTTTAACTGCGTCAGCAACAGTGCGGATTTTTTCAGCTTTTTCATCAGGAATTTCTACGCCGAATTCTTCTTCAAAAGCCATGATCAATTCAACGATGTCGAGGGAGTCAGCGCCGAGGTCATCGATGAAAGCGGATTCCATCTTTACTTCGTCAGCGTCAACGCTCAATTGTTCGACAGTGATATCTCTTACTTTGTCGAAAGTGCTCATTACGATTCACCTCCTTCCAAAAATTTAATTGCTAGTCGCAATATTACATTACCATACCACCGTCAACATGTAAAGTCTGACCGGTGATATAATTAGCGTCACTGCTCGCAAGGAACAGCACGGCTTTAGCGATGTCTTCGGTTTCGCCCAAACGGTTCAGCGGAATACCGGCGAGCATGCTTTCAACAACCTTTTCAGAAAGCACGCTGGTCATATCGGTTTTAATGAAACCGGGAGCGATGGCATTAACGCGGATGCCACGAGCAGCAACTTCTTTAGCAGTAGCTTTGGTGAAGCCAATTACGCCTGCTTTCGCAGCGCAGTAGTTAGCTTGACCAGCGTTACCCATAACACCAACGATGGAGCTGATGTTTACGATGCTGCCGGATTTTTGTTTCATCATATATTTGATAGCAGCCTTGGTGCAGTTGAACACGCCTTTCAGGTTGGTGGTGATTACTGCATCCCAGTCTTCTTCTTTCATTCTCATCAAGAGACCGTCGCGGGTGATGCCTGCGTTGTTTACCAGTACGTCAATGCGACCAAATTCTTTTACAACTGCGTCAACCATTGCGGTAGAAGCTTCATTGGAAGCAATATCTGCTTGGATAACAAATGCCTTGCGGCCCATAGCTTCGATTTCAGCAGCAACTTCTTTAGCAGCAGCTTCGCTGCCTGCATAGTTTACTGCAACATCTGCGCCTTGAGCAGCCAATGCCAAAGCAATGGCACGACCGATACCACGGGAAGCACCGGTTACGAGAGCAACTTTACCTTCAAATTTCATCATTATTTACCCTCCTGTAAATGTTCAAGAGTTTTTTCCAGGCTTGCCGGGTCTTCTACAAACAAAGCCGGTACGCCTTTAGCAATCTTTTTAGTGAAGCCGGTCAATACCTTGCTGGGGCCAACTTCTACGAAGGTATCAACGCCACCTGCAACCATGTTGCGAACGGAGGTTTCCCACAGTACGGGCATTGCAGCTTGTTTAACCAGCAGTTCTTTAATCAAAGCGCCGCTTACAGCTTCTTCTGCGTTTACGTTAGCAACAACGGGGAAAGCAGCGTCTTTAATTTCGATGGGAGCAAGCACTTCTGCCAAACGCTCGGAAGCGGGCTTCATCATGGTGCTATGGAAGGGAGCGCTTACGGAAAGGGTGATGCAGCGTTTTGCGCCTGCTGCCTTCAATTCTTCGTTAGCCTTGTTTACAGCGTTTACTGCGCCTGCGATTACTACTTGACCGGGGCAGTTAAAGTTTACTGCTTGTACAGGTTCGCCGCCTTCAGCTTCAATGTTCTTGCAGATTTCGATAATTTTTTCATTATCCAAACCCATAACAGCAGCCATGCTGCCTTCGCCTACGGGTACAGCTTCTTGCATGAACTGACCGCGTTTACGAACAATGCGTACTGCATCTGCAAAGCTTAAAGCACCTGCATTAACCAATGCGGAGTATTCACCCAAGCTATGACCTGCAGCGATATCGCAGCTTACGCCATGTTCTTTGAGGATTGCCGCACATACGGTGCTGGCAGTCAAAATAGCGGGTTGAGTGTTGTAGGTAAGGCGGATATCAGCATCCGGACCTTCAAAGCACATTTTGGTAATGGAAAAGCCAAGTGCGTCATCAGCTTCTTCAAAGATTTGTCTAGCAACCGGATATTGGTCGTAGAAGGCTTTGCACATACCTACATATTGGGAGCCTTGTCCCGGGAATACGAATGCAATCTTGCTCATTAGAGTAGTCCTCACTTTCGAGATTTATATCAATAGTAGTTATTTGCTCCATTTAAGTACGATGGAAGCCCAGGTAAGGCCTGCACCGAAGCCAACCAGCAGAATGTTGTCGCCTTTTTTCAAAGCGCCTGCAGCTTGCGCCTCGCAGAGTGCGATGGGGATGGAAGCAGCAGAAGTGTTGGCATATTTATCTACATTAACCCAAACTTTTTCCATGGGCATTTTCAAACGTTTAGCAGCAGAAGTAATGATGCGCATATTCGCCTGGTGGGGAACCAGAAGGTCCAGCTCTTCTGCCTTCATGTTAGCAGCCTTCAAAGCACGTTTAGCAGCAGTACCCATAATTTGGATAGCGAATTTGAAAACTTCCTGGCCATTCATATGAATGGTGTGTTCGTGCGCAGCAGCAGTTTCCACAGTTGCCGGCTTACGGCTACCACCGGCAGGCTGGTATAAATGCTTGCCGCCGCTGCCATCAGCACCCAGCTCGATACCCAGCACGCCATGACCTTCTTCTACAACGCCCACAACAGCAGCGCCTGCACCGTCACCAAAGAGTACGCAGGTGTTGCGGTCTTCAAAGTTCATAATGCGGGACAGGGTTTCAGCACCGATAATCAAAGCCTTCTGGTACAAGCCGGTTTTAATCATTTGGCTTGCTACAGCCAGATTATATACAAAGCCGCTGCAGCCTGCAGAAAGGTCAAAGGCAGCTGCGTTCTTGCAGCCCAAACGGTCTTGAACCAGGCAAGCGGTAGACGGGAACGCGTGGTCAGGAGAAGCAGTACCAACGATTACCAATTCAATTTCTTCCGGAGCAACGCCTGCATCCTCCAATGCTCTTTGAGCAGCGATTACAGACATATCAGAAGTTGCTTGTTCAGGAGCAGCAAAGTGACGTTGTTTAATACCGGTACGTTCGGTAATCCATTGGTCACTGGTATCAACAATTTTTTCCATATCAAAGTTAGTAACAGTTTTTTCCGGCACATAATGTCCGATGCCTAAAATACCAACAGCTCTCGTCATTTATCAGTTTCCTCATTTCTTTTTTGAGATTCAGCTATTTTTTCAGTAATAGCACTTACAACATTATTTTCAGCAAATTTAACAGCTACGCCAATGGCATTGGTAATTGCCTTTGCCTTGGAGCTGCCATGACAAATAATAAAGGGAGCCTTAACACCTAACAGCAAAGCACCGCCGTATTCAGCAGGGTCCAAACGCTTTTTAAGCTTTGCCATCGCCGGTTTAATCAGCGCGCCGCCAATTTTTGCCAAGATACCGCCGCTTAAAATTGCTTCCTTAATAAGGGTTAAGATGGCTTTTGCCAAGCCCTCGCCAAATTTCAGAACAACATTACCTACGAAGCCGTCGCATACTACCACGTCACAAGCGCCGTTGGTAATATCCCTGCCTTCTACATTGCCCATGAAATTAATTTGCTTAACCTTCTTTAATAAGGGATAGGTTGCTAAGGTTTGCTCATTACCCTTAGTTTCTTCTTCACCGACACTCAAAAGTCCTACCTTGGGGCTTTTGATGTTCAATAATTTTTCTGCATACACGCTGCCCATAACTGCACTTTGTACCAGGTTCATAGGCTTGGCATCAACAATGCTGCCGCTGTCTAAAACTACGGTAGTACCTGTTAGGCTGGGGATGCAGGTTGCAATGGCAGGACGCTCCACCCCTTTAATGCGGCCAACGCACAGCACTGCGGCAACAGAAGCCGCACCGGTGCTGCCTGCAGAAACAAGGGCATCACACTCGCCGCCACGCAGCAGCTTGGAAGCTACAACAATGGAAGCATCCTTCTTAGATTTTACTGCAATAGCAGGGTGCTCGTCCATAGTAATTACTTCACTTGCGTGTTTAATTTTAATTTTAGGATTCTGGTCTGCCTTGTATTTGCTTAACCACTCTTTGGCAACAGCCTCGTCGCCAACAAGCACAACCTCACAGCCAAATTCCTTAACAGCATTTACTGCGCCTAAAACTAATTCTTTAGGTCCGTAATCGGTACCCATAATATCAATTGCTATTTTCATTCTTCTTGCTTCCTTTCATCATCCAAAGAAACAATAATAAACTTAGCGCGGAAAACTTCCTCGTTATTATTTTTAATCTTGACGCAAATAAAGTATTTGTCGTTACGACGGCGGGTAACCTCTGCCTTCGCCACAAGGCTTGCTCCTGCGTAAACAGGAACCTTGTACTTAACATTACCCACACCGGTCAGCGCCTTTTGAGCATCCACCACTGCCAGGGCAAGGGTATCTGCCATAGCGAACATATAGTGCCCGCGGGCAACTCCGGTTTTTTCCAAAACCATATCCGGTGTTATCTTTAAGGTAGAAATACCTACCTTGTTCAATTCCAAATCAATGAGCTCGCCCACAATATCCTTCTTGTCAATGGCGCGCAGCTTTGCCTGCGCTCCTTCTGCCATATCGCGGGTGCGTTCGCGCAGTTCCGGAATGCCCAGCGCCACACGATCCAGGCGAATGGTCTGAACACTTACCTTCAAGGTTTTTGCAAGCTGCTCATCCGTCATGAACGGATTGTCATGGAGTAAATGCTGCAGCTTTTCATGGCGTATTAACTTTCTAGTAGAATTCATTGTTTCACCTGCTTTTAGTACCAGCTCATAATATCTGAACATATTATAAAAGTTACCGGTTTCTTTGGCAAGAGGGAAGTTTAAATTTTTGATTAAAATTTGTCACGGCAACGTCCATAGTGGTATAATACATTTGTTCTACAAGCATTTACAACATTGATTAGTGTTTGTACTTATAAGAAATTTTAGGAGCTATCATTTTGCTTGCCACCAATAGACTTGTAACAACCTCATTATTCATAGCCTGCGGCTTGCTTCTGCCAATGCTTTTTCACAGCTTCGGCTTGGGCGGTAAAACCTTTTTGCCCATGCACATCCCCGTGCTGATGGGCGGCTTGCTTTTGGGCTGGCTTCCCGGTTTGCTCATAGGCATCCTTACGCCCCTGCTCAGCTGCTTTTTGACAGGTATGCCCCCGCTTTTACCCTCCCTGCCCATGATGCTGGCAGAGCTTCCACTTTACGGTGCGGTAACAGGCTATCTTTACCACAGCAAGGGCAAGAACATTTACCTTTCCTTGATAAGTGCCATGCTTTTAGGGCGTTTAGGTGCTGGCATAGTGCTCATGCTTTTTGCAGACCTTTTAGGAATTAGCCTGCCCCCCTTGGTTTATGTGGCAACTACCATTGCTACAGGTATGGTTGGCATCATCATCCAGCTTAGCTTCATTCCCCTTTTGGTAACCCGTCTGAAAAAAATTATTACTGCCGAGGTGCTTCAATGAGCAAAAAATCTCTTCTATTAAATATGGCAGTTCTCCTTGCCTGTGCGCTCCCTGCTTCTGCCAATACGCTGCCCAGCTTTACCCTGCCGGATGTAGTTATCTACGCTTCTTCCGAAAAGGTGGACACTGTTATTAACGCCCAGCAGGTGAATATTGGCGCAGCCAAAACTGTGCCGGAGCTATTGCGCACCACCGCAGGCATTCAGGTTCAGGCGCGCCCTAATTCCGGCGGTAACGAAGATTTAAGCGTTAAGCTCCGCGGTCACGATTCCCGCCACTATACCGTTTTGCTGGACGGTGTTCCCCAATCCATGAGTGGCGTTATGGGTGGCGGTTACGTTAACTGGAACTCCATCCCCTTAGGAATGGTAGAAAAAATTGAAATCATTAAAGGAGCTAAATCCGCAGCCTACGGGCAAACGGAAGGCGGTATTATCAATATCATCACGAAAAAAACTGCCAATGCAGGCGAAGTACAGCTTACCGCGGGCAGTAAGGATAGACGCCAATATATTTTTAACTACGGCGTGCAGGAAAAAGCCTTTGGCTTCAACCTATATGCCAACAAGTCCGAGCAGGATGCTTACCTGCGCAATAGCGACTACGATAACGAACAGTTAGGCTTCAAATTTAATTACAAGCTTTCGGAAACGGATAGCTTGCGTTTTAATTACGAGCACCAACAGCTAAAGCGTGGCTTGGTAGTGCAGAACCTTCCCGGAAGCAGCAATTACGATAGCCGTTATCCTGTAACTCCCATTGGCGACGGCTTCTCCAATTATTCCGGCGATGCTCCCGGAGATGGCAGCTATACTAAAATTTACCGCAACAAATTTAATCTTACCTGGACTTCCGAAAGGGATAATGGTAGCGATAGCCTTACCTATTGGAAGAACTACGAGAAGCAAAGGGAGCATAATGTTGTTGGCGGTGCGCTTATCTTTGACCGCTACAATGTAACAGATAAATCCAGTGGCTTTATGTACAAAGGCAGTGCCAAGGTAAATGAAAGGCACTACCTTGGCTACGGTGCCGATTATAAACGCCTGCGCTATGGTTACGGCTGGTATAATGAAGGCACCGGGAGTCCTCTTTACCCCTCGCAAAAGATGGATGTATGGGGTACTTATATAGAAGACAACTGGCAAATGGACGAACGCTGGCTTACCAATATAGGCTTGCGCTACGACAAGATGGAAGGCAAACGGGATGCTGCCCAAGCTACTTCCATCGGAAGCATGAGCGAGAGCGCTCTTTCTCCCAAGCTGAACGTACATTTCAAAAATGATGAACGCACTACCACCAGCTTCAACATCAATCGTATTTGGCGTGCTCCCTCCATGGCAGAGTTCTACTGGCATTACGCTGGCTTTGGCTTTGCAAAAGCTCTGCCCCTCCATCCGGAAAAGGGCTGGGGCTACGAGGTAAGTCTTGCCCGCCAATTTAACAGCAAGCTGTACAGCAAGGCTACCGCTTTCTACCAAGACATTACAGATTATATCAACTTCGTACACCAAAAGCCCTTCAACGCTTACAATATCGACAAGGCGCAGCTATGGGGTGTGGAGCTTGAAAATACTTGGAAGCTTGATGATGCGTCCAACATTTTCTTAAACTATACCAATATGCACACCAAGAAGGATGGCGTGCACTCTAACGATAACGTTGGCTTAAAGGGCGAGCTGGACTACCGCCCCCGCCACACCTTGGCACTTGGTTACCAGTATGACGAAGGCAAGTGGCACGCACGCTACGATATGACCTACACCAGCAGCCAAAAGGCAACCCTTGGCTTCCCCACCACCTCTAACCCTGAGGTAAATGAGATAGGCGGCTATGTAGTGCATAATCTTTCCGCTACTTATGACTTCGCTAAAAATTCCTCTGTGAATTTTACACTCTACAATATTTTTGACAAGAACTATTGCGAAATTTATGGCTATCCCATGGAGGGACGGGGCTTTACCGCCACCCTCACCCAAAAATTCTAACCACCAGTAAATCGAGGGATTCTTTATGAATAAAGACATTGCATTTTTTGACAGCTGCGCAAATACTTGGGACTGTACCCGCCGTACCGACCCGCAAATTTTAGAGCAGCTGCTCATCCTGGCGCAGATTCCCACCAGCGCTAAGGTTTTAGACGTTGGCAGCGGCACGGGCGTACTGCTTCCCTATCTTCGCTCTGCAGTGGGAGCGGAAGGCAAAATTACCGCAGTAGATTTTTCCGAAAAGATGCTTGCTAAAGCCCAGGAGAAGTTCTCCCAATTCAAGAACCTTGAATTTTTGGTAGGCGATATTTTAGAAATAGAGCTTCCCTTAGAAGCCTACGACATCATCATCTGCTTAAACTTCTTTCCCCACCTGCACACCCGCAAGGAAGAGTTCGTCCGTAAAATGCTCCCCGCCCTCCAAGCAGGAGGAAGCCTTATCATCATGCACGACATTTCCCGGGAAACAGTGAACAGCATCCACAGAGGCAGTGAAATTGTTACGGAACACCGCTTGCCGGAAGCGAAAGCTGTAGGCGAAATGCTAACGGCTTGCGGCTACAGCAATATCCACGCCTACGAAAACGATGCTATGTATTTTGTAAAAGGCTTGAAGTAAACAACAAAGAGGCTGGGACAAAACTATCCTCTAAAAACTAAAAGAAGTGTAATTGAGATGTTTTATACATTCTCAATTACACTTCTTCGTATTTCTATCCAATTTTCAAACTTTGGCTTGCTATTTTTCTCATGTTTA
>JAFUKD010000013.1 GCA_017467905.1 Phascolarctobacterium sp.
CTAATCTTTAGACACTTAGATTATAGCACGTTTGTCCCCCCCATCAAGACTTTTCGGTGTGAAATAGTAAAAAAGATTACATCTTTTCCACTACTTCACAGCCTCAAAGTACTTCGCTTCGCGAATGCCGAAGCTGCTGCAAACTCCCTCAGCAGCTTCGCTGTCTATCTTCTCAAAGTTATTTGCAAAAAAATAACACTGCCCCAGTACGGAACAGTGTTATAAAAAAGAAGACCCCCTCTGACAAAGAAGCCTTTCATAGCACAAAACCTCGTGCCAAAACTGACACGAGGTTTTATAATTATAAATCTTACATTATCAACATAAAACTTTTCAGAAGTGCTGGATAGCAAGGCGGAACGAGCTTGTGCCGCGAAGGCGTACTTGAAGTACGTCGAGCAAGCAAGCGATGTTCCAACACGGCTAAACAGTGCTTATGGAAAGTTTTAATACATGCCGCGGATTTTCATAGCTTCATCCAAACTATGCAACGCAACAATGTAAGCCGCAACACGCATGTTTACGCCATATTTTTCGGAAGCAGCGTGTACATTTTTGAAAGCATTGCGCATCATTACAACTTGTTTTTCAATAACTTCTTCTTCACTCCAGAAGTAACGGTACAGATTTTGTACCCATTCAAAGTAGCTTACGGTTACACCGCCACCATTTGCCAAGATGTCCGGCACAACGAAGATACCTTTTTCTGCGAAAACAGCGTCAGCTTCGGGAGTGGTGGGACCGTTAGCGCCTTCTGCAATAATTTGCGCTTTAACATCAGCAGCGTTATCCTTGGTTAATTGTAGTTCCATTGCGCAGGGAGAAAGAATGGTAACTTCCAACGCCAACAGGTCTTTATTGGTGATAGCAGTGCTGCCCGGATAACCAACTACACTGCCGGTTGCTTGTACATGTTTATCAACATCATAGCAGTCAAAACCTTCTGCATTGTAAATTGCACCATTAACGTCACTTAAAGCAACAACTTTTACGCCTGCATCACAGAAGAGTTTTGCAGTCCAGCTGCCTACGTTGCCAAAGCCTTGTACGGCAACAGTTGCTTCTTCGGGAGCAATACCTTTTAACTTCAACGCTTCGAGAGCAGCAGTAACCACGCCACGACCGGTAGCAGCAGTACGACCGAGGGAACCGCCTACGCAAATTGCTTTACCGGTTATGAAGCCGGGCTCGAACTGTCCGGTGATTCTGCTGAATTCATCCATCATCCAACCCATAATTTGAGCGTTGGTGTTCATGTCGGGAGCAGGAATATCCTTCTTCTCACCGATGATGGAAGCAATTCTATCAATGTAAGCTCTGGTCAGTGCTTCCAGTTCGCGTTTGGAAAGGGTGCTGGGGTCAACGATAATACCGCCCTTGCCGCCACCATAGGGCAAACCGGCAACTGCACATTTGCAGGTCATCCAAAAAGCAAGAGTTTTAACTTCATCTAAAGATACATTTTGATGATAACGTACACCGCCTTTAGCGGGACCAAGCACAGTACTGTGTTGGCTACGGTAACCGGTAAATACTTTAGTAGTACCGTCATCCATTTTCAGGGGAATAGAAACTTCTAAGGTTCTTTCGGGAACAGCAATGATGGATGCTGCACCGGGATCTAATTGCATTGCTTCAATAGCTTGGTTAAGGGGGATTTTTGCCATTTCAAAGATATTCATAATTCTTGCCTCCTCATAATCTATAACATTAGTAGAATTATTTATAGAATAATTATAAACATCTCATCCCCTACTGTCTACATGTATGTGCAATGTATAATGTATTTTTTTGTATTTTTATTCTTTATTTATTTTCCGGAAAGGCTCTGTAAATACTGCCAAAATCTATGCCGCCAACAATGCTGTGCTCGTAATAATGCTCACGCATGGATTGCTCTGCATCTTCCAAGTGCTTGGAGGTAATACCATAACGACGAGAAAGCCATGCTTCCACAAAGGCAGCAAGGTTGTCGCAGCCTTTAAGCATTTTCCCATCCACCGCCTTAAAGCCGTTCTGGTTGTACTTACCGTTTAAATCTTCAAAGGAACATTCCACTTCCTTGCCGTCTACGATAACCTTGTCGGCAAATTCGTTTTGGGTAAAGTACAAAATATCCTGATGCCAACCGTAGGGAAGCAGGGGCAAAATCTTTTCTGCAACCTGACGTTCTTCAATGCGTTTGATAAGTGCATCCAAACCTTCAACACTACGCTTCACAGGAGAGATAATGTCGCGGGTGAGTACTTCCGGCAAATCGTGGAACAAGCCGCACAAAAAATCGTTAACTACGCGTTCATCACAGGCGCCCAACTTCACCGCGCAGAAGTAACCCATAATTGCAACCAAAAGTACATGACCCATGACAGAGGTTTCCGGCACGCGGGGAGATTGTGCCCAACGTTTTTGGAAGCGTAGCTGTCCTACAAGGTCAATGAACTTGCTACTCTTGCCTTTCAGTGCCAGCTTCTGCACTCCTGCCAAATCAAAGTGGTCTTCAATCTCGCTTTCAATAGCTTGGCGAGTTTCTTCAATGCCAAAAATACCTTGGTTAAAATGATAGATAATATTAAACTCCCATTGCGTTGCTAAATAGTGAGCAGCTCGCAGCAGCTTCTTCTCTTTCGGAAAATAATTGGGGTTATCGAAAAAGGTTTCCATATTTTCCATAAAGCCTGCATCAATTTCGGGAATGCGACGTTTCAATTCCTGGTATACCCAAGAATTAAGCTCTTTGCCGTGTACCCGTACCAGCTCATGAAAAACAGGCGGCTTAATATCCGTGAGTACATTGCGGTGCAAAAATTCAAAAATGCCACCTTCGATAAGAACGCGCCAGTTTAGCTTAGCACCGTGGTCATCCTCTTCATGACGTGCCAGCACATACAATATCATCATTTTATGAGCCTGCTTGTCCAGCTCCGTAAAGCCTCCGGGGCGAATGTGGTCGTTCCAGCGCTGAATATGCGCTGCCTCGTACAAAAACTCAATAAAATTTTTGGTCAGCATTTTGCACCTTCCTTTACCATCAATAAATACCATAAACGTAAATTCTTCACTTTACTTCATTATAATATGTTTTTTAGACAAAAGGTGGCATTCTGCAAAAATTTTTAAAATGAGCATAAAAAAAGCAGGAACAAAAGTTCCTGCTTTGAAAGCTCTGATTAGATGAGCTCAATGATTGCCATTTCAGCAGCATCACCGCGACGAGGACCAACTCTGTAAATACGAGTAAAGCCGCCTTGTCTGCCTTCATATTTCGGAGCAATTTCTTCAAAAAGTTTTCTGGTTACTTCTTCATCAACCAAAATAGCCAAAACTTGACGACGAGCGTGCAAGTCGCCACGTTTTGCCAAAGTAATCAGTTGAGCGGATTTGCTAGCAACTTCTTTAGCTTTGGTAATGGTAGTTTCGATGCGACCATATTTGAAGAAAGAAGTCAAAATGCTACGAAACAAAGCTTTACGGTTGCTGGAATTACGGCCTAATTTTCTGTATGCCATTGTTTCCGACCCCCTTATTATTCTTCGTCACTTTTGCGTAAAGACAAACCTAAATCAGCTAATTTTTTCTTAACTTCATCAAGGGACTTACGGCCTAAGTTACGTACTTTCATCATATCTTCTTCAGACTTCTGGGTAAGTTCTTCAACGGTGTTGATACCTGCACGACGCAAGCAGTTGTTGCTGCGTACGGACAAGTCCAAATCGTCGATGGACATTGCACCAGGGCCTTCTTTCTTGGGTTCTGCGCCTTCCGGTTCAGAACCACCGGTAACGTTAAGCACTTGCTTAACCGGGTCACCGGTTTGGAACAACTTGAGATAATCAATCATAATGCTGGAAGCCATGTTCACAGCTCCGTCCGGCATTATGCTACCATCGGTCCAAACTTCCAGAGTCAGTTTGTCGTAGTTGGTTACGTTGCCAACGCGGGTATCAGTTACACCAAATTTTACTCTGGTAATAGGAGAGTAAATGGAATCAACGGGGATTACTCCGATAGGTTGATCTTGGCGTTTGTTTTTATCCGCCGGTACATAACCGAGGCCTTTATCAACATAGATTTCCATATTGAAAACGGCATCTTTATCTAAAGTCGCAATGTGCAGCTCAGGGTTCAAAATCTCTACATCACTATCTGCAATGATGTTTGCAGCAGTAACTTCTTGCTCACCAGAGCATTCAATACGCAGGATTTTTTCCTCTTCGCATTCCATTTTCAGGCACAAAGCCTTGATGTTGAGAATGATGTCTGCAACATCTTCTCTAACACCGGGAATTGTAGTAAATTCGTGCAGAACTCCGTCAATTTTAACGTGAGTTACTGCGGCACCAGGCAAGGAGGAGAGCAGTACACGGCGCAAGCTGTTGCCCAGTGTAATGCCGTAGCCTCTTTCCAACGGCTCCCAAACAAATTTACCATAGCGTCCATCATCGCTGATCTCAGCTGTAACCATCTTGGGTTTCTCAATTTCAATCATGCGGCAAGCCTCCTTCTTTCACGTATTACCACAATACGCCTCATAGTTGGGCGGCACAAGATGTACACTAATTATTTGGAGTACAATTCTACGATGAGATGTTCTTCGATGGGAACATCAATTTCTTCACGAGTCGGGAAACGGTCAATTTTGCCGCCCAGGTTTTGAGCGTCTTGAATCAACCAAGCCGGAACTGCTTTAGTAGCCAAAGTTTCTTCCATACCTTTGAAGTATTCTTTGGAACGGCTGTTTTCCATAACGGTGATAACATCGCCAACGTAGGTCATAGCGGAAGGAATGTCCAAACGTTTGCCGTTTACAGCAATGTGGCCATGTCTTACGATTTGACGAGCTTGACGGCGGGTGTTAGCCAAGCCAAGACGATATACTACGTTGTCAATTCTTCTTTCGAGGAGGATCAACAGGTTTTCACCGGTGATGCCTTCCATTTTTTTAGCTTTATCATAGTAGCCACGGAATTGTTTTTCCAGAACACCATAGATAAATTTAGCTTTTTGTTTTTCAGTTAATTGAATGCCATACTCACTTTTTTTTCTGTTTTGGCGTCTAACTTGACGGTTAGATTCTTTGCTAATACCCAGAAAAGCAGGAGACAGGCCCAAGGATCTGCATCTTTTCAATACAGGAGTTCTATCGATAGCCATTTACAGTTACACCTCCAATTATACTCTTCTGCGTTTCGGCGGACGGCAGCCATTGTGCGGAATCGGAGTTACGTCTTTAATGGAGTTAACTTCGAGACCTGCAGCTTGAAGTGCACGGATTGCAGCTTCACGGCCAGCGCCAGGGCCTTTAACGAAAACTTCTACATTTTTCAAGCCATGTTCCATTGCAGCTTTGGTTGCGGTTTCTGCAGCCATTTGAGCAGCAAACGGAGTGCTTTTACGGGAACCACGGAAACCGAGTTCGCCTGCGGAAGCCCAGCTCAAAACGTTACCTTCAGTATCAGAAATGGTAACAATGGTATTATTGAAAGTGGAGCGGATATGCGCTACACCATTAATGATATTTTTGCTAACTTTTTTCTTGTTGCGAACAACTTTCTTGCCAGCCACTGGTTTATCCCTCCCTCGCTAATTATTTCTTTTTGCCTGCAATAGTACGTTTCGGACCTTTACGGGTGCGGGCATTGTTTTTAGTGTTTTGACCACGAACGGGCAGACCCATACGATGTCTTCTGCCACGATAGGAGCCAATTTCGATTAAGCGTTTAATGTTGAGGGATTCCTCACGACGGAGGTCACCTTCTACTTTGTAATCGTTATCTAAAGTTTCACGGATCTTGGAAACTTCTTCTTCAGTCAGGTCGCGAACGCGAGTGTCCGGATTGATACCAGTTTTAGCTAAGATTTCGCGAGACAGAGTCAGGCCGATACCATAAATGTACGGCAGTGCGTATTCAATACGTTTGTCTCTCGGTAAATCGACACCAGAAATACGTGCCATTAACGTGCACCTCCTTCTTAACCTTGTTTTTGTTTATGTTTCGGATTTTCGCAGATTACCATAACATGGCCTTTACGTTTGATGACTTTGCATTTTTCACATATCGGCTTAACAGACGGTCTTACTTTCATAATTTAAACCTCCTCTTGCCTGTCTTGGTTATTTGAAACGATAAGTAATTCTTCCACGATTGAGATCGTACGGAGTGAGTTCCACGGTAACCCTGTCGCCAGGCAAAATTTTGATGAAGTTCATACGTATTTTACCGGATATGTGCGCCAGAATAACGTGACCGTTTTCCAATTGTACTTGGAACATAGCGTTGGGAAGCGCTTCAAGGATTGTGCCTTCAACTTCAATTACGTCTTGTTTGGACACAGCGTACCTCCTTATTCGCCACAAAGACTAGCCTTAACGTCAGCATATACTTTGTCGATTGCTTGCATGCCATCGATTTCTTTGTACACGCCTTGTTTTTGGTAGTACTCGATTAACGGTTCAGTCTGCTCATGATATGCATGCAGACGATTCTTTACGGTTTCTTCTTTATCGTCATCACGTTGATAAAGATTGCCACCGCATTTATCGCACACATCTTCCACTTTGCTGGGGTTGAAGCTTACATGGTAAGTGGAGCCGCAAGCTTTGCAGATGCGTCTGCCGGTTACCCTGCCAACCAATTCAGCGTCGGGAACAACGATATTTACAACACCGGTCAATTCAATGCCCAGGTCTTTCAGAATTCCGTCGAGAGCAACTGCTTGCTCTTCAGTTCTCGGAAAACCATCTAAAATAAATCCATTTGCACATTCGGGTTTTGCCAAACCTTCACGAACGATGCCGATGGTTACGACGTCAGGTACTAAACCACCTGCGTCCATATATCTTTTTGCCTCTTTACCAAGTTCGGTGCCTTGCTTTACTGCTGCACGGAACATGTCTCCAGTGGAGATATGAGGGATTTTAAATTCATCAATGAGTCTTTCTGCTTGAGTGCCTTTACCAGCACCCGGAGGTCCCATTAAAAGAATATGCATTCTGAATTCCTCCTATTTCATAAAGCCGTGATAGTGACGCATCAATACCAGGGACTCTATTTGCTTCATAGTATCCAATGCTACGCCGACTACGATTAATAGAGCTGTACCACCGAAGTAGATGCCTTCGATATTAGTCATCCAGCCGATAACGTTGGGCATCAGTGCAATCAAAGAAAGGAAGACTGCGCCAGCCAAGGTTATTCTGGACATTACCTTGTCTAAATAATCAGTTGTAGGTTTACCGGGACGCATGCCGGGAATAAAGCCGCCATTTTTCTTGATGTTCTCAGACATATCGTTAATGTTCAGGCTTACTGCTGTATAGAAGTAAGTGAAGAACAGGATGAAGAGAACGTAGCAAGTTGTTTGCAGCGGAGTGCCCCATGCGAACCATTGTCCCACAGTCTTAACCCAAGGAACGTCAACAAACTGAGCAATCGTTGTCGGAAACATCAGCACGGAAGACGCGAAGATGATCGGGATAACACCAGCTTGGTTAACTTTCAAGGGAATGTAGCTGCTATGACCACCATACAACCTTTTGCCAACAACACGTTTAGCATATTGAATGGGAATTTTGCGAACACCTTGAGAGATGAGAATTACGAAAACAATCATCGCCAAAGCAATCACCGCGAACAAAATTACATTCAACAGATTAACAGTGCCTGCTTGTAAATATTGGAAAATTATTTGTAACCCTTCAGGTAATCTGGATACGATACCGGCAAAGATTATCAAAGAGATACCATTGCCGACACCCTTTGCAGTGATTTGTTCACCAATCCACATCAGGAATACAGTACCTGCAGTAAGAGTGGTAGCAATCAACAGAATTGAGAAAATTCCGGGGTTATTGATTGCCATCTTCAGGCCCCAGGCCATACCGCAGGCTTGGAAGAATCCCAAAGCCACCGTCAGCACGCGGGTAAGCTTGTTCATCTTCTTGTAACCTTCTTCGCCTTCCTTGGACCATTGTTCCAAGGTGGGTACTACTACCTTCAACAGCTGCAAAATAATTGAAGCATTAATATATGGGGTAATACTCATAGCAAAAATTGAGAATTTGCTCAAGGCGCCACCACTGAACATATCGAGCAATCCAAAAAGGTTACCAGATTGGAAGAGCTGCTCGATAACCGCAGCATTTACGCCAGGAACAGGTATATGTGTTCCAGCCCGGAATACGATAAACATGGCGAGAGTAAAAACTACTTTTTGCCTGAGTTCCGTAATTCTAAATATGTTCGCAAGGGCTGCTAACACTTTAGATCACCTCAACTTTACCGCCAGCTGCGATAATTTTTTCTTCAGCGGATTTGCTGAAGCCCATAGCTTGTACAGTAAGTTTTTTGGTTAATTCACCGCCGCCGAGGATACGGATGCCATCGCGAACATTTTTAACAATGCCTTCTTCGATGAGCATAACCGGTTCAACAACAGTGCCGTCTTCAAAACGGTTGAGTACGCTAACGTTGATTTCAACGTATTCTTTAGCGAATTTGTTATAGAAACCACGTTTCGGCAAACGCAGGTACAAAGGTCTTTGACCACCTTCGAAACCAGGACGTTTTACACCGCCGGAACGGGATTTTTGACCTTTTTGGCCTTTACCGGAAGTTTTGCCCAAGCCGGAGCCCAAGCCACGACCTACGCGAACAGCTTCACGTTTGGAACCAGGAGCGGGAGACAATTCATGTAATTTCATCTTCAATATACCTCCTTGTCTTACGCTTCTTCAACTTTCACGAGATGTTCAACTTTGTGAATCATACCGCGAATAGTCGGAGTATCTTCTTTAATTACAACATTATTGATTTTACGCAAACCCAAAGCTCTAACAGTCATACGTTGATCTTGCGGATAACCGATTACGCTGCGGGTCAAAGTGATTTTAATTTGTGCCATTACAAATTTCCTCCTAAATTAGCCCAACAATTCTTCTACGGTTTTACCACGCAGAGCAGCAACTGCTTCAGCAGATTTCAAGGATTTCAAACCTTCGATAGTTGCGCGAACAACGTTGTTCGGGTTGTTAGAACCTTGACATTTGGTAAGAATATCGTGAATGCCTGCCAGTTCCAATACCGCACGAACAGGGCCGCCAGCGATAACGCCGGTACCTTCTGCAGCCGGTTTCAGGAATACGCGGCCAGCGCCAAACACACCAATGATTTCATGAGGAATGGTGGTACCAACCAAGGGTACGGATACCAAGTTTTTCTTAGCATCTTCAACGCCTTTGCGGATAGCTTCAGGAACTTCTGCAGCTTTACCCAGGCCCATGCCTACATGACCATTTTCGTCACCAACAACAACCAATGCAGCGAAGGAGAAACGGCGACCGCCTTTAACAACCTTAGCAACGCGGTTGATGAAAACGACTTTCTCTTTTAATTCGTTTTCTTTATTTTCGAAATTAGCCACTTTATTTCCTCCTTCTCTTAGAATTCAAGACCAGCTTCGCGAGCAGCTTCAGCCAAAGCAGCTACACGACCATGATACAGATAGCCACCACGATCGAATACAACTTCTTTTACGCCTTTAGCCAATGCTTTTTCTGCGATTGCCTTACCTACAGCTTTAGCAGCTTCAATGTTGCCGCCATAGATTGCTTTCAGGTCTTTTTCAACGGTGCTTGCAGCACAGATGGTTTCACCGGTTACATCGTTAATTACTTGAGCATAGATGTTTGCCAAGGAACGATATACGTTGAGACGCGGTCTTTCTGCAGTACCGATAATATATCTACGAGAACGGAGATGACGTTTTTGACGTTTCTCGTTTTTATCAACTCTGTTAAACAAGAGTTTCACTCCCTTCTTTTAGAAATTATTTCTTGCCTTTAGCGCCTGCTTTACCCATCTTACGACGAACGAACTCGCCTTGATAACGGATACCTTTACCTTTGTAAGGTTCAGGCGGACGCAAATTACGGATTTCAGCAGCAACTGCACCTACAACTTCTTTGTCAGCGCCACTTACTACGATTCTGGTCGGAGCAGGTACTTCAAAGGTAATACCAGCAGGCGGCTCTTTAACTACAGGGTGAGAGAAACCGAGGGTGAAGTTGATTGCTTTGCCTTGCAGCGCGCAACGGTAACCAACACCGTTGATTTCCAGAGTTTTGCTGAAACCAGTGGATACGCCAACAACCATGTTGTTGATCAAGGTACGGGACAAACCGTGCATAGCGCGGTTTTCTTTTTCATCGTCAGGACGTTCTACGGTGAGAACACCGTTGTCCAAAGTCAGTTTCATGTTTTTATTGATTTGGCGGGAAAGTTCGCCTTTAGGACCTTTTACGGTCACGAAGTTATCTTCAATAGTAACTGTTACACCAGCGGGAACAGTGATTGGCATTTTACCAATTCTAGACACGTACGAGCACCTCCTATCTTTTTAGTGTATTACCATACGTATGCCAGTACTTCGCCACCCAGGCCAGCTTTGCGAGCAGCTTTGTCGGTCATCAGGCCTTGAGAGGTAGAAATTACTGCGATGCCGAGACCTCCGAGGACTCTGGGCAGTTGGTCTTTTTGAGAGTAAACTCTCAGACCGGGTTTAGAAATACGTTTAATACCGGAAATAACTTTTTCTTTATTAGCACCGTATTTCAGGCTAACTTTGATAACACTTTGTTTGTTATCAGCAATTACTTCATAATCTCTAATGAAACCTTCAGCTTTCAAAATTTCAGCGATAGCAACTTTAATTTTGCTGCCGGGGATTTCAACTTTATCGTGATGAACTGAATTTGCGTTACGGATACGGGTAAGCATATCAGCGATCGGGTCAGTCATTACCATACTTAGTATACCCTCCTTCCTTAGTGTCGTTCTTACCAGCTTGCTTTGGTTACGCCCGGAATAGCACCTTGGTAGCTGTATTCACGGAAGCAGATACGGCAGAGGCCAAATTTACGCATATAGCCGTGAGGTCTGCCACATACTTTGCAGCGGTTATAACGGCGAACTTCAAATTTCGGTTCGCTTTTCCATTTTTCAATCAGGGCTTTCTTAGCCAAAATATTCCCTCCTCACTTATGCGCCGAACGGCATTCCGAGAAGTTTGAGCAATTCTCTAGCTTCCTCGTCAGTCTTAGCGGTAGTAACAATGATGATATCCATGCCACGTACTTTATCAATCTTATCGTATTCAATTTCCGGGAAAATCAATTGTTCTTTGAGACCCAGTGCATAGTTGCCACGGCCGTCAAAAGCGGTAGCACTTACGCCGCGGAAGTCACGTACACGCGGAAGAGCGAGATTCATGAGTTTATCAAGGAAGTAGTACATACGGTCACCACGCAGGGTAACTTTTGCACCCAAAGGCATGCCTTGACGTACTTTGAAAGCTGCGATGGATTTTTTAGCTTTGGTGATGATGGGTTTTTGACCTGCAATCAAGGTCATATCTGCTACTGCAGTTTCCAATGCTTTGCTGTTAGCAACAGCTTCACCAACGCCCATGTTGATTACAACTTTCTCAACTTTAGGAATTTCCATAACGTTTTTATATTGGAATTTGTCCATCAAGCCTTTAACAACTTCGGACAAATATTTTTCTTGTAATCTGGTCTTTGCCATTAAGTAATTTCCTCCTTTCCCGGATTATTATTTATCGATTACTTCGCCGCATTTTTTGCAAACTCTTACGAATTCGCCTGCAACAGCGGATTTTTTAATACGGGTTGCTTTTTTGCAAGCCGGGCATACCAACATTACTTTGGAAGAAGACATCGGAGCTTCTTTAGTAATGATACCACCTTGAGGATTTGCTTGAGACGGTTTGGTATGACGTTTAACTTTATTTACGCCTTCAACAACCACTTTGGCTTTCTTAGGCAGAGCTTCAACGATTTTACCTTGCTTGCCTTTGTCTTTACCGGACAAAACAAGAACGGTATCGCCTTTTTTAACATGCAGCTTTACAGCGTTTGCCATGTCAAGAACACCTCCTTATAGTGCGTTATCTGAATTTCTTACAGCACTTCCGGTGCCAGAGAAACAATTTTCATGAAATCTTTTTCACGAAGTTCACGAGCAACGGGCCCAAAAATACGGGTACCACGCGGGCTCTTGTCGTCTTTTATTACTACAGCAGCGTTTTCGTCGAAACGGATGTAGGAGCCGTCAGCACGACGAACACCTTTTGCGGAACGAACAACAACTGCTTTAACTACGTCACCTTTTTTTACAACGCCACCGGGTGATGCATCTTTAACAGCACACACGATAACGTCACCGATATTAGCATATTTACGGTAGGAACCGCCTAATACACGGATGCACATAACTTTCTTAGCGCCGGTGTTATCCGCAACGTTAAGGATAGTTTGTTGTTGGATCATGGATTTCCCTCCTTGCCAATCAATCTAATGGCAAAATTATTTTGCACGCTCTAAAATTTCAATAACGCGCCAGCATTTATCTTTGGAAAGCGGACGAGTTTGCATAATTTGAACTACGTCGCCAATATGTGCTTCGTTATTTTCGTCATGAGCTTTAAATTTAATAGTATGTTGTACGCCTTTTTTGTACAGCGGATGCGGAACGAAACGTTCAACTGCAACTACTACAGTTTTTTGCATTTTATCGCTGACAACTTTACCAATACGGGTAACACGTGCGTTTCTTTCTTCGGTCACGACTGTTTCCTCCTTGTTCAAGTCAAAAACTATTAAGCTTGCAATTCGCGTTCGCGTTGAATAGTTTTGATACGGGCAATGGATTTTTTAACTTCACGAATTTTCATCGGGTTTTCACATTGACCGGTTGCCATTTGAAAACGCAGATTGAAAAGTTCTTCTTTCAAAACTGCCAATTTGGTGTCTAACTCAGCAGCAGACATTTCACGAATTTCTGTTGTTTTCATTAAGCTTCACCACCCTTTTCTTGTGCGGCAGCTTCAGCTTCCTGCTGAGCACGGGTCACAAATTTGCATTTGATGGGCAATTTGTGGCTAGCAAGACGCATAGCTTCTTTTGCTACTTCTTCGGCTACGCCGTTCATTTCGAACAAAACGCGACCCGGTTTAACTACTGCTACCCAGTATTCCGGAGAACCTTTACCGGAACCCATACGAGTTTCAGCAGGTTTTGCAGTGATCGGTTTGTCCGGGAAAATTTGAATCCAAACTTGGCCGCCACGTTTGATGTAACGGGTCATTGCAATACGAGCAGCTTCGATTTGGCGGTTGGTTACCCAAGCGGGTTCCAATGCTACCAGACCGTATTCGCCATGGGAGATTTTGTTACCACGCATAGCACGACCGGTCATGCGACCTCTATGTTGTTTACGATGTTTAACTCTCTTCGGTAATAACATATCTGATTATGCCTCCTTTGCCGGAGCAGCTTTAACTGCTTCTTTTTCAGGAAGGACTTCGCCTTTGTAAATCCATACTTTAATGCCGATGCGGCCATAGGTAGTATGTGCTTCTGCGGTGCCGTAATCGATGTCAGCACGCAGAGTGTGCAGAGGAATGCTGCCTTCGCGATAGCTTTCGCTACGAGCGATTTCAGCGCCGCCCAAACGACCGCCACAGGTAATTTTGATACCTTTAGCGCCCATACGCATGGTGCGACCTACGCATTGTTTCATTGCACGACGGAATGCGATACGGCGTTCCAATTGTGCTGCGATGTTCTCTGCAACCAAAGTTGCGTCCATATCCGGGGTTTTAACTTCTACGATGTTGATGTCGATTGCGCTGTCAGTCATTTTTTTCAGGTCGGATTTGAGCAGTTCAATGTTGCTGCCTTGACGACCGATTACCATACCAGGTTTCGCAGTATGGATGGAAATGCGGGCTTTATTGGATGCGCGTTCGATTTCTACTTTAGAAATACCGGACAAGAACAGTTTTTCTTTAATGAATTCACGGATTTTGATGTCTTCTAACAAGAATTTTTCATAATCTTTGCCAGCGTACCATTTGGAATCCCAACCTTTGATTACGCCAACACGGAGACCATGAGGATGTACTTTTTGACCCACTATCTTTTCCCTCCTTCTGACGGGATATTATTTTTCTTTAACTGCTACAGTTACGTGGCTGGAACGTTTCAAGATTTTGAAAGCTTGACCACGGGAACGCGGATGGATACGTTTAATGGTAGGACCTGCGTCAACGAAGCAGGAAGATACTACCAGGTTGTCCACGTTCATATCAAAGTTATGTTCAGCGTTAGCTACAGCGCTACGCAGTACTTTTTCGATTACCTCAGAACCAACCTTCGGGGTGTATTTGAGGATTGCGAATGCTTCACCAACGGATTTACCGCGGATCAGATTGATTACAATGCGCAGTTTGCGCGGTGCAATACGGATATATTTTGCAATTGCTTTTGCTTCCATTCTAATTTTCCTCCTTCCCCTTATCTCAATTTAGTGGTTTTATCTGCATGACCTTTGTAAGTACGAGTGGGAGCGAATTCGCCCAATTTGTGGCCTACCATATCCTCGGTGATGAACACGGGAACATGTTTGCGTCCGTCATGAACCGCAATGGTGTGACCAACGAAATCCGGGAGAATAGTAGAGCTGCGAGACCAGGTCTTTACAACTTTTTTATCATTAGCGGCATTGAGCGCGTCGATTTTTTTCAACAAGCTAGCATGGACATAAGGTCCTTTTTTAACTGATCTGGACACTAGGTTAGCCTCCTTTCCTTATCCTGTTATATTATTTAGTTCTACGTTTCAAGATGAGCTTAGTAGAAGCTTTTTTCTCTTTACGAGTACGGGTACCAAATGCGCATTTGCCCCAAGGAGTAACAGGACGTTTACGACCAACGGGGGAGTGACCTTCACCACCACCGTGCGGATGGTCATTCGGGTTCATAACTACACCGCGGTTAGCAGGGCGGATACCCAACCAACGGGAACGACCAGCTTTACCGATGCAGATGTTTTCAGCGTCGATGTTACCAACTTGGCCGATGGTTGCACGGCAGTTGATATGTACTTTGCGGATTTCACCGGAAGGGAGACGAAGAAGAGCATAGTCGCCTTCTTTAGCCATCAGCTGAGCAGATGCACCAGCACTGCGAGCCATTTGGCCACCTTTACCGATTTTCATTTCTACGTTGTGCACAGTGGTGCCCAGCGGAATGTTTTTCAGCGGCAGGCAGTTACCGGTTTTGATGTCGGCTTCCGGACCGCTTACTACTACGTCGCCTACTTGCAAGCCAAGCGGAGCGATGATGTAACGTTTTTCGCCGTCAGCATAGTTTACCAAAGCGATGCGTGCGTTACGGTTAGGATCGTATTCAATGGTAGCAACTTTAGCAGGAATGTTGTCTTTGTTGCGTTTGAAGTCGATGATACGATATTGTCTTTTGTGGCCGCCGCCTTGATGACGAACGGTCATTTTACCGGTATTGTTACGGCCAGCTTTTCTTACGAGTTGTTCAACAAGCGGGCGGTACGGCTTATCAGTCGTAATCTCTTCGAAGGCAGACACAGTAATAAAGCGTCTGGAAGGAGAATACGGATTAAAGCTTTTAATAGCCATTTAACTTGACCTCCTTATATTACGTTAATTACATTCCTTCGAAAAGGGGAATCGTGTTGCCTTCAGCAAGCTTAACGATTGCTTTTTTATAGTCGGAACGTTTACCAACATATCTACCCATGCGTTTGGTTTTGCCAAGAACGCGGATAGTATTTACGCTCAAAACTTTAACGCCGAAAATAGCTTCGACAGCTTGGCGGATTTCTACTTTGTTAGCTTCCAGGGGAACTTGGAAGGTGTATTTGTTTTCTTGCATCATTACGGAAGTTTTTTCAGTGATGATGGGACGAATCAATAAATCGCGAGGATTAGCAGCCATTATGCGAGCACCTCCTCAATTTTTTCTACTACTTCTTTAGCCAGGAATACTTTGTTAGCATGAAGAATGTCAAAGCAGTTCAGGCCCATGTTAGTGATAGTGGTTACTTTCGGCATGTTGCGTGCGGAAAGTTCTACGTTTTCACAACCATTGGTGATAAGCAGTGCTTTTGCAGTAGCTGCATCAAAAGCGTTGAGCATTGCTACTACGTTTTTGGTTTTCGGAGCATCGAAGGTCAAGCCGTCGATTACTACCAATTCGTTAGCTGCAACTTTTGCGGACAATGCGCAGCAAAGAGCCAGACGGCGAGCTTTACGGGGCATTTTTTTAGCGTAGCTGCGGGGTTGGGGACCAAAAGTGGTACCGCCACCTACCCAAACAGGAGAACGGTTGGAACCGGAACGTGCACGGCCGGTGCCTTTTTGTTTCCAGGGTTTGCGACCGCCACCGCGTACCATACCGCGAGTTTTGGTAGCAGAAGTGCCTTGGCGTTGGTTAGCAAGTTGCATAACAATTGCTTGGTGTACAACTGCTTCATTGAATTCAGCGCCAAACACAACGTCATTCAATTCTATTTCACCGGTAACTTGACCGGAGATATTATATACTGATAACTTCGGCATATGAAGCATCCTCCTTTCTTTCGCTTACGTTCTTATTTGTTCGGTTTTACGGTTTCTTTCAGGATTACGAAAGAGCCGGCAGCACCAGGAATGGAGCCTTTAACCAAGATAAGATTACGTTCTGCATCAACTTTTGCGATAGTCAAACGTTGAACAGTTGCTTTCACAGCACCCATACGGCCAGGCAATTTTTTGCCTTTGATTACGCGACCGCCCGGGCCGGAATGCATGGGACCCATAGAACCGGGTTCACGATGAGATTTGGAACCGTGTTTCATAGGACCGCGAGCGAAGTTGTGACGCTTAATAGTGCCTGCGAAGCCTTTACCACGGGAAATACCAGTTGCATCGATCAATTCGCCTGCTTCAAAAATGTCAGCAGCAATTTTTTGGCCGATTTCGAATTCGGAAGGAGCAGCCAAACGCAGTTCTCTTACAAATTTTACCGGAGCTACGCCAGCTTTATCAAAGTGGCCTTTCATCGGTCTGGTGGTATGTTTTTCTTTCATTTCGCCGAAACCAAGTTGTACAGCGTTGTAGCCGTCAGTTTCTACGGTTTTGTTTTGAAGTACTACGCAAGGACCTGCTTCAACAACAGTTACAGGGATCAATTTGCCGTCAGCTTCAAAAATTTGGGTCATGCCCAGTTTTTTGCCTAAAATACCTTTAGCCATGATTGCCCTCCTCCTTACAGTTTAATTTCGATATCTACGCCAGCCGGGAGATCCAAACGCATCAATGCATCAACAGTTTTTGCGGTGGGTTCCAGAATGTCAACCAGACGTTTGTGAGTACGCATTTCGAATTGTTCACGAGAGTCTTTGTTAACATGCGGGGAACGCAGAATAGTGTAAATATTTTTTTCAGTCGGAAGGGGAATCGGACCGGAAACTTGTGCGCCGGTACGTTTTGCGGTTTCTACGATTTTTGCAGCGCTTTGATCAAGTGCTTTGTGGTCATACGCTTTGAGGCGTATTCTGATTTTTTGAGACTTAGCCATTATAAAATTTTTCCTCCTAAACGCCCAGTTTCTAAGAACGGACATACTCCGTGAAAATCTCCCTGTCTTGCAGGCAAGCAACCTTTCACATCATCGCAGGGCCATACAAATAAACATAACAATATGAGGGGCTCATAAGCCCCTCATATAATTATACGGGAACTAACTAAAATTAAGCTTCTTCGATTTCGGAAACAACGCCAGCGCCTACGGTACGGCCACCTTCACGGATAGCGAAGCGCAAGCCTTTTTCGATAGCGATCGGGGTGATCAGTTCTACGTCCATGGTTACGTTGTCGCCAGGCATTACCATTTCTACGCCTTCGGGAAGTTGGGTTACGCCGGTTACGTCAGTGGTACGGAAGTAGAATTGCGGA
>JAFUKD010000014.1 GCA_017467905.1 Phascolarctobacterium sp.
CAATTTAAACTCACCAGAATAAGAATGCCTTTCAGAATTATGCCTTTCTTTCAATGCTTCTATCCCATGTTCTCTTACTAACTGAACCCAAGCAAGAACTGTAGATTTAGATGCACCAATATTACGCCCTGCAGCTAAAAAAGATAGACGTTCCTCACAAACTAATTTTACTGCTTTTAATTTTTCTTCAAAAGTAAATGCCATAAAAAAATAACCCCCAATCGTTGTTTGTCCAACAATTGGGGTTCACTTCAGAAGCCGCCGCCTTCGCGAGGCACCTTGTAAATTTGTCCCAAAGTACTTTCTACGAAGCCGGACGCACTGCCGATAACAGCGATAAGCCACATCCAGAACACAGCGCCAGGACCGCCGGAAGCAACTGCAATAGCTACGCCTGCAATATTACCAACACCTACGCGAGATGCAGTAGAAATACAGAAGGCCTGGAAGGAAGAAATATTACCTTCTCCAACGTCAGAGCCTGCTGTTTGCGTAATCAAGCGCAGCATTTCGCCAATGCAGCGGATTTGCACAAAACCACTGCCAATGGTAAACCAAGTACCCAAACCAACCAGCATAATGATTAAAACATAAGACCATAACCAGCCATTAAGGGTATCAACAATGTTAGAAATCATTTCCATTTTATTTCTATTCCTCCCCTTATTAGATGTAAGAACAGCTTACAGCGGAACTTCTATAAATTCACTGCCCTCTTTTTCCAGCTGCACAACCTTGTTCAAGCTTTCTGTCAGCCAAGCTTCTGCAGCTTCCTTGTCGCTGTCCTTCATCTTTAAAACAACCTTAGCCTGAAGGCCATATTCCACATCAGCAATTTCAAAAAGCTGCTGCTGATAAAGGATATTAAGTATTTTGCCCACTGCGTTCAAATCGTACATAAAGCTAAACCGGCTTACCAAAACCTTTTCCGCAATGCCGCTACCCTTTACGGCTTCGGCAACACTGTTGGTGTAAGCACGCACCAAGCCTCCTGCTCCTAACTTAATGCCTCCAAAGTACCTCGTTACTACGGCAGCAGTATTAGTAAGCTTATTCTTGCGCAGTACTTCCAGCATGGGTAACCCCGCCGTCCCGGACGGTTCCCCATCATCACTGGAGCGTTGCGCCATATCATCAATAACATAAGCAGAACAATTATGGGTTGCGTCCCAAAACTCCTTCTTAATATTCTTGATGAACTCCTGAGCTTCAGCTTCGCTGTGAACCTTTTTTAACGTGCAGATAAAGCGCGATTTTTCGATGACGATTTCCTGTCGAAAATCCTTAACAATAGTGAACAAAACTTAGTCCTCCAAATAATCATGTAGCCATTATAACATAAGTGCATATTATTTATAAATATTTTGTAGCTACATTATGAAAATAAAAAAGAGGAAGGCAAATACTCTGCGCTTCCTCTGTAAAATTTCTTATCTTGCCTTACGCACCGCAACCAGCACGGGGAAATCGGCATCGGTTTTGCCTTCAAGGTTGCCAATCTTTTCAGCATACTGTTCCTTGGTGAATTGGTCAAAATCAATAAGCTCATCGTCGCTGAAATAATCTTCCGTTCGTCTTACAGCATCAGGTCTAAAGCCTTGCCAATCCTCTTCAGCAACTAAAGGCTCAAACACTTCAATGGTTGCAGAACTTCTGTGATAAATTTGGATTGCATCCTCAAAGGAATAAATAATCTTTGCCATATGAATCCCTCCGTTCTTTATTATGAATATATTATACCATTATATTGATAATACAACTGTTAAATATTATTAAAATTGTTAGAAGCGCTGGATAGCTAGGCGAAGCAAAATTGTGCCGCGAAGGCGTACTGTACGTACGTCGAGCAAGCAATTTTGTGACAACAACGCTAGACAGTGCTTATAACGATTTTAGATGGTAATCAGTTCGTAAGAACGAGTCCCTAAACCAATCCTTTCCGCATGCTCAAGACACATCTTCCATTCGGAATCGGGGCTGATATTGTGGAAGTGGTCATGTCCCTTGCAGCCTTCTGCGTCCTTCGCCAATGCTTCTGCCAAAACAGAATTAGGCATCGGGGGAGCAGCGCACACCAAATCAACGCAGGCTTGGTCGAGGGCAACAGGGTCAAAGGAAGCCAGCATACCAATATCTGCAACAACGGGCACGTCGTTCTCGCCGTGGCAATCGCAGTAGGGAGACACATCTACAATCAGGCTAATGTGGAAGTGAGGTCTGCCGTAGCAAATAGCCTGAGCGTATTCTGCCATCTTCTTGTTAAGATTATCCATGCTTGCATCATAAATTGTATGGATGGCATCCATGGGGCAAACACCCAAGCAACGTCCGCAGCCAACACATTTATTCACATCAATGCTTGCCTTGCCATTAACAACAGTAGGCGCACCATGAGCGCAAATTCTTACGCAACGGCCACAGCCAATACATTTTTTAGCATTAATCTTGGGCTTGCCATCATTGTGCATTTCCATCTTGCCTGCACGAGAGCCACCGCCCATACCAATATTTTTAATAGCGCCGCCAAAGCCTGCCATTTCGTGTCCCTTGAAATGGGTTAAGGAAATAAATACATCTGCGTCCATCAAGGCGCGACCAATCTTTGCTTCCTTAACCA
The DNA here is from genome assembly GCA_017467905.1 of Phascolarctobacterium sp. Taxonomy (GTDB): domain Bacteria; phylum Bacillota; class Negativicutes; order Acidaminococcales; family Acidaminococcaceae; genus JAHHUH01. Next base: position 2,618 of record JAFUKD010000014.1, read on the forward strand.
GCTCGCCGTTATGCACAGGAACGTAAGCTTCGTCAGTACCCTTCAAGCCATCTGCAATGATAATGTGACAACCGGTACTAAAAGGAGAGAACCCATTTTCATAAGCACTGTCCATATGCTCCAAGGCTTCCTTGCGACGACCAACATACAGGGTATTGCAATCGGTAAGGAAAGGTTTGCCGCCCAATTCCTTAACTACATCAACAACAGCCTTAGCAAAATTAGGACGCAGGTAAGAAATATTCCCCGGCTCGCCAAAATGAATCTTGATAGCAGTAAACTGTCTTTCAAAATTGATATTGCCAATGCCTGCCTTTTTAATAAGCTTCTGCAATTTTTGGGGAATACTCATCCCGCTGTGGGGAGTACGAAAATCTGTGAAATAGACCTTAGCTTTTTCCATAATAGTTCCCTCCAAACCAAATTATATTTTATTCCAAGCTTCGCCTGTAAACAAAGCCTTTACAATAAACCGGACAAGTACAATTCTTCTACATGTACCTCCGGCTCACCCAGGTTACGCCCTGGCACGAAGGTTCCGTGACAATCGCTGCCGCCGCTAATCAGCAAGCCATGCTCCTTGCAGTAGCGTACCAAGGCTTGCGCAGCCTCCTCGCTATGTCCGGAATGATAGCACTCAAAGCCATCAAAGGGTTCTTCCTTGAGCATTGTCAAAACCTTTTCCAGTCCCGGTCCGTGAAACCCACTTGCCGCATGGGCGCACAGCGCAACACCACCTGCCTCGTGAATTGCTGCTATAACCTCCCCAATAGAAGGGAACTCCGGAAAAGCAAGGTCATGCTCCGCCGTAAAGATACGCTTAAAAAAATCATTAACATCCGCGCACAAGCCCTTGTCCTGTAAATACGCCAAGCTTCGCCAGCCACCCCGTCTTCTATCGTAGGTATAGCTGGCAAATTCCTGCACGCTTACGTCCCAGCCGTCACGCTCCAGCATTACAATGCTATCCACATCCTTTTGCTCTAACAGGGCTTCGTTGTGATGTAACAGCTCCAGCAAATTTTTATTAGTAATATCAATGCCAAAGCCTAAGACGTGAAAGCTAATACCGTTTTTAGTAGAGCAAACCTCCGAAGCAGGAATAAACTTCAACCCTGCCTCCTTCGCCAAGCGGTAAGCTTCCGCCACATTGGCAACGCTGTCGTGGTCAGTAACCGCAAGGGCACCCAGTCCAACTCTCTGCGCTTCGCGGATAAGCTCTGCCGGAGTCCAAGTACCATCAGAAGCAGTAGTATGAATGTGTAAATCAGCCCTCATTCTTTTGCGCCTCCTCACACACCTTGCAGTGATGGCAATGCTCCGGTGCAGGCTTGGTACCCGTCTTCTTTTTGCCAAGAGGAATGCTCAGGCAGAAGAGAGCAGTACAAGTCAGCACAATAGTGCCACCGGGAGCAAGATTAGCGTAATAGGAAGTGGTCAGCCCCAAAGAAACAGCAACGATGCCATACGCCATGCTCTGTAAAATAGTTTGGGCAAAGCTTTTAGCAGTTTGCAAAGCACACGCCACAGGAATAACCATCATGGCAGATACCAAGAGCAAGCCTACAATACGCATAGAAAGGGCAACAGTCAAAGCAGTGAGCACTGCCAAAAGCATATTCAATTTATCAACAGGCAACCCTGCCACCTTGGCAGAGGTCTCGTCAAAGGTTAAGTATTGCAACGGACGATAGAACAAAATTACAAAGAGTACTGTACACAAGCCCAAGGCTGCCACAATATATAAATCCCTGCTGCTAACAGTCATCAAGCTGCCAAAAAGAATGCTACCTAAATTAAAGCCGCCATCCTTATTCATACTGGTAAAAATTACCGCCAAGCCCATACCGCTGTAGAAGAAAATTGCCAGCACCATATCCGCAGCGTCCGACAATTTCACCCTTACCCTTTCAATAGCAAGAGCACCTAAAATAGTAGCCACCGCCGCGCTTATCACAGGGCTATAGCCATACAGCGCACCGCCTGCCACGCCGGCAAAGGCAATATGCCCCAAGCCGTCCCCAATGAGGGACTGCCTACGCAATACCAGAAAGCTGCCAATCAAGGGGCAAATCACCGCCATGATTAAGCCTGCCAGCCAAGCCCGCTGCATAAATTCCATTTCCAACATTTCTAACATAAATGCTACCTCTATCTATAAAAATAACCGTGCTTATGGTGATGCTTGAGTGCCGCGTGTACCTCGCCCCAGAAGCAGATGCCATGGTCAAGACACAAAGCGTTTTGCGCCGCATCAGCAGCCAGCTCCAAATCGTGGCTTACCATTACAATGGTTACACCCTGCTGGCGGTTAATATTTTTCAGCATAGCGTACAGGTCTGCCTTCGCCGCAGTGTCAATGCCGGTAGCAGGCTCGTCCAAAAGTAAAATCTTGGGCTGCTTTACCATAGCGCGCGCCAAAAATACTCTTTGCTGCTGACCGCCGCTTAGCTCACCAATTTTACGATAACGTAAATCCGTTAAATTAAAACGCTCCATAATTTCATTGATGGCAGCCTTGTCCTGTCCGTTAAAATGGTGAATCAGGCTATTGCCTTTAAGCAAGCCCAAGCCCACCACCTCACGCACGCTAATTGGAAAGTTCCTTTGCTGGCGTCCGGGATTTTGCGGTACATAGCCAACGCGCTCCCAATTTTTAAATTCATTGACAGGAGTTCCATAATAGGTAATGCTGCCGGCAGTAGGCTCGATAACATTGGCAAGCATTTTCAGCAAGGTGCTCTTGCCTGCCCCATTGGCGCCAATTACTGCCACGAAGTCGCCTTCCACAATTTCTAAATTCAGCTTATGAAAAACCCAGCCCTCGCCATAATCGAAGCCCAAGTCCTTAATCTCAATAATCTTCTTCATTACAATTCCTTATTTCGCATTCAAGGCAACTTGCAAATTATGAATGTTCTGCTGCATAATTTGCAGGTAATCCATTTTCTTCTTGCGCCCTTCCTCGTTCAAGCCCTCCAAAGGGTCAAGGGTAGCAATCTTAGCACCGGTTTCATCAGCCAAAAGCTGTGCCAGCTTAGGGTCAGTTAAGGTTTCAAAGAAAACGTAGCGCACATTTTCCTCCTTAACCACTTTGATAAGGCGCTGTAAATCTGCAGGAGTAGGCTCCGCATGCGGAGACAACCCGTTAACCGCCAGCTGCTGCAAGCCGTAATCATCTGCCAAATGTCCAAAGGCAGCGTGAGCAGTTACGAACACCTTGCGCGGAGCACTCTTCGCCAAATTGGTCAGCTGAATATCTAAAGCCTTTAACTGCTCCACATATTTGGCGCTGTTATCCTGATAATATTTAGCGTTCTTTTCATCAGCTTCGCACAAAGCAGAAGCAATACGTTCCACCTGCACAATGGCTTTTTTAGGACTAATCCAAACGTGAGGGTCCTGCTTGCCATGGGTACAGCTGTGGGAATGCTGATGCTGTTCATCCCCTTCAACCTCCGCAGAGCGCTCATACAAACCCAAGCCTGTTTGCACCGCCAAAATTTTACGCTCGCTTAAAGCGGTCAACGCCTGCTGTGCCCAAGGCTCTACCACGCCATTGTACACAAACACCTGCGCCTTGCCCAAGCGTGCTAAATCTGCAGGTGACGGTTCCCAATCGTGAGCTTCCGCTCCGTCCGGAACAAGAGTAAAAACATCAACCCTGCTGCCGCCAACATTACGGGCGAACTCCGCCATAGGGTAGAAGCTGGCAGCAACCTGTAATTTATCAGAAGCACCTTGCTTTTCGCCACCGCAGCCTACGATGAACAAAGCAAGCGCAAATATAATTAAAGCTAATTTTTTCATAAAACCTCCTGTATTTATGCTCCCTTCATCAACCAAGGAGCACCTCCTAAATGTTCCATTCGCAATTATCCATAATTATTCTATCGCCAAAGCCAAGCATAGTCAACGAAATCGCTCTGAATAAACGTAAATAAAAATTGATAAATCTTGTCAATGGTAATAAAATATAAGCATAAACCTTTGCAGTTAGCTATGCATTGAAAGGAAGTGTACCCATGCAGTTACCCGATAAAAAATATATTGCGTCCTTTGACATTGACGCTCAAAACACCTTCACCCCCGTTTGCCCCGAAGAGCTCCCCGTTGTAGAAGGCGACCTGATTGCAGACGAGCTGAACGCCCAGGCAAAATTTGCCAGCCTGCGCGTTGCTTCCCGCGACGCTCACACCCAAGAAGCCCTGTGGTTAAGTGATGAAAGTCATCCGCCCCTTTCCCCCATCGAGGGCCATCCTGATTTAGATATCCGTTGGCCGGCACACGCCATCATCGGCACAAAGGGCTTTGATTTCATCGCAGGACTTGACCCCAAGGCTTATGACTTCCAAGTTTATAAGGGCATCGAAATTGACAAGCACCCCTACGGAGCCTGCTATCATGATTTAGGCAACAAGCTTTCCACTGGCGTTATCGAATATCTGCGCTGCAAGGGAATCACCACTGTAATCTGCGGTGGTTTGGCAACGGATTACTGCGTTAAAAATACTGTCCTGCAATTGCGTGACGCAGGCTTTGAAGTTATCCTGAACAAAGCTGCCTGCCGCGGCATCGCCCCTGAAACTATTGCCAGCGCTTTCCAAGAAATGGAAGCTGCCGGCGTAAAGTTTATCGAAAACGCAGGAGAGCTGGAGTAAGTTTATTCTGGAAATTTAATAAAGGCTCCGCAAAAAGCGGAGCCTTTATTTTTGGTAGTATGAACTTTTATCCCAACCCATTGCATCTTGCCAAATCATCATAGACGAGGGCTGCCAGCTTTTCGATTAGCGGTACATCACCTGCAAAAACTTTGGTTGCACCCAAAACTTCCTGCAAGCGAGCCTTGTTACTCATCATACAGCAGCAGGGCAACATAATTTCGCTAATCAGGTACGCTGCGCTACGCAGCTGCATTTCATCAGCAAGCAAGCTTCCGTCCCGCACTTTCCCTGCAAAAACTGCCAAACGTCTATCAATGGCAAGGGCAAGTTGTTTTTCTAAGACGCCCATCTTAGCGCATGTTTTCGATAAAGTCTTCGAAGGTGTTAATTACAACGTAGTGACCGGTAACTTTAAGGTCACGCAAAACGGTGCCATAGGATTCGTACCATTCTTCAGCCAATTCCATTTTCAGACCGTCTTTAATATATTCATCAATCATTTTCAGAATGAATTTGTTTACTTCGCCGGTTTCCTTGTTTACGTTCAAGGGAATAATGCGTTCTTCAGGCTCGTATTTTTCTACAACAACTTTCCAACCACCGGGAATGGGCGGCAGGCGATTAGCTTTGATGTAGTAACCATCGGGAGAGAAGCCTACATAGGAATCCATTTTGTTATATAATTTAGCTTTTTGCAGGGGGAAGCCATTAGCATTACCCCATTTAACGATTTCATCACAAACTTCATTTTTCTGAACAACACTGGAAAAAGTGGTTTCAGCCAAAATTTCAGGCATATCTATTCCTCCTTAAAACCTTCATTAGATTTATTTTACTCTAACACCCAAAGAAATTCAACGAAAAGATAAAAAAGACTTTTCCGAATTTGCCAAATCCCACCAGCTTGTCACAATAATTTCTATTTCCACTTCGCCAGTGCTGTGCTAAAATATAAGTAAATTTTGAAAGAAAGGAGCCTGTACATGTTTGCTCAGATAAAAGAAGATTTGAATGCCATTATGCTGCGTGACCCCGCCGCAAAGTCTAGGCTGGAGGCAGCGCTGTGTTATCCGGGTTTGCATGCCATTTGGCTCCATCGCATAGCCCATCATTTTTATTTGAAGGGATGGGTAGTGTTTCCCCGTTTGGTCAACACCTTCTCCCGCTTTTTGACAGGCATTGACATTCACCCGGGCGCAAAGCTTGGCCCCGGTCTTTTCATTGACCACGGTATGGGGCTTGTCATTGGCGAAACAGCAGAGCTTGGCAGCAATGTTACTCTCTACCAGGGCGTTACCCTTGGCGGTACCGGTAAGGAAAAGGGAAAGCGCCATCCCACCATTGGTAACAATGTAGTAATTTCCAGTGGTGCCAAGGTTCTTGGCTCCTTCACCGTTGGCGACAATTCTAAAATTGGCAGCGGTAGCGTGGTGCTGCACGAGGTTCCTCCCAATTCCGTAGTAGTTGGTGTTCCCGGACGTGTAGTTGCTCTTGACGGCGTGCGTATCCGTCCCAATGATGTAGAAAGCGCCATCGACCTTGACCACGACATCCTGCCCGACCCCGTTGCTGATTACGAGGAACGCTTGGCAAGGCATATGGAAGAAATCAACAAGCGTTTAAAAGACTTGGAAGCATCTATTTATATTAATAATCGTCATCCCAAAGACAATGATTGATAAAGAGGTAATAACATGAGCAGAATTATGAGTACAGCAGAAGCGATCAAGGAAGCTCGCCGCTGCTTAAATTGCGCCAGACCAACCTGTCGCACCGGCTGTCCCATAGAAAATAATATTCCGGAATTTATCCGTGCCCTTGGCGAAGGCAATATAGGCTTAGCCTACGAAACCATTTCTGAACGTAGCAACCTGCCTGCAATTTGCGGACGTGTTTGTCCTCACGAACGTCAATGCGAAGCCCACTGCATCCTTACTAAAAAGCAATGCGGTATTGAGATTGGCAGCTTGGAAATGTTCATTGCAGATTTCGCTCACGACAATGATTTGAAGCCTATTCCTGCCTCCAGCGGCATGCGTGGCAAGGTAGCAGTTATCGGCAGTGGTCCTGCAGGCTTAACGGTAGCAGGCGATTTGGCAAAAATGGATTTTGACGTAACCATCTTCGAAGCTCAAACCGAACCGGGCGGCGTACTCCTCTTCGGTATTCCGGACTTCCGCCTGCCTAAAGATGTTGTTCGCCGCGAAATCAAGGAGCTGCTCAGCTTGGGAGTTAAAATTAAAACCCAAGTGCTTGCCGGCGTTGACTTTACTGTAGACGATTTGTTTGCAGAAGGCTTTGACGCTATCTTCATGGGAACAGGTACTTCCCTGCCCCGCACTTTAGACATTCCCGGCAAAGAGCTTTCCGGCATTTTGACTGCCACCTACTTCTTGCGCACTGTTGTATTAGCGGATGAAGGCAAGCTTGACGAAAGCGAAACTATCCTGCATACAGGCGACAATGTCGTAATCGTAGGGGCAGGCAACGTAGCCATGGATGCAGCCCGCACTGCGGTTCGTCGCGGAGCTAAAAATGTTACCGTTGTTTTCCACAAATCCGAAGCAGAGGTGTCTGCCTTCCGCACAGAATACAATGCTGCTCTTCAAGAAGGCATCCAGTTTAGCTTCTTGAAGCAGCCCATTGCTTACTTTAACAAAAAGCAAATGCGTGCCCTCAATAATATTCGCCGTCACGCAGAACAGGGTGACGAAACCCAGGTAGCAGGTCTTCTGCTGCAAAACATCACCAAAACTCCCGACGGAGAATTCGTTTCCGAAGGCGGTCAAGAGGTTCTGCCCTGCGATTGCGTAATCCTTGCTGTTGGACAAAGGCCTGCGGCGCGTATTGTTAGCACTACCAAAGGCATTCAAGTAGATAACCGTGGCTTTGTCATTACACGCGAACGCCCCTACGGTATGACCACTCGTGCCGGCGTGTTCAGTAGCGGTGACGTGGTGCATGGTCCTGCTACCGTAGTCCTCGCCATGAAGGAATCCAAAAAGGTTGCGGCGGGCATTGCCCAATACATTGATGCCAAAAAGTTAATTGAAGATTGTAGCTTCTAACCTTCCAACAGAAGCACTTACAAGAAAGTAAAATCCCCACTCGCAAGTGAGCGGGGATTTTGTTATTTAAAGGTTAATCTTATAAATTTTCTTCCTGCCATTCGCGCAGCTGAGCGGTAAAATTATCCCACAGCTCCGGCAAGCTGGTCAAAGCTGCTTCTGCCTTGGCACGCTCCCATCCGCAGAACATGGCTCCCTCGTACTGCAGAGCAGCATCTTCGGGATATTGCTTTAGTATTTCGCCAATGAGCATATCATTGACATAATCATCATGCAAAAAGCCAAGCATATCCTGAAATGACTTCAAGCTGCGCAGCAAGCTGGTAGGAAAGTAAATTTCCGGAACTCCCTGCAAGCCGTAACGAAAGCGCTTCATTTTGATTCTAATCTTATGCAGCTGCTCCATATCGCTAAAATCAGGATATTTTTCCGGCAAAAGTATGAGCTTGTTGCACCAGCTATTCAAGCGTTGGCGCACAAAGCTTTTCAAACGCAGCTCTTCATAGGCTTCGGGCAGGGTAGTGCTTTGTAAATCAAGGAGCATTTCTGCCAGCTGCAAGGTTATAGCGTTCAGCTTGCCTGCGTTAAGCATTTTCTTAGAAGCCTTGGCACGATATTCCAAAAGAATTTCCTCCAAACGGGAAACCTCGTCTGCCACCTCTTCGCCCCGCTGTCCATGCCTAATCTTCATACAGGTTAAAAGCGCCACGTCGTACTCCCGTGCATCTCCCAAAAGGTTTGCCCAACGCTTCACTTGCATTTTGTGCTGCTCGAAGGTTGTCAGCGGCAAAAGCTCCTTAAAAAATGTTAATGAAGAACGTAAACGTCGCAGCTTCACTCGCAGCTGACGCACAAGATTACGCTCGTTGGTACTGGTAAGCAAATCTCCCCATGCCTTGCCGGCTCCGTAAATATGCCACGGCAAATGGCAGTGCAGCGCGGTAGCAAGGCTGTCCTCGTCGTATAAAGCCATCTCCTTGATGGAAGAACGTCCCCGCATCTGCTTGGCACGCAAAACCAAATCAGGCTCATCTACGACAAACTTTATCTTGCCTGCCAATAATTTCTGTAGCAGCTTGCGTACCTCTCCCACAGCCTCTTCTTCATAGCGGATAAGCACTTCATTCAAAGGATGTAGGGTATCTGAAATTACCATCACCCCACTAATGCAGGAAAGCTTATAGCCTAAATCGTTCACGGGAATAAATTTAGTACGCTTGTATTTTAATAAATCATCATTAGCAAGATACTTTTCTTTTATTTTGTTTTTAACCGTTGACGGAGGCAAAAGCCTTTGCACCATCGTCAACAGCTGTCCTTTATTTTTTAAACCAAGCCCATGCAGGCAAATTGTATGCTTCATTACTTCCTCAAATTATTTAGTCTTCACTTGGGCAGGCATAGGCTTGCCTTCCAAAGCGGCTAAGATATTATCAACAGTCAAAAGTGCCATGGCGTCCCTTGTTTCCGTAGTAGCAGAAGCAATATGGGGCGTAATGGTTACGTTAGGCAAAGTCAAAAGCTTATGTTCTCCGGGCAGAGGCTCCGGATCTGTAACGTCCATGGCAGCGTAAGCCAGCTTGCCGCTTACCAAAGCGTTGTACATTGCTTCGGTATCAATAACCCCACCACGAGAAATGTTAATCAAACGTGCACCGTCCTTCATCTTGGCAAAGGTTTCTTCATTAAATAAGCCTCTTGTGGATGGGTTCAGGGTAACGGCGATAACGATGAAATCTGCCTGAGCAAGCAGCTCCTCAAAGGTAACATAGGTTGCTCCCAGCTCCACGTCATCAGCACGACGGGTACGATTATGATAAATAATACTCATCTTGCTACCTTTAGCGCGAGCAGCAATGGCACTGCCAATATCCCCCATACCTACAATGCCCAAAGTTTTATGTGCCAAATCCGTTGCCAAGCCGAAGGGCTTGTTCATTCCCCAGTTGCCACTTTTAACGTGAGCATGCGCCAAGGTAATTTTGCGAGCGCTTTCAATAATAAGACCATAAGCCAAATCTGCAACGGCATCTACCAAAACGCCGGGAGTATTGCCCACAGGAATGTTGCGGGCAGTGCAGGCAGCAATATCAATATTATCATAGCCAACGGAAGCTTGAGCGATAACCTTTAAATTAGGAGCCTTCGCCAAAAGAGCCTCGTTAATTTTAATATTCCCTGTAGAAAACAGGGCGTCTGCCTTGGCTAAGCGTTCAGCAAATTCTTCCGGAGGAATTTTACCACCCTTCTGCCAGCTTAAAAGATTTACGGCAGCATTTAATTTTTCAAAAGCCACGTCACGCATTTTACCACTGGCAACTACGGTATATTTTTTTAAATTATTCATAATGGTCACTCCAATCCATAATCTCAAGTCAAATTATAAAATTATTAGAAGTATCGGAAGGCGCGAAGCAATAACAGTGCTTATAACAATTTTAGCTCACAAAGATTTGTTTAACCAGCAGCACCGCCAAGGCAATCCCTGCACACATCTTGCCAATCAACGCCAAAAATCTCATTTTAGCAGTTTCCCACGCCAAATGCCAAGCATCCTGGCGCATACCGCTACGCAGGTATTCATAAGCGAAGGCTGCAACAAAGGCACCTATCAAGCCTCCGATAAAGGAGCCCAAAATTGGAAAGAACCCTGTCCCGACAAGAGTTCCTATAAAACCGCCAATGCCTATCAAAAGCACGGCAAGCCAAGAAACCTTGTTTCTTTTAATTCCAAAAAGCGAAACGCAAAATTCCCAACACTCTCCCAAAACGTAAATCAGCACCATTGCCGAAAGCAGGCGGGAATTAAAATACATTGCCTCATCATAAAAAGCAAACCCCAAGCTGGCAAGCATCATCAGGCTATTGCCAGGCAAATCGAAAATAGTTAGCAATGGTCCCAGGACAACGATAATGCCTGCAACCAGCCATTCCAAAAACAAATGCATAAACTACCTCCCACGGGTTTTTATTTAAAATAATTATATCACAGAAAGCAAGCTTGCTCTTTCATCAATTTGAAAAATATGTAAACTCGTTGTTTTACGTATACGCAAATGTTAGAATATAAACAGAAATTATAAATTGGAGGTTTTTATGGAAGAAATCGTTACTATTCTGGAACCTTGGTATAACTCCATCATTGCTCTTTTGGGTTTTACCATCGTCCGCTATCTTTACAAAGGAGTCATCTTAAAAATTTTACGCAAGGTTACGGAGCTAAGTCCCTTTTCATATGACGAGGACGTTTTGGAAGCCTTCGAACAGCCCATCAATTTAATGCTGTTCATTGGCGGCATCTACACCGCTATCAATCTGGCACCCATCTCTACAGATTCCTGGGCGTACATTTTGGACAGAATTTTGCGTAGCGCCATCGTGCTGTGCTTCTTCTGGGGCTGCTACAACATGAGCGACACTACCCACGGCGTTCTGCTAAAAGTTCTGGAGCGGGCAGGTATTCGCTCCGAAGAAGCAGTTTCCAATATTTTTTCCACCGTACTGCGTATTTTGATTGTAGTTTTGTGCTTCGTAACCATTGCTAAAGAATGGAACTACGATATCAGCGGCTTTGTTGCCTCCTTGGGTATTGGCTCCTTGGCTGTTGCTTTCGCCGCTAAAGATGCCCTTGCCAACGTTTTTGGCAGCCTTGTCATCATTTTGGATAAACCCTTCCAGGTTGGTGAATGGGTTTTGGCAAACGGGTATGAAGGCATTGTAGAAAAGGTTACCTTCCGCAGTACTTGTCTGCGTACCTTCCCCCACGAGCTGGTTTATATTCCCAACTCTCTTTTGAGCAACACTTCTATCATTAACTATAGCCGCCGCGAAAAACGTCGTATTGATTTCGTCTTGGGCTTAACCTACGGTACAACTCACGAGCAAATGCTTACCGTCATTAGCAGAATCCAAAAATATTTGGAAGCCCAGGAAGACTTGCACACTGACGAGGTGCGTGTACACTTCTTCGAATACGGTGCCAGCAGTCTGAACCTGCGTATCACCTGCCATGCTAAAACTGCCGACGGCTTGAGATATTTGGATATTGTACAGCGCATCAACTTGGCTTTAATGGATATTATGGAAGAAATTGGTGTAGGCTGTGCGTTCCCCAGTACCAGTGTTTACTTTGAAACTCCCTTAAAAAAAGAATTAGTAAGCGTTAAAGATTTAGTAGAATCTGCAAACGAGAAAGGATGATTTTTTATGGCATTAGAAATTAACACCAACAATTTTGAAAAAGAAGTTTTAGAAGCCAGAGAAACTGTTTTAGTAGACTTCTGGGCTCCTTGGTGCGGTCCTTGCCGTATGCAAGCACCCATCTTGGAAAAATTTGCAGAAGCAAATCCTGAGGTAAAGGTTGTAAAAATCAATGTAGATGATAACCAAAAGCTGGCAATGGATTTTAACATCACCAGTATTCCTTCCCTGATAGTGTTCAGAAACGGCGAAGCAGTTAACTGCGCCGTAGGTCTGCAATCTAAAGGTGCCTTGGAAGATTTGGTAAGATAGAGCGAAGGACGCGTCTTCCTTAAACAGTTAATTGACTAAAAAACAAAGAAGCCTGTGCAAAACGCACAGGCTTTATTTTTTAATGGTGATCCCGGCCAGAGTCGAACTGGCGACCTACTGCTTAGGAGGCAGTTGGTGTATATTTTCACCCCTATATAAAAACGCCTCTAAACTGGCTCTGGGACTGGAGTTTCAGGCTTTTTACTTATGTTTGCAAAGTACAACAAATACCCCTAAAACTACCTTTTGTTGCACGATTTTCACAGAAAGTTGCACGAAAAGTTGCACGTGATTTGCACGAGAAAATCATCAATCATTCTGGTTGAAGATTTGGTCATATATCAACTGAAGCTTAACCCCTTCAGCATCAAGACTATAGTCCTTATGAGAATAGAGATTTTCAGTTATTACATCATCGAGTGCTAACAACAATTCTTCATCATCTTCTTTAGCTATCAGTTCATCAAGTTTTCAATATATGGTTTCAAATTCTTAATTTGTTCTTCAGTAATAACTACCACAACAATCACCTTCTTTTACCATTATAGACATCCTAGAAAAAACATGTCAACTTAGATGAATTATAATAACCTTCTTTAAAGCTATAAGTTAACATAAATTATTTTACAAAATTGTATTTTTAGCAGGTATTTATTTTCATAATATCGAATTTCACTGCGAGTAGTTTTAAACTACAATCTTATTTCTGTTGGAGGGATGAAGATGAGGAAGTTTTTATTGTGCATAATAACATTCGTTATTATGCTATCTATTGTAGGTTGTGGTGGAAATGAAAAGAAGAAGAACGATGATCCATTATATTTAAAATCGATTGCTATCCTTGACGAATTCAAAGATGATAATCGTATTAAAGATTTCCGTAAGGGATATGATTTACTTACAACCTTACCTAACGATCAGGATGATCTTATTTCTCAATTAGATAAAGTAAATGGTATATACCAAAAGTATAATAAAAAAATAGATTACGGAGCGATACTCCTACATGATGCTAAATACGGACATAAAATTAGCAAAAACAGAATTGAGGACTATAGGAAGGATAGTGCATATCGAGATGCTGAAAAGCTAATGGAACTTTTAGTTTTTCCTGCTTTAATGGAAAAATATGGTTCTGAAGTTCAAAGCATTAAAGGTCTTAAATACGGTAGAATTCTAAATGCTATGATAGCAAATTGGGATTCCAGACGACTTAAACAGAAATCTGACTTTATGTTTCGTTCAGAAGAATGGCAATGTTTTAACAGAACTGGTATTGAATCCAGATACAACTTTAGGTATTACACCAACGGATTGGTTGAATGGATAAAATTCCCACTGGTGGTAAGTAATGAAAGATTTGGTGAGAAATATTTCAAAGCTTTTTGGCAGGCAACTCCTGAAGCTCGAAAAGAACTATTAACAAAACACATAGTTAAGTTAGCACCTAATATTAATCTTTTTAATCAAGGCTATGATATTCTACGTCACATTTATACCGATGAAGAAATAACTGTCCTTAACAATTATTTACACTCACTTTCTATTGATGACATTTGGAAAAATGACATTTTCCATAATATTGCTTTGGAAAAGAGTGAGAAACCTACTTATGCTACTGTAACAATACCCATAGACTATAAAGGTAACCTTTTAAATGTATCATATGGTATTGATAATATTACCCTGTCTATACATGGTAAGAACAAAGTTAATCCGTTTTCTAACAGATGGGATACTTTATTGTGTGGTTTGATTTATCCTGGTAATAAAAATTGGCAAGAATCCTATAAAGACACCATAAGCAATAACATTTCTGCCAATAATAACATTAAGAAGTATTATGTTGATCTTAATGCTAATGCTGAAAAATATGTTCAAAAGGATAATTCTAAATCTGTTGCAGAATGTAACATTATTTTAAGCACTAAGTTCTACGACATCAAGATTCCTGACTCTTGGAAAACTGATTGTATCTATGAAATTGTAGAAGATAAAAACAGTTCTTATACCTTAACCTGTTATGAGAAAAACAGCCGTAAAAAATTCAATGGTGGTGAGCTATTTTCGATTAAGACATTGCCAGTCTCCGAAGATTATTCTTATTTCCCTGAATTTGACTTCTTAGGAAGCTTTAAAGTTAATGGTATCGGTGAATTCAATATGTTGGTACTCTATCCTAGTGATGTTCAATTTAATAAAGAAACTGTTTATAAGTATAACGAAATGAAGGAATATATTCCTGCTATTGTTAAGACCATTTCTTTTAAAGACGGTTGCTTGTTTACTAAAGCTCCACCTAAAAAATAATATTGTATAATAACCTAATTTAGACTCAAAACGTAAATCTAATCTTCATAAACATATATTATATTATTGTAGTAACTTACTACCGAAAATATGTTAGTTATCTACACCTTCATCAAAAGGCAATCACGGAATCGTGATTGCCTTTATTATTTTTAAGGAGGTAATTACTATGTGTAATTACGTTGTAAATTCTATTACGTTCAGCTCTCGCAACAGTAAGTTACTGAGAGAACTTCACAAAAAAGTCCTTAGCTGCTACGACTCTTCAATGAAAGGCAAAAACTTCGTCAGAGATCTCCTCAAATCCCATGGCTATCTTCTGCCTTTAGGGGTTGATACCAGAGACCATTTTTCTGCTTGCGATGAATTTATTACCAGCAAACGAGGAGTCCATTATTTCAGCTGTGAAACTACTACAGCTTGGAGCGAAAATATGATTCCCATTATCAACCTTTTAAAAGATAAATACCATAATGATATCCGCCTTAGCTTTTGCTCAGAAGATGGTGGCGATATCTTCATCGTTAAAGACGAAACTGGGGTGTTCTACCAAGACCACTATAAAGTTGAATGGTGCGTTGACGGTAATTCTGAAAGTTTGTACTTCAAGACATATAAAGCTTTATTCACCTACCTTAGAACTACTTTCCCTAAAGCTTACTTCGGATACTACGACTCTCTAGAAGATATTGAAAGTAGTATTGACGAGATCTATGGTTCCAGCAAGAAGGAATACTACTTTTACATCCACAGATTTAAAGAATACAACAATGAGATGGCTAATTTCATTGAAAGCAAGGAGGTTGCTTGATATGCCTGCTACTCGATTTATATGCCCTAACGGAGACCAAGTTGGTATTAATCAATGCTTAGCAGAATGTCCCAATGCAATAAGGTGCATGGGTAAACCCACTCTTGAAGCTGTTGCAAATTCTGTAAGCGATAGGAAGCTTGGTAATAAGTATTCCGTTACCGAGCTTATTAGTGGAACTAGGGAGGTTTACCTTAAGAAAACCACTGACTATGCAGTGGATCCGCAAGACCAAATCTTTGCCATGCACGGGACTGCGGTTCATTCCATCTGTGAGAAACACTCTTCGTCATTCACTTTAACCGAAGTAAGGCTCTCAAACGATATCTTCACAGGTCAGATTGACGCTTATGGAGACCTATTGGGTAATGGTAAGAATATATTACTAGACTACAAGGTGACTTCTTCCTTTAAGGCAGCTATGGCTCTTGGCTACTATAAGGTAGATGAACCTACTGGAGAATTCTATAAAACCGGTGCTAAGAAAGGACAAGAAAAGACCAAAAAGGTAGTCAAGACTGGAGGAGTTAAACATATCCTTGAATGGGCAATTCAAATTAACGCCTACCGCATGCTACTAGAAGAACATAACTTCAAGGTTGACGATATGCATATCCAGATGTATGTGCGTGACTATTCACTTAGAATCGCTGCAGAACGAAACGTCGAGAAACCTATTTACCTTATCAAGGTTAATAAAATCAGCGACATTTGGATCAAGCGTTACTTTGCCATCAAGAAACGTAGACTTGAAGAAGCTATGGCTACTGAAGTATTACCAGTTTTCTGCAGTAAACGTGAATCCTGGAATGGAAGAAAGTGTCAGGATTACTGCAACGTATTCAAAGCTTGTAAGCAAGCCTACGAAGAACAAAATACTGCTGCAAATGTTGAAGAAAGCATGGCTGCTTAGAAAGGAAGCTAAATATGAAGTATGAGATGATGATTATAATTAAACCAGTCGAAGAACGATTGGTACAAGCAACCATCGACAAGGTGCTTGGCTACGTTAAGGAAGCAGGCACTCTTATAGATGTAGACAAACTTGGAAGAAGACGTTTAGCTTACGAAATCAAGGGAGAAACAGAAGGCGTTTACGTTGCTATCACTTTTGATAGTGAGTTCAACAAGGTCACTAAGCTTGATAGAAAGGTCTACACTATTGAGGATGTAATCCGACATATGATTGTTTGGAAGGGTGGAGAGCTCCTTCCTGATTTAGAAGAAAATAACGAATAAGGGGAACATAGAAAATGATGACCAAGAAACAGCTTTTACAAGCATTAGAATTTCTCAATGATGACGATACATTGCGTGCGGTTTATAAAGGTAAATACACTTCTGAAATCGATTCATCAGTCGTTGGTGTAAAAATCTTGTTTAACAACGATTCACCGCAGGCTCTCATCATCGTAAAGGAAGCTGAAGATGATGAACTGTTCAAAGCAGCCTAACAACTTCTAATACAGAAGCAAAAGGACTATCAATTTGATAGTCCTTTAATTTTTTATATGTGAGGTAATAACCATGAATAAAGAAATACCTTTACTATCTGCAACTGACGTAGAACTTCGAGTAGCACAAATCATTCAAGGTAAATCAGGTACTTTTGCAATTCTCCTTGTTTACAAGAACGCGAGAGTAGATATGAGGATCCTCGACGAAGTTTTTGGTGCTATGAACTGGCAAAGAAAGCACGATGTCATCAATGATAGCTTATATTGCACAGTATCCATCTATGATGAAGAAAAGAAAGAATGGATTTCCAAACAAGATGTCGGAGTTCCTAGTAATTCAGAAGCTACTAAGGGAGAAGCAAGCGATGCTTTCAAACGTGCATGTTTTAATTGGGGTATTGGTCGTGAGCTATATTGTGCTCCTAATATTAGAATCAAGCTTAACGATGATGAAGTTGCTTTAGGAAATAATGGTAAGCCAAAGACATATGCCAAGTTCTTCGTTGAAGAAATGACTTTCGACAAGGAGCTAAACAAGTTTACAGCCTTCAAGGTAATTGACAAAGATGGTGAGGTAAGATTTAACGTTAATCCAAACAACAAGCAAATTGAGCACAAGACAGAACCTACCAAGGTAATTGATGCTCCTCCACCCTATGTGTCCAACAATGTATGCTGTCAATGCCATGCAACCATAAAATCAAGTAAGGTTCTTGAATATGCTATAAGCAAATTCGGTAAACCCGTATGTTATGACTGCCAAAGAAAAATGAACGCTGCTTAGGAGGAAATATGTTTAAAGTAAAATGCTACAAAGATATCTTGACTTTAGAAGCTAATAATAGTGTTCCTGCTCGCATCATCACTATGCTCAAAGAAGAATTGGCTAGAATAAAGAGCTGGAGCGATGAAGATTGTGAGACTAGCTTAGAATCCTTCCATACCGATGACTACGATTATGGTTACATCGCAATTTTTGAGGGAACAGAAACAGACCAAGAAATTGAAGACCTTGGTCTAACTGATGGATTGGAGGCAATACTGCCAGAAGTTGCTTACAATTTCTTCATTGAGGGACAGAAATGGACGAAGATAATCGTAATCTATAACGATAGCTATTCAATGAGTGTTTGGTTACGCAATACTGATATCTTTGACAGTTACGTAACAAATGTTGAGGATAGCGATGCTCCTTCAGAGGAAATATTTTAGAATCGTTACTTGCTCAACCGTATATCCCAAAAAATAAAATATATATCATCTATTAGTCCCTATAGGGATAAGAATATCCCCGTAGAAAATCTCGAAAGGAGAAAATACAATGCAAGTAATTATGTTGGAACCTGACAAAGCTGCTTACCTCAAAGAAATAGATAACGATTTAGCTTCCATGCAAGAAGAAGTTGAAGGATACATCGAAATAATTTATCCATTTGAGGATCAATACGTTGGTCTTGTTTGCAACGAAGAAGGTAAGCTTAATGGTTTGCCTTTGAATCGAGCTATCATTGATAAGGACGGTGAAATCATAGACGTGATAGCTGGCAAAGCATTTATTTGTGATTGCTCTGCTGATGAGTTGCAAAGCCTTAATCCTGAACTTACAGAGAAATACTTGAAGATGTTCGAGCATCCTGTAAAATTCATGTTATACAATGGTAAACTTATTACCATCTAATCCTAAAAAAAAAAGAAAGGGCAACCTTTCTTTTTTTTATCATCAATCACACAGGAACACACAAACCTCCCACCCTTTTTGTGCGATCCCCGCACCTGTCCATTGGGACAGGCGTTATAACGAACAACACCAGAGTGTGAAAACCATTATAGCTTTGACTGTAATACATAATAGTACTGTGAATGATATGACCGATACTTCCATAATGCTTTCCATTTCTCTGAACATAATATCCCTCCTTAAATTAACTCTCTGTCCGAGATAAGTATTGGTGCGTATAACTGACCTTTTTATTCATTTTCTATGAATACCCATAGGCAAATGAAAAGGGGCAAGGTGTATTTCAACCTCGCCCCTATCGGTCAGTATTCAATTCACCAAATTGGAATTTGTCGTTATCTATACTCATTTGGAACTTCGATATGAAATGTCTCACACAATAACTTCACATCATGTACATCATTTTCATCAAACTCGTATCCGAGATGGAACATTACTTGACTATATG
>JAFUKD010000015.1 GCA_017467905.1 Phascolarctobacterium sp.
GATTGGCTCTGCTTATTTTTTAAAGAAATTATTTTGACTTTTAGGTCGTACACTTCTTTCGAAGTGCTTGACCCGCACATTCGCTTTTTTCTAGGTTATTGTTCAGTTTTCAAGGTTCTGTTGTGTCGCTTACGTCAGCGACTTGTTTATAATACCACCACTCCCAGAATATGTCAACACCTTTTTTTAAAATTTTTTGCTTTTTTCTCAAAAGATTTTCACCAAACATTTTCCTTCATATAATATGACCTTTTCCCCTTCGACAACTTCTTTCCTAAACCGTGTAACAATACTTCCAAGCAATGACAAATCTTCCTTTAAGTGGTATAATACTTTAGACGTTGGCAGTATAGCCGCGTCCTAATTTTTCCATAAGCGAGGTAACTATGATATATTCCATTCTTAAAACACTGTTAATCTTCATAAGCTCTGTGATGATTATGGCTGTTTCTGTTTGGTACGGCTTCTCCGGACTGTTCGCCCCCAAAGACATGGACGAACACCTGCAGCCGGATGCAGCTTCTGAATTTTACGATAGCAAGGGTGAATTAATCTACACCACCCTCTCCGAAGAACGTCGTATTCCAATTAATATCAACTACATCCCCGAACACACCCAGCAAGCCTTCATATCTATTGAAGATAACCGCTTTTACGAGCACATGGGCGTAGACTTCCGTGGCACTGCCCGCGCAGTTGTTTCTACTTTAAGCGGACGCGAGGTGCAGGGCGGTAGCACCATTACCCAACAGTTGGCTAAAAACGCCTTCTTAACTCAAGAGCGCACCATCACCCGTAAAATAAAAGAAGCCTTCCTTGCCAGAGAGTTGGAAAAACGCTACACCAAGGATGAAATTTTAGAAATGTATCTGAACCATATTTACTTTGGTCAAGGTGCATACGGCGTCGAAAGCGCAGCAAGATATTATTTTGGCAAAGAAGCCAAGGATTTAAGCATTGCTGAATCTGCAACCCTTGCAGCCATCCCCAAAAGCCCCAACTACTTTAACCCCTTCGAAAACCCGCAGGCAAGTAAGGAGCGTAAGGAACTGGTAATAGACCAAATGGTTAAGTATGGTTATATTACCGAAGAGCAGGGTAAAAAAGCCAAGGCAGAAGAGCTCAAGCTGGTAACATCCCGCAAGAAAACTTCTAATCCTAACTTTTACTTCATTGATATGATTACCCAAAAGGTTATTGACGAGCTGGGTGCAGAAGCTCTCTACAAAGGCGGTCTAAAGGTTTACACCACCTTAGACAGCGATATGCAAAAGGCTGCCATTGAATCTCTCAAGTATTTACCGGAAGCCCCCAAGGTTGCAAGCAATTCTTCCAAGCCGCCTACGGCTTACACCGATAAAAACAAGCTTACCCAACCGCAAGTTGCCTTAGTTGCCATTGACCCCAACACCGGTCACGTTAAAGCAATGCTTGGCGGTCGCGGTCAGGACAAGTTCAACCGCGCAACCCTTTCTGTACGTCAACCCGGTTCTTCCTTCAAGCCCTTCGTTTATCTCACAGGTATGGCTAATGGATTTACCCCCGCTAGCATTATGGAAGATAAGGAAGAAGAATTCGATAAAGACTGGAAACCCAGAAACGTTACTAAAAAATGGTATGGCAAGGTAAGCCTGCGTACTGCACTCGCTCGCTCCATGAACATTCCTACAATTAAATTAGCGCGCGAGGTTGGAGTTCATAAGGTTGTAGAAACCGCCCAAAAGATGGGCATTAGCACCTTGGTCAACGAAGGTAAATACACTGATGCCAACCTTTCCATGGCAATCGGCGGTCTTAGCCACGGCGTAAGCCCCTTGGAAATGGCATCTGCTTATGGCGTATTTGCTACTAATGGTATTTTGTGCAAGCCCTTCGCCCTGCTCAAGGTTACCGACGCCCACGGCAAGGTTCTTTACGAGCAGGAAACAGTTGCTAAACGCGTAATGGATCCCAAACCCGTTTACACCACCGTTAATATGTTGGAAGATGTCCTCATTTGGGGCAGCGGTGGCGGCATGGGCATTGGACGTCCGGCAGCAGGCAAAACCGGCACCACTGATAACTACGTTGACGCTTGGTTCGTTGGCTTCACTCCGGATTTAAGCACTGCAGTGTGGGTTGGCGACGACAACAACAGAACTCTTGATAACATGTCCGGTAGCGGCACTCCCCTTTCCATTTGGCACGACTTTATGCTGAACGCCCACAAGAACATTCCCGTCAGCGATTTCGTAAACCCCGGCGTGGAAATTCCTCCTGAACCGGTAATCCTCCAGGACGAAACCGCAGAGCTGGAAAAAGAAATGGCTAAAAAGCTGGAAGAAGAAAAAGCCAAAGCTAAAGCGCGCGAGGAATTAGAAAAGGACAAGGACAAGAAAGATAAAAAAGACAAGAAAGACAGAGATAAAAAGAAACGCAAAAAAGACAAGGATAGGGACGAAGAAGATGAAGACAAACCCATCGTCAGCAACAAGCCTGTCCGTCGCAGTATGAAAGAGCGTATCCAAGAAATTCTCGGTCAAAAAAATAACTAATAGTGAACACTCGCAGCTACAAGCTGTGGGTGTTTTCTTTTTAAAAAATTATCTTCTGCGTCTTCGTGCAGTAGGCAGTAGCAAATAGTTATGCTATAATTAAATTATCAGTTGAATATCAATATGAAGAAATATATTTTGAAAAGGAGAAACTTTATGAGCAACAAACCCTTGAAAATAGTTGAAACCGTTTTGCGCGACGGTCACCAATCCCTGGCAGCAACCAGAATGCGTATCGGCGACATGCTTCCCGTTCTGGAAAAAATCGATGACATCGGCTACCACGCTGTAGAAGCTTGGGGCGGCGCAACCTTTGACTCCTGCCTGCGCTTTTTAAACGAAGACCCCTGGGAAAGACTGCGCACTCTTAAAAAACATCTCCCTAAAACTCCCATCCAAATGCTTTTGCGTGGTCAAAACGTTTTGGGCTACAACCATTATGCTGATGACGTTGTAACCGAATTTGTTAAACGCTCCGTTGATAATGGTGTTTCCATCATTCGTATCTTCGACGCATTAAACGATACCCGCAACCTGGAATGTGCAATGAAAGCCGCTAAAGCAGCAGGCGCTCACGTTCAAGGCTGCATCGTTTATACCATCAGCCCCTATCATAAAGACAGCGACTTTGTTAACTTGGGTAAAGAGCTGGTACAAATGGGCGCAGATTCCATCTGCATCAAAGACATGGCAGGCTTGCTCCGTCCCTTTGCAGCAGAAAGCTTGGTACGCAGTTTGAAAGCAGAACTGAACGTTCCTATCGACCTGCACACCCACTTCACCAGCGGCATGGGCGATATGACTTACCTGAAAGCTGTAGAAGCCGGCGTTGACATTATCGACACCGCACTCTCTCCCTTCTCTGTAGCAACCAGCCAACCTTGCACTGAATCCATTGTTGCAACCTTGGAAGGCCATCCCCGCGATACTGGTCTGAAGCTGACTGCCCTGCACGATTTAGCAGACCACTTCAAGCAAGTTAAAGCTTCTTTGACCAACGACTTCAAACTCAACACCAACATCCCCATTGACCCGAAGGTACTCACCTTCCAAATCCCCGGTGGCATGCTTTCCAACCTGCTCAACCAAATGAAAGAAATGGGCGTTGCTGATAAATACGAACAATTACTGGAAGAAATGCCTCGCGTGCGCGCAGACCTCGGCTATCCTCCGCTGGTAACCCCTACCAGCCAAATCGTAGGCTCTATGGCAGTTATGAACGTAACCTTTGGCCGCTACAAAATGATTCCCCGCGAAGTTAAAGACTTAATTTTGGGCAAATACGGTCGCACTCCGGCTCCCATCAACGAAGAAATTAAGAAGATGGCTATTGGCAACACCCCACAAATTGACCATCGCCCCGCTGATGACATTCCGCCCCAAATGGAAAAACTTACCCAACAGCTGGCGGAAGCAGGCTATCCCAACGCTTCTGTAGAAGACGTACTCAGCTACGCTTCCTTCCCCGAAGTTGCTCTTAACTTCTTTAAAAACAACAGATAATATTTAACAAAAGGCTCTCGCCCATTACGAGCGAGAGCCTTATTTTTTGTTATCGCGCCCCTGAAAGAAGCTCTGTCACGAAGTTATTGAGAGGTTCATTAAATTAGAAGCTATATCTTACGCCCAAGTTCCATTGCCAGTTGGTATCTACTTCGCCGCCAAAGGTCTTTTCAACATCAGCATAGATGTAGGTTGCTTTGGACAGGTTAATGTTAGCGCCTACGCCAACTTCCCACCAGCCGCCACCGAAGTCTTCTTCGATAGGTTTACCACCTTCAAATTGAGTAGTAGTTTCACCATCAAAGTCATACAGGTAGGATGCACGAGCATAAACATTACCTTGTTTGATGTCTTTACCCAGTGCGAAGCCTGCACGAGCGATAAAGCTATCCATGCTATCATAGTGTGCTTTGTAACCATTGCTAAACGCAACATTCGCACTGTCAACAGTACCATAGGTCAATTCAACTTGGGGTTCAATCCACAAGCCATTGCCTTGTTCAATACGTTTGCCAAATTCTGCACTTACAGACATACCATTGGTGCTGTAATCGCC